>CAJIZE010000001.1 GCA_905181855.1 uncultured Flavobacteriales bacterium
GTGACCCACACAAGCAAATTTGTCCTTGGTTTCTGAAAGATGAATTTACAGTTGTGTTTAACGCATCTTCAAAGTCACAATCATCGAAAATGATATTGGGGTTTTTACCACCTAATTCAAGCGATAACTTTTTGAACATTGGTGCTGCAATTTTCGCTATAGCAGCACCGGTTTGTGTTCCTCCGGTAAAAGAGATAGCTTTAATTTCAGGATGACGAGTAATTGCATCACCTACACGCTCACCTAATCCATGTACAACATTCAATACTCCATCTGGCATTCCTGCTTGTTTGCACAATTTAGAAAGTAAAAAGGCAGTCATTGGAGTTACCTCAGATGGTTTTGCAACAACACAGTTACCAGCAGCTAAGGCAGGAGCAATTTTCCAAGAAAAAAGATAAAGAGGTAAATTCCAGGGCGAAATGCAACCAACAATTCCTATTGGATGTTTTAAAGTATAGTTAATTGCCAACTTTCCCATTGAGTGTGACTCAGAAGCATGGTGTAAAATAGCAGTAGCATAGAAATGGAAGTTTTCTGCAGCTCTTGGAATATCCACAGTTGTAGCTAGCCAAAGCGGCTTTCCGTTGTCTTTTGATTCAGCTAAAGCAAATTCACTTAGGTTTTTTTCAATTAATGAAGACAACTTCAATAGAATATTAGACCTTTTCTTTGCTGACATTTCACTCCAAATGGGAAATGCTTTTTTTGCTGCTTCTACGGCTTGTTGAATATCCTCTTTGCCCGAATCAGGAATCATTGAATAGATAGCACCAGTGGCTGGTTCATAGTTTTCAATGTAATTGTTGTTGTGTGGCTCTAAGAGTTTGCCACCAATTAAATTCAGAATTTTTTCCATACCTCAAAACTAAAAAAAAAGGGGCTGTGTAAACCCCCTTTTAAACCGCCGATTCCTGTGTAAAGTGAAACCGAAATATAGATAGGTAAGAACGACGTTTAATGTTCTATTTCAGCATCAGATTTACTTATTATTATAATTTTATTCTTCGTTTTATTTTCTTTTGAATTGGTTTTAACTGTTATGCCAATGTCCTCTAAAAAATCTTCAATGTCCAATTCAATATGAACATTGTCATCTTCATTTTCTTTGTTCACGTCCATTTTTAAATTTCCGTTAAAATCAAGAATTACCTTGTCATCTTTTTCGCTTTTTCTTTCAGCAATGTAATTTTCGGCTTCTTCACCGAAATATTCTGTTTCTGTTTCGTTTCCGCCTTTATCGGTTTTTTTAACAGTAATTTTAGTTTCATTATTGCGCTCTTCAATTACAATTATTTCGATATCGGTAGACTCAATATTGGCTTCTATTTTTTTGCCTATTTTTTCCAATGCTTTCCCTAAGTTTTCTAATCCTTTTTCTAGATCATCAAAATCAAAGGTTACCGTTTTTGAAACACTATTTTTATTGGTTTCAATTATTAAAGTATTGTCTTCTTCTTTTTTGACTTGAGCAATACAGCTAATGTTAATCAAAGTAAAGCAGATAAAGAAAAGTGTAGATCTTAGTTTCATGTTTTGTAAAAGTATTTATATTGTGTTTTAAGGTTGTTAAATTGACGGTAACGCCTGTTAAATAGTGTTAAAGTAGGTAAGGCGTTATATTCAAAATTTACATTTGTTATAAGACTAACAACCAAAACTAAAAGTTACAGCAGTTGAAAAATAATTTTATTAAATTACTTATTGTAGCGATGGCAATGGTTTTGGTTGGATTAATTTCAATTCAATTTTACTGGGTAAATAATGCCGTACAGCTTACCAAAGATGCTTTTTCAAGAGACGTTTATGATGGATTACACGACGTTGTTAGTGTTCTAGAAAAAGATGAAGCTCTTCGTAAAATTAGGTCACACCGTCAAGGCCGAATGCTGTTTTTTGATACTGACTCGGTTAACATTAAAGATTTATCAAGTGTTGAAGAAGAAATAAGTATTACCAAGCAAGTTGAAAGGATTGGCGAAAAAATAGTTATCGATTATGTTGAAAAGAGCGATGATATGCAAAAAGAAGAGCATATTTCTATCGATATTGAGGAACTATTAAAAGGAGACAACACAGGGATTGACCTGAAATTTGAAAAAAGACAAGGTGAGAAATCATATATAATATCTGATTTAAAAATAGATCTAGATACCATTATGAAAAACCGACTGTTTAATAAAACAATTCTTGTAAGTGATATTGTAAAGAGTTTGATGGAGGTCAACCTAAACGAGAAAATTGTAGACCGTATTGATTCAAAACAAGTTCAAGAAATGCTCACCCAAACATTAGAACGAAAGGGAATTTCAACTGTCTTTGAGTTTGGAGTTTTTAATTCGAATGCTGAATTGGTGCTAACCAACAACCCAAATGGCGAATATGAGTTTTTTCAAACAGAGTACTCTGCAAGACTCTTTCCAGATGATATCATTCAAGAAGTAAATTATTTGAATGTTCACTTTCCTAATCAAACAGGAGCAATTTTGAAATCCGTTGGTGGTTTATTGACCCTATCAGCCATTTTGGTTTTAGCGCTCACCTTAATCTTCTATTATGCTATTACAATAATCGTTCGACAGAAAAAGCTATCGGAAATCAGAAATGATTTTATTAATAACATGACGCACGAATTAAAAACACCAATTTCTACTATTTCGTTGGCGTGTGAAGCGTTATCTGATCCCAATATATCAAAATCAGAAAAATTATTTAGTAGATATATTGGGTTGATTAAAGAGGAAAACTCAAGATTGGGCTCTCAAGTTGAGAATGTATTGCAATCGGCGGTTTGGGGTAGCGAGATTTTTAAGTTGAAACACCAACCGCTTGATTTAAACGCAATTGTGGCTGAGGTAACACGTAAAATCGAATTCCAAGTAACGGAAAAAGGCGGAAGCGTTTCAGTAAACATCGACACAGCAATACCTGTGTTTTATGGTGATCAAGTGCATATTACAAATGTTCTTTTCAACTTACTTGATAATGCAAACAAATACAGCAGGCTAGAACCGAAAATTAAAGTAACCACCAGATTAATTAACCATCATATAGAGATTAAAATTATAGACAATGGCATTGGTATTAACAAAGAGAATCAAAAGAAAATTTTCGATAAATTATACCGTGTTCCAACAGGAAACCGACATGACGTAAAAGGTTTTGGGTTGGGATTAAACTATGTAAAAACAATTATTGAAAAACACGGAGGTAAAATTCAGGTGCAAAGTGCAATCGGAAAAGGAAGTACCTTTATTATTCAATTGATGGAAAAGCAAAAATCAGAGTAAGATGGAAAAAGTAAAATTATTATTGGTTGAAGACGACCCGAATTTAGGAACAATTTTGAGCGAATACCTCGAGGCGAAAGGTTTTGATACCACCTTATGTAAAAACGGAGAAGAAGGGTACGAAGCCTTCACTAAAAACCAATACAGAATTTGCGTTTTAGATGTTATGATGCCTATTAAAGATGGGTTTACTCTTGCAAAAGAGATTAGAAGAATAAACCAAGAAGTACCAATTGTTTTTCTTACGGCTAAGTCATTGAAAGAAGACACCGTTAAGGGCTTTAATATAGGAGCCGATGATTACATCAAAAAGCCATTTAGTATGGAAGAGTTGATGTTGAGGTTAAACGCTATCTTAAGAAGAACTGAAGGTCAACATGCCGAATCGCAGAAAGAGGAATATAAAATGGGGTCTTTCGCTTTTAACAAACAAACACAAATTTTAAAAAGCAATATCTCTGAGAAGAAGCTTACTTCAAAAGAAAACGATTTGCTCTTTCTGCTCTGCCAAAACATGAACAATGTTTTAGATAGAACTTATGCGCTTAAAAAAGTTTGGGGCGATGATTCATACTTTAACTCAAGAAGTATGGATGTGTACATAACCAAATTACGAAAATACTTGCGTGACGATGATAACATTGAAATAATCAATGTGCATGGCAAAGGGTTTAAGCTACTCATCAAGTCATAAAAAAAGGGGAGCCATTTTGTTCCCCTTTTTTTATGTAAAGTTTTGTTAGTTGTAACTAAAAAGCAATTCCAATACTAAAGCTAAAGGCACTGATGCTTGGCATAGATGAAGAAACCACAACATTTGAACCTTCACCTGTTTTTTCGGCCTCGATATTAGGCACAAGAAATTGTAATGACTCTGGTAAATCAATGTTTTGGTTCTTTAATTTTTCTGATACACCACTCCATGTTGGTGTAAATGAGCTAGTTGGTACAGCGGTTCCGACAGGAAGGTATGCTGCAGCCTCAGTTGCAATATTTTCTTTTATTAAATCAAGATCAACCAACTTACCATCTACATCAGCATTAATGGTATAGCCTCCCCATCCAATTCCAAACCACTGTATATCAATGGTAATAAATTTTGCAACAATCCACTGCGAACCTATAGCTATACCAAATCCATTTGATTTCCATTTGCCTTCGTAGTCTAAATCTACGGCATATGGAACCGTTAATAAGGATTGACCAACAGGAACATCAAATTCAGTACGATACTTGAAACCACCTTCAATACTCATACTTCTTCGTTTATAAAAAGCAGAAAGGTACAAGCCTCTTGGTGTATCTTTAGTTATTATTGGATAGAAACGTATTTCTGGGCCAAAAACAACGCCACTATTAATGGTAGGTACACCAAAATCTCCAAATGTTAAATTTGGAACATCTAAATCTGACTTTAACGTATAGCTAAAGTTTATTGAACCGGTTAGCCTTGGAATTAAAACACGTTCATACGTTAAAGGCAGGTTAATCGGTGAGTTAAGAAGTGCGCCCACTGCAGGAGCAATTGGTTTTATTTTAATCACGTTTTTTTGTGCTGTTAAAATTGAAACAGTAAAAAGTGAGGCTAAAACAAGGAAAAGCATTTTTTTATACATGGTCGTGGATTTTAAAATATCCAGACAAAGATATTAAATGGTCTTAAATCTTTAAATTTTCGTTGTATTTAAATTAGATTTGGCTCTTAAAATTCTAGAATATGAAAGCTTTCTTATTATCCATTAGCATATTATTTATTTCGATAATTGGAAAATCTCAAATATCACCTGTAACCTTTGGCCCACAAATGGGTGTTAATCAAAACTCTCTTTCAGCTAGTGTCATTACATACAAAGAAAGCGCCAAAGTAGGAATGCAGGGAGGATTGTTTTTGAGGTTAACTTTAGGAAAAATCATTATTCAGCCTGAAGCTGTAATTGGATTAAAGAGAGGTGAATTGGAATTCGCCTATACCCCTACCGGTTTAGTGCCTGGCATTAATGATGTAAATGCAACCCAGGAATTAGCGATAACTACTTTAGATGTGCCAATGATGGTGGGGTATCAATTATTAGACATACCAATCGTAAAACTTAGAGCTCTAGCTGGTCCTGTAGCATCCATTATTATGAATGAAAAGGTGTCCATTTCTAAAAACGAAGGCTTAACAGATGTTCCAGCAACTAATTTAGTTCAACTTCAAGAAGACGCCTTATGGAGTTTACAAGCAGGCTTGGGTGTGGATGTATGGAAACTTGCTGTTGATGTTCGTTATAACTTCGGGCTCAGCTATATCGATGCTTCATCAAAGCTGAAAAACAATCTGTTTACGATAAACTTAGGGTTTAAAATTTTATAAACTTCCTGTTCTTCCACCATCTACCGGAAGGTTCGATCCGTTAATGTAACTGGCAGCAGGAGAGGCTAAAAAGCCTATAGCATTAGCAACCTCTTCAGGTTTACCAACTCTTTTCATCGGCACTATAGAGGCCATTGAGTTAATTACTTCTGCTTCCGATTGACCAGTTTTAGCCGCTTTATTTTGTGCTATTGAAGCCAAACGCTCCGTGTCGGTTGCACCAGGTAAAACGTTGTTTACGGTGATGTTAAATTGACCAAGTTCATTGGCTAATGTTTTACTCCAATTTGCTACAGCTCCTCTAATGGTATTTGAAACCCCCAAATTGGCCAGAGGTATTTTTACTGAAGTTGATATTACATTAATTATTCTGCCGTAACCAGATTTTTTCATTCCAATTAGTACAGATTGCACCAAAATGTGGTTACAAATAAGATGTTGATTAAAAGCGTTTCTAAATTCTTGCACCTCCGCATTTTGCGCCAAACCACCCGGAGGGCCACCAGTATTATTTACCAAAATGTTGATGTTGTTTAATTTATCAGCGTTGTTCTTTAACGCATCTTCAAGGTTGCTTGGGTCGCTAAAGTCGGCAACGATATAGGCGTGTTTTTGATTGTTATTTGTATTTAAATCGGCTACAGCCGATACCAACCTTGACTCGTTTCGAGCAACTAAAATTAGAGTAGCTCCATTTAACGCCATCTCTTTAGCGGTAGCTAATCCGATGCCTTGTGTGCTGCCGCAAACAACGGCTGTTTTTCCATCTAATCTTAAATCCATAAAGTTTTGGTTTTCGGTAAAAGTAACTTTTTATCTTTATCGCAAATTAACATTTGAGCTCATGGAAATAGCAAAACCTTTTAACCTTAAAAAATGGATTGATAATAACAGAAACCTTTTGAAGCCACCGGTTGGAAACAAAAACCTTTATGTTGATTCAGGCGATTACATTGTAATGGTTGTTGGGGGCCCGAATGCTCGAAAAGATTACCACTTTAATGATACCGAAGAATTGTTTTTTCAACTTGAAGGGGATATTTTGGTAACTGTTCAGCTTGATGGAAAAGCAGTTGAAGTTCCTATAAAAGAAGGAGAGATGTTTTTGTTACCATCAAACATCCCTCATAATCCAGTAAGGCCAGCAAATTCTGTTGGCTTGGTGGTCGAAATTAAAAGGAAAAAACAACATACCGATGGTCTTTTGTGGTTCTGTGATAATTGCAACAACAAACTTTATGAAAGCTATTTTCCATTGTCGAACATAGAGAAAGATTTTCTGCCGGTTTTTAAGAAATTTTATAGTTCTGAAGAGCTAAGAACTTGTAAAAAGTGTAACAATGTAATGGAGGTTGACAAGCGCTTTGTTTAGAAGAAATACAATAACTTTGTATCTCTTTTTTGAGGGAAAAATTTCATGAGCGATGCAATAAAACATGAGTGTGGAATAGCGCTTATCAGATTACTCAAACCACTCCAATATTATCTGGATAAATACAAGACGCCTTTTTACGGCCTAAATAAAATGTATCTCCTTATGGAGAAGCAACACAACAGAGGACAAGATGGGGCGGGGTTAGCAAATATTAAGTTGGATGTACCTCCAGGGAGCAGGTACATATCGCGCAAGCGATCAAATTCAAACAAGCCAATTCAAGATGTTTTTGAAAGTGTGAATAGCTGCTTTGCAGAAGTTAAAAAGGAGCAACCCGAAAAATTAAAAGATGTTGAATGGTTAAAACACAATTTGCCTTTTACGGGTGAGTTATTTATGGGCCATTTACGTTATGGAACCTTCGGAGGTAATAGCATAGAACAATGCCATCCATTTTTACGACAAAACAACTGGAAAACAAGAAACTTAGTGGTTGCTGGCAACTTTAACTTAACCAATGTTGATGAGTTGTTTAAGCTCTTGGTTGAGCTTGGTCAGCACCCAAAAGAATTAGCTGATACTGTTACAGTTCTTGAAAAAATAGGACACTTTACTGATGTAGAAAACGAAGAATTGTTTAGTAAATACAAAGCATTAGGATACAACAATATTGAAATTACCCAGAAAATAGTTGAACAAATTAATGTTCAGAAAATCCTTGCAAAATCTGCTGAATCATGGGATGGGGGATACGTAATGGGAGGTCTTTTTGGGCATGGTGATGCATTTGTCTTACGTGATCCGAATGGAATAAGGCCGGCGTATTATTACAAGGATGATGAAATTGCCGTTGTTACCTCAGAAAGACCTGTAATTCAAACAGCATTTAATCTTAAAGCAGAACAAGTAAAAGAACTATCGCCTGGTCACGCTTTAATCATTAAGAAAAACGGTGAAGTTTCTGAACAGATGGTTCGCGAGCCATTGGAACGAAAAGCATGTTCGTTTGAACGAATTTATTTTTCTCGCGGAAGCGATAAGGACATTTACAAAGAACGTAAGAGCCTTGGAAGAACAATTGTTCCAACCATAATGAAAGCTATTGGCAACGACATAGAAAACTCTGTTTTTTCTTTTATTCCGAATACAGCTGAATCGGCGTTTTATGGAATGGTTGAAGGTGTTGAAGATCAACTGCAAGCTCAGAATTTGATGAAGATTCAAGCTCTAGGAGGCAAGGCTACTGATGCCCAGTTGGCTAAAATATTGGGAACAAGAGCACGCATTGAAAAGGTTGCAATTAAAGACGCAAAACTGAGAACCTTCATTACTCAAGACTCAGGAAGAAATGATTTTGTTGCTCACGTATATGACATCACTTATGGAGCCGTTGTTCCGAACAAGGATAATCTTGTGATAATTGATGATTCTATAGTTAGAGGTACAACTTTACGTGAGAGCATTCTTAGAATTTTAGACAGACTTGAACCTAAGAAAATTGTAATTGTATCATCAGCACCACAAATTCGCTATCCAGATTGTTACGGAATAGATATGGCGAAAATAGGTGACTTTGTCGCCTTTAAGGCAGCCATAGCGTTGCTTAAAGAAACGAAACAAGAGCAGGTTATATCTGATGTTTACGACAAGTGTAAAGCCCAATGGGATTTCCCTAAAGAAGAGCAGGTAAACTACGTTAAAGAAATTTACGCTCCGTTCACGCCTGAGCAAATTTCAGCTAAAATCGGCCAGTTGTTAAAGCATGATTCTATAAATGCTGAGGTAGAAGTTATCTATCAAAACATTGAAGCTTTGCACGAAGCATGTCCTCACAACCTTGGAGATTGGTATTTTACAGGTAACTACCCAACTCCTGGAGGAAACAAAGTGGTGAATAAAGCTTTCGTGTTTTACGTTGAAGGCCGCGACGAAAGAGCATACTAAGCGTTTTAGTATTTTTACGACTTATCAAGAAACTTTATTATGAATGCAGCTATCATTGGTGTAGGACATCATGTTCCGGACAACGTTGTTACAAACAAGGATCTAGAAAAAGTAATGGAAACCTCTGATGAGTGGATTAAAGAGCGCTCTGGTATAAAGGAAAGAAGGTTTGGTGACGCTATTGAAGAGTCATCTTCGAGAATGGGCTACAAGGCTGCTTTAATGGCGTTACAGAACGCTAAAATTGACAAACACGACATTGATTTAATAATTTTTTCTACACTAAACCCTGATTATTTTTTTCCAGGCTGCGGTGTATTGCTCCAACGTGATTTAGAATTAAAAGAAATTCCAGCCTTAGATATCAGGCAGCAATGTTCGGGGTTTGTTTATGGGCTATCGGTAGCCAAAGCATACATTAACTCTGGAATGTATAAAAACATCCTTTTTGTATGTAGCGAGCAACAATCAGCAATGCTTGATTTAACAACAAGAGGACGTAATATTTCAGTGCTTTTTGGAGATGGAGCAGGTGCTGTTGTTATTAGCGCAACCATTGAAGATAAAGGTATTCTTTCCACCCATTTGTATTCGGAAGGAGCTTTTGCTGAAGAGTTAACCCTAAAATATTTGCAAGGCAAAGGAACCGTTGAAGAGAAAGATGATAATCTGCCGTTCATGAATGGGCCATTGGTTTTTAAACATGCTGTTCTTCGTTTTTCGCAAGCCATTAATGAAGGTTTGATTGTCAACAACCTAAAACCTGAAAACTTGGATTTGTTTATTCCCCATCAAGCCAACTTAAGGATTTCAGAATTCATTCAGAAAAAACTGAACCTTACTGATAACCAGGTTTACAACAACATTGAGAAATACGGCAATACAACATCGGCTTCTATTCCTATCGCTTTAAGCGAGGCCAATAAAAAAGGAAAAGTGAAACCTGGGGATATGGTTTGCTTTGCTGCTTTTGGTAGCGGGTTTACTTGGGGTAGCGCTTTTGTTAAATGGTAGTTTAAATTTGAATAAGCCGATTTGAACTTGTTTGCGAATCTATAAACGTTAACTTCTTCAGTATTGTTAAAGAATAGATCATAAAAAACCCTCCAAAAGAGTTAAACTCTTGGAGGGCTCAATTAATAATTTTTTATTTATCCTTTTGCGCTAGCACTAAAATACTCTCTATTCATACGAGCAATGTTGTCTAATGAAATTCCTTTAGGACATTCAACTTCACAAGCTCCAGTGTTGGTACAATTACCAAAACCTTCTTCGTCCATTTGTTTAACCATACCCATTACACGATCAGTAGCTTCAACTTGACCTTGTGGCAATAAAGAAAATTGAGAAACCTTGGCAGATACAAATAACATTGCCGAAGCATTTTTACAGGTTGCAACACAGGCTCCACATCCAATACAAGCTGCAGCATCCATTGCTAAATCAGCGTTTTCTTTAGAAATAGGTAATGAGTTAGCATCTTGCGTGTTTCCAGAAGTGTTTACTGAAATATAACCACCAGCTTGTTGTATTCTATCAAAAGAGCTCCGGTCAACAACTAAGTCTTTAATAACTGGAAAAGCATTTGCCCTGAAAGGCTCAATGTAAATAGTGTCTCCATTCTTAAAAGTGCGCATATGCAATTGGCAGGTAGTAATACCCCGATTAGGCCCATGAGCTTCTCCATTGATGTACATTGAGCACATTCCACAAATACCTTCACGACAATCGTGATCGAAAGCAACAGGCTCTTCACCTTTGTTAACTAACTGCTCATTAAGAACGTCCATCATTTCAAGAAACGACATGTGTTCTGAAATATCAGAAACTTTATAATCAACAATTCCACCTTTATCTTGTGGTCCTTTTTGTCTCCAGATTTTTAATGTTAAATTCATGGTTTATAATTATTTATATGACCTCGTTTTCAATTCAATATCTTCAAATACAAGCTCTTCTTTGTGAAGAACCGCCTCACTAGGTTTCCCTCTATATTCCCACGCGGCTACATAAGCAAAGTTTTTATCGTCACGTTTTGCTTCACCATCTTCAGTTTGATATTCTTCACGGAAATGACCTCCAGCAGACTCTTCTCTTACTAAAGCATCTTTTGCAAACAACTCTCCTAATTCAAGGAAATCTGCCACTCTACCTGCTTTTGCTAATTGCTCATTATATTCTGTAGCTGTTCCTGGTACATTTACATTTTGCCAGAAATCTTCTCTAAGTGCAGTAATTTCTATAATCGCTGTTTTTAAACCTTCAGCGTTTCTGGACATTCCACACTTGTCCCACATAATTTTACCTAATTTCTTGTGGTAATAATCTACAGAATGGGTTCCTTCATTATTAATAAAGAGTTCAATTCTGTTTGTTACATCTTTTTCTGCAGCTTCAAATTCTGGACCATCAGTTGAAATTTTTCCAGTTCTAATATCATCTGCTAAGTAGTCTCCAATAGTATATGGCAACACAAAATAACCATCTGCTAAGCCTTGCATTAATGCAGATGCTCCTAATCTATTTGCTCCGTGATCAGAAAAGTTTGCCTCTCCAATTGCATAACAACCAGGAATTGTTGTCATCAAATTATAATCTACCCAAACCCCCCCCATTGTATAATGAACAGCAGGATAAATCATCATTGGCGTTTTATACGGATTCTCGTCTACAATTTTCTCGTACATCTGAAATAAATTTCCATATTTAGCCTTTACAATTTCTTGCCCTAATTCCATTATTTTTGCTTCGGAAGGGTTTGAAATATTATGAATCTTTGCTTGCTCTTTTCCATAACGCTCAAAAGATGTGGCAAAATCTAAATATACTGCTTCACCAGTTGCATTTACCCCATAGCCAGCATCACAGCGTTCTTTTGCCGCTCTAGATGCAACGTCTCGCGGCACGAGGTTACCAAATGCAGGATACCTTCTTTCTAAATAATAATCTCTTTGATCTTCTGTTAAATCCAGAGGCTTTTTCCTTCCCTCTCTAATCGCTTTTACATCATCTAAATTCTTTGGAACCCAGATTCTACCATCATTTCTCAACGACTCTGACATTAAAGTTAATTTAGACTGATAATCACCACTTCGAGGAATACAGGTAGGGTGAATTTGTGTGTAACAAGGATTAGCGAAATAAGCTCCTTTTTTGTGTATTTTCCAAGCGGCCGTGGTGTTAGACCCCATTGCATTGGTAGATAAGAAATAAACGTTTCCGTAACCACCACTTGCAATAACTACTGCATGAGCAGAGTGCCTTTCAATTTCGCCTGTAATTAAGTTACGAGCAATAATACCTCTCGCTTTACCTTCAACTTTAACCACATCGAGCATTTCGTGGCGGTTGTGCATGGTGATTTTTCCACGAGCAATTTGTCGGTTCATGGCTGAATAGGCACCAAGTAAAAGCTGTTGACCTGTTTGACCTTTAGCATAAAAAGTTCTCGAAACAAGAACACCGCCAAACGACCTATTGTCTAACAACCCTCCGTAATCTCTTGCAAAAGGAACACCTTGAGCAACGCATTGGTCAATAATGTTTCCTGACACTTCAGCCAATCTATGAACGTTGGCTTCGCGCGACCGGTAATCACCACCCTTTACGGTATCGTAGAACAAACGGTAATTTGAATCACCATCTCCTTGATAGTTTTTTGAAGCATTAATACCACCTTGTGCCGCAATTGAGTGTGCTCTACGAGGTGAATCTTGATAACAAAAGGATTTTACGTTATATCCTAATTCTGCAAGTGTTGCTGCAGCTGACCCACCTGCTAATCCAGTTCCAACAACGATAATATCAATGTTTCTTTTGTTAGCTGGGTTTACCAAATCAATGTGCTCTTTATATTTTGACCATTTATCGGCTAAAGGGCCATGAGGTACTTTTGAACTTATTGTAGACATACCTAAATTTTAATGATTAAAATAATGAAATAGAGCAATAACGATGAACCCAACAGGTACACCAATGGCATAAACTTTTCCAAACCCCTTTATGGCTCTAGTATATTTGTTGTTTGCTCCTAGCGATTGAAAAGCTGAGCTGAAACCATGTAACAGATGCATAATTAACAAGGCAAAAGCAACAATATAAGCTCCAACTCTTAGTGGGTTTGCAAATTTGTGTTGCAACTCAGTAAAATACCTGTATCCCTCAACCCCTTCAATAGCGCCACTCCAATCACCTTGAATAAATTTTGTGTTGATTTCAGGAAACCAAAAGTCTACAAAATGGAGAGCGATAAAAGCTAGAATAACCAACCCGCTCCAAATCATGTTTCGTGACGCCCAAGTTGAGTTAGCCGCTCCATTGTTCATAGCGTACCCAATTTTTCTTGCGTTCTTATTGTCGAGCTCTAAAACAAAGCCCATTATAAAGTGAACCACAACACCAATTATTAATATTGGTTGAATCGCGAATTGAACCAAAGGATTGGTTCCCATAAAATGTGAAATGTTATTGAACAAATCAGAACTGAACAATGAGGTTGCGTTGATAC
Organism: uncultured Flavobacteriales bacterium; assembly: GCA_905181855.1. GTDB lineage: Bacteria > Bacteroidota > Bacteroidia > Flavobacteriales_G > Salibacteraceae > JAAZVO01. The sequence goes on from CAJIZE010000001.1 coordinate 13,473, forward strand.
AAAAATGTTGAAATAGAAACAACATTAAAAACAGCCCAGACAAGGCCATCACATACTTTTTTACAATCGAAGATTTCATGCTGCGGTTTTAATTCTTATAAATAGAGCACAAATGTAATGGCTATATTGCTTTGTTGCTTTAATAATCATCTAAATAAACACCTAATCAAGTCAAATGTTTATTAAAACTACACCTTCCTGATTAAATAATAATTGCTATCATTACAATCCTAAAGTAAAAAATGGAATGAAATATCATCAAATTGACAAAACACTATTTGAAGAAAACAGGTCAAGATTCAGAAAACATTTAAAGCCAAATTCAATAGCGATATTTCACTCTAACGATATTTACCCGACCAATGCAGATGGCGCAATGCCATTCAGGCAAAACAATGATGTTCTTCATTTGTCAGGAGTTGATCAAGAAGAAAGTGTATTGGTTTTGTCCCCTGATAGTTTTAATGCAGACCACAAAGAAATTCTATTTCTAAAAGAAACAAGTGACCTTATAGCTATTTGGGAAGGCGCAAAACTTAACAAAAAACAAGCCACAGCAACCTCAGGCATTAGAACTGTTTATTGGCTGAGCCAGATGAAAAAGGTTTTGTTTCCTTTAATTATTGAGGCCGAAAACATTTACCTAAATTCAAATGAGCATTTAAGAGCATCTATAAAATTAGAAACAAGAACCGATCGATTTACAAAAGATTGTAAGGAAAGGTTTCCGCTTCACAACTATGAACGTGCATCGAAGATCATGCACCTAATTAGAGCAGAAAAACATCCAATAGAAGTAGATTTAATTCGACAAGCATGTGATATTACCCGAAAGGGGATGGATAGAGTTTTAGGTTTTGTGAAGCCAGGTGTTTGGGAATATGAAATTGAAGCAGAAATTATTCATGAATTTGTAAGAAACAGATCAAGAGGCTTTGCTTACGAGCCCATCATTGGCTCAGGCCTTAACGCTTGTGTTTTGCATTACATTGATAATAACGCACAATGTAATGATGGTGATGTAATATTAATGGATTTTGGCGCTGAGTATGCCAATTATGCGTCCGATTTAACAAGATGTGTTCCTGTAAATGGAAAGTTTACTTCGCGTCAACGCGATGTTTATAATGCTGTGCTGCGAGTACATAATGAATGTGCTCAAATGTTAAAGCCTGGTGTTTTGGTGACAGAATACCAAGTTGAAGTTGGCAAAATAATGGAGAATGAATTGTTAGGTCTTAATCTATTAGATAAGACTGATATTAAGAATGAAGACCCAAATTGGCCTGCATATAAAAAGTATTTCATGCATGGAACCTCTCACTATATGGGATTGGATGTTCATGATGTAGGGACTTGGGTGAAACCAATACCAGAAAACTCAGTATTTACCATTGAACCAGGAATTTATATTCAAGAAGAAAAACTGGGAATAAGACTTGAAAACGACTACTTAATAACCAATGATGGCGCTGTTAATTTGATGTATAACATTCCGATTGAAGTAGAAGAAATTGAAAATAAAATGAACAGATAATAAAGCTACTTTTGCCCGCCCGCTGAAAGGAGTAGTATTTTTAATAAACATTAATAATTGAACTAGAAACCGTATGAGACAACTCAAAATTTCAAAGCAGCTAACTAACCGCGACAGTAAATCAATTGACAAGTATTTAAGCGACGTTTCGAAAGAGCTAATGATTACCGCTGAGGTCGAAGTAGAATTAGCAAAAAGGATTAAACAAGGTGATCAATTTGCGCTAAACAAATTGGTAAACGCCAACTTAAGGTTTGTTATTAGTGTTGCTAAACAATATCAAGGACATGGCTTAACGCTTGAAGATTTGATCGCAGAAGGAAACATTGGGTTAATTACTGCTGCAAAAAGATTTGATGAAACGAAAGGGTTCAAGTTTATTTCATACGCGGTATGGTGGATACGTCAAAGCATTATGCAAGCAATTGCTGAAAACTCAAGAGTTGTTAGGTTGCCTTTAAACAAGGTTTCTGCAATTCAAAAAGTTTCTAATGCATTTGCTAAGTTAGAACAGCAGTACGAAAGAGCTCCTTCGAACGAAGAAATAAGCGAGCTATTGGAAACAAATGCTGATAGTGTTGGTGATTTGGTGACTTATGCTCAAAAACAAGTATCAGTTGATGCACCGTTAATTGAAGGGGAAGAAAACAGCTTGTTAAATGTACTTTCAAACAGCAACTCTAAAAACCCTGCTGATCAAATGATGCGTGAGTCTTTATGTAAAGACATTGAGCGTGTTTTGGTTTCGTTGAAACAAAGAGAAGCAGATGTTGTTCGTCTTTCTTTTGGTTTAAATGGTGAAACGCCAATGACGCTTGAAGAAATAGCAAATAGCTTAGGTTTAACGAGAGAAAGAATTAGACAAATAAGAGAAAAAGCATTGAGAAGCTTACGTAAAAAAGCAAACTCAAACTTTTTGAAGCATTATTTATAGGCTTCTGTCAATATATTAAAGGTTAAAAAAAGGGGTGAAAATCACCCTTTTTTTGTGTCTTAAAGTTGATGAGATGAATTTGTTATTATAGGCTGTAAAGGCCTTTACTTCCTAACAATCCAAGCTCCAGGGTTTTGGTTATCACGAACCGCGTTAAGCTCATTAATTGCTTCTTGCTTGCCAGAATAAACGCTTTTACTTACTCTAAATAGCCCGTTCCAATAATCGATTATTGAAGCGTTGAATCCTTGTTTTTCTAAATTCAAAACCAGGTTTTCAGCGTTTGCTTTTATACTAAAACAGCCAACTACTATATGGTAACCTTTAGCTGGTAGTCCGGAGGATTTAACTTTGGTGGTTGCCGCTGCAGCAATGTTGTATTTAGGTTTTATCCTTACCCATTTGGTTTTTAAGCCAAGCTCTGATTCACTTTCGTTTCCTAAATCAAAGGAGATGTATTCTTTTGATTCATCTACAAGGGTTAATTTATTATTCTCTGAGTCAATCAATGGAACAGAACTTTTGCGCGGAGCATAAACTTCACAAATTTTACTTCCGAAAGGATTTAATTCTGAATAATGAAACTTACCACCTTTAACTAAGTTTGTTTGAGTAGATAAATATAAGGCGTAAAATATAAAAGGAAGCATTATCGCTGCTGCTGCAATTTTCTTCCATTGGTTTGGTTTTCTCTCAACCTCCTTTAATATAGGTTCTGGCACAATTGAAACTGCTGGGCTTAATATTGGTTCAATTTTTATGACTTTAGTTTTATCAACCGGAATAGCATAAACAGATTCTAATCCAAACGACTCTTTAAGAAGGTTAAAATCTTTAGTCGGTTCAAAGCGAAGAACATTCAATGTATCTTTAAAAAGGTTCCCAACCCTATAGAACTCAACTACTTTATTTTGGTTTAAATTGGAAGTAATGACTTGAATTTGTTTGGATACAAGAATTTCTGCTTCACTAAAACTGATATTTGTTTTAACCGCATAGCTGTTAATCAATAGCCCATCGTTATTGATAAGGTTTTTATTAAAACCAATTTGCTTCGATGGCGGATAAATGCGCTGTTTTAACTTGTTGATTTCCGCAGGCTTATAATTACCAACAAAAGCTCCAAATTCAGGAATGATAACACAATTGTGTTCCATTAATAAATCCCATATGAGCCCAGTAATTTGCATATAAAGCGAAAGTAACTATTGCAGTTTGATTAGCTATTCTGTTTTAGGAAAATCTCTGCTTTTACAATGTCCTCAGGTGTATCAATAGCAATTCCAACATCATTGCAACTATAAGCGTAAATCGAAAATCCATTTTGCAGCCACTTCAACTGTTCAAGTTTTTCTAGTTTTTCTAAACTGCTTATCTTCAGCTTTTTAATTTGTTTTAAAACAGATGTTTTGTAACCATAAAGCCCGATATGTTTTTTGTAAACGGACACATCTGCTTGAGGGTTTTGATGAGGAATAACGCTCCTTGAAAAATAAAGGACACTGTCGTTTTTGTCAATAACCATTTTTACTCTGTTTGCCGATTCTACATCTTCAAATTTTGCAAAATGTGTATAAAGTGTTGCAATTTCTGCGTTAGGGTTGGAAAATGAATCAATCAACATATTTATAGTTGATGGATCTATAAAGGGTTCATCACCTTGAATGTTAATTACAATGTCGGCGTTTGTTTCTATTTTATCCAAGGTTTCAGCACAACGGTCCGTGCCGCTTTGTAATTCAGAATCTGTCATGCAAAATCGACCACCAAAACCTACAACAACATCGGCAATGCGTTGGTCGTCAGTGGCAACAATTACTTCCGTTAGATTTGACTTGGTAGCTTGTTCGTAAACCCGTTGAATCATGCATTTACCCCCAATATTAACCAATGGCTTCCCTGGAAAACGGGTTGAATCAAACCGAGCAGGAATTATACCTATTGATTTCAAAATTCAGATTGATTTTTTTCGTTCATTTGGAGATAGCTAAAATTTTCTGTTTGTCAAAGGTAAACCTACTCACCACTTTCTTATTACTCTTAACCCAAGTTTTTGCTTTTGGGCAGGATGGCGGTCAAATACTTCTAAAATCAGTTGAAGAAATTCAAAGGTTGACATCGCTTCAATTCGAAATGGTTTCAAATGAGCGTATTGAAGGTGAATTACTGCAATCTAAGTCGTTAACAAAAACTGAAATGAACCCTTACAGAAGCTATTTGAAGGGAATTTTAGGTGATGGGACAAGAGGGCCAGAGTTACTGTATGCAAAAGATAAAAACAACAACGAAGTATTGGTTTCTCCAAACAAATTCCCCTTTTTCAATATCAAAACCAAACCAAATTCTTGGATCCTAAGAAAAGGACACCATTATACGGTTGAGGAAAATATTTATACTTTCATTTCTAAGGTAATGGTTAACGAGTTTAAAAAACTGGGACACGATAACTTAGACCAATATGTATCAATGCAAGATGATGTTTTGTACAACAACAAAAAGTGCTATCATATTACAACGAATTGGACTGAATTTGAGTGGATCCGTTATAAGGTGAAAAACGGAGAAACGTTAACCAGCATAGCTCAAAGCAAACGCATTTGCGATACTCAAGTATTATTCAAAAATGATGACGTTGACAGTTATGAAGATGTTGAAACAGGTGATGACATTCTAATTCCAAACCATTACGCTAAACAAGTAATATTTTACATCGAAAAAACGTCACTTTTACCTTTATATATCAAAATTTCAGATGAGAAAGGTGTATTTGCGATTTATGAAATATCGGAATTAATCATTAATCCGGAATTCAATGAATTGGACTTTTCAACAGAAAACGAGGATTATAATTTTAAGTATTAAATTGCGAATTGAGGTTGACATAGCGCGGGTTTTGCTTAAGCATCTGCATAGAATACCTACCAAAAGGTATTTATTGTTGTTAATAAGTTGTTATTTAGAACTATTCTAAATAAATTTGCACCTACAATAAACATCCAACAACATTAACTGTTCTACAACTATGATAACTGTTTCTAAATCGGCAAAAGATGAAGTACTTAGACTTATGCAAAATGGCGAAGTAAGTACGGATAAGTTTATAAGAGTAGGGGTAAAAGGCGGCGGATGCTCAGGTCTATCTTACGATATGGACTTTGATAGCAACCTTACTGAACAAGACAAAATTTTTGAAGACCAAGGTGTAAAAGTCGTGGTCGACAAAAAAAGTTTTCTATACCTAGTAGGAACTGAGCTTGATTTTTCTGGAGGATTGAATGGTAATGGCTTTACTTTTAAAAATCCAAACGCTTCACGAACTTGTGGTTGTGGTGAAAGTTTCTCCATTTAATTTTAAATAAGATGGCTACCACAGAAAAAGAATTGCTTGAAAAGGTTACTAAAACTGAGTATAAATACGGTTTTACTACCAATATTGAGTCAGATAAAGCACCCAAAGGCTTAAATGAAGATATCATCAGACTGATATCGTCAAAAAAGGAAGAGCCGCAATGGCTTCTTGATTTTAGATTAAAATCATTCGAAATTTGGAAAACGATGAAAGAGCCAAATTGGGCTCACGTTAAATATCCAAAAATTGATTTTCAAGATTTATATTATTATGCCGCACCAAAACCTAAAAAGAACTTAGAAAGTTTAGATGAGGTTGATCCTGAATTATTGGATACTTTTAAAAAGTTAGGTATTTCAATCGAAGAGCAAAAACGCCTTTCAGGAGTTGCTGTTGATATTGTTATGGATAGCGTTTCAGTGGCCACAACATTTACAAAAACCTTAAAAGAAAAAGGAATCATTTTCTGCTCAATGGGCGAGGCGGTTAAAAACTACCCTGAATTAATTCAAGAGCATTTGGCTTCGGTTGTGCCGGTTAAAGACAATTTTTATGCAGCATTAAACTCAGCAGTTTTCACTGATGGTTCTTTTTGCTACATCCCAAAAGGGGTTCGTTGCCCAATGGAACTTTCAACTTATTTTAGAATCAACGAATCAAACACAGGTCAGTTTGAAAGAACACTTGTAATTGCTGATGAAGATAGCTATGTAAGTTACCTTGAAGGCTGCACTGCGCCAATGCGTGATGAAAATCAATTGCATGCAGCAGTTGTAGAATTGAAAGCGGCTAAAGGAGCAGAAATAAAATATTCTACAGTTCAAAACTGGTATCCTGGCGACAAAAATGGCAAAGGTGGGATCTACAATTTTGTAACAAAACGCGGCATTTGCGAAGGTGACCATTCAAAAATATCTTGGACACAAGTAGAAACTGGTTCAGCTATTACTTGGAAATACCCAAGTTGTATTTTAAAAGGAAATCATTCAATTGGTGAATTTTACTCTGTTGCAGTAACTAATAACCATCAGCAAGCTGATACAGGGACCAAGATGATACATATTGGTAAAAACACCAAGAGTACAATCATATCAAAAGGTGTATCAGCTGGTTTTAGCAACAACAGTTACCGAGGATTGGTTAGGATCAACAAATCAGCAACCAATGCACGTAACTTTTCTCAATGCGATTCTTTACTAATGGGCGATCAATGTGGAGCGCATACTTTTCCATACATAGAGACAGAAAATAGTTCAGCGCAAGTAGAACACGAAGCAACAACTTCAAAAATTGGCGAAGACCAAATATTTTATTGCAACCAAAGAGGAATTGCAACTGAAAAGGCAATCAATTTAATTGTGAACGGATACGCCAAAGAGGTGCTCAACAAACTACCAATGGAGTTTGCCGTTGAAGCCCAAAAATTATTAGAAATAAGTTTAGAAGGAAGTGTTGGTTAACGCCACATTATTTATTCAAATAAAAACACAAAGCATTGTTACAAATAAAAAACCTAGAAGCATCCATAGAAGAAAAACAAATTCTTAAAGGGATTAACCTAGAGATAAAACGAGGTGAGGTTCATGCTATTATGGGGCCAAATGGATCTGGAAAAAGCACCTTGGCGTCAGTTTTAGCAGGTAAAGAAGATTATGAAGTGACCAATGGTTCGGTACTTTTTGAAGGTAAAGAATTACTTGAATTAGCTCCTGAAGATAGAGCAGCTGAAGGTCTTTTCTTGGCCTTTCAATACCCAGTGGAAATTCCTGGAGTTAGCAACATTAACTTTCTTAAAACCGCCATTAATTCTATAAGGGAGTACAAAGGAATGCAACCGATTCCTGCTAAAGAATTTTTAGCTAAAGTGAAAGAGAAAAAAGAACTGGTTGAGTTGCAATCTACCTTAACCAATCGTTCAGTAAATGAAGGTTTTTCAGGTGGTGAAAAAAAGCGGAATGAAATATTTCAAATGGCAATGTTAAATCCTAAATTGGCCATTTTAGATGAAACCGATTCGGGTCTTGATATTGATGCTTTAAGAATTGTTGCCAATGGCGTAAATAAACTTAAAACAAAAGACAACGCAGTACTTCTAATTACACATTACCAGCGGTTGCTCGATTACATTGTTCCAGATTTTGTTCATGTTTTGTACCAAGGCAGAATCATAAAAACAGGCGGTAAAGAACTAGCTCTTGAGTTAGAAGAAAAGGGCTACGATTGGATTCAAGAAACTGAAGTATCAGCTTAATGGAATTAACTCAAACCACCATAGTTGCTAAGCCTTTACCTTTCGCTGATTTTGTTTTACCAGAAAGTAAACAAGGTCAAAACTTCCTTAATCTTAGCTTTCCAACTACCCGAAACGAATACTGGAAATACACCAGACTCGGTAAGCTAAAAACTGCAAAACTTAAGATATCTCAAACAAGCAATATTACAGTTGAAACAATTAACAATATTGTAGCTATTGATAGGTATCAGCTGGTTGTTTTTGAAAACGGATTTTTACGAAACGACTTAAGTGATTTAACCGGAATAGAAGAAAACAACACGCTTTCGAATAAACTAAGCAACGAATATTTTACCGCTTTGAGCGATGCCAGTTTTACATCTGGAATAAATTTAAAAGTTAAGGCAAATACGGTGCTAACAAAACCATTGTTGTTGGTTAATAGCAGCTCTGACCCAGAAAGTATTTCTAACATTAACCACAACATTACCACTCAGCAAGGATCAGAAGCAATGGTTTGTATGCTTGATTTGGCTGCAGCTGAGGGTTCTGGTTTTTTAAATTCGGTTACACGAATTAACGCTGAAAGCTCTTCAAACTTAGAGATAGTTAACCTTCAGGTTTTGGGTAAAGCTACGGCGATTCAAAACATTTATGTTGATGTAGCTGAAGATGCAAGTTTCAAGCATTTTGGGTTTTCATTAATCGGACAACTTACCCGGAACAACATTAACGTCAACCTGAATAAAACAGGTGCTTATGCCGAGTTAAATGGGGTTTATGTTCCTTCGGGGTCACAGCACATTGACAACCACACATACATTGATCACATTGCGCCAAATTGCAACAGCAGTGAACTTTACAGAGGTATTTTATCAAATACTGCAACTGGGGTTTTCAATGGTAAGGTTATGGTGCGGCAAGCCGCTCAAAAAACGAATGCTTTTCAGGCCAACAACAACATTTTGTTGTCTGATAAGGCAACAATGAACAGTAAACCAGAGCTCGAAATTTATGCAGATGACGTAAAATGTTCGCATGGTTCTACCACAGGTCAAATGGATAAAGACGCGCTCTTTTATTTGCAAGCTAGGGGCATTAAAAAAACAGCTGCAGTTAAACTTTTGGTTACTGCTTTCGCTGATGATGTTGTTTCAAGGGTATCTGACGAGCACCTAGCAGAACTAATCAATGCAATGATTGAAAAACAAATTTCTGAAAATTGACGAATCTAGATCCATATAAAACACGTGCTGATTTTCCAATCCTTCATCAGGATATCAACGGGAAGCCTTTGGTATATTTTGATAACGGAGCATCATCGCAAAAGCCAAAAGTTGTAATCGATGCCGTATCGAATTACTATTCAAAATCTCATGCAAATGTACATAGAGGCGTTCATACGTTAAGCCAAGAGGCTACCAATATGTATGAGGACGCACGTAGAAAATTAAAGACTTTTGTAAACGCACGATTCGAAGAAGAAATCGTTTTCACCTCTGGTACAACACAAAGCATAAATTTATTAGCCTTTTCGATTGGTGAAAAATACATCCAAAAGGGCGATGAAATTTTAATCACTGAAATGGAGCACCACTCCAACATTGTGCCCTGGCAAATGTTGTGTGAAAGAAAAGGCGCAACCTTAAAGGTTGCACCAATATTTGACAATGGCGAACTGAATGTTGATGCATTCAAACAGCTGTTGAGTTACAAAACTAAATTAGCGGCGTTTATACACGTTTCAAACACATTGGGAACCGTAAACCCTGTAAAGGAATTGATCAACGCTTGCAATGCAAACGGCACAAAAGTTTTTATTGATGGAGCCCAATCAGCGCCTCATCTTAAAATTGATGTTCAAGATCTAAACTGCGACTTTTATGCTTTTTCGGGGCATAAATTGTGCGGCCCAACTGGCATCGGAATTATATACGGACGAAAGGATTTACTTGAAGAAATGCCACCTTATCAAGGAGGTGGTGAGATGATTAAAACCGTAACGTTTGAGAAAACAACGTACAATGAATTGCCACATAAATTTGAGGCGGGAACGCCAAATATTGCAGGTGTTATTGGGTTAGGGGTAGCCATTGATTACATTAATAATTTAGGATTATTGAATATTGAAAAGTATGAAAACGAACTTTTGCAATACGCTACAAAACAACTGATAGAAAACATTCCGGAAATTAAAATTTACGGAAATGCGAAACACAAAGCATCGCTTATTTCGTTTTTAATTGGCAATCATCATCCTTACGATGTTGGTGCGCTTTTAGATCAAATGGGTATCGCAGTTAGAACAGGACACCATTGTACTGAACCTTTAATGAGCCGATATGGAATACCAGGAACAATAAGAGCTTCTTTCTCGTTTTACAATACAAAAGAGGAGATTGACAAAATGATTTCCGGGCTACAGAAAGCATTAAATATTTTATCGTAATGGACATTAATTCAATTCAAGACGAAATCGTAGAAGAGTTTACGCTTTTTGAAGACTGGCTTGATAAATACGAGCACATCATTAACCTTGGTAAAGAATTAACTGAACTTGATACCTCACACCGAGTAGATGAAAACCTTGTAAAGGGATGCCAATCGCAGGTGTGGTTAAACGCAAACCACAACAAAGGAAAATTACTTTTTGAAGCCGATAGTGATGCGTTGATCACCAAAGGATTGATAGCGCTTTTGATAAGAGTATTATCAAATAATTCATCGAAAGAAATTATGGATGCCGAACTTTATTTTATTGATAAAATCGGTTTAGGAAACCATCTTTCACCAAACAGAGCAAATGGATTAGCATCGATGGTGAAAAAAATTAAAACATATGCAATTGCTTATAGCGCAATCAACAACTAACCATGGATAAAAAAGAACTTGAAAATAGAGTTATTGAAGCAATCAAAACGTGCTACGACCCTGAAATTCCAGTAGATGTATACGAGTTGGGATTGATTTACGACGTGTCGTTAAAAAGCATTGATGGTTCAGAATTGAGCTTTGTTGATGTTTTGATGACCCTAACTTCACCAAACTGTCCTGTTGCTGAAAGCTTACCTATGGAAGTGGAAAATAAAGTCAGACACTTGACAGAAGTTGAAGATGCCAAAGTTGAAATAACATTTGAGCCACCTTGGACTAAGGATATGATGAGTGAAGAAGCTCAGTATGAGCTTGGGTTTATGTAGAATTACTCCTTTAAATGATTGAAAATAAGATAACGAAAAGTGGATTAATAACGCTCGATGCAGAAGAAATGCTTCAGTCGGCTGATCTTGCTAGCGTTGATATTAAGCAGTTTTTATGGCAAGAATTAGTTGTAAAAGAAAAAGAATTCAGACAACAAACTACAGAATTTAACTGGGCACAATTTAAAAACAAGTACGTTGCTGTTTTCTTGTCTGTAGATGCCATTATACCGCATTGGGCCTACATGCTGATTGCTTCTTACCTTGGTGAGGCGAAACAATGCTATTTCATACAGCCAGAACATCTGCAAGAAGCAGCTGTATTAAATATGATAGATGCCCTAAAACAGGAAGAATTTGAAGGCCAACGAGTGATCATAAAAGGTTGCGGGAATGTTGATTTATCGCCAGCTGTTTACATTCGGTTTACCCAAAAATTGAAACCGGTAGTGAAGTCGTTAATGTTTGGAGAGCCTTGTTCAACGGTTCCTATTTATAAGAAAAAGTAAAAATCAGCTTACTACATTTCCCGATTCTAAAGAATCTAGCTTAGTCTGAATAGGCTTAATAAACTCATAAAAGGCCGGTTGGTTCTTTTTAAGAACGGGCTTACTTGGCGGAAACTTTTCTCTTCTGTGATCAATTTGAGCACCGTGTTTCCAAAATCGGTAACAAACATGAGGTCCGGTCGCAAGCCCTGTAGCACCAACATAACCAATGGTTTGCCCTTGCCTTACTTTTGCACCTGACTTTATACCTTTTCCTATTTTACTCATGTGTAAGTACTGCGTTGTATAGGTAGAGTTGTGTCTAACTTTTACATAATTACCGTTATATTTTTTGTATCGAGCCTCAATTACAACACCGTCGCTGGTTGACATAATTGGCGTTCCGTGGGGCGCTGCATAATCAGTTCCTTTATGCGCTTTCCACCTTTTTTGAACCGGATGGTATCTGCTGCTGGTGTAGGCCGAGCTCATTCTTCCAAACTTTAAAGGAGACTTTAAAAAGGCTTTCCTTAAGCTGTTGGCTTGATCATCAAAATAATCTACAAAACCATCTTGCTCAAAAGCAAATGCATAATAGTCGTCTTTAAAGTGAGTAAACACAGCCGATTTAATTTCATCAATACCAATTCTTTTACCGTCAACAAATTTCTCAGTGTAAACAACTTTAAATTTATCACCTTTTTGAATTCGGTAAAAATCAATTGTCCAGGCGTATATGTTCGCCATTTCCATCGCTAATGCTGGCGATGAACCAATATCAGCTAGTGTTTGGTACAATGACGAATTAATTGTTCCGTAGCTAACCTTCTCCCTAATTTCAACTGGTTTCGTGCCTCTAAATACATTGATAGTATCCCGCATATCGAATACTATAAACTCAGTTGCATTTGGCTCATAAACAAAACACAAGGCTTTACCTAGCGAGTCTTTGTTGCAAAATACAGCATAGCTTTTACCCGATACAATGTAACGAACATCAAAAATATCAGAGGCTTTTTTTACCAACCTGTCAATTTCATTATAAGGTACATGGTAACTTAAAAGGATATCTGCTAAAAACTGATTTGGCTTTATTACGCCCTTGTGGATATCAAATGAATCAACCGGAAGGTTGTACAATTTAATTATTTGTACAGTTGAGTCGATTCCTTCTTCTGAAGTTACAGACAAGACACCTGATGGCTTTTCGTTACAACTAACCAGGCAAGCTAGGCAGAGTATTAAACCGGCAAAACATTTAATAAGTCTCAATTTTAATTTTTTACAAATAAACGCAATCAAACACTTGAAAACCGCAGAGTTTACTTATGATTTAAACACTGCTTTGTGGACGCAATTGCTAAAATACGCGAAACCAAAAACCCACGAAAAATGGAAAAAACAATAGTACTCGGAGCACTGCTTTTACTAATCGCATTTTGCTCAACAACCACCAGTTTAGCGATGGTTTACAAGTTTAACAAAAAACCAAAGTGAGTTGATCGTTGATTTTAACTGTAGATTCGTCTTACTCTCGATGAAATATCGGTAAGCACTTCGTAAGGAATAGTTCCTGCCATTTCAGAAAATTGGGCTAGCGTAAAATGTTCTCCAAAAACTTCAACTGCATCTCCAACCTTACAGGTAATATTGGAGATGTCTAACACGGTAATATCCATGCTTATATTGCCAACAATTGGCGCCATGCCTCCATTTAAATAAAGCCCCCCTTTGTTACTTAAACTGCGAGAAAGGCCATCGGCATAACCTAAAAACACGATGGCTATTTCCATATCGTTTTCGGCAATTTTAGATCGGTTGTAACCGATGGCTTCCCCCTTTTTAACTTTTTTAATTTGCGCAATGTGGCTAAACAACGAACACACCATTTGGAGTTTTCCTTCGGTTATTTGGTTTGGTGAAAAACCGTACAAACCAATTCCTAACCTTACCATATCCATCTGGTAATCACCAAAACGCTCAATACCCGATGAGTTTAATACATGCTTCATAGGTTGGTGCACAAAACCTACAACCAGCTTTTGGTACAACAATTCAAACTTTTCAATTTGGGATAGCGTAAAGTTATCCATGCTTTCGTCATCGGCTGCAGCCAAATGAGTGAAAACAGACTCAACTTTAAGCTGGTTGTTTTCTTTAATAAGTTTTGAAGCTTCATTTAAATCCTCTTCCATCATTCCCAATCGATGCATTCCAGTATCAATCTTGATATGAATTGGTAATTCGCCCAAAAGTTGATAAGCACCATTGCTTTGAAGTACTTCTAGGTAATCTTTCAGAAGCGACAAACTATAAACTTCAGGTTCGATTTGATACCGAATAATGTTGTCGAAACAGTGTGGTTCAGGATTAAAAACCATCAGCTTACCTTCATATCCTGCACGGCGCAACTCAACGGCTTCATCTGTGTAAGCTACCGCTAAGTAGTCTACTTTTTCCTCATTTAAAACTTCCGACATTTTTGATAAACCCAAGCCATATGCAAAAGCTTTTACCATCACAATAAGTTTGGTTTTGGGTTTAAGCAAACTTTTGTAATAGTTTAAGTTGTGCTTAAAAGCGGATAGGTTTATTTTAAATAAAGTTTTATGTGTTTTAGGAGAGAGAAACCGAATGTTTTTCATGTAGCCTTAGCTCTGTTTTTTAATCTCCTCTTCTTCTTGATTTATGGCTTCTAAATAAGCATCTCTTGACAACGGAACGTACGATTCTTTTTCGCCCAACTTAACCACTCCTTGATCTGCATTTAATCGATGCGAATAATGTGCAAGTTTACCTGTATTTACGCAAATGGCGTGCACCTTGGTTACGTATTCGGCAATAGCTAACAACTGAGGCATTGGCCCAAAAGGTCGTCCTTTAAAATCCATATCAAGCCCAGCAACGATTACACGAATTCCACTATTTGCCAACTGATTGCAAACTTCGGGTAGGTTATCATCAAAAAATTGCGCTTCGTCAATACCAACAACTTCTACGTCGTTTGCCAATAAAAGAATATTGCTTGAAGTAGATACCGGTGTTGAGTTTATTGCATTTGAATCGTGCGAAACAACTTCATCTTCAGAGTAGCGGGTATCAATTTTTGGCTTAAAAATTTCTACCTTTTGTTTGGCTATTATAGAGCGTTTTAACCGGCGAATAAGTTCTTCGGTTTTACCCGAGAACATTGAACCACAAATGACCTCAATCCACCCTGAGCTTTTATGTTTATTTACTTTATTTTCTAAAAACATACGTTGTCATTCAAATCATCGTTCGGTATTAGGCAAAACTACATAAATTTGCCGCTAACAAAGTGCAAAACCCCTAATGGAAAGTTTAAAAGATATCAAGCTTGAAATAATTCGTTTAAGCGAGGCGATTGGTCAATTAGCTACCCGCTCAGATAGCTTCGTGGAGCTTCAAAACGAATTGAAGGCATTGTCAAGCGATCTTTTAGAAAAAGTGCATTTGTTGAAATTTGCAAGCCATATTTTAGATGATGTTAAGCCATTGGTTGATGTCCCAGCTGCTGTTGAGCCAATAATAGAGCCCCCGCAAGAGCTGGAGCCAGTTGAAGAGGTTGTTGAAGAAATAACTGTTGAGGCAATGGAGGAAGAATCAATTATAGAAGTTGAAGAAACGCCAATTGAGGAACCAACTGTAGAGCCAGAAGTTAACGTTTTGAAAGACGACGTTTCGTTAAACGATAAAATTTCTAACCTCAGTAAATCTGATAGTCTTGCCAGTAGATTACAACAGCAACCAATTAAAAATTTAAAAACTGCCATTGGATTAAACGAGCGTTTTTTGTTTGCTAACGAACTTTTTAGAGGCGATGGCATTGAGTACCAAAGAGCCATTGAAGAGTTCAACCATCTTGAGTCAATGGATTCGGCAATGAAACTGATTACTCACAAATATGGCAAAGTATACTCTTGGGATTTTGAAGACCGAACCGTACTTTCTTTCTTGGAGTATCTTGAAAGGCGCTACCGTTATAAAGATTCAGCCTAATTATGGGTGATTTAATTATAGTTCCAACGCCTGTTGGCAATTTGGGCGACATTACCTTGCGTGCACTTGAAACATTTAAATCGTGCGATTTGATTTTAGCTGAAGACACCCGTGTGTCAAGCAAGCTGTTGAACCACTACGACATCAAAAAACCTTTGCAAGCTTTTCATCT
The DNA here is from genome assembly GCA_905181855.1 of uncultured Flavobacteriales bacterium. Classification (GTDB taxonomy): domain Bacteria; phylum Bacteroidota; class Bacteroidia; order Flavobacteriales_G; family Salibacteraceae; genus JAAZVO01. The sequence goes on from CAJIZE010000001.1 coordinate 29,406, forward strand.
CGCCAACGAACACAAAGTGGTGGGTAGAGTAGTTGAAACTATTGAAAACAACGAAATTACGGTGTTGATTTCTGATGCCGGAACGCCGGCCATTTCAGATCCTGGTTATTTGTTGGTTAGGGCTTGTATTGAAAAAGGAATTAGAGTAGAATGTTTGCCTGGCGCAACAGCTTTTGTGCCTGCTTTGGTTACTTCAGGCTTGCCGTGCGACGCTTTTGTGTTTGATGGTTTTTTGCCTCATAAAAAAGGGCGAATGAAAAAGTTAGAGCACTTAAAAAGCATTGGCAAAACCATTGTGCTTTATGAATCGCCGCACAGACTAATGAAATTACTTGGCGAGCTAAAAGAATATTTTGATGATGACACACCAGTTGTGGTTTCAAGAGAAATATCAAAAAAGTTTGAAGAAACAATACGAGGCACAGCTGCTGAACTCGAACAACACTTCACCACCAAACCACCAAAAGGCGAGTTTGTTGTAGTCATCGGAAGCAAGTAATCTTTGTTCCTATTAATTAGCTTTCTTTAGTCCGGTTGGTTAACACTAGGTCACCCTGAAGAACCCTTAGTGTTTCGCTTTTTCGAAATGTATCGAAGGGTCGAAGGACCATGCTTTTTGACGCACCCGTCATTGCGATAGCAGTGCAGCGGAAAGAACAATATCAAAGGTGGTTGAGCTTGTCGAAATCCTGGCATAGTGTTCAAACCCTCTTTCACCTTGTTACAAAGATTTTCATCAGGCATCAAAATTTATTTTTCATAGTACATTTGGAATCTCATCATCAATAAATAGAACAGAAGTCAATCCACAATAAAAAATGAAAGCTATTTTCTTAACCAAAAACGGAGGCGCTGAAACAGCCTTTAAAATTAAAGAAACAGACAAACCAACCATTAAGCCAGATCAGGTTTTAATAAAAATAGATGCCTTTGGATTAAACTATGCTGATGTTTTGGCCCGCAAAGGGTTGTATGGCGACGCACCACCATTGCCAAGTATACTTGGTTACGAATGTGTTGGAACCGTCGAAGAAGTAGGTTCGGAGGTAACAAATATTGAAACAGGGAAAAAGGTTTTGGCTTTTACCAGATTTGGAAGTTATGCTGAATATGTTGCATCAAGTCATTTAGCGGTAGTAGAATTACCTGATGGAATTGACAACGGCTCTGCAGTAGCATTAGGCACTCAATACACTACCGCCTACTATGCTGCTTACGAAGCCATTAATTTAACCGAAAAAGACATTGTTTTAGTACTTTCAGCTGCAGGCGGAGTTGGTACAGGCTTAATTCAACTTGCTAAAGCAAAAGGCTGTAGAGTAATTGCCGGTATTGGTAATGAAAACAAAACAGAGTATGTAAAAAATATTGGTGCTGATGATGTTGTAGTTTATGGAAACAACGATTTAAACGAAGAAATAAAGAAAACTTTAGGTACTCGCCGTGTTGATGTCATCTTTGATCCAATTGGCGGAGCATTCTTTAAAAAAGGATTAAAATCATTAAACTTTGGAGGTAAAATAATAAGCTTTGGTGCAGCATCAAGATCAGGTAAAGGCGCCATTTCGCTGCTTAAATTACTGTTTGGTTATGGCTTTTTTACACCGGTTAAATTCTTAATGAAATCGCAAAGTTTGGTAGGTGTTAATATGCTCCGCATAGCCGATCATCGTACCGACATACTTTCGATTTGTTTAAAAAATGTGGTTTCGTTGTTTGAACAAGAGGTAATTACTCCGTATGTTGGTGGGGTATACAAAGCCAACGAAATAGCAACGGCTCATGCGTTTTTAGAAAGCAGAAAATCGAAAGGTAAAATAGTTGTAGAATGGTAAAGGCACGATTAATTGGAACCTTAATTTTAGTGTTTTTAGCACAATTTAGTTTTGGGCAAGAATCAGAATCAAAGAACGGATGGAACTTACCCGCCAGCGGAACCATCAGAATATTAATGGTTTTTGTTGAAATTGATTACGACAACACCCCGAGTCTCCAAAAGTATGAGGCTTGGCCAAAAGGAGAATTACCTCCTGATGCAGATCAGGTTTTCGACCCTCAGTATAGCGATAACTTAAAAGGAAGAATATCGCAGTATTTTGATGAATCATCGTTTGGGCAATACAAAGTGCTTGGCGATTATTTTCATGAACCAATTACAATAAAAGAGTCCGAATTAGGCAGCAGAGTGAGCAGGTATGGCGTAATGCAATATGTATCGAATTACATGACCGAAAAAGGAGTAAAATCGGGCAGCGGATTGGGCTTTAATGATTTCGATTTATGGACAAACAATGAAAGAGCAGGTAAATTAAAAATTGCCGAACCAGATGGAGGTATTGATCACATTATGATGGTAGTTCGTAATTTTCATGGCGTGGGTTTAAGCACTGGGTTTGCAAGCCAAGGTTCGTTTGGAAAAATAAACGGTAAAAAATCAGATTCACATTCGGTATTTGCCGGAACCGATTTTCAGATTATGCGCCACGAGTACAGTCATTTGGTTTTTGGAGGTAATAATTTTCACTGCGGCGGAGGTCAGCACAACGGCGGTGGCACCAACTATTTTATTCCGCTTCAAGGCGGATGGAGCACCATGGGCAATTACAACAGTATGTTTATGACTTGCAATGCTTGGGATAGAGACCGGTTAAATTGGATTCATCCCGAAAAGGAGTTCACCATTTCGGCAATAGAACAAAGTTCCGTTAAAGAAGTAAACGCCGATTTATCATTGGAAAAAGCAGCTAAACCAATCACTTTTATTCTGCGCGATTTTGTAACATCTGGTGATGCAATTCGAGTTAAGTTGCCTTATTTAGACAGCACTGAATACGAACAATGGATTTGGATTGAGAATCACCAAACAGAAGCATTCAACAAGAGTCCTTTTGATCAATTTCTATATACCAATGAGCCATGCAAACCAAAAGCAAAGCCCGGTATATACATGTATTTACAGGTGGATAAAAACATCAAAAAGGGACAAAAAACATTTAAAGGCTACGGTGATTACCTACGAGTAATGCCCGCCAATGGTTTTTATGATGCGTTTACTGAAACAGAAAAAACCAAAACCAATTGTGTAAACAACATGCCTGTAAATGCTTTTTACAAAAAACGAAATTTTATGAATCCGTTAACCGGAACTAGCGATGTAGAAAACACGGTAACCGATAAAATGGGTAAAGAGAAAGGATCAGAACCCGATGGTAAAATAACCAGGGACGAAACAGACTTTAAATGGGTGGAGAAAAGAAACGGAACCTACCAAAGTGAGTTGCAACATATGGGAACGCCAGCTCATGCTTTTGGTCTTGGTTCAAACGATGAAGTATCAATGGGTACAAACCCACCTTCATCAAGCGTGATGACCTTGGTTAGTTTGGATACCGATATGTTAAAATCGCGAAAGCCAAACAACCGTAAAGTGGTTTTAAACGGAATTAAAATAAAGGTGCTTTCTGAAAACCAAGATGGAAGTATTACGGTTGAGGTAGGTTACAACAACACCACGATTAACGAAAACCAAAGATGGTGTGCTGATAGTATTGTGCTGCCCAACATAAAGCAAAACGAGCCTAGTTTAGTGTTGGTCGAAGGCAAAACCATTCGAATAGATAGAGGGTTTACGCCTACCAGAGTATCAAATCCGGATACGCTTAACCACCAAACCCTTTTTACCTTGCCAACCACTTTTACAATTGCTGAAAACAGCACGGTTCAGTTGAATAAAAAAGCAGGGTTAGAGTTGAGGAATAAATCAACAATGATTTTAAAAAGTGGAAGCACTTTGAATCTTCACCGAAGAGCAAACCTTATAGTATCTGATGACTCCAGAATAATTCTTGAAGATGGAGCAAACATCAACCATAAATCAAGACGGAAAGCTAAAAAGCTTGCCTTCTTATTTGAACTGTAGTTTCTCTTTTGGGGTTATTTAAACAACCTAAACAAGTCGTTTCCGTTGGCAAACAACAACAACGAAATCAACAATACAAAGCCTGCTAATTGAGCGTACTCCATAAATTTATCGCCCGGTTTACGGCCCGAAATCATTTCGTAGAGTAAGAACATTACATGACCGCCATCCAAAGCCGGAATAGGTAAAATGTTCATGAACGCTAATATGATGGAAAGAAAAGCTGTGATTTCCCAGAAGGCTTGCCAGTTCCATGATGAAGGAAACAAACCACCCAAAGCACCAAAACCACCCAAGCCTTTGTAAGCGCCGGTGTCGGGGTTCAGAATCAATTTAAATTGACGAACATAAGAACCTAGTTTATCAAGAGCTTTGTTTATTCCCGCAGGAAAAGAAGCTAATAAACCGTATTTTAAACTCGCAAATTCGTAAATACCTAATCTTTCTAAATTCTTATAGTTTACAAATCCAGTGTTGAAACCAATTTGATTTAGATCATTAATAAACAAATCCAGCTCAACATTTTCACTATCTCTGATCACCCCAACCATAGCATTTTCATTGGTGTAATTTTTTAACTCCATCTGAAGCTGATCGTAGTATTTCACCTCTTTACCATTTACTGAAACAATTTGATCTTTCGGTAAAATCAAACCAACGTTTTCTGACTCAGGAGATACTTGAGCAACAATAGTTGGAATACGAGCATATACTATTTGACGTGCATCGTTGTCGATTAAATTTTCGATGAAATCTTCAGGAACATCAATAGAAATTATTGAGCCGTTTCGTTCAATTTCCATTGCTCCACCATAAAGCATTTCGGGCATAACATCGCCTAGCTTTTCAATTTTGGTGTTGTTGATTGATAAAATTTTATCGCCGTTCATTAAACCTACTTCATAAGCCATGCTGTCAACACACCAAATTCCGTCGGTTAGGTTTTCATTAGGTAAATATTTTTCGCCCCAAACAAACAAAGTCATTGAGTAAATAAACATAGCTAAAAGCAAGTTTACTGTAACTCCACCAACCATAATAATTAGTCGTTGCCAAGTAGGTTTTGATCTAAATTCATCTGGTTTTGGAGGTAAAGCCATTTGCTCTTTGTCCATGCTCTCATCAATCATTCCGGCAATTTTTACATAGCCTCCAAGTGGCAACCATCCAATACCGTATTCGGTATCGCCTCGTTTAAATTTAAATAGCGAAAACCAAGGATCAAAAAATAAGTAAAATTTTTCTACTCGGGTTTTAAAAAGCTTAGCAGGTATAAAGTGCCCAAGTTCGTGCAGAACCACCAATATTGATAAACTAGCAATTAGCTGAACTGCTTTTATAAAAAAATCTTCCATTACTTATATTAAATCGTTTGCAATTTTACGAGCCTCTGTGTCGGTTTCAACATATTGCTCGTAGGTAGGTTTGTTGATAAATACAACTTTGTCCATTGTTTGTTCAATTACTTCTGGCATCCTTAAAAACGATATTTTATCGTGTAAAAAAGCATCAACTACAACTTCGTTGGCAGCATTTAAAACACAGGCGCTATTGCCTCCTTTGATCAATGCATCAAACGCCAATTGTAAATTTTTAAACGTTTTTATATCTGGTTTTTCGAACGATAAATTCGGATAATCCATAAAGTTAAAACGTGCGAAACTCGATTTCATTCTATCTGGATAAGCCATAGCGTATTGAATAGGTAATTTCATATCAGGCAAACCCATCTGAGCTTTCATAGATCCATCTTCAAACTGAACAATTGAATGAATTATACTTTGCGGATGAACGATAATATCGATTTGCTCGGTTTTTAAACCGAACAACCACTTTGCCTCAATTACCTCAAGCCCTTTGTTCATTAACGATGCTGAATCAATAGTGATTTTTGCACCCATATCCCAATTGGGATGTTTTAAAGCTTGTGCTTTAGTAACTTGCGATAATTGCTCCATTGAATAACCTCTAAAAGGGCCTCCTGAAGCAGTTAAATATATTTTTTCAATGGGATTGTGAAACTCACCTGCTAAGCATTGAAAAATGGCTGAATGTTCTGAATCAACAGGGTAAAGATTAACCGCTTTTTCTTTAGCTAATTTGGTGATTAAGTCGCCGGCAACAACTAAAGTTTCTTTATTGGCTAAAGCAATTTGCTTGCCTGCATTAATGGCAGAAATGGCAGGCTTTAGGCCTGCATAACCAACCATTGCGGTGAGAACAGTGTTGATGCTTTCCATCTCAACACATTGTGATACAGCCTCGGCTCCTGCATAAACCTTAATTCCTGCACCCCAAAGTGCATCGCTAACCTCTTGGTATTTGGTTTCGTCTCCAATTACCACAGCATTTGGCTTAAACTTTAAACTTTGTTCAATAAGTAGCTTATGGCTTGTATTAGCTGTTAAAAGCTCAACTGAAAAACTTTCAGATTGTTCTTCTAAAACCTCCAATGCTTGAGTTCCGATAGACCCAGTAGATCCTAGAATAGCTATTCCTCTTTTGGTATTTTCCTCCACGTTTTTCAAAGTCGGCAAAGGTACGGTATTAACCGTAAGACTTTTTGTCGATTATTTATAGGAAACAAATTGATTTGTGAAGGTTTGTTAATTGCCTTCTAAGCTATTCAAATAAACTCCGTCATTGCGAATTTACAACTAGAAGGACGGGAAATGAAGTAATCTAACCCTGGCTTATACCGTTCAATAGCGGATAAGGCAAAACTAAGGTTGTAAGTAGTTTTGGAAAAGAAATAATTTGTGTTTTCATATTGATAAGGCAAAGATTGAGTTTCAATTTAGTTTAAAAAAGTGTAGAACTATGCTTTTTGTTTTTTTGAAATTTGTCGTACCTTGATACAACTCTTTACAATCCCGAAACTTCGGGTCAGGTCACTCAGCAGACCAAATTTATTAAATTGATAGGATCACAATATTAACCCAGAAACGCATCAACCCATTAACCTCATAGAAATTAACAATTCACACTTAACATCTTATTAAACAAGTAGTTTAAAGGCTCAGCTTATACCATCACTTTTGTTATAGATGAGTAGAACACAAAAACCTACGTTAGGAAATTTTTTTGGAATTGGGTTAATTGCCTTGATAACTGCCTTGTTTATGGCTATTTCAGTAGCAGCGTTTTCACAAAGCTCAATGTTTGATGTTGATCAAGATGAAGTTTTTATAAGTCAGCAAACCAACAACTCACCACAGGTCATTACCGATTTGGCTTATTAACTTTCATTTAAATAATATTGAAATTTATGCCGTCAGCCTGAGTGTTTCGCTTTTTGCGAAATGGACCGAAGGGTAAAGACAAATTCTTCTCAATTTGGTAATGGAAACCTTTTAAAACTTTCCTGTTAATTTTTTAAGTTTGTTTAGTGTAATCAATACACGTAACAACCTCATTTAGTATGAAAAAATTATTTTTTACACTTACCCTTTTTCTGTTTACCAATCTGCTCTTTAGTCAAGTTTTTTACGATCCTGACGGTGTTCGAATTCCTGGTGATTGGAATGCATGGACCAACTCCAATGGCATGGGAGGTAATTTTGATTTAACCAAAATATCCACGGGAACGGTGCGCTGGCAGTCTACCTTTCAATATACAGGTACTACAGGTTTTCAAGGATTTAAATTTGTAAGTGGCGGTATTAATCCTTGGGGCAACGAATGGAGAGATCAAAATTTTGTAGTTGATTCATTGATGAGCATGTGTTGGAGTGGCGCAACATGTGGAAGCCAAAACGATTCTATCTCCGTAACCAACAACAAATACTACACGGTGAATTTTAAACATAATGATTACACTTCAACCGATGCCATTTTTATGGAGACCAGTAGTTTGCCGGTAACAATGACCAAAGTGGAGCAGACTCTAACTACAGGTATTACACCAGCTGATTCAGTGTTTGTTGGGGTTAAACTATCAGCTAATCCGTCTACAGAAGAGAAGTTTTATTTACGCTACACAACTAATGGTTTTTCTACTTCTATTTTAAAAGAAATTACCATTGCTTCTGACTCAGGCTTTACCTTTATTCCAGCTCAAGGTAATGGAGTAACAGTAAATTACTACGTTTTTTCTACGACCACTTCTAACCTTGGTGGCGATATCGACATGAAAACCATCAACTTAATAAACAATGGTGGCAGCAATTATTCGTACCAGTCATTTCAAGTGCCAAAAATTTTTATTACTGAAATTGCAGACCCATTAAACAGCGCAGCTTCAAGATATGTTGAGCTCTACAACGATGAAGATACAACGGTTAATTTGGGTTCAGGATGGAAACTAGGTCGATATACAAATGGAAATACGTCTCCTCAAACACCAAAAGCACTAACTGGAAGTATTCCTTCAAAAGGCCATTATTTAATTTGTGCGAATACCACAACCTTTAATACAACTTATGGTATTAGTGCAGATCAAAATATTGGCACGGGCGGTCCAGCTGACAGCAATGGTGATGATAATATTTATTTAGAAGCGCCAAATGGAAGTGTTGTTGACTTTTTTGGAAGACCAGGTGAACAGGGCAACAGTTCAAATGGCCATTATTTTGCCGATGGCCGTGCAGAAAGAGACACCGCTGTTTCCATGCCTACAGATACTTTTATTGCGACACAATGGATCATCGCGTTAAATCAAAACGCACCATCTGATTTTGACCCAGGAGCTTGGATAGGAAACCCTACAACTGCAACACCGGAACCAACCAACCATGTTACAGGATTGTCGGTTGATTCGATTTCGTTTACAAACGCAACACTTACCTGGATTGATGCAGATACAGGGTCGCAACAACCTGATGGATATTTATTGATAGGTGCAAGTAGCGTCAACACTTTACCAACTGTGGTTGATGCAACACCTATTATCAATGATTTAGATTTTTCGGATGGACTTTACGCCACTAACATCACTCACATTGGCGATACCCAAAGTGTTGTAATTACAGGATTAGATGCAGCTACAACATATAATTTTGAAATGTATTCGTACACAAATTTTGGGAACGATATCGATTACAAAACAACTACGCCACCAACCCTTCAAGCAAATACGCCATCGTTAGTTTATGATACCATTCATTACGAAGGTTTTAATAATTGTTCGGTAAACTCATTTACTACTTATGATGTTTTGGATGCCTCTGACGTATGGACATGCAACAGTTCAGGGTATATGGATATGAATGGTTTTGGAGGTTCAGATGATGAAGATTGGTTAATCTCTCCATTTTTACCGCTCTCAAATTACGATTCGGTTGTGGTTGGTTTTGCTACCAATGAAAGGTACGATGGAGCAGATTTAGAGCTTTATTTTTCATCTGACTACAACGGGTCGGCTGCCCCTGCTTCTGCAAATTGGAAAAAAATTAACATTACGTTTAACGATCAAAGCACCAGTTCTAGTTATTCAGGATGGCACAATTATGGCATAAATGATCTAGATTCATTATCAGGAACCAGTGGTTATCTAGCTTTTAAATATACTGGCACAGCTTCAAGCTCAGAAAACTGGCAAGTGGATGATTTCTTTGTAGGTGGAACATTTCAGGCGGACTTAACGTCACCAATAGTATCAAGTGTTTACGCTGATACTTTAACAGAAATAATGGTAGTTTTTAACGAGCAGGTTTCTTCTGCTACTGCAACAAACACGTCAAATTATTCTGGAGTTCCAACTATTTCATCCGCCACTTTAAATACCCTTGGTGATAGCGTAAAATTGAATTTATCAGTTGCTTTAACGAGAGACGATTCGCTTATTGTAGCCAACATTGCTGATGTTGCTGGTAACGTAATGGCCAAAACAGATACCATACCTTTTGTTGCTCCTATTTATATTCCTAAAACAAGGTTGTTTTTTACCGAATTAGCTGATCCGAAAAATGTATATCAGGCAAGGTTTATTGAGATTTTCAATAATGAAGATACTAGTTTAACCTTAACCGGATGGAAGATTAGATATTATTCAAATGCAAACACAAATTTTAGTAATGTATCTCTCACTGGAACTTTGACTTCAAAGGCTATTTATACTATTGCATCTAGTAGTTCTGATTTTTTAACTCAATTTGGCTTTTCTCCAAATAGGAGCTCTGGGACTATTAATGGAAACGGAAACGATAATTATCAACTAGTAAACCCAGAAGGTGATGTAGTTGACGCATTCGGAGTTCCTGGTGAACTAGGCACCAGTTCAAATGGCCACTTATTCACAGATGGTCGAGCAGAAAGAAAGTCAACTGTTGTGAAAGGAAAAGAGATATACGATGCAAATCAATGGACCATAACCACAAATCAAAATGCACCGGCTGATTTTGACCCAAACCTGTGGATTGGAAACCTAAGTGCTACATCTTTTGTTTTGGTTACAAACGTTAACGTAATTGATGATAAAACAATTGGAATTAGGTATTCAAAACCAGTAGATCAAACAAGTGCTGAAACCATGGCAAATTACGCTGGTCTCCCTAACTTAACTAGCGCAACAAGAGCAGCTGCATTAGATTCCGTAACCTTGATTTACGCAACATCAATTAACGGAAATTTTGACACCCTTTTTATTGTAGGAATCATTGATACATCAGCAGCTCAAGATACATTAGTACCTTACCAAGAAATCATAGAGTTTAACGGAATTACAGATAGTTTAATAATTACTGAAATAATGTACAACAACGCCGGTACTGATACCATCGAGTTTGTTGAGCTTTACAACAACAATTCTACGAGTGTTAATTTACAAGGGTTAGCTTTTGCTGATGCTTTTGACTTTACTTTTCCGAATTTCGTTTTATCATCTGGAGGTTATGTTGCTGTTGCTGTTGACACGGCAAAATTCAAAAAGCTTTTTACAGTAAGTAATTTGTTTCAATGGGACAATCCTTCTGCAAGTGGAAGTTTATCCAACACTTCAGAAACAATTTCATTTATAAACACCAACAATCAGGTAATTGATAGTGTTAGGTACGACGATGGTTCTCCTTGGGACAATCGTGCCGATGGAGGTGGTTTTTCATTAGCATTATGTAATGTTAACGGCGACAACACATTAGCGGCTAGTTGGAAAATTTCAACCACTTATGTTGATAGCGTAACCTTTGCGAGTCCTGGGGCTGTGAACAGTTGCCCAGTTCCGATTACCTACAACCTAACTTATAGTCCAACTAATGTTTGCGTTGGTGATAGCATTACGTTGTTCTCGAACGCAAGTGGAGGAAGCGATACCATAACATACGATTGGGGTCCTTCTTCAAACATCAGCAGCACCATTGATAATTTTGCTAACCCTAAAGTTCGAATCAATTCAGATACAACCACATTTACCCTTGAAATTACCGATGGAATCACCATAATTAATGAAACAATTTCAGTGTATGCTGGTAATGTAAAAACAACCTATTTGGCCGATACGGTTTGCTTTGGTACAGGAGTTTTGCTTGCTGATGGCAGTTATGCTATTCAAGCCGGAACGTACAGCAATACTTTAAATTCTGCTGCTGGCTGCGACAGTATCATTATACACACGGTTGAAGTCAAAGAATCGTCTTTTGCTGTAATTCAAAATGCATCAACACCGACCATTGACACCATTTTTGATGGTGAATCGGTTTGGGGAGCCCCTGCCGCTGTTGCTGATGGAGTTGTCGGCTGGCAAGGAGTAAACACTCATAATTTATACCTATTACAAGATGCTAATTTCTACTATTTGGCTTCTACCGCACAAGTTGCTGATTGGCAATCCTGGGCTTTTATCGTTAACAGCAAACCGGGAGGAGGTAGTGCTGATTCTTGGTCAAGAGACATTACTTATACCCACAATAATTTACCTGATTTTGTTTTTAGAGGTAACTACAATAAAACGGCAAATTATGCTGAATTTCATGAGTGGAACGGAATAAGTTGGAGCGGTGTAGGGACACAAGCAAGTTCAACCACCTATGGCATATTAAGCAATGGCACTATCGAACTTAAAATCGCAAAAGCGAGCATTGGAAACCCCGATAATATTGAAGTTCAATTTTACATTACAGGCGACCAAAACAGCCATGCTTCATTTGATGCCATTCCAGATGACCAAAATGCAACAGCTTGGACCAACTCAACAACAACGTTATCGCATTATGCTCGAGCAAACAGAAAAATAACCGACTTATGTTCAAGCAGCGCCGTACAAACTTTTAATGCTTATCCTGCAGGTGGAGTTTGGTCAGGTCGAGGAATAACCAACACTACTGCTGGAACCTATAATGGTTCGGGGTTAACCAATCAATTGGATACTATAAGCTACTCAGTAACTGGTGGCAATGGTTGCTCAATTTCATTTACTGATACTATTTCTGTTATTGCTTCACCTATCGCCAACGCAGGTATTAATGTTACGCTTTGCAGTGCAGATTTACCATTAACTTTAGTAGCATCAGGTGGCAACTCGTTTACTTGGAACGATGGCTCAACCAACGATTCATTAATCTACATCCTAACCAGCGATTCCATTTTTATTGTTGAAGTATTGAATGGTGGCTCATGTATTGATTTTGATACCGTAATGGTTACCATTAACAACTCACCAACTGTAGAATTAGGCAACACCATTGAAATTTGTCTTGGTGATTCAGCAGAATTAAACATCGCTGCAGCTTCTAACACTGTGCTTTGGAGTACAACTTCCACAGATACTAGCTTGGTTGTTTCGCCAACAACAAGCACTGAATATTGGGTAAACATTATGACCGCGGACAATTGTGTTGCTAGCGACACCATACAGGTAAACGTAAATGCACTGCCAACGCTTACCTTACCAAACGACACTGCAGTTTGTAGCGGGGTAATTTTTGGGTTTACAGCAGCATCAAATGGATCCGTTATTTGGAGTACAGGAAATCAAGCCTTGTTTAGCGGAAACAGCCTATTTACGGAAGATACAACTTACTACGCAACTGCATCAAATGTAAAAAATTGTACCGTTCAGGATTCAATTCAAGTTGTTGTTTCACCAAATCCCGTAATTCAAATCACTGGTAAAGGAACCATACCTTATTCTGAAATAGATACCATTCAAGCAACTGTATCGAACGGAAGCGGAAGCTACAGTTATGATTGGACACCAGGAGCCCTTTTGAATGATTCAACAACGGCATTGGTTATAACGGTTGCCTTAACTTCTATCAGCAACTTTAATCTTTTGGTTACTGACAGTAGCAGCAACTGCTCAACACCGGCAAGCTATACAACTAATATTAGCGGAGGCCCGCTGCAAATTAACCCACAAGCAAGTCCGGGGGCTATTTGTTTAGGTGACACAACACAACTAATGGCAAACATTTCTGGCGGTTCAGGAACATATTCAATAAGCTGGTCGCCATCAACCAATTTAGCATCTACAAACACTGGCAACCCACAGGCGAGCCCCACACAAACAACCAATTATTACGTTACAGTAACTGATGGAATTATCTCCTTAACCGATTCGATTGCGGTAACCATAAACAGCAACCCAAGTATTTCTTTCACTGTTCAAGATGAAACGTATTGTTTTAGTCAAGATGGAGTAATAATTCCAACGGTAACAGGCGGTTTACCTCCATACAACTACTCTTGGTTAAGTATGGGTAATGTAGACACTATAGTTGGCCTGTTTAGCGGCACCTATTATTTAACAGTCCTTGACCAAAATGGCTGTGTAGACCACGATTCAGAAAGTGTAGCAAGCGTAGGTGTTTACCCAAGAGCCATTCAATCTGCATCAAATGCAATATGTCAAGGAGACTCCACTTTACTGTTTGTAAACGACCAATTGGGGGGCACAAATTACGAGTGGTACACAGATACAGGTCAAGTTAACAATGCTTTTGATACAACTCTTTGGGTTTTTGATAATGCAAATTACCATGTGAAAATTTTCAATAGTTGCGGTACTCAATATTCCGATACCGTTTCAATTTCAATCATTCAAAACAAATTGGCGAATGTTTACGATACTATTTGCAATGGCGATAGCTTGTTATTTAATGGTAGTTACTACTTAATGTCGGGCAATTACTCAAGTATGACTGCATCAATCGATGGTTGTGACAGCACGACGACTTTAAACCTAGTCGTTAAGTCCGCACCAAGTGTTACGTTTATTCCATTCTCGACCCCACCAATAGATGGTGTTTTTGAAGGAAATACAGACTGGAATTTATTAGCATCAAGCGATGGAGTTGCAGGTTGGTCGGGTGTAAATACAGGCAATTTGTACTTTGCGGAAGACTCTAACTATATATACTTAGCCAATACTTCTGCCATATCAAGCTGGCAATCGTGGGCATTTGCTATTAACACTAAAAGTGGTGGCGGTAGTTCAGATTCTTGGAGCCGTAACATTACAAATACGCACAACGATTTACCCGATTACGTTTTTAGAGGCAACTATTCAGTATCAGCAAATTACGCTGAGTTTCACTCTTGGAACGGAACAAGTTGGGCCAATGTTGGAACTCAAACCTTAACCACGGATTATAAAATTAATTCGTCTGGTTTTGTAGAAATCAGAATCATAAAATCAGCTATTAGCTATTCTTCCAGTTTTGGCGTTCAATTTTATGTGACCGGCGATAACAATGGTCATTCAACGTTTGATGCCGTTCCTAATGATCAAATTGCAACGGCTTGGACTAGCTCACCAACAACTCTATCAAACTTCGCTAACCACAGACAAGGTGTTTTGCATTTTGATTTTTGCTCAACCGATACCATTCAGCAACTACCCGGATTACCTTCTGGTGGAACGTGGGGGGGCACTGGCATTTTAAGCGGAAGTTTAGGCGCTTATAATCCCGCATTAGGAGGTTTAGTTGATACAGTAACGTATCAAATTGTAGATGCTTTTGGGTGTTCAAATTCAGCAAATATCTACATTGAGAACCATCAAAACTCTAGTGGTTCAACTCAAGTTGCCATTTGCAATGGGGATAGCATAATGTTGGGTGGGTTTCACCAATTTACTGCCGGCAGTTACCTTGATACTTTAACCAACTCTAATGGTTGCGACAGTATATTAACAACTGTATTGAGTATCATTCCTGGTAAATTGGATTCAGTAAACATTTACATCTGTCAAGGTGATTCAATTATGTTAGGTTGGGTATACCGAACAATACCTGGGTTTTATGTTGATTCATTTACTACGAACCAGTTTTGTGATAGTATTGTAATTACCAATTTATCAATTTTAACTTTAGATCATGATACCGCGGTTATGTCTGTTTGTCAAGGTGATTCAGCTTTTCTGGCTGGAGCTTGGCAAAGTGGAGCAGGGCTGCATACCGATACTTTAGGTAATGTTTTTGGATGCGATAGTTTAGCTATCACCAACTTGATCATTTTAACTCCAACAATCACCAACTTAAATCAAGAAAGATGTACTGGCGACAGCCTTTTCATCAACGGAAGTTGGAAGCACAATTCAGGCGTATTTTACGATACCTTAAGTTCTATAGTTGGCTGTGATTCATTTGTGGTAACAAACTTAATAGTGTCATCACAAATAGTAGTTAATCAAAGTTTTGATGTTTGTTTTGGCGACAGCATTCAGATAAATGGCATGTATCAGAACTTCGCAGGAGCCTATACTGATACTGCAATATCCATTTTTGGTTGCGATTCAATTACTAATACGCAGCTTTTAATTAATCCTATTAAAATCGATTCAACATCAATTTCAATTTGTTCTGGTCAGTCCTATTTTGTTGGTGGAGCGAATCAACCGGTTGCGGGCTGGTATTTAGATACCCTATCCACATCAAACGGTTGCGACTCGTTGGTTTATTGCAACTTGATGGTAAACCCAATTTTTAACGATACCACGTTAATTGCCATCTGTTTTGGTGATAGTATTTTGTTGGGCGGAAAACACCAGATCACGGCAGGTCTTTATGTTGATAGTATGTTAAGCAACTCAGGTTGCGATAGCCTTAGGTTTACCAACCTATTTGTAAATCCAATAAAACTGCTAAACGATACAGCTAAAATTTGCTTTGGCGACAGCCTGTTTGTTGGTGGTTCATACCAAACAACAGCTGGTAGTTATTCAGACACCTATTCTACTGTTTTAAGCTGCGATTCTGCAGTGAGCACTTGGTTGTTAATTGATGCGGCTCAGAACGTAACTTTGGGGTCAATAATGGCAGTTTGCGCTGATGATACTGCGTTTCAAATTACGCAAGGCTTGCCATTGGGAGGATACTACATTGGAAATTTTGTCGACAGTTCAGGCTGGTTTAATGTTCAAGGAGCAGGCACCGGTAATTTTAGTGTAACTTACATCGTGAACAATCCTTCGCTCTGTAACAACAGTGCCTCGAGTATGGTTACAATTGATTCTTTACCAGCCGTTTTGCTGCCCTTGATAGCCAACATTTGCGGTAATATCGATTCAATTATTTTAAATGGAGGAAGACCTGTTGGTGGAGTTTATTCGGGCTATGGAGTGGTTGACGATTCTATTTTTAAATCTTCGTTGGTTGTGTTTGGTAGCCACGTAATTACCTACACTTTTGTGGATGGAAAGGGCTGTTCAAATAAGGCCATGCAAACCATTAATGTTGATACATTACCATTGGTTGATATTGGCCCTGATTCAACAGGTATTTGTGATGGCGCTTCAATAACCTTATCAGCTGCAGCCGGATTTTCCTCTTACCAATGGAATAACGGCAGCAGCAATGCTTCAATTACAGTTTCACAATTGGGTGTTTATGGCGTTGTAGTTTTTGATGCACTCGGCTGTTCGGGCTCTGATGTTGTAGTAGTCAAAGAATTTTATTCTGCAGCGTTACCTTTAATCGCGCCAAGCGATACCTCTATTTGTGCAGGCGATACTATTATGGTTTCGGTTACAGAAAATTTCAGCACCTATTTATGGAATATTGGAGCAACAGCTCAAACAATTGAAGTTACCCAAGCAAACAACTATACTGTAACAGTCACCAATACGAACGGCTGCGCTGGTAATTCAAGTTCAATTGTTACATTTTTACCAAGCTCGGTTTGTAATGTTTCTGTAAATGAAACTGGAACTAAAAACACTGCAGTAAACCTGTACCCTAATCCTACTTTTAATGAAGTAAGCATTGAAATACTAGGCGTGAAAGGCCTAACGGGGCTAACCATTACCGACATGGAGGGGTCGGTTTATTATCAAAGTAAAATCATCTTGGAACAAATCAACAACACCATTAATTTGGATGTATCCACCCTAGCTTCTGGTGTGTACTTTGTTCGTTTAAGCAACAACGCTTTGGTTAAAGTTGAAAGATTGATTGTGAAGTAGAAAGAATACAACCCAAACCACTATTTATTATCTTAAACTGGTGATAGTGATTAGGCTAGCTATTCTTTAATCCAAAGTTTAGCTAAATAGGCTTTATAGTCATTTTCGAGCATGATTTCACACCCAAAGCCGTTGGCCTCAGCTATATAAGAAAGCATTTTTTTATCTATGAACAACCATTGAAAAGGAGGATCGTTGTTTTTATCATCGCTAACATGGTATTCAATCTCACCATAGTACTCAACCTCCTCCTCGTAATATTTCAAATCTTCGGGAGTATCGAACATATAAATAATGTCAGCTGAATCAATATACGCTACTCCGTCTTTGTTCAATAGTTCCTTTAGTTTATTAAGAAGTTTTATGAAACCATCTATTGTTTTGGAGATTCCAATGCCATTCATCATGAAGATGGCGGTATCGAATTTTAAACCTTTTAAAGTATAATAGTCTTGACATAAGACACTTTTCACCCCTCTTTCAATCAATACTTCGCAAAACGATTCCGATATTTCAATAGCAGTAACATCGAAACCTTTTTCTTGTAGGTACAAACTATGCGATCCTGTTCCTGCTCCAACGTCAAGAATTTTCCCTTTACAATTGTCAAGAGCAAGTTGCTCAATGTCAGGCATAACCTCATAACTACGGTAAAAATATGAGGCATAGTAAGTTTGGTCATCCCCAAAATTGGTCCTAACAGAAAAAGGAAACTCCGTTTTAGAAAGATGATATTTGATAATTGATTGCTCGAATACGCTCATTTAGAAGATAGATGTCACTTTTTATCGGTGATAATTGTCACAATTATAAAGCATTAACAAATTTAAATTAGTCTCAGGATCAATTAAATTAAAAGATTATGAAAGATAAACAATATCAAGTAGTTATAATCGGCGGCGGAACCGCTGGTATTACTGTAGCATCAAAGCTGAAAAGAAAAAAGCTAAACTTAAAAGTCGCTATAATTGATCCAACAGAGCATCATTATTATCAACCAGTCTGGACATTGGTTGGAGCAGGCGCATTTAATATGCAGGACACCATACGTCCGGAAAAAGATTACATACCTAAAGGTGTTGATTGGATTAAAGAATATGCTGAAGATATAGACCCTGAAAATAATCTTGTGACCATTAAGAATGGCGACAAGTATTCATACGATTATTTAGTAGTTGCTCCAGGTATAAAAATCGATTTAAGCCTCTTGGATGGTTTAACTGAAACAATGGATAAAAACAACGTATGTTCAAACTACACCAATCCGGAATATACTTGGGAGGTTCTGCAAAAAACCAAAAAAGGAGTAGCCTTATTTACTCAAGCGCCAACACCAATAAAATGCGGAGGGGCACCACAAAAAACAGCCTACTTATCAGCAGATTATTTTAGAAAAAATGGGTTAGCTAAAGATGTTAAAACAGTATTAGCACTGCCAGGTTCAGTAATATTTGGAGTTAAAGAATTTGCCGACACCTTAATGCAGGTTGTATACAGATATGGTATGATTCTAAAGTTTTACCATAAACTAACCAAAATCGATGCTGTTAATAAGGTGGCACACTTTACACTTACCGCAACCGATGAAAGCAATTGCATCATTACAGTAAATGACGACGATAATGTAATACATGAAGAAATTGTAGGTGAAGCTAAAGTTACCATACCTTATGATATGCTTCATTTAGCACCACCGCAAACAGCACCTGATCTTGTAAGTAAATCTTTGTTAGCACATAAAGAAGGAGTAAACAAAGGCTGGATGAAGGTAAATCAGTTTACAATGCAGAGTCCAGATTATTTTAATGTTTTTGGACTAGGCGATTCAGCAGCTTTGCCAACAGCAAAAACTGGTGCTGCGGTAAGAAAACAAGCACCGGTTATTGTAGAAAACATTTTGAGGTTAATGGATTCAAAAGACATTTTACCTGAATCAAAAGGGTACAATGGTTACAGCTCGTGTCCTTTAGTTACGGGATATGGAAAAATGTTATTAGCAGAATTTGGATACGGAAACAAACGTATGAGTGATTCTTTGCTGTCTACTTTTGTTGACACTACAAAAGAACAATACAGTATGTGGTTACTTAAAAAATACGGGTTACCAATTCTATATTGGAACTTTATGCTGAGAGGAAAAGCATAATCATAAAAGCTAAATACGCATTAAATGGCAAGCACAAAGATCTCCACCTAACTTGCCGTTTTTGTTTTCTAAAGAGTACTAATTAACAATATTTGCCGCCGTAAGTAGCTATAACTAAATGAGCGACTTAATTTTAGAACTTAATTGTATTGCTTATAATTCTTTTATTCAACTGTTGCTCATAAATAAAATTAATCCTACATTTGCGCCCCCGTTAGTTGAGGGGTTATTATTATCAATCCATAAAATACTTTATAAAAGTGGATACATTAAGTTATAAAACAGTTTCGGTAAACAAAGCAAACGCTGACAAAAAGTGGTTTACAGTTGATGCCGAAGGAGAAAATTTAGGAAGATTAGCATCTAGAGTTGCTATGGTTATTAGAGGGAAGCACAAACCATCTTACACACCACACGCAGACTGCGGAGATTTTGTAATCATTCTTAATGCCGATAAAGTTGAAGTTACCGGCAAAAAAGCAGATCAAAAAGAATACATACGTCATACCAACTATCCTGGTGGTCAACGTAAAACTTCTTACAGAGAAATGATGGAGAAACACCCTGAACGTGTTCTTGAAAAAGCAGTTAGAGGAATGTTACCTAAAAATAAATTAGGCGATGCGTTATACAGAAACCTATATGTTTATCTAGGTACTGAGCATCCACATGTTGGGCAACAACCAGCAGCATTAAACATTAATACAATAAAATAAGCATGGAAATAATCAATACACTTGGTAGAAGAAAAACCTCAGTAGTGAGGTTGTACATGCAAAAGGGTAAAGGTAATGTTATTGTTAATAACAAAGATTTAGCTGTATATTTTCCTACTCCTGAACTACAAAAAAGAGCTGTTAAGCCGTTTGCGGTAACCGAAACGATGGGTCAATACGATCTAAAAGTTATTGCTAGTGGTGGAGGAATATCAGGTCAGTGTGAAGCGTTAAGCTTAGCTATTGCTAGAGCATTAGTTAAAATTGACGAAGAAATGAAACCAGCACTTCGTGCGGAAGGCCTGATGACTCGTGACCCTAGAATGGTTGAACGAAAAAAACCAGGACAGAAGAAAGCGCGTAAGAAATTCCAATTCTCTAAACGTTAATATTTATCAGTGTTTAGCATCCAAATTACCGAGGCTTTTAGCAATAAAAGCCGAGGTGGTAATTGTCTCCTACTTGCTGGGGATCCGAGGAAAGTGAACACGCTGCGCCGACAGTTTTTCGGTAATACTATATAATACAATATATCATGGAACAACCTAGTTTTGAGGAACTATTGCAAGCAGGTGTACACTTCGGTCACCTAAAAAGAAAGTGGAACCCTAATATGGCACCATACATTTTTATGGAGCGTAACGGTATTCACATTATTGACTTACACAAAACCAGCGCAAAGCTTGAAGAAGCTTGTAATGCCCTTAAACAAATTGCTTACTCAGGTAAACGAATTTTGTTTGTTGCAACAAAAAAACAAGCGCGTAACATCGTTACAGAAACCATAAAGGAGACTGGCATGCCGTTTATTACGGAACGCTGGACAGGTGGTATGTTAACCAACTTTGTTACTATTCGTAAGGCAGTGCGCAAAATGGAACTTATCGATAAATTATTAGCAGACAAAGAAGCTAGTAACTTATCAAAAAAAGAAAAATTAACTTTAGCACGTCAAAGAGCTAAATTAGAAAAGAATTTAGGTTCTATTGCTGATTTAACTCGTTTGCCAGCTGCTTTGTTTATTGTTGATATTCATAAAGAGCACATTGCTATTCAAGAAGCTAAGAGATTAAACATCCCTACTTTTGCGATGGTTGACACCAATTCAGATCCTAGATTGGTTGACTTTGCTATTCCTTCTAATGATGATGCCTCTATTTCGATTGAAAAAATATTGAGCTATGTTGCTGCGTCAATTACAGAGGGCCTTAAAGAGAGACAAGGTATGAAAGATAAAGCGAAAGAAGCAAAAGACACTAAAGACAAAGAAGCTAAGGAAGCAGATGAAGCTAAAGTGGTGAGTGATAAATTAGCTAAGGAGGCAAAAGATAACGAAGCTAAGAAAGCGAAAGAAGAAGCTACTGCTACTGCTGCTTCTCCGGCAGAAGAAACAAAATAATTTTTAAAAACAGAAATTTTATACTACAATGGCAACAATAACTGCTGCAGAAGTAAATAAGTTACGTAAGCAAACAGGCTTAGGTATGATGGATTGTAAAAAGGCTCTTGTTGAAGCAGAAGGTGACTTCGATCAAGCAATTGATATCCTTAGAAAAAAAGGACAAAAAGTAGCTGAAAAAAGAGGTGATCGCTCTACTTCTGAAGGTCACTCAATGGCTAAAGTTAATGCTGAAGGAAACAAAGGTGTTATTATAGCGCTTAGCTGTGAAACTGATTTCGTTGCAATTAACGATGCGTTTATAGCTTTCGCTACTGAAATAGTTGACACTGCATTAAACAACAACATTGCTGATGCCACTTCTTTATTAGCTGCTAATTTAGCTGATGGTAGATCAATTCAAGAAAACATTATTGATCAGATTGGTAAAATTGGAGAGAAAATTGAAGTTTCAGATTTTGCTCTAGTATCAGCTGATACAGTTATAGCTTACAATCACCCAGGAAATAACATTGCTTCAATGGTAGGTTTAAACAAAGCTGGCGAAATGATTAGTGCTGCAGGTAAAGATGTTGCAATGCAAATTGCTGCAATGGCACCAGTTGCTCTTGATGAGTCAAGTGTTTCGGAAGAAATAAAAGCAAAAGAACTAGAAATAGGAAGAGACCAAGCTATACAAGAAGGTAAGCCAGAGCAAATCGTTGATAAAATTGCAATGGGAAGACTAAAAAAATTCTTGAAAGAGAATACGTTAGTGGAACAAGCATATATTAAAGACAATAAAATGTCGGTTGGTCAATATCTCAAAACTGTCGATAAAGATTTGGAGGTTATGGAATTTAAAAGAGTTACTACAACAAATTAATTTTAAATAGAGAAGCATTGCTTCTCTATTTTTTTGTCTTAACTTTCAGCACAAATTGATTGCCAAATGAAATATAAAAGAGTTCTTTTAAAAATAAGTGGCGAGGCCCTTATGGGAAATAAGTCGTTTGGAATTGATAACGAAAGGTTACTTCAGTATTCATTAGAGATTAAATCTGCCCTTGATGCCGGAATTGAATTAGCAATTGTAATCGGTGGTGGTAATATTTTTAGAGGTATTCAAGCCGAACACGGCAATATAGATAGAGTACAAGGTGATCAAATGGGTATGCTTGCAACCATGATAAACAGCATGGCACTTCAATCATCATTAGAGAATCAGGGAATTTATACTAGATTAATGTCTGCCATTAAAATGGAGCAAATTGCTGAACCATTTATAAGAAGAAGAGCAGTAAGACATCTTGAAAAGAAAAGAGTAGTGATTTTTGGTGCCGGTACCGGCAATCCATACTTTACGACAGATACAGCGGCATCATTACGTGCAATCGAAATTGAGGCCGATATTATTTTAAAGGGCACTAGAGTAGATGGAATTTATACCAAAGATCCTGAAAAGAATCCAGATGCTAAGAAGTACGATAACATTTCGTTTACTGAAGTGTACGAAAAAGGCTTAAACGTAATGGATATGACTGCCATTACTCTTTGCAATGAAAACAAACTACCAATTATTGTTTTTGATATGAATAAACCAGGTAATTTAACCAAGATTATGAATGGTGAGAATGTGGGCACTGTTGTAGGGTTGTAAAACTTGCGACCTTGAATTACTAATTTATCCTATTTTTCATTTCATTTGTAACGTTGTATTAAATTTAGCACGATGAACGAAGAGTTGAATATGATTTTTGACATGGCAAAAGAATCCATGTTGGAATCAATAAGTCATTTAAACAAAGAACTTCTTAAAATTAGAGCAGGTAAGGCTACCCCAGCCATGCTTGGTGGTGTAAGAGTAGATTACTATGGTTCATCTACCCCTTTGGGACAAGTTGCTAACGTAAACACGCCCGATGCAAGAACACTTACTGTTCAGCCTTGGGAAAAATCGATGTTGCAAGAAATTGAAAAAGCAATTGTAAATGCCAATTTGGGTTTGAACCCACAGAACAATGGTGATGTAATTATTATTAACGTTCCGGCTTTAACCGAAGAAAGAAGACGTGATTTGCTGAAACAAGCTAAGGCAGTAGGTGAACACGCAAAAGTTGGAATCCGAAATTCACGAAAAGAAGCAAACAGTGAAATAAAAAACCTTCAAAAAGAGGGTTTACCTGAAGACAACTCAAAAGATGCTGAAGCAGAAATTCAGAAAATAACCAATATGTATAACACTAAAATTGATTCGGTGCTTGATGAAAAAGAGATCGATATCATGACGGTGTAATCAGCGTAACTAAGAACATCAAACAATTATCCTCAAAGCCAATCTCCCAAATCCGTTTTATTTGCTGAATAACTATAATCAAAAGTAGAATTGTAGCTTTTAGACAGTTACGGATAATAATGTATTCGTGCTAAGGTGAGGTTCGTGGTTTGCCCTTGGTGTTGCAATAAAACCTATTTTAGTGAAGTGAACAGCTACGTAAAAAAAGTAACCACCGTATTCAAGCTTAACGCTGATGATACAAACGCAAACTACATGCGTGCTTACATGAAAAGCAATGCCGACTTTTTAGGAATTAAAACACCACTAAGAGAAGAGCTTTCGAAGCCATTTTTATTAAAAGATAAATTACCTAGCCTTAATGAAACAATAGATG
Source organism: uncultured Flavobacteriales bacterium (assembly GCA_905181855.1). Lineage (GTDB taxonomy): Bacteria > Bacteroidota > Bacteroidia > Flavobacteriales_G > Salibacteraceae > JAAZVO01. Next base: position 53,573 of record CAJIZE010000001.1, read on the forward strand.
TGGTTTCGGAGCTTTGGGAGTACCCTTACCGGGAAATTAAATACTTTGCACTAACAATACTCGAAAAAAAGGTCAAAGAGCTTGGAGCACATCACTTGGTGCTATGCGAAAACTTGGTACAAGATGAATCGTGGTGGGATACGGTTGATTTTATTGCGGCAAGAATTACGGGTCGTGTTCTTTATAGACTTGATCATTTACAAGATAAATATAGCACCGCCTGGAACAACCACCCTGATAAGTGGATGAACCGAATGGGCATTATTTATCAATTAAAATTTAAAGACAAAACAAACCAACACACTTTGTTTCACAACTGCGAAACGCACGCTGATTCTAAAGAGTTTTTTATTCAGAAAGCTATAGGTTGGGCATTGCGAGAATACACCAAAACAAACCCAACCGCAGTGCAACAATTTGTTGCCGAAACCCGGCTGAAACCACTCAGTAAAAGAGAAGCTCTAAGGTTGGTTAAATAAAAATTATTATTGAAGATTTTTTGTTGACCAAACAATCATAAAATCAAATTTCGTAAACTTGTTGCATGAACAAGGTTTTTATATTTTTGGCCGCAATTATTCTAATTTCTTCCTGCACGGCAACCCGTTATGTTGAGCCATTAGAAAAAAACAAACAAGCCGTAGGTTTCAATTTTGGCGGAGCGTTAATTGAATATTCAGGGCTAACAATTCCTATTCCGTTAACAGCTGTTTCTTACGCAAGAGGTTTATCCGATAACCTAACAGTTTTTGGTAGCCTGCACCTCACGAGTATGTACTACAAAAACTTTCAAACCGATTTAGGTGTAACGTATAAATTGCTCGAACAAAACAAATATATACCTGCGTTATCAGTAACTCCATCAGTCAATTTTATTAAACACAAAGGTGAAGGCAACAGCAATCTATGGCCGTCAATCGATTTAAATGGCTACTGGAATTATGGTAAAAAGAACCACTATTTTTATGCAGGCATAATGAATTGGTTTGAATTATCAAAAACACGAGCGCACAACGAACCAAGTTTAAGACGAGTTGTATGGAACCCTCAAGTGGGCCACGTTTTTAAGCTAGGCACGTTTCAATTGGCAACAGAACTTAAGTTTTTAGCTCCCTATGAAAAAACGGATTTCATTTTTATTCCATACAAGGGGATATTCGGAAGCAATGGCGCAACAGGTGTATTCATTAACCTTTCAAAAACATTTTAATGATGAGAAAATTAATAGCCCTATTCAGTATAGCTTTTGTGGTTTCATCTTGCGGTAGACTGGACGACATTGCTTATTACAACGACAATACAATTGATCAATATTATTTTGATGGATGGAGTGAAGAAGGTGAATTTGTACTAAATGATCCAGCTTATTTTATTGACAACAACATGATAAATGAGGTGGTACTTAGTTCACAAGGGCCTGATGAATCCACAGCAACCCCAATTTATGCTTTTTACATTGGTGATTTAGCAACTATCGGCTCAGATACAATAATTGTTTATTGCCATGGCCAAAGCGCTCATATGGACGCGTATTGGTCACGCGTTAAATTACTAGCAAATTGCGGTGGCAAAAACCGCTTTGGCGTTTTAGAAATGGACTATCGCGGTTTTGGTTTATCTGAGGGTAAGCCTTCAGAAAAAGGCATGTATGCTGACGTTCAAGCCTGCTTGGATTGGTTAAAATCAATGAATGTAGAAGCGTCTAATGCAGTGATGTATGGTTTTAGTTTGGGTTCAGTTCCTGCCACTGAAATGGCTGCAAATTCAGATTACAAGGTTTCAAAATTAATTCTTGAAACGCCAATGGCTTCTGCCGATAATATTGGGCAAGAATCGTTATTGATAAATTTCAACACCCATTACATTGTTGACCTAGAATTTAACAACGCTGAGAAAATTAAAAAAATAGACCAACCCTTTTTATGGATGCACGGCACAGCCGATGATTATTTAAAAATATCGAATGGTGAGATAATTTACCGAAATTATGATGGTGCTTATGGCGAAGCTCATAAAGTTGAAGGAGCAAGACATGGATCTGGTGGCGTACCAGAAACATTAGGTTTTGATGAATATCTTAAAATAGTTGAGGAATTTATTGTAAGATAAACTCTTGCAGAGATGAAAGGAATTAAGTTGAAGCAATTTGCTGCGTTTATTCAATCAACTGTTATATAATTCTATTTTTGAGCTTATGACCAAGCAATACATTGCTGTATTAATTTCCTTGTTGGTTTTGATTTCTGGGAACATTGTTTTTGCTCAAACACAATTCGTTTCAGGAAAAGTAATTGATGCTGCTACTGGTAAAGTGATTCCTGGGGTTAATGTATTCGAGAGTAACTTTAATGGAGCAACAACAAATTCATCGGGTAAATTCAAAATTGAATTAGATACTGGTTTAACTCAGTTAAAATTTTCATTTATTGGTTACCAATTTAAATCTGTAAAACTTAAAGTTGATGAGGAAAATGATGACTTATTAGTAAGGTTAATCCCAAAAGACTTTGACCTAAAAACAGTTGTTGTTTCGGCTTCAAAACGATCACAGGATATATATGAAGTACCTGTTTCAATCGAGATACTACCTGCTAAACTGATTGAAACAAAGAATACAGCAAACATCGAAGACGCACTACAGCAAGTACCATCAGTAAATATTTTGGATGGTCAGGCCAACATCAGAGGAGGTAGCGGTTTTAGTTATGGAGCCGGTAGTAGAGTATTGGTTTTAGTCGACGATATGCCGATGTTATCAGGTGATGCAAGTGATGTAAAATGGAACTATTTACCGGTTGAAAACATCAATCAAATAGAAGTATTAAAAGGGGCTTCTTCAGCTCTGTATGGTTCAGCAGCTTTAAACGGAATTATAAATATTCGAACAAAGCAACCAACTGAAACCCCTCAAAGCGACATTAATTTTTACAGTGGTGTTTATAGCAGTTTCGGTGATACAGATTCAGAGGGGAACAAAAAAGATACAGCAGGTAATTATTACCGGCCTTTAAAATGGAAAGAAGGAGGCAGCTCTACGTTTTCTGGTTTTCATATTTCGCATCTTCAAAAAATAAAGAAAACGGGTGTAGGTATTCAAGTAGTAGGTTTTAATGATGAAGGCTACAGGCAAGGAGAAACAGAGCAGCGTTTACGTGCTAATTTTCAATTAAACCGATTCTTTAACAACAACCTTAAATTGTCGTTAAGTGGAGGTTCAATGGCAACTAGGGGAGGGTTGTTTTTTCTTTGGGATTCAGATTCAACCGCTTTGCAACCAAGAGGAGGAATTGATACTAGCACAACTTCATTAAGCTATTATACAAATTATCGATTTCACCTGGATCCCCGAATAACAGTTTACAGCTCCAAAGGTGATATACATGAATTAAAATCTAGAATTTATTTAACCGACAACAATTCGATAACCCAGCCAAGTTCACAAGCCAAAAGTTATTATGTTGAATACCAATACCAACATCAAATAGACTCTAGTGCCACTGTTACAGCGGGGTTGAGTTTTTACCGAAATGTAATTAACTCAACTCTTTATAACGACCATACTGGGCTAAATGTGGCGCCTTATATTCAATACGACAAGACATGGAAAAAACTCACTTTTAATGCAGGGTTAAGAGTTGAGTATTTTAAAGTAGACTCCAACGTTTCTTATGTAGATTATTTAATACCAACTGGCATTAAATATACCGATAGCTCAACCACTTGGAACGATACCATAGTTTTAGCCAAAAAAGTACCTTGGAAACCGATTGCGCGTATCGGTTTACGATATGAACTAACAAAATCAACATCTTTAAGAGCTTCAGTAGGACAAGGCTATCGTTTTCCTTCAATTGCTGAAATGTTTGTTTCTACTAACATTGATTTGCTAAACGTATTTCCTAATCCTGAACTTTCTGCTGAAAGAGGTTATTCTGCTGAAATTGGCATTAAGCAGGGGTTTCAGTTTGGTAACTTTCAGGGGTATGTTGATGGTGCTGTTTTTTTGACAGAATACACCAACATGATGGAGTTTAGTTTTGGATTTTACGCACCTGATTCATTAAGCCCACCATATCAACTCGCTGAGTTTTTTAGCTATACTGGGTTTAAATCAATCAACGTTGGCAAAGCAAGAGTTTCGGGTTTTGACCTTTCTATGGCAGGGTCAGGAAATATTGGTCAAATTGGTGTTTCCGTTTTGGCAGGTTATACCTTCATGAATCCAATAAGCCTAAATAGAGATTCAGCATATATTTCAACGTATTCTGACACAACAGCAAATGCGCCACTTAAATATCGTTTTAGACATCTTGCGAAAGCAGATTTTCTATTAGAATACAAACGGTTTTACTTTGGTCTAAGCGGCAGGTACAACTCCTTCATGCAAAATATCGACCGCAGTTTTGAAGAACCGTTGATTCCGCCATTTGTTGTAACCACTATTTTACCTGGATTAAAAGAATACAGGCAAGGCTACCTTAAAGGCGACTTAGTTGTTGATGCCAGATTGGGCTATCAATTTAACACCAGTACTATTGCCATTGTCATTAATAACTTTGCCAACAAACTCTACATGGGTCGCCCAGGTGATTTTCAACCACCAAGAACAGTTCAAATACAATACAGAATTAAATTTTAATAAAATTGAAAAAATCGCTTGTTACTGTTACCGCACTCTTATGTCTTACTTTTTTTTATTCTGGCAAGGTTAAGCAGGTAGTTTATGGGTACTGTAAAAAAGACTACTCTTTAGAGAAGTGTAAAAAAGATATTTTCCCTTATCGATACGATGGGTTTAAACACGTTAACGTAGTCCCAAAACCTTACGATCAAATTAAAGAAGTTGCCATTCCTATATATGAAGAAGTTAAATACCGAATTGTTTTTAATCAAGAAGGACTAGAAGAAGGGAGCCCCATTACCACGGTTCAAGTCTACGATAAGCCTATGGCAGATAAAACTAAAAATTTAATCTACGAATCGAAAGAAAAACATTTTACGTTTGATGTACCTGATGATGTAAACTCAACCCGAATTTTCGTAAACTACCTTCTACCTTCTACCAAAGTAGAGTTCCTTGACGTAGAAGACGAAAAGGGAAAAAAAATAGAAGGCCTAAAACGCGAAATCGACAAAAAAGGATGTATGATTTTTGTTGTAGCTTTTGAGAATTAACCCATCTTAAATCTAATTTTCTATTTTAAAGTCTCGGTATGAATTCAATTCAGACTAACAGTCTGCACCTGATAATGTTACAATTACAGTGTTAACTTTACTCAATGTATTGTTGGCTGGGTTGGAAAAATATGCTGGACAAAAAGTAAGGAAAAGGGCTTCTTTACCAAAACATCAATTACACAACAGCGTCTTTTCGAGTACTATTAACTCATCCACTAAAGTACTTAGCAACCAATGAGCCCACAAACCTCTTAAACTTAGAGCCTCCTTAAAACCTCACTAACATTCACTTTCTTAGCAATCAATGTTTCTAATGCATTTATCGAAACGCGTTCCTGTTGCATAGTATCACGATCACGTAAAGTTACGGTGTTATCTTCCAATGACTGATGATCAATAGTAACGCAATATGGAGTTCCTAAAGCATCGTTTCTACGGTAACGTTTACCGATAGAATCTTTTTCATCATACGAACATTGAAAACTGTATTTCAAGGTGTTTAATATTTCGTGTCCTTTTTCAGGCAAGCCATCTTTTTTAATTAATGGTAAGATGGCCAATTTGGACGGCGCTAAAAAGGCAGGAAGCTTTAATACTACTCTTGAACTTCCATCTTCCAATTTTTCTTCTTCCAATGATTTTGAAAGTACGCCCAAAAACAATCTATCCAAACCAATCGATGTTTCAACAACATAAGGAACGTAGCTTTTGTTCTCTTCAGGATCAAAGTATTGCAACTTTTTACCAGAATGCTCTTCGTGTTGTTTTAAATCAAAGTCAGTACGTGAATGTATTCCTTCTAACTCTTTAAACCCAAACGGAAAGTCAAATTCAATATCGGCAGCAGCATTAGCGTAATGGGCCATTTTGATGTGGTCGTGAAAACGATACGATTCAGAACCAAAACCAAGCGCCTCATGCCATTTCATACGAGTGGCTTTCCAGGTTTCGTACCATTCCATTTCAGTGCCTGGTTTTACAAAAAACTGCATTTCCATTTGTTCAAACTCGCGCATTCTAAAAATAAACTGTCGTGCAACAATTTCATTTCTAAAAGCTTTACCAGTTTGAGCAATCCCGAAAGGAATCTTCATTCTACCAGTTTTTTGAACGTTTAGGTAGTTCACGAAAATACCTTGAGCTGTTTCTGGTCGTAAATATATTTTGCTCGAATCATCAGTAACCGAACCCATATCGGTATCAAACATCAAGTTAAACTGACGTACATCCGTCCAATTGCGTGAACCTGAAATAGGACAAGCAATTTCTAAATCTTCGATCAGCGTTTTGATATCGCCAAGGTTACCATCATCTAATCCAACACGCATTCTGTCTTCAATAGATTTAATTTTTTCATAGTACTCAACAACTCTTCCGTTGGTTGATATAAACTCAGCTTCATTAAAAGAATCACCAAATCGTTTGGTTGCCTTTTTAACTTCTTTGGCAATTTTCCCTCTTACTTTTTCAATATAATCTTCAATCAGAACATCAGCTCTGTATCTTTTTTTAGAATCTTTATTATCGATTAATGGATCGCTAAAAGCATCAACATGACCTGAAGCTTTCCAGATAGTTGGGTGCATGAAAATCGCGGTATCAATACCAACAATATTCTCATTCATTTGGGTCATTGCTTTCCACCAATAATCTCTTAGGTTGTTTTTTAAAGCAACCCCTTGTTGTCCGTAGTCGTAAACAGCACTTAATCCATCGTAAATTTCGGATGATTGAAAAACAAAACCGTACTCTTTTGAGTGAGATATTACTTGTTTAAAAAGGTCTTCGGCCATAATGATTTCGTTAGTGGCTGCAAGTTTAGCACTTAAAAACTTCATTTTTAAACCTTATCGATTAAACTTTGATGTTGATTAGTTTTGCCGCATGATCGACATCGACAACAAGGTTTTGTCAAGAGAACTTTTTACCAAAAAATTTGTTTGTGAGTTAAGCAGCTGCAAAGGTGCTTGTTGTGTTGAAGGAGACTCTGGTGCACCGCTTGAAAAAGGAGAACCAGAAATTTTAGAAACTGAGTTACCCAACATTTTACCTTACTTAAATGAGGCAGGCATAAAAGCAATAAAAGAACAAGGACCTTATGTTACAGATAAGCTGGATGGAGAACTGGTAACACCTTTAGTAAACAATAAGGAATGTGCCTATACCATTTTTGATGACGACGGAACAGCAAAATGTGGCATTGAAAAAGCGTATCGCGATGGAAAAACTACTTTCCACAAACCAATATCGTGTCACCTTTACCCTATTAGAGTTACTAAGTTTCAAAAATTTGAGGCAGTTAATTACAACCATTGGGATATCTGTTCGCCTGCCAGGACTTGTGGGGCAAACCTAAACGTGAAAGTATTCCGTTTTCTCAAGGAGCCTATAATCAGAAAATATGGAAAAGAATTTTATGAAAAAATGGAAATTATAGACAAAGAATTCTTTGTTGACCAGATTTAAAATAAATTTAAAAGTAAAGCGAAAGCACTTTAAGATCAAATTATAACTGAAAAAAATCTTTTTACGCCAAATAAAAACCGAGCCAAAACGTCATCGTTAATAATTGATTTTTGACTAAAAAAAATCAAAATCAACAGGGTCAACACTTTGCGAATCATAATTTATTTAATAACACCAATTTGTTAATTGCAGATGTTGAAAACTTCATCATTTTGTGAATTTGTTTTGATTGCATGAGAAATCCTTTTTCGCAAGATTTGCTTAAGAAAATCAATAGGTAGTATTTCGACCTAGTTTCAAATTATTTTCGCCGTATTAGTTTAAGTGTCTGTTTTGCAGGTAATTAAAGAATTATTTAAAAATGGGCGGGAAGCTTTGTTGCTTGAATTTCAAGAAGTTAATAAAAATAAAGAACATAAAATGGACAACAAAAACATCACTGAAAAGGAGCTAAACATTGAGGAGGCTTTACCTGGTGGAGCAAATACAACAAACAAGCTATCTCAACAAGAAATTTTGAGTGAACCTATTTTACAAGAGAATCCAAACCGTTTTGTTCTCTTCCCAATCATCCACAACGACATTTGGCAGATGTACAAAAAGCAGCAAGCTTCCTTTTGGACTGCTGAAGAAATCGACCTGCAACAAGATACAGTAGATTGGGAAGAAAAATTAAATGATAACGAAAGATATTTCATCAAAAACATTTTAGCCTTTTTTGCTGCTTCTGATGGAATCGTAAACGAGAATTTAGCAGAAAACTTCTTATCGGAAGTTCAATACACCGAAGCCAAATTTTATTATGGTTTTCAAATCGCAATTGAAAACATCCACTCTGAAACGTATTCTCTATTAATAGACACTTACATTAAGGATCAAAAAGAAAAAGATCATTTGTTTAATGCAATTGAAACATTGCCTCCTGTAAAGAAAAAAGCTGAATGGGCACTTGACTGGATTGAGAATGGATCGTTTGCTGAAAGACTAGTTGCTTTTGCAGCGGTTGAAGGAATTTTCTTCTCAGGAAGCTTCTGCTCAATCTTCTGGCTTAAGAAAAGAGGATTAATGCCGGGTCTCAGCTTCTCTAACGAGCTTATCTCAAGAGATGAAGGATTGCACTGTGATTTCGCAGTAATGCTTTACAACAACCACCTTAAAAATCAATTACCAAAATCAAAGGTTACTGAAATTATTTCAGTTGCGGTTGATATCGAAAAAGAATTTATCTGTGAATCATTACCCGTTAAATTGATTGGAATGAATTCAGACTTGATGAGCCAATATATTGAGTTCGTAGCCGACAGATTGTTAGCTGAGTTTGGGTGTAAGAAAATATACAATGCTGAAAATCCTTTCGATTTTATGGAAATGATTTCGTTGGAAGGCAAAACCAATTTCTTTGAAAAACGAGTAGGTGATTACCAAAAAATGGGACTTACAAGTGGAAAAAACTCACATGAAATCTCGTTTAACGAAGAATTTTAAAACCAAAAACTGATTACACACTATGTTTGTTATTAAAAGAGACGGTCGTAAAGAAGCAGTAAGATTTGATAAGATCACTGCTCGTATTAAAAAATTGTGTTACGGTTTTAACCCTGCTAGAGTTGATTCAGTAAAAATATCGATGAAGGTTATTGAAGGTATTTACGATGGTGTATCTACTTCACAATTAGACAACCTTGCTGCTGAAGTTGCTGCATCTTTCACAACTCAGCACCCGGATTATGCATTACTTGCTTCAAGAATTGCGGTATCCAACTTACACAAAAGCACCAAAAAATTATTTTCAGACACCATGTCTGACTTGTACCATTACGTCGATCCTAAAACCGACCAACCAGCTCCACTTTTAGCAGACGACGTATATGAAATAATCCAAAAAAATTCTGAGCTATTAGATTCATCAATCATTTATGATCGTGATTTTGGATACGATTATTTCGGATTTAAAACACTTGAGAGATCTTACTTGTTAAAGTTAAATGGTGAAGTAGCTGAGCGTCCTCAACAAATGTTGATGAGAGTATCAATTGGTATTCACAAAGAGGATATTGCAGCTGCAATTGAGACTTACGACTTAATGAGTGAAAGATGGTTTACACATGCAACACCAACGTTGTTTAATGCCGGTACACCGAAACCTCAAATGTCGTCTTGTTTTCTTTTAACTGTTCAAGATGATAGTATAGACGGAATTTACGATACACTTAAACAAACTGCATCAATATCACAATCAGCTGGAGGTATTGGTCTTTCAATTCACGATATTAGAGCAACTGGTTCTTACATTAAAGGAACCAATGGTACATCAAATGGAATTGTACCAATGCTTAAAGTATTTAACGATACCGCTCGCTATGTAGATCAAGGTGGAGGAAAAAGAAAAGGTTCGTTTGCTATTTATTTAGAGCCTTGGCATGCTGATGTTTTTGATTTTCTTGATTTAAAGAAAAACCATGGTAAAGAGGAGCAACGTGCACGTGATTTATTTTACGCCATGTGGATTCCGGATTTATTCATGAAAAGAGTAGAAGAAAACGGCAATTGGACTTTGATGTGTCCTAACGAATGCCCTGGTTTATCTGATACTTATGGTGCTGGATTCATGAAACTTTACGAAAGCTATGAAAAAGCGGGGAAAGGAAGAAAAACCATTCCTGCTCAAAAATTATGGCACAAAATAGTAGAATCGCAAATTGAAACTGGTACACCTTACATGTTGTACAAAGATGCGGCTAACGAAAAATCAAATCAAAAGAATTTAGGCACGATCAAATCAAGTAACTTATGTACTGAGATTATTGAATATACTGCTAAAGATGAAGTTGCGGTTTGTAACTTGGCATCAATTGCACTACCTAAATTTGTAAAAGAAGGTAAATTCGATTTCGAAAAACTTTTTCAAATATCATACAGAGCTGCTTTAAACCTGAACAAAATAATCGATAATAATTTCTATCCGGTTATTGAGGCACGTAATTCAAATATGCGTCACCGACCAATTGGTTTAGGTGTTCAAGGATTGGCTGATGCGTTTATTTTAATGCGTTACCCTTACGATTCAGCAAAAGCAAAACAACTCAATAAAGACATATTCGAAACAATCTATTACGCTGCATTATCTGCTTCTAAAGATTTAGCTAAAGTTGATGGTCCTTATGAAACGTACGAAGGGTCGCCAGTATCACAAGGAATTTTACAACACGATATGTGGGGAGTAACACCATCGGATCGTTGGGAGTGGGATGTGTTGAAAGAAGAAATTAAGAAACATGGCGTTAGAAACTCTTTATTGTTAGCTCCTATGCCAACTGCTTCTACTGCGCAAATTCTTGGAAACAACGAAGCCTTTGAGCCTTATACGTCAAACATCTACACACGTAGAACTTTATCAGGCGAATTTGTTATCGTAAACAAACACTTATTACGTGATTTAGTAAAACTTGAAATTTGGAACGACGAATTGAAAAATGAGCTGATTTCTGCCAATGGTTCAATTCAAAACATAGATGTAATTCCAGATAACTTAAAGGAACTTTACAAAACAGCTTGGGAAATCAGCCAAAAAGTAACGATCAATTATGCTGCTGATAGAGGCGCATTCATTGATCAATCTCAATCATTAAATGTATTTATGGAAAACCCAACTTTGGGTAAATTAACATCAATGCATTTTTATGGATGGAAAGCAGGCCTTAAAACAGGAATGTATTACTTGAGGACTAAAGCTGCCACGCAAGCTATTCAGTTTACGGTTGATAAATCCAAAATTGAAAACAAACTTCCAAAGAGTCAAGAAGAATACCAATCCATGCTTAAAGAAGCAAAAGTTGCCGCTGAAAACGGTGAGGATTGTGAAATGTGCTCAGGCTAGAATAGGATGAGAACAGAGGGTGTCAACCAATTTTGTTTGAAAATATATTGATGAAAGACCAGCCCAATAGGCTGGTCTTTTTTTGTGAAATACTTCGAATGCCTCCGCGCGATTGCAACGCGTGGATATTTTACGCAGGGGAGGTTGAAATATTTACCCAATAATTGAAACATCACTAATCAGCTTCCAGTTTCCGTCTGCAGCTGGAGCCAATAGAATCAAGGGCATAAAAGTTATTTTTGTTCCTTTAAAGCTGCAGGCAATAATGATAGTGTACTCACTTCCTTCTGATAAATTCTTTTGATATTTGGATTCAGGTTGAACGGGCAGCAAAAACTTTATGGTTGTTTTGGATGTCGTGATTTAATCAACAGAAACTTCTAACATATCGAAAGAAATGGATTCCGGAGGTAATACACTAATATTAAAGAGAACCGGATAGGTTTTCCCTTATTGCCTATTGAAAAATTGGTTTAGAAAAGCATCAAACAACTTTTGCTTGCTCTCTTTAACTTTATGCTTTTCTAGATGATTTGGTGGGCCCCAAGGTGTGGGATTAACATCAACTATATAAATGAGTTTTGAGTCGTTGTCTCGCAAAACATCAAGTTCAGCATAATCAACTTTAAGCAATTTACAGAACCATGTTATTTTTTCTTGCTCATCAGGAGATAAAACAGTTTTAACCTCCACCATTTTTGCTGATGAATTAATGTTGCTGAAACGGGTTTCCCTTGAGCGAAATTTCAAATAAACAAATGGAATTTCATCTCCAACTACCGGAACTCGGTAATCTAAAACTTGATTGTTTTCAGCGGTGTTGTCAATCACCAATTGGTAAACATATTGTTTGTTTACCTCAGTTATTGGCCCATCGATTACCTTGCCATCGTGCATGGCGTTGGCATCGCTTTTAAGTACCATTTTACCTTGGTATTCTTTTGGGTTCAGGTTTACACAATAACCAAATACTTGCTGGTGAATTTCGTCAATTGCATATTTTCCAATAGTGTCAATTTTGCTGTTTATGGTTGGTTGGGTGGTAATTTTAGGCCAATCAAACCTGGCTCTTTCCGTTTCGTTTTGCCAATCAATAACCAAGCTGTGCTTTAGCTTGGGGTTGTTGGTCATGTTAATGTTGTTCTCTTTCAGAATTTTTGAAAGCACCATACGTTTGTTCGGAAACTCCGGATAAAACAAAACAGTTTTGGTTTTACCTCCGTTTAATAGCCAATTAAACAAAAACCGGACAACCCAAAGATTGTCTTCTAAAATGCGTTTAAAAAAGGATTTGTAATGGTATCTGTTAATGAACATGCAGCGCGAAAGTACTTTAATGCAGGTTTATTTAGTCACTAACTTTTTCAAAAACCCATCAATGCTTTTTGCGTCTTCTATTTTAAAATCACCAATAACGGTTCTACGAAGAACAGAAAGATGAGCGCCGTTGTTTAATGCTTTGCCAAAATCGTAGGCAAGTGATCTTATATAAGTTCCTTTGGTTACGCTCGCCTTAAACTCAACATTTGGCAAGTCTATTTTAGTTAGCTCAAACTCTTTAATAGTAACTCGGTTTGTTTTGAGGTTTATTTCACCGCCTTTACGGGCAACAACATAAGCCTTTTCGCCATCTACTTTTTTAGCTGAAAAAATGGGTGGCATTTGATCTTGTTCACCAACAAACTGTTTTGCTGTTTGATGTAGTATTTCTTCTGTAATTTCAGAAACATCAAAGGTGTTTTCAAACTCAGTTTCTAAATCATAAGATGGTGTTGTCGCGCCAAGGGTAATTGTACCCGTATAGGTTTTTTCTAAATTCATAAAGGTGCTGATTGTTTTGGTTGCTCTACCAATACAAATAATTAGAAGTCCGGTTGCTAAAGGATCTAAGGTTCCTGCGTGCCCCACTTTTAGTTTCTTAATCTGTAGGTGCTTTTTTAAACCGTATCTTAACTTGTTCACCACATCAAACGATGTCCAGTTAAGTGGTTTATCTATGAGAACTGTCTCTCCGGCTATGTAGTCTGGGTTTTCGATTCTAAAGCGAAGCTAAAATTGACAGAGTGCCAGCAACAAAACAGTAAAAAGCGAAGTACTTCAATTGGCTTTTCTTAACTAGAGCAATCATCCATTTACAAGCAAATAAGCCAGCAACAAAAGCAGCTACAAAACCAACAATTAAACTGATGGATTGATCTCCGCTAAACGCTATTTCACCATCTAAAATATCTTTGGTCATTTTACCAAGAATAAGAGGAACAACCATTAAAAATGAAAACCGAGCAGCTTTTTCTCTGTCGATACCTAATAAAACAGCAGTTGAAATAGTTGCGCCGGAGCGCGAAATGCCTGGCATAATAGCAATGGCCTGTGAAATACCGATAAGTAAAGCGCTTAAATATCCAACTGGGTTTTCAGAAGATGTTGCTTTATCAGCAAGAAACAAAAGAGCTCCCGTAACTACTAGCATAGCACCAACAAGTAATATTTGCCCATCAAATAGAGATTCAATTTCATCGTTAAAAAGAACCCCAACTACTGCTGCAGGAACCATTGAAAGAATGATTTTTAAACTAAAAATCAGTTCAGCGTTCCATTTGAACTGGAGTAAACCCTTGAAAATATCTGCAACTTCTTTCCGGAAAACAACCAAAGTTGCAAGTGCCGTTGCTGCGTGCACCGTAACGGTAAAAAGCAAACCTTCTTCAGATACAGCATTGCTACCCATGATCCATTTTGCTAATTCTAAATGACCTGATGAACTTACTGGCAAAAACTCAGTAAGCCCTTGAATAATCCCTAAAATTAGGGCTTCAACAATACCCATTACTCTTTGTTGTCAGCTGGCTTTTTGAAAATAGCATACATAACTACGCCCATTCCAATTAACACCATTGAAGGCGCAACGGTAATTCTAGTGGCTGAAAAAACCTCTGGGTTAAAAACATCTCTTGATTCGGCATTACCACCAACCATCAACATGAATCCGATAAGGATTACACCAACTCCTGCAGCCATTAGGATGTAGTTTATTTTTTCGAAAGGCATTTCATTGTTGTTCATATTTTTTGTTTATTATTTTTCTAATGTCCCGATAAATATCGGGATGTAGAAGTATTAGTACATTTTATCAGTTTTCATTCTTAAGTATCGGCTAACAGCCAATGCAGTGCTTATCCAAGTAATAACAATTCCAAAAAGCAACACTATTCCTACCAACGATACTAACAATTCTAAATCTTGAATTTCAAATAACTCCGGCATTAATTGTTGTGAGTAATACACAACACTAATCAATAATGCACTTGCTATTATTGCTCCGTAAACGCCGTTCATTATGCTTTTCCAAACGAAAGGTCTACGTATAAAACTAGACGTTGCTCCAACCAATTGCATCGTTTTTATTAAAAATCGTTTAGAGTATATGGCTAGTCGAATGCTGTTGTTAATCAATGAAATTGCAATAATCAGCAGCAACCCTGAAAAGGCTAAAATTACCATACTAATTTTGCGGATGTTCTTGTTTACGTCCGCAATAAGCGATTCTTGATAATTAATTTCTTTAATTTTTGGGTTCGCACTCAACGATTCTTTAATCCATGCAAGGCTGTCGGAGTTGGCATATTGGGCATTTAATTTCACATCCAAACTTGGTAATAGTGGATTGTAACCCAAGAAAGAAATAAAGTCTTCACCTAATTCTTCCTGCATTTCAGCAGCAGCTTTTTCTTTATCAATATAGTCTGTTGATTTGGTGAATTTAGCAGCAACTAAACTTTTTTGAAGTTTAAAAATATCAACCTCTTTTATATCTTCTTTAATGATGATTGAAAAACCAATGTTTTCTTTAACATGATTGGAAAGGCGGTTCGCATTTAGCAATACAAAACCCAAAAGACCGAGCATAAAAAGCACCAATGAAATGCTCACAATTACTGTAAAGTAACTTGAACGTAAACGCTTTTTAGAAAATTTATCTTCTGCTGTTGCCAATCGATTCTAAACTAGGCGGCTAAAATAAGAATTTTCAGTGGTGTTTAAAGCCATTTCTAAAATCCATAATGCTTAATTTCGCCGCTCAAAACAAGAACATGGAGTACGATTTTAGGACAAACGAAAAAAAGTGGCAAAACTACTGGTCAACCAACCACACTTTTAAAGCTGTTTTAGATAAAACTAAACCCAAATATTATGTGCTAGATATGTTCCCTTATCCATCTGGAGCAGGCTTGCACGTTGGTCACCCGTTAGGCTATATCGCTTCCGACATTTTGTCGCGCTTTAAACGATTGCAAGGGTTTAACGTGTTGCACCCAATGGGCTATGATGCTTTTGGTTTACCTGCTGAACAATATGCTATTCAAACCGGTCAGCACCCTGCAAAGACTACTGAAGAAAATATTTTAATGTACCGCGAGCAACTTGATAAAATTGGGTTTTCGTTCGATTGGAAAAGGCAAGTTAAAACATCTGAACCAAGCTATTACAAATGGACACAGTGGATTTTTATGCAATTGTTCAATTCGTATTTCTGTAACGATGAGCAAAAAGCGAAACCAGTGTCTGGGTTAAATAAGGTTTTTAATAACGAAGGAAACAGCTCTATAAACGCTGCTCATTCTTGTAATTTATCATTTACTGCTGAACAATGGAAAGGTTTTTCTCACAAAGAACAACAAGACATTTTGTTGGATTATCGCTTGGCTTACTTAGCGGAAAGCGTGGTTAACTGGTGTCCTGAAATGGGAACTGTTTTGGCCAACGATGAAGTAAAAGACGGCAAATCAGAACGCGGTGGATACGAAGTAGTTCAGAAAAAAATGAAGCAGTGGAGTTTGCGAATTACTGCTTATGCTCAACGTTTGTTGGATGGATTAGAAAACCTTGATTGGAGTGATGCTTTAAAAGACATTCAGTCGAACTGGATTGGTCGCTCCGAAGGTGCTCAGATTAAATTTGATTTAGATGGACATGACGAAGTAATTGAAGTTTTCACGACACGACCTGATACCATTTTTGGTGTTTCGTTTATGGTGCTTGCACCAGAACACGAGTTGGTTTCAAAAATAACCACGGCTGGGCAAAAAGTGGAAGTTGAAAAATACATTGTAGTATCAAGTCACCGCAGCGAACGTGAGCGGTTGGCTGATGTAAAAAACATCACTGGTGCTTTTACCGGCGCGTATGTAAAACAACCTTTTTCGGATGAAAAAATTCCTGTTTGGATTGGAGATTACGTTCTTGCCGGATATGGAACTGGAGCTGTAATGGCAGTCCCTTCTGGTGATCAACGCGATTGGGATTTCGCCAATCATTTTGGTTTGGCTATTCCTCCAATTATTAAAGGACAAGATGTTTCTGAAGGCGCTGAGGTCTCGAAAGATGGCGAAATTATAAACTCTGATTTCCTTAACGGGATGAAGGTAAAGAAAGCCATTAAACTCATTTTATTCAAAGTGAAAGAAATGGGCATTGGTGAACACCGAATCAATTATAAAATGCGCGATGCCGTTTTTGGTAGACAACGTTATTGGGGAGAGCCAATCCCAGTTTATTATGTTGATGGTGTGCCGAATTTGGTAAAAGAAGAACATTTGCCTTTGGCTTTACCTAAAGTTGATAAATACTTACCTACTAGCGATGGCGAGCCACCTTTAAAAAGATCTGAAAATTGGAACTACAACCCTGAAAAAGGAATTGTAAAAAGTGGCGAAGGTTATGAATTGGAGCTGACTACAATGCCAGGTTGGTCCGGGTCCTCTTGGTATTATTTGCGCTACATGGATGCAGATAACCCAAATGAAATAGCATCGAAAGAAGCATTGGAATATTGGGGTCCCGTTGATTTTTATTTAGGTGGAGCAGAGCACGCAACTGGTCACTTGTTGTATTTTCGATTTTGGACAAAAGTTCTTCACGATTTGGATTTTTTATCGTTTGATGAACCGGCTAAAAAGCTGTTGAATCAAGGAATGATTCAAGCTGAGGATGGTCAAAAAATGAGCAAGCGTTATGGAAACGTGGTTAACCCAGATGATGTAATTGCTGATCATGGAGCAGATGCCTTGCGTTTACATGAGATGTTTTTAGGACCTATTGAAATGCACAAACCATGGAACACCCAAGGGATTGAAGGTGTTTCTAAATTTTTAAGAAAACTCTGGAGGTTATATCATGACGTAGATGGAGACTTCAATATTTCTGAGGAGCCTGCAACCAAGTCTGAATTAAAATCGCTTCACAAAGTGATTAAGAAGTTTGCAGAAGACACCGAACGTTTGTCGTTTAATACTTCGGTAAGTGCTTTTATGGTTGCTGTAAATGAACTAGGCGATTTAAAATGCAACAAAAGAGAAATTCTTGAGCCATTAACAATTGTTGTTTCATGCCATGCTCCACATATAACCGAAGAACTGTGGAATAAACTAGGTCATTCTGAATCGATAAGTAAAGCTGAATTACCAATATATAATGAGGCTTATCTTAAAGAAGACACTAAAAAATATCCTGTTTCATTTAATGGTAAAATGCGTTTTATGTTGGAATTACCAATGGATTTCAATAAGCAACAAATTGAAGAAGCAGTAACTACCAACGAACAGTCCGAACGCTGGTTAGAAGGTAAAACACCTAAAAAAATTATCGTTGTTCCCGGTAAAATTGTGAACATCGTTTTATAAATAGCCCAACACAATCTAAAAGGCAATCCAACCCTCCATTAATTATGAAATTGAAGTCAATATTGATTGGCTCTGCACTATGTATATCAATGCAGGGTATTGCTCAAACCGACACATCAAATTTAAAAGAGGTTGTTGTATTCGATAACAGGATTGAAATCCCCTTTTCAAAAGCATCAAAGAGCATTGAAGTTTTGAGCGCTAAGAAAATAGAGGCTTTACCGATAAACCAAACCCAAGAGCTTTTACCCTTGATTGGCAGTGTTGATTTACGACAAAGAGGGGCTTACGGAATTCAATCTGATATTTCGATTAGAGGGGGTAATTTTGAGCAAAGTTTGGTAATGATTAACGGAATGAAATTAACCGACCCTCAAACTGGTCACCACACCATGAATTTGCCTTTACCACTTTTCGCAATTAAGCAGGTGGAGGTTCATAAAGGAACTGCCGCAAGTCGATTTGGGCAAAATGCTTTTTCTGGAGCGGTAAATTTTGTTACTGAAATACCTGAGAAAAATAGAGGCATCGCCTATGCAACCGCTGCTGATTTTAGTACATTTAGAATTGGTGCAGGCGGAAATTTTAAAACCGGTAAAATCAAACATTTATTATTTGCTGAAAACAGCAGATCAACAGGGTATCGTAAAAACTCCGATTATAATTTAACCCAAGTGTATTATCAAAATGAATTGGCTGCAAACCAGTATAACAGCATAAGCTTAACTGGAGCTTACACGCAACGCGAATTTGGAGCAGGGGGTTTTTATGTTCCTAACTCAAACGAGTACGAAGAAGTAAAAACGGGATTGGTTGGACTTAACCACAAGTACCAAAAGGAGAATTTATCGTTAAAAGGAAACGCTTATTACCGCATCAACGATGACCATTATGTGTTCTTGCGTAATGCGCCAGAAGTATTTCAAAATTTTCATTTATCACAAACGTTTAATGCCGACTACAATGCAACTTATAATTCGAAAAAGGCTATTACAGCAATTGGCGTAGAAGCCCGTCATGCAGATTTAGAAAGCACCAATTTAGGCGATAGAAACAGAACGGTTTTAGGTATCTATGGAGAACATAGAATGTATTTTGCCAAGTTGTTGGTTCACCCAGCCATTTATGGTAATTACAATACCGATTGGGGTTTTGACGTTTTTCCTTCGTTGGATTTGGCATATGAATTCACAGACAATGCTTCGGTTTATGGTAATGTTGGAACATCTTTAAGAGCTCCATCATATACCGATTTATATTACCAAGGCAGAACAAACATTGGTAATGTCAACCTGAAACCTGAAGAAGCCATTAGCTACGAATTAGGATATAAGTTTTCTAAGCAAAAGCTATTGATTAATACGGTTGTATTCAGACGTGATGCTTCAAAGTTGATTGACTGGGTTCAAGCTGATTCACTTTCACCTTGGCAACCGCAAAATTTTTACAACGTACTTTATCAAGGCGCCGAGTTGTCTTTTAGTTTAACTGATGTAGCCATGTCAAAGATTAAACTACCTGAGGTTTATTTGAGCTATACCTATATTGATGCAGATTTAGTTGAAACGGCTGCCTTTGCATCACAATACAATTTGAGTAACTTAAAGCATCAATTAATCGCCAGAGTAACCAATAAAATAACCAACGATTTAACCCATTCTGTTGCTTTCAGATGGCTGCAAAGAGGGACATTACCAAGCTACTCTATCTTAGACTACAAAATCAGCTACAATGTTGACAAACTCAACTTTTATTTGGTTCTGAACAATGCTCTAGACAGCATTTATTCTGAATCAGGTTATGCAACCAT
The DNA here is from genome assembly GCA_905181855.1 of uncultured Flavobacteriales bacterium. Taxonomy (GTDB): domain Bacteria; phylum Bacteroidota; class Bacteroidia; order Flavobacteriales_G; family Salibacteraceae; genus JAAZVO01. The sequence goes on from CAJIZE010000001.1 coordinate 73,584, forward strand.
GCCAGGTAGGGTTATCGGTGGCGGAGTTGTCGTTAGGTTTTAGAAGATGATTTATTTTTTGGCACAGCGTTTGAAATATCCGACATCAAACGGTGCATGATGAAAACGAAAAAAAACATTTTACTCCTACTAGCAGTTCTTGGGCTGATGGCTTTCGGAGATCCACACAAACGAGTGGGAAGCGCTGAAGGACTAGGGAACTACCACCAAAGAGTTACCGATTTCAGTCCTTTTGCTCCGGGTGAAAAACTCGATTTTAAATTACACTACGGTTTTATAAACGCAGGAGTTGCTTCATTGGAGGTTAATGAAGCAGACCAAAGTGTAGATGGAAAAGAAGTACTTCAATTTTTAGGAAACGGAAAGAGCGGTGGTACTTTCGACTGGTTTTTTAAAGTTCGTGATGAGTACCAAAGTTTTGTAGATGCTGAAACTACAAACCCATTAGTATTCAAACGAAGAGTAAACGAAGGCGGCTACCACATAAGCCGAGATTATACATTTCTACAGGAAGAAAAGTTAATTGAGGATGGTAGAAATAAAGATAAAGTTGCTGTACCTGAAAACATTCAGGATATATTATCTGCTTTTTACTACGCACGAACTTTAGATTTCGACAAGATTAAAGTAGGTCAAGTTATTGAATTGTACTCTTACATGGATTATGAAGTATGGCCTTTAAAGGTTCGTTTTAAAGGAACCGAAAAAGTTAAAGTTGACGCCGGTGAATTCGATTGTTTACGTTTTGTACCAGTAGTTCAAGAAGGACGAGTTTTTAGTGATGAAGAAGACTTAAATGTTTACATAACAAACGATAAAAACAGAATCCCTGTTTTGGTTAAAGCTGACGTATTGGTTGGCTCAATTAAGATGGAATTAACTAACTGGAAAGGTCTAGCGCATCCCCTATCTAAAGTATAAAGACTGCTTGATGAAACGAAAGCGATGCGGTGTTTTATTAAAATTAAGCCCCGCTAAAAGCGGGGCTTTTTGTTTTGTATCGTTTTAGAAAATTGAATTATTTTCGATGATATTTAATAAACCGCTACTAATTACTTGCCTATAAACAAATAGCTTTGCAGCATGATTGAAATAGGCAAATACAACAAATTAACAGTTTCAAAATTTGTAGAATTTGGACTGTACCTAACTGACGGTGAAGTTGAAATATTGTTACCTCAGAAGTACATTACTGAAGAGATGGCCATCGACTCAGAACAAGAAGTGTTTGTTTACAAAGACGCAGAAAACAGAGTTATCGCTACCACTCTTATACCCAAAGTAACACTAGATGAATTTGCAGCTTTAGAGGTATCACAGGCAACTGAATTTGGTGCTTTTATGGAATGGGGAATCCCGAAAGAACTGTTTGTGCCTCATAGCGAGCAATCTGTTCCTTTTGAAGTAGGACAAAAGCATGTTGTTTTTATGTATTTAGATGAAAAATCGAATCGACTAGCGGCAAGCTCAAAAATTGATAAATTCATCCGCAACACGTTATTCACAGTAAACGAAGGTGATAAAGTTTGGATTATGGTAACTAAAGAAACACCAATCGGGTTTAGTGTTATCGTAAATGGAAGGTATAAAGGACTGCTATATAGAAATGAAGTTTTTAAACCTCTTGAAATTGGCGACGAATGTGCAGCATACATTAAGCAAATTAGAGAAGACAACAAGCTTGATGTTACGTTGAACCTTATATCGCACAAAGCAATTGAACCGGATGCTCAAAAAATTTTAGACTTAATAAATCAGAACGACGGTTTTTTAAACGTAACGGATAAAAGCTCGCCTGATGAAATTTATAGATTAACACACCTGAGTAAAAAAGCATTCAAACGTGCAGTTGGCTCGTTGTATAAAGGCAAAATTATCTCGCTTGAAAAAACTGGCCTTCAATTACTGAAATAGATTGAATAAGTTATTGCCTCATTTAGCTCTTTTTGGTACTTCATTATTGTATGGTATCAATTATACTGTAGCTAAAGGGCTAATGCCTGATTATCTAGAACCACTAGGGTTTATCTTAACTCGAGCATTTGGTGCTTTGCTTATGTTTTGGCTCCTGGGAAGCCTATATAAGTCAGAAAAAATAGAACGAAACGATTTTATCAGACTCGCGTTTTGTGGATTGTTTGGGGTAGCACTTAATCAATCGTTGTTTTTTAGTGGCTTGAATTTAACTACACCAATTAATGCTGCAATAATAATGACCACCAACCCTATAATGGTGTTAATAGCTACAGGAATTATTCTTAAAGAACGATTAACAAAAACCCGTTGGCTTGGCATTGGAATAGGACTCTCAGGAGCATTGTTAGTAATAGCAGTAGGTAAAAGCATTCATTTTGGTTCTGATACCGTGTTGGGTGATTTAATGATTTTTTTAAACGCAACATCTTATGGTATCTACTTGGTAATTGTAAAACCATTAATGGTGAAATACAAGCCTTTAACTGTAATAAAATGGGTGTTTTTGTTTGGTGCTTTGTACGTTTTTCCTTTTGGGATAGGTCAGTTTATGGATGTAGAATGGTCCACATTTGATAGTTCAATTTGGGGAGCTGTTACCTTTGTGGTAATTGGAACGACTTTTTTGGCCTACTTGTTCAATATTTATGCTCTAAAGTCTTTGAGTCCGAGTGTAGTAAGTATTTACATTTACGCTCAACCTGTTATCGCATCATTAATTGCGGTAACACTAGGTGCTGACAGCCTAGATTCAATTAAAATAATGGCAACTTTATTAATATTTGTTGGGGTTTATTTGGTGGGCAAGCCAACTAAGAAAGGGGTAGTTTAAAAACAAGTCTAAAGTCAAGGCTCTCCAGCGCAGAAGAGAGGCTGGCCTCTGAACTTAATTATTATAACTTCAATTAAAGTACATTTAGTGCTTGTTCTTTTATTTTTTCAAGTTCATCTTTCATCACAACCACCAATTTTTGAATTTCGGCATGGTTGGCTTTCGAGCCAATGGTGTTTATTTCACGACCCATCTCTTGTGATATAAACCCAAGTTTTTTTCCTTGCGCAACCTTTTCCGTAACAGTTTCATTAAAATACAACAAGTGACTTTTTAAACGAACTATTTCTTCGTTCAGATCATATTTTTCAAGGTAGTATACAATTTCTTGCTGCATCCGTCCTCTGTCGTTTTCATCTAAAGCACCAAGGTCAGAAAGTTTTTGCTCCATTCTAGCCTTTACGCTTTCAGCTCTTTCCGGAGCCAATTTTTCGATTCTTTCCAACTGTTTTGAAATTGCGTTTAAACGATCAGTAAAATCATCGTTAAGCCTAGTGCCTTCTGCTAATCTGAATTCTTGAAGTTTACTAATCGCATCTAATATTACGGTTTCAGTTACTAACCATTCTTCTTTATTCAATCCTTCTTCCATACTCTCAATAACCTCTGGCATTCTTAAAGCAGTGTTAAAAAGCTCCGGTCTTGTATCAATTTTCGCCGATAAGGTTTTAAGCTGATTGTAATACGCCAAAAACTTATCCTCGTTTATGGTAGTATTGGGAGTTGAATCGTGGTCTTCAACATGAATATTTAAATCGATTTTACCTCTTTCTAGTTGTTTTGAGATAAGGTTTCTGATCACCAATTCTTTTTCGCGATAAGCACTTGGAAAGCGAAGTTTGATGTCAGCAGTTTTGCTGTTTAATGACTTTACCTCGATGGTTATTTTTTTATTATTTACCGTTCCTTCAGCTTTTCCAAAGCCTGTCATTGAATGAATCATATCCTATAATTAGCTCACAAAAGTAAACCGATTATTAACACAGCAATTAATTAAACAAGTCATATACTTTAACCCTGAAAGAGGTAATTGATTTAAATTAAATTGATTGTTTACATTCTTTATATGGAAAAAAAACAGTTGTTTCGTAGTTGTAAAATTAGAGGTATGTCAAAATTCATTATCGTCTCTGCTCCATCAGGTGCGGGTAAAACAACAATAGTTCATGAAATCATGAAGACAATTCCTGAACTTGAGTTTTCAATATCTGCAACAAGCAGAGCTCCTCGTGAAAATGAAAAACAGGGTGTTGATTATAATTTTTTAGGCGTTGACGGATTCAAATTAGCAATAGCAAATAACGAACTGTTGGAGTGGGAGGAAGTGTACCCAAATCAGTTCTACGGAACATTAAATGCTCAGGTAGATACAGCTAAAGAGGCAGGAAAAGTTTTGATTTTTGATGTTGATGTTGATGGCGGCGTTACGTTGAAAAATAAATTTGGTGCTGACGCCTTAGCGCTATTTGTCACTCCACCATCTATACAAGAATTGAAGCACAGATTGATTAGACGAGGAACTGAAACTCAAGGAACCCTTCACATTAGATTAGGCAGAGCACAAAAAGAAATGAATCGCGCGGGTGAGTTTGACCATCAGGTGGTTAACACAATCTTAGAAGATGCAGTTGCAGAAACAGAAAAGCTGGTTAAAGAATACATCAGTAAATAAAAGTTAAATGAAGAATATTGGGCTTTATTTCGGAACCTTTAATCCTATACATGTAGGACATTTAATTATTGCCAATCATATGGTGAATTATGGAGGCTTAGATGAAGTGTGGTTTGTTGTTAGCCCTAAAAACCCATTTAAGGCAAAACATACTTTACTAGAAGATTATCACAGACTAGCAATGGTTCGTGTTGCCATTGAAAACAACAGTAATTTAAAGGCATCAGATATTGAGTTTGGTTTAACAAAGCCTTCTTTTACCATTAATACATTAGCGCACTTAAAAGAGAAGTACCCAACTAAAAATTTCACACTAATTATGGGTGAGGACAATTTAAGGGGACTCCATAAATGGAAGAATTACGAGGAAATAATTAACAATTATGCGCTGTTTGTCTATCCTAGGATAGAAGGTTTTGCTGAAGAAGAGAACCCTTTAAAAAACCACAAAAACGTTTCTTTTTTCGACGCTCCGATAATGAACATTTCATCAAGTTTCATTAGGAAATCTATTAATGAAAAGAAAGATGTTTCATATCTATTAAGTGAGCCTGTATTTGAATATTTATCCGAAATGCATTTCTATCAAAAGTAGTATGAGTAGAAAAGTGAAATCGGCTGAGTTTAAGCACGACACCATTTCTTACTATACCCAAGGTGAGGGTCAATCCATAGTTTTAATTCATGGGTTTTTAGAATCTGCAGAAATGTGGTTTGAATATGCCAATGAGCTCGCAAAAACGCATTACGTTATTATGCCCAATTTACCAGGGCACGGCAATACGGCTTGTTTCGGCTACGATCACAGCATGGAGTTGATGGGTGACAGTGTAATTGCCATTTTAAAGGCAGAAAACAAAAGAAAAGCAATTGTCGTTGGCCACAGTATGGGTGGCTATGTGGCAATGGCCATGGCAGATAAACACCCTGATGTTTTAAAAGGTTTGTGTTTGTATCATAGCACTGCAAAAAGCGACTCAGCAGAACGAAAAAACGGGAGGCTACAAGCCATTAAATTGGTTCAACAAAACCACAAAAGTTTTATTAGAATATCGATACCGTTGTTGTTTAGACCAAAATACAGAATTCCTTACAGGCAAGAAATAAATAAGCTAAAAAGAGCGGCTTTGTTAATGCCAAAACAAGGAATTATAGCTGCTTTGCAAGGAATGAGAGAAAGACCCAATAGAGAAATTATTTTCAAGTTTCCTCCATACCCTGTGCTGTTAATCGGAGGTAAGCACGATCATTTGATTCCGTTTAATGATTTAAAAATACAAGCAAGTTTATCGGAAAATGTACAAGCCATTAGGTTAAAAGAGGCAGGCCATATGTCGTTTGTGGAAGAAAAAGAAAATGCTTTAAACTGGATTGTTCGCTGGTTAAAGCATCGAGAAACCTAAGAAGGTCTCTGATTCAAGAAACTTAAAAACTCAGGTTTTTTTCGTCTTGAAACTTCAGCTTTTGATTCATCGCTCATTAAAACATACCCACCTTCGCCTTTCACGTATTTAACCAAATGCTCCAAGTTTATTAAGTGTGATCTATGGACCCTAAAAAAGTTGTCTCCAGAGAACATATCTTCAAAATCACCAAGTGTTCTTGACGCAACCACTTTTCTGCCTTCGGTTCTATAAAATATGGTGTAATTACCGTCAGACTCGCATCTCACAATGTTTTTAAGGGGTATTAAAATAAGGCTATTTCCGTAAGGTATAGCAACTTGCCGTTTGTGACTTTCAGCTTTTATGTTTTCAATTAACGCCTTTACTTTTTCTTTTTCGTTGCGTTGTTTCGACTTTTCTATGTTGTGTTTCTGAATCGCTTTTTCAAGCTCATCTATATCAACTGGTTTTAGCAAATAATCTAATGCCGAAAACTTTATTGCCTTAATAGCATATTGATCATACGCGGTTACAAAAATTACGTTAAAAGGAAACTCTTCAAATCTTACTAATAAATCAAACCCGCCTCCGTTTGGCATTTCAATATCTAGAAAAACCAATTCAGGTTTTAAAGTATTGATCATCTCTTCAGCATCAGCAATGTTATTAGCAGTACCAACAACCTCAACCTCTTCACTAAAATATTTAGATAGAATATTTTTTAATGATTCTCTAGCTCCATTTTCATCGTCTACAATAAGTATTTTATTCTTCATAATGTTCGGTTTTAATTGGCATATAAATCATCACCTCGGTTCCACAAGGTGAATTATTTTCATCATATAAATCAGTAATTTTCACGTTCATCTCAGAGTAATCGAGTTTATTTATTATTTCTAATCTACTCTTAGTTATACTCATTCCTCTGGATTTGTGTTTGTGTTTTTTCGCAGCTTTTATTTTTTCTGCAGCCACACGTCCTATTCCGTTGTCTTTAATTGTTGATATAAAATGGTTTTCACCTTTTACTAGAGAAACATCAATGCTACCCTTACCTGTCATATTTAAGATGCCATGGTTTAAGGCGTTTTCAATATATGGCTGAATTAACATTGGAGGAATTTGATCAAAGTCAGGGTCAATTTCTGGGTCAAGATCAATGAAATAATTAAATTTTTGGTCGAACCTCATGGACTCAATCTCCAAATATAATTCAATAGCATCCAATTCATTTTTAATAGTTACTCGAGGCTGTTTGGAGTTCTCCATTATCGACCTCATTAGCTTGGCAAATTTGTTGAGGTAGCGCAAAGCAGGTTTGGTTTCGTTGGCAGTAATGAAGTATTGAATTGAGCTAATGGTATTAAATATAAAATGGGGGTTCATTTGCGCTCTGAGCGCTTGTAACTCAAGGATGGCGATTTTTTTATCTATGTCGAATCGCTGTCTTTCTTTTTTTCTGATTTGATTTCTACTGATTTGAATTATACCAATTGTAATGGCAATGGCAGAAAAAATAAGAATAGAAATAAACCACCAAGTTTGCCAAAAGGGGTAATGTATTTTAAATGAAATAGATGCCAATTTTTCGCTCCAAACTCCACTTGTGTTCATTGCGCTTACTTCAAATTTATATTTCCCAGGTGGTAATCTGGTGTACTTAATTTCGTGGTTTGAAGTATAAACCCAATCAAGGTTTACTCCGTCGAGCTTGTATTTAAACTGCAGTAACTCCTGTTGAATTGGTGAGATGCCTGCAAATGAAATACGAACAAAATTTTGATCGAAGTCAAGATCATAAAAAGGCAAAACAGTAGTATCTTGATTTAGAATGCTAACTCCGCTGATATAAATACTTGGAGCTACTTGTTCTTCAAATCCTGATTTTCTAGTTTGGTGGTTTGAATTTTCATGATATTTTACGTTTTCGGGTGTTGATATTTCAACGTTCATTGAGTCGCCAGAGGAGCTGTAAATATTTGGTGCTTTGTAATATATTTTTGATTGGCTTGGAAGAAAATAAATCCCATGCGACGATGTGGTTATCCATAAATCACCTGTATTATCTTGGTGTAATCCAGTAACAGATTTATTAATAATATAGTTGGTTCTAGAAGCTCTTGTAATTCTCGCTTTATCAAATTTAACCAACCCACCGTTGTTCAAACCTACCCATATATTGTTGTCTCGATCTTGTAAAAAGCATTCAATACTTTTCTCTAAAAATATTCTTGAAATAACACCATGTTTGTTAAAGTGAACAAGCTCATAGTCTTTTGAATAGAGCATTGAGCTGTCTCTAAGCTTAATAATGTTACTTTTTGAAAAACCAGCTCCTCCTGAAAGGCTAAACGATATATTGGTGTCTAAACCATGATAAAAAACACTGTTTTGTTTTGCTTCAGAGGCATTAAGGGTGATAAATGCATTTTCAGATATTTCGAAAATGTAATATTTATGGCTCAGTGAAGGCATTATAATTTGACTCAACTCACCCTTTATTGGATCAATGGTTACTATGTCACCATTGAACATCATAGTAATATATAAAGTGCACTCGTCATCGCAGACTACATTATTTACCAATCCTTTTTTTATTAAATCCTTGTTTTTTTCGGAAGTAATTATTGGTTTAAACGAGCCCTTGCTATAAACGAAAATGCTTCCGAATAAAGAATAACAAAACAACTTTTTGTTTGAGCTTAATAGAACACCAATAAGCTTATCACCGGATATTGGTAAGTTAATCTCGTGGCAATCAAATTTAAAGCCATCAAACACACACATGCTGTTTGTTTCGGCAACCCAAATTCGACCTTGTGCATCTTGTGCAACATTATAGGTAGTGTTGGATTTTAAACCTTCAGTTTTGGTGAAGTGTTCAAATAGACCAGCGTTTCCAATTACTGAATTACATAAAAACAAAAGAATCAATACCAGCCTATTCACTTGAATCAATTTGTTACAAGATAATTCAAAGATAAGATTCAGAAAAGCTTAAATGAGCAAACGGCCATAACCCGCAGGTTATAACCGCTATTTTTTATTGGGTGACACAATAACCCGAAAAATTTAATCTTTAAAGCCGGTTTTAATATGCAAATCACGTTGCGGAAACGGAATAGAAATATTGTTTTCTCTAAAAGCTTGATTGATCATAAAACGCAGATCACTTCTTATAATATCCACCAACCAAATATCTTTGGTCCAGAAAAGCAATTGAAAATCGAGCGATGAATTACCAAAATCCATAAACCGAACAATTGGTTTTGGGAGTTTCAATACTTTGTTGTGTTCAATGGCGCAATTAATCAACACTTTTTCAACCAACCTAGTATCGCTTCCATAAGCAATGCCAACGCGAATTTTGAAGCGTGTGTTCTCGTTTTCGGTACTCCAATTTATTACTTTGTTGCCAATTAACACATGATTAGGAACTACAATGGTAATGGAATCACGAGTCGTTATTTTGGATGTTCTGATGTTAATCTTTTCAACTTTCCCAACCAAATCGTCAATCTCAACAACATCTCCAACCGCCACAGTTTGTTCGAACAATAGAAAGATACCAGATGTTATATCATTAAAAATATTCTGAAGACCAAGCCCAATGCCAACGAATAAGGCAGCAGAGGAGGCAATTAAAATGGAAATATCAAGGCCTAAACTTTCAATAGACAGAATTATGGCAAAGGTGTAAATTAGGTATTTAGCAAGTTGACCAACCGTGTATTCTCTAGCTTCATCAAAGCCATCAATAGAGCTGCTTTTTTGGTATCGGTTTAACCCTTTTTTAATTACGTAAACTGCTAACCGCGATAAAAAAATAAGAAGCAATAAAGTAAGTATGTTGTAAAGCGAAATATGAACGTCATTGGTATTAATAAATTCATATGCAAGCGCATCCATTATGTTCGAGAAGATATTTTTCAGTTGCTCCATCTTTATTTAAGTATTACCGCACCAATTAAATCAGCTATTTTTCTTTTCGCATTATTTATAACCATTAGTTCTTTTTGTAATGGTATATAATCACGTCCTTCTTCTTGTGCTATTTTAGTTTTATTATTATTTTTTATAATAAGCTTATTAATTCTCTTTAATCTTAGCATAGTAGTAGCTGAATTAATAGCATCACTTAGCTTTTGTTCCTCACCTTTTACAAAAATCTTAACAGTGTCCCATTTATGAAGGGCGTAACGAGGGTTTACAACATCTACATAAAGGTTTACAACTTCAACCGAGTTGTCGTTTAAAAAAGCTTCTGTTCTAAGAGCTCCATCCTTTTGAACCTGCTTCATCACTGTTTCTATTACTTGCTGATAGAGTGGGTTTTCAAACGGTATTTGATCGGCTAAAAACTCTTTTATCAATCGAACCGCAAAAAGATTTTCAATGGTTTCTGGCTCCTCTTCCTTTATTACATCATCATTTTTTTTCTTGATGTGTAGGTTTCCGTAATTTAAAAGCAACCTGATAACATCTAACTCCTGAAAATCAATGTCTTGCTCATTTACATGAACTGATTGCTTCCCAATAAGCTCTATTTCAGGAAGCGGTTCTAGGTCAGGTTGTTGGTTCTGAACAGCATTTTTACTTCGCTCGTCGTTGATTCGTTTACGACGAATTTTGTTTAACTCAAGAATAAGAACTTTTTCCTCTATATCAAGCAACCTGCCGCATTCTTTGATGTATACTGCACGGGTTAAATGATCTGGAATTAAAGCAATAGAGTTTACAACTTCTCGTAAAAGTTTGGCTTTTTCTAATGGGTCGTTTTTGGCATCTTTATTAAGAACATCGGTTTTAAAGACAATAAAATCGGTGGCATATTCTGCTAGGTAATCCTTAAAGTCCTCTGAGTCTAGTTTCTGAGCATAAGAATCAGGGTCTTCGCCATCAGGAAACAACACAACCTTTATGTTGAGACCTTGTTCCAAAATCATGTCAATACCTCTAAATGAAGCTTTGATGCCAGCGGCATCTCCATCATATAAAACGGTAATGTTGGAGGTGTATCTTTTGATAAGTCTTATTTGACCTTCAGTAAGCGATGTACCTGAAGAAGCCACAACATTCTCAACGCCTGCTTGATGTAATGAAATAACATCGGTATAGCCTTCAACCAAATAGCACATATCGTGCTTTATCATTGCTGACTTGGCATAATAGATACCGTAAAGACTGTCGCTTTTGTGGTAAATTAAAGACTCGGGACTATTAATGTATTTCGGTATTTTTTTGTCGGTTTTCAGTGTTCTACCACCAAATCCTATAACTCTACCTGAAAGGTTATGAATTGGGAACATAACTCGTTCACGATAGGTATCGTAAACCCGCGCTTCTTTTTGTTTTACTAATCCGGCTTGTATTAAAAACTCAGTTTTGTACCCTTTTTCATTGGCATCTTTTACTAAGATGTTCCAACCAGAAGGATTGTAGCCCAACTTAAACTTTTTTATAATGTCGTCAGTGAAACCTCTCCCCCTAAAATAGCTTACTCCAATTGACTTCCCTTCGTCCGAATTCCATAGTTTCTCTTCGAAAAAATCTTGCCCATAACTGTTGACTATGTAAAGGCTTTCACGTTCGTTAGCAGCTTGCTTTTGTTCGTCGGTTTGTTCCTCTTCTGGTATCTCGATTTGATACCTTTTAGCAAGAAACTTTAAGGCTTCCGGATACGAATAATGTTCGTGTTCCATTAAAAATGAAACTACTGAGCCTCCTTTGCCTGAACTAAAACATTTAAATATTTGCTTTACCGGTGATACAAAAAACGAAGGTGTTTTTTCATCAACAAAAGGACTTAAACCTCTTAAGTTTTGACCGGCTTTCTTTAGGTTAACAAACTCACCAATAACCTCCTCAATACGAGCAGTTTCAAATATTTGATCAATGATAATTTTTGGAATCATCTGGTACTGTCTGTTTAGTGTTTTTGAGTTTTTATCAACTTTCCATCCTCGTCATAAAACTGCCAAGTGCCTATAGTTTTATCGGCTTTGTAATTGCCTTCGTAGCGTTTTTTTCCGTTTTTGTAATAAACGCAACTGTACCCTTCTCTTTTGCCTGATTCATAAACAGATTCGCTCCACAGAAGACCGCTAGGGTAATTGTACAGCCATTTACCCATTCGTTTTTGGTCTGGATTAAATTGGCCTGATAGCTCTACTTTTCCATCAGCATAATATTGGGTGGTAGCCATTTTTGTTTTGTTTTCTCCGTCAACAAAGTACAACACTATAACTTTTGGAGTTCCATCAGCGTGAGTTTCAACAATCTCTTCGACTGTTTGGGATGTACAACCAACAATCAATGTTATCAGCAAAATGTAACACAATGAGACCAATTTTTTAATCATGTTACAAATATCAATAATAATCTAAGACATTATGAAGACTTTAGTTTCGTTTTGATTTCAGAAATTTCACGTTGTAACTCATAAACAGTCTTGGTTAAAGTTTCTTTAGGCAAATTAGGTTCTGATAATTCTGAACTTATGTAATTTACGAACTTCCATACTTCGCAAACTTCTTTAATTGATATTTCATAAGGCTTATAAAAAGGGTTGGTCGAGCATAATAGTAAGCTCGCTTTTTCGTCAAGCTTATTGTAAACTACTTTAAACACAATACCGTCGTTCTTAGTAACAACTATGTATGGTTGTCCTGATCTTAGGAGCCTCCAGTTTTGGAGGTATTCACCGGTAACCCATGAGCCTTCGCTAACTGGGGGCATCGAATCGCCACTAATTTGAAAAGAACGGTATTTCTTACTTCGATCTAAAAAAGGCATTCTAAACGTTGATAATACTTTAATGTATTCTGGGTCAGCAAAGCCATTTGAGTAGCCGGCTTTGGCTTTTTCTGGAACCAATTCTATGTTGTCTTCGTTATCATCCCCTACTGTTGTAGCGATAATTCGAAGTCCTTTTCCTTCAAGGTCAATTCCGTAACCCAATTCGAGCTGTTGGAGTCTAAGTTCAGGATAGTTGGTTAAGTCGTCGCGAATCAATTGATCAATTCCGATTAAAAAATATTCAGAAATGGCAATCAATATTTTTAATGGTGGCTCGTTGGTGCCTGCTTCATATCCACTTACACTTGTTCTTTTAACACCTACAGCATCTGAGAATATTTCTTGCGAAACCTTTTTTCGTTTTCTTAGAAACTTGATGTTCTGCGATAAATGTTTTTTTGTTTCCATAATAGTACAAATGAAGTTGCAAAATAACGCTTTTGTTGAAATTACTGACTATTTAAAGTTAATAATTTCGACAAAAGATAATTTAAGTTGTTTTGGACCATAATTTTTCTTGATGCTTTGACGGATTTAAAATGTTGTTTTAAAAGAATTTCAGGGATTTAAATTTTATTGCTGCATGCGGAGTGATTTGTTAATAAGGTGGATTGTCAACCATTATATTTGCCGCATGAGTTCGAAATGCAAAGACTTAAAAAGTTGGATGGATATAGGTGATGAACCCTTACTAATTGCTGGGCCTTGCAGCGCTGAGTCGGAAGAGCAAATGATCTTAATAGCTGACCTGTTTTTGAAGCACCGTAAACCGAATATTTTAAGAGCAGGAATTTGGAAACCTCGAACGAGGCCAAACTCTTTTGAAGGTGTAGGTGAAGTAGGTTTAAAGTGGCTGAAAGATGCTGGCATTAAATTAAATATTCCGGTAATCACAGAAGTGGCAAATACAAAACATGCTGAGCAAGCGCTAGAAGCAGGTATTGATATGTTGTGGATTGGCGCTCGAACCACGGTGAATCCGTTTTTAGTTCAAGAAATAGCAGAATCGTTAAGAGGAGTGGATATTCCAGTATTTGTTAAAAATCCAATAAACCCAGATGTAAACTTATGGATTGGAGCTTTAGAAAGGTTCCAAGCCATGGGAATTAATAAATTAGTGGCAATACACAGAGGGTTTTCATCTTACGACAGATCAGTTTATAGAAACGTACCTATGTGGGAAATACCAATTGAATTAAAAGCCAATTGCCCTGAAGTTGAGTTGATTTGTGACCCGAGTCATATTGCAGGAACCAGAGATTTACTAAAACAGATATGTCAACGTGCATTTGATTTAGACTTTGCTGGTTTAATGATTGAAACGCACCCGAATCCCGAATCCGCTTTAAGCGATAAGGAGCAACAGATAACACCTAAGGTGTTGGATCAATTATGTTCAAATTTAAAGCCACGTGATTCAAAAATTTCAAATCAAAACTTTATCACTAAGCTAGAAATACTAAGAGATAAAATTGACGAAATAGACGCTTCTCTTTTAAAAAAACTTGCTCAAAGATTAGAGATAATCCGAGAAATTGGAACATATAAAAAAGAAAACAATGTAACTGTGCTACAAATAGATAGGTGGAAACGAATTTTAGATACGCGCATGGAGTGGAGCAATCACCTAGAGTTAAACGAAACTTGGATGAAAGAGCTGCTTTCGTTTATTCACACTGAATCGATCAGAGTCCAAACTGAAATGATGGCGGATTGACATGGTTAGCAAGTAACATATTTAATGATGAACCAAAAACATTACTACCTGTTAACGTAATAAAAAGAGGCTAAGTTAGTTTACTGACCAATTAAAAAGCAAAATAACACCTCCCTTATTTAGAATCATTATAAATTTGCAAAAAAGAAAACTATGTATCCAGCAGAAATGGTTAACCCAATGAAACACGAGCTTACTAGCGTAGGCTTTAATAATTTAAATAATGCAGCGGCAGTAGATGCAGCAGTTTCAAAAGAAGGAACAACTCTAGTAGTTGTCAATTCGGTTTGTGGTTGTGCCGCAGGAAGCGCAAGACCAGGTGTAAAAATGAGTTTACACAACGATAAGAAACCAACCAACCTAACTACAGTATTTGCAGGTTTCGATGTTGAGGCAACTCAGCAAGCTCGGAATCACTTTTTGCCTTACCCTCCATCATCGCCAGCAGTGGCTTTGTTTAAAGATGGTAAATTGGTACATTTTGTTGAACGTCACCACATTGAAGGACAATCAGCAGAAATGATTGCAGAAAATTTAGCAGCAGCTTACGACGAGTTTTGCTAAATTAAAACGGATTAGGAAACCTTTTAAACCTCAATACATTTGTGTTGGGATTTTTGTATGAAAACAACCGTACGGTACACTTTTCTGGTTGTAATAATGATTATTGCGGTATTAACGCAAGTGTCAGAGCATGAGTTGTTTGCGCATTCGTATTTTCAGTTTTTTGTTTATATAGCCCCTTATCTCTTTATTACAGGTTCGGTAATGACTGTTTACTATGGCTACAAAGCTCGGTTCGACCGTATGTTTTGGTTTGCATTTATAATGATTTTGACGCTCAGTTCATTTAAAAGTGTGGTAAACTTTTTTAGCGAAGCACCCAAGAAACAACCCGGAAGCATTGTAACCATTTCTACTTTAAATGTTGCTCAATTAAAATATACCAAAGATGATATTAGTGCTGTAGCAAAAGATATATTAGCTACTAATCCTGATATAATTTGTTTGCAAGAAGTTGGTATTAAGGAAAACTGGACGAATAAAAAGGAAGTAGGCAAAAAAATGGCTGATGCGTTTAAAATGCCTTATTATTCTTTTAGCAGAGAAGACAACAACATATATGGGTTAGCCATTTTTTCGAAGTTGCCGATTCTAGAATCAGAAGAAATTTTCTTACCAACCACTAGAATGAATGGCATTGTGCTATACACCATTCAAACAAAAGAACGGCGGAAGTTAAGTTTGGTGAATTACCATTTGTCATCGTACAATTTGGCTAACTATTTTGTTCATGACAACCTAGGGTTAGATTCTATTTATAAAGAGCAGTTGGAAGAAATCGAAATGATTAATAATCTGAAGACCAAAGCCAACTCTTACATTCAAGTTGGTGATATGAATTGTCCGGCTTACGGCTACAATTACAATCAATTATCGCAAAAATTACACGATTCGTTTTATTGCAGTTCATATGAATACGGCCCTAGCCTTAGCAATTGGCTTTTACCCTGGCGTATTGATGGTCACTTTTACAACAAGGGGGTAAATTGTATTGACTTCGAAAATGTG
Organism: uncultured Flavobacteriales bacterium; assembly: GCA_905181855.1. Lineage (GTDB taxonomy): Bacteria > Bacteroidota > Bacteroidia > Flavobacteriales_G > Salibacteraceae > JAAZVO01. Next base: position 89,534 of record CAJIZE010000001.1, read on the forward strand.
GGAACTTCAACATCCGATCATAAAATACAGGTCGGGCATTATCAGATATTTTAACGAATTATTTCTTACTTAAGAATTTTGGAACTTTAATGTAGTCAGAGTCTTTAAGAGGAGCGTTTTTCAATGCTTCTTGTTGGGTGGTTGAATCAACCATTAAATCTTTACGTGGGTTTTGGTACCCTTCGGTTAGATAGATTAATGGCTCAACTCCTTTGGTATCTACTTCTGAGAGTTTCTCAACAAAGGCAAGCATTTTGGTAAAGTCTTCTTTAATCTGAGTTTGTTCTTCATCTTTAAACTCAAGTTTCGAAAGTCTAGAGAGGTCGGTAATTAAATTGTCGTCAATTTTCATTGTTCAGATTCAAAAAAGGTTGTTGAATGGTATCAAAAACTTGTTGGTGCAAATTTACTAAATCGTTTTCGGATAATCCTTTAGTATTTATGGCAGGGTGAATTATAGATCTAGACTTTCCAAAACTACCGCGTTCTTTAAAAAATGCACCTGTTCTTAGTCTGTTGTAGTTATCAAGTATAGTGATTGGCACAATCGGAATTTGCTCTTTTATAGCCATTACAAAAGCGCCATCTTTAAAGTCTTTCATTAGAGGAACCGTATTTGGAATAGTGGCTTCCGGAAAAATAACGATGCTTTCATTACGCCGTATAGCTTTTCTGGCTTGAATAAAAGCCCTTGCGGAACCCATTTTGCTGTTCCTATCCACCATAATATTCATACCAGAAATAAAGAACTGGCGGATTAAAAACCAATTTTTTAACTCTGCCTTTCCCATAAAAATAAAATAATGCGGTATTGTATTGAACATGGTTAATATGTCTAGATACGAGCCATGATTTGGGCAAATAATATAAGGAGGTTCAGGAAAATTATGTTCATCAATTACTTCTACAAACAGACCCATCAGCGGAAGCGTAATTTTACCCCATAGCTTTTCAGCTTTTAAAGTGGTCTTAAATTTTTTAAGTTTAATCAGTAAATAAAAAACAGGGCCAAAAAACAAAAGGGAGGTTAAGAACACACCAAACATCCATAATTTGGACAGGGTATAAATGAGATGGCTTAAGAATTTCATTATCAGAATAACTTCAACAAAAATATTATTCTCAATTCACAAAGTACTTATTCAATAAGCACAATCAATATTTCTACATTTGCCAAAACTTAAACAATGGCTAGAATTCTAACCGGAATACAATCAACAAACACCCCTCACTTAGGAAACATTTTAGGAGTAATTAAGCCTGCAATTGACATGGCCAACGATCCAAAAAACGATGCTTTTTTGTTTATAGCGGACATGCACTCTTTAACTCAAGTAAAGGAGGGTAAAGAATTACGTGATAATACTTATGCTGTTGCTGCGACCTGGTTATCGTTTGGGTTGAATCCTGAAACAACGGTTTTTTATCGCCAAAGTGATGTGCCTGAAACAGCTGAATTAGCATGGTATTTAAGCTGTTTTTTTCCTTTTCAAAGATTAACCTTAGCTCATTCTTTTAAGGATAAATCTGATAGACTAGGAGATGTAAATACGGGTTTGTTTACTTACCCAATGCTTATGGCAGCTGATATTTTATTGTATGATGCGGAATTTGTGCCGGTTGGTAAAGATCAAAAGCAGCATCTTGAAATTACTCGAGATGTAGCAAAGAAAATTAACAACACTTATGGTGAAATATTGGTTGAGCCACAAATTATGCTTCAAAAAGACACCATGTTGGTTCCTGGTACGGATGGTGAAAAAATGAGTAAATCAAGAGGTAATGTGATCAATTTGTTTCAAACTGATAAAAACTTGAAGAAACAAGTAATGACAATTAAGACGGATTCAAAAGGATTAGAAGAAGTTAAAGATCCTGATACATGTAATGTTTTTGGATTATATAAGCTTATTGCCGAAGACGATAAAATTGCTGAAATGCGCGCTAACTATAAAGCTGGAAATTATGGTTATGGTCATGCTAAACTAGCCTACTTTGAATTATTAAAAACCAAATATGCTCAAGAGCGGGAGCTGTTTAACGAGTTCATAAACAACCGAAAGCTAATTGATGAAAATCTAGGAATTGGCGCCGAAAAGGCAAGAAAAATTGCTCGTGAAGTTTTGAATAGAGTTCGAGAAAAAATTGGTTACTAGCCGTTAATCGCTACAACTTCTTTTATCTCTGGCATCATTCTATTAAACAAAGATTGAATCCCGTTTTTTAAAGTTGCTGTTGATGAAGGGCATCCGCTGCAAGCACCTCGCAGTTCAACTTTAAGAACACCATTTTGGTAACTATCAAAGAATATTGCACCGCCATCAGATTCAACAGCGGGCTTAATATACTCTTCCATTAAGTCAATTATTTTCTTCTCAACGTCATTGGTTGGAGCAGTATGAGCAGCAACATTGGCGGTGTTACTTTGTTCTTCCAGAATTGTTGGCTGGACTTTAAAAACTTCATAGCCAGCCTGTAAGTAGTTTTTAATGTATTCGCGCAACTCGTTTGTTACTTCAATCCATTCTACTGAATTTGCTTTAGTTACCGTAATAAAGTTATTAGAAATGAAAACATCAGTAACAAACGGAAAAGAAAATATTCTTGCCGCAAGAGGAGCTTCATCTGCTTCTTCAGGTGTGTTGAATTCAACTGCCGTTGATGACAATTTAAGACTTGTAACAAACTTCATTGTGTTTGGGTTTGGAGTGCTCTCTGAATAAACTGCAACCGGTGTTTTCATAATTGGATAAAAACTAAATTTACGGCAAATGTACTCGTAGAACTCGTAATAAAATCACAATGGCATTAATAAAACAAGTAAAAGGTAAAAACCCAACATTTGGCAAGAATTGTTACCTATCAGAAAACGCAACTGTAGTTGGCGATGTAGTTACTGGAAACGATTGCAGTATCTGGTTTAATGCCGTTGTTCGCGGTGATGTTAACTTTATAAAATTAGGAAATAAAGTGAATGTTCAAGATGGAGCAGTAATTCATTGTACCTACCAAAAACACCCAACAACTATTGGAAACAATGTTTCAATAGGACATAATGCAATGGTGCATGGCTGTACTATTCATGATAATGTACTAATTGGTATGGGCGCCATTGTAATGGATGGTTGTATAATTGAAGAGAATTGCTTGATTGCTGCAGGCGCAGTGGTTTTACAAGGCACAAGAGTAGAGTCAGGGAGTGTCTATGCAGGTATGCCAGCCAAAAAAGTTAAAAGCCTAACACCTGAACTTTTTAGCGGCGAAGTTGAACGCATTGCCAATAATTACTTGATGTATTCGAGTTGGTATAAATAATAGGTAACTGATTTTAGTATTAAACGGATTGTGAATTATTAAGCATAAAAAAAGCCATCAATAAGATGGCTTAGATTTTTTTATGAGAAAAGAAATTCTTCTTTTTTAGCAGGCGTTTATTCAACTTCGCTTTCTTCATTTTCTTCCATTGCAGCTTCTTCCGCAGGAGTTTCTTCAGTTGAATCCATTTCAGCTTCTTCCGCAGGCGTTTCTTCAGTTGAACCCATTTCAGCTTCTAGGCCATCCATCATGTCATTTACTTCTTCTTGGGTGTCTTCTTGAACTTGAGCTTTTTCAGCTTCGGTTTGACCACCACAAGAAATAAGTACCAATAGAGCAAAAATGCTCATTATTCCAAAGATTTTTTTCATTATTTTAGTTTTAAGGTTTGTTTATTATTACAAACAAATTTATACAAATATTAATGAGAATCGCAAATGTAATTTTACTTCTGTTTTACGTTAATGTTTCTCTAGGTTATGAACTTAATCAAGACCAACGAATATTACCGATAGATGGAGACTCAAGTTTGTACGAATCTAAATTAACGTTTGAAGCAAAGCACCCAAAATTAGTTGCAGTAATAATCACCATTGCTTTAGGGCCCTTAGGGGGACACAGGTTGTATTTGCACACAAAACCTATCGTGCCAATAGTTTATGCTTTAACCTTAGGCGGTGGACTTGGCCTTTTACCAATAATTGATTTAATAGTAATCACATTTACCAAAGACCTCGATAAATATCGTGAAAATAATAAGATTATAATGTGGTTGTAGAAAACCCCTTATTCTAACTTAAGGGAAGAACCTTGATACATGTTAAGACGAACCTCTAATCACTTCTCCAATTGAATAACGATAGACTTAAAGGTATTATGATAACATGGGTTTGTACTATTTCTTGTTTGTATTAGATAGTAAACTTTTACAATTCGGTTTATCACAAGTACTTGTTATTGACAATCCGTTTTGATTTCTCAATTGAACTGTAAGCTTCTCTAAAACTGGTCTATTTAAAAATTGAATTCGATTATTTAGAATTAGGGGATTCAGAATAAATTAAAGTAATTTAAGTGGTTTGAAGGTTATTATACTCTAACGATAGACTGGAAATTTTATTTTTTGAGTCAAAGAAATAAATTAGATAAAATATCCAATACAGATTTATTTTGTTTCTGGGAAATTGAAAAGAAAATAGATTCGTTAAATTAACCCACGATCATCTTGAACATATCATTCAAGCTAAAAAGATTCTTATTATTTAACCTCAGACTACTGAGCATCATCTTAAACATTAAGTTAATTGAGAACGCATTGATTATCTTTTTTACATTCACTTCCTTTTTGTCTTTGTAATCATATTTATAACACACCCTAACATTAATGTTTAAATTAACTATATTTAGGGTTTAATTAAATATTTTAATCAATTGTTTTAATCTTTTAAAGTTTAATTAACTCCCTTATATTATGAGTATAAAAAACTTTAAAACACCTAAATTTAAATTAAAAATATAAATTTGTAGGGTGTAATATAAGATAAAATGAACAAAAAAGAATATCAAGATTATCAAATTAATTATCTCCAAAATGATGAGCACGAGTTATTGAATTGGGAGGATTTAAAAAGGTTACACAAACTAAAAATGTTAAAGAAAAGAATAAATAAAAATCAAGAATGGATTGAGAAGAATCAAATGGTTCATGAAGAATATATTCGAAGAGGTAAACTGATCAGAGTGTTAAAAAGCGAGGAGAAAGGAGTCTTAGATGATGTATTAATTCTCAAGAAGAGAACACTCCCACAGATAACCATTTACACGAAGGATGAATCATCAAAATCACTAAAGGAGTCAATCAACAATTTTCAAAGTAAAACTTATAAAGGAAAACTACTTCAAAAACGTGAAGTATACTATTGCACTATAAGGATTAAAACCTTCATTTCTCGAAATCAGAAGAATATCTATTTAGGATCGAAAGAGAAAATAGAGAAGGCATTGAATCTGTATTTTTGCGAGTTGAGTTTTATAAGAAGTGAAAACGATATTAAGAACAAAGCATCCATTATGTTGATGGACTTTTTTGTGGAATATTTACAAATTGGATATGAGAACTTTTCTTCTACATCTTATTCATTCCAGAAGGTTATTTTGCCTTGGTTGGTAAAGAACAAAAAGGGATAGGAATTCCTATCCTACCATCACTCTGAAGGAATTAGAAGAAAAGGTATTAGTTCTTAAGAACTATCACCTATCAGATTCTATCGATATGAAAGAAGAATCGTTACGTACAAAAACCGATTGGTGGAAGAGAATGAGTAAACCAACCACTTTTAAACCCAACGAAAAGGTTTGAATCCGTTTACAAGAAAACACCCCCACCCCCCTCTATGATTAACCTAATTTACTCCACCAATCGGGTTTAGTTTGGAAATTTGTATCTTGGTTGTTCTAAAATGAAGTTATGGAATTTATCAAAAATATCTGATGAGGTCCTTTACGAGTTGGGGATTGACAAAATGGTAGTTTTACCAGTTATAAGTGGGACGAAGAAATATCTTAAAAGACACAGAGAAATCTTTAATCAATAACTAAAAAAGGTTTAGAGAATGAAACACTTAAAAAAAGTATTAGGTATCATATACATTCTGAGTGTTTTGTCTTCTTGTACAAAAGAAAAAGAGTATCCTAAACCCTGTGTAGGTGATTGTGAAACTAAGTTCCATCTGATTTATAAAAACGTAGAAATACCAATTAGTTCTGATGGATATTACAGAATACAATGGGATGGGTTAAATTACTTTCAAATTGAAGGGGAGTTATCAGAATTAGACCCTCATTATGTTATCAATAAAGTCCCTCTTATTGAGTGTAATTTCGATTCAGATTATTGGATTGTGATGGACTCAATAACCTTTCGGACTCCAATGTATTCATATTTGGGTTGGTTTAATGATATTGGATTAAACACTCCAATTCCAATTGGTCAATATACATATACGATTATCACTTTATCTGATTTGTATTCCCCTTTGAATATAGTTGGGTATGAAATTCCAAAAAAAGGATGTTTTGATTGTCTCTACTTCCCTACACTAATTGGAACACATTCAAAATACACCTATAACCCTAAACAAAACATCTTATTTGATAATGAATTTAAAGGAGATACTATCAACATTTTCATACAGTCTATTTTCAATAGTGATGTTGGGGAAACAGTTACAATTGATGACAAATTCAATATAATTGTTTTATAAAAGACTTGAATTAAGAACCTGACTTCGACATATAAACTACCCATTTTCAAACCCAATGAAAAGGTTTGAATCGGTTTACAAGAAATTACCCCATCCCCCTTATTAACTATATCTTTTCTATTGATTCTTTCTTCCCTAATCTTACCTTTTTTGTAGATAGAGTGAATATGATTGTTCTTAAAAGTACTTCCTCGAGGTGTTTTTAAACCCTCTTCATTGAAGATTTGAGATATCTTTCTGTACCCTATAGGGGTAAGAAAATGGTCTTTATATCCACAAATTCGGTTGAATAAATACTGTTGATATTCACTATAATTCGAATCCCAAAGGGTAGTGGTGATTATTGATAATGAGAACGTTACAACCCATTTAAAGGGGTAAGGTTTACCAACCCATAAACCTACTCTACTGTAACGGACTTCGCTAAATTTCGAGGCTGATCCACATGACATCCTCTTAATACTGCTATATGATAGGATAGTAATTGTAAAGGAACAACCGATAAAAATGGAATTAAGGATTCATCAATTT
>CAJIZE010000002.1 GCA_905181855.1 uncultured Flavobacteriales bacterium
AGTCCGCTTGGCGCGAAATGGCAAAACAGGTGGCACACGAAATTAAAAACCCATTAACTCCAATGCAACTAAGTGTGCAGCAGATTGAGCGCGCTTGGAACGATCAAACTGAAGATTTTGATGAGCGCCTTAAGCGGTTTTCAAAAACCATGCTCATCCAAATAGAAACATTGTCTGAAATTGCATCTGCTTTTTCGGATTTCGCCCAATTACCAAAGTCCAAAATGGTATCAATAAATCTAGTAGAAGTTATTGGCGATGTGGTAGAGCTTTTTAGAAAAGAAGAAGGCCTGATAATTAATACATCTTTTAACAACATCGAATCAGCCTACATTAAAGCAGATAAAAACGAAATATTGAGGGTGTTTAACAACCTTTTCAAAAATGCTTGTCAAGCAAGGGATGAATCAATCAGTATTGAAATAAATGTATCGTTAAAAGAAAAAGACTCATCTTTATTAGTTGCCATTAAAGACAACGGAATTGGAATATCAGACGATCAAAAAGCCAATCTATTCACGCCTAGTTTTACTACAAAAAGCACAGGTATGGGTTTAGGGTTAAGTATGGTCAAGAATATTATTTCAGGTATGGGAGGCGATATATGGTTTCAATCCAAACAAAACCAAGGCACCACTTTTTACCTTTCCTTTAAAAAGGAACAGTCGGTTTAACCTACTTTTGCAGCTCTAAAAAACATCCATGAGCTATCAAAGCCTATTAGTAAGCAGAGAAAACAAGATAGAAACGATCACCGTTAATCGCCCTGAAAAGCTAAATGCTTTAAACAGAGCAACCATTATTGAGTTGAGTCAGGCTTTAAACGCTGCCAATTCTGATAATGATGTTCAGGTGGTTATCTTAACAGGAGCGGGCACAAAAGCTTTTGTTGCAGGAGCTGATATTGCTGAATTTGCAAGTTATTCCAGTAAAGAAGGTGAAGAGTTAAGCAGAAATGGACACCAATCGTTGTTTGATTTAGCGGAGAATTTATCAAAACCTGTAATTGCTGCGGTAAATGGTTTTGCTTTAGGTGGTGGATTAGAGTTAGCCATGAGTTGTCACATTAGAGTTGCCTCTGATAATGCTCGGATGGGCTTACCAGAAGTATCGTTAGGTGTAATACCAGGTTATGGCGGCACGCAACGTTTACCTAGATTGGTTGGAAGAGGGAAAGCAAACGAAATGATTTTTACCGCTGGTATGATGAAGGCTGACGAGGCACTTAATTACGGGTTGGTTAATTATGTGGTTTCTCAAGAAGACTTAATCTCGACTTGTGTCAAAATAGCACAAAAAATCACCAAGAATTCTCCAATGGCAATTGCTAAGACCATTAAAACTATAAATGCTTCATACCAAGAAGGATTAAATGGTTTTGATGTTGAAATAAAAGAATTTGGAAAATGCTTTTCTACCGATGATTTTAAAGAAGGAACCACAGCTTTTTTAGAAAAGCGCAAACCAGCTTTTACAGGAAAATAATTACAAACAAAAAGACTACTCCTTAGTTTTACCTGCCAATCGAATGTAAGGTAATTAGTTTCTGTTTTTTTAAGACAACAAGGTTGAGCAATATAAAGCCCAGGGTTGTCTTTGCGTGGAAACAGACAACTGACAAACCGAATTTATACTTTCTTAACAATCTAGTTTCGGTAAGTCAATACTCAATTACCACAAACCCCATTTGAAAAACCCAATATTTGACAAACACAAAAGCACAGGTTGAGCACAATTAAAAAACTAGCGGGTCAAACCGCTATATATGGTTTAAGTAGCATTGTTGGTCGGTTTTTAAACTACCTACTTGTACCATTACACACTCTTCAGTTTTCAACCAATCAATATGGAATTATTACTGAAATGTATGCCTATGTTGCTTTTTTGGTGGTGTTGCTAACCTATGGTATGGAAACTACATTTTTTAGATTTACCTCAAAAACGGACCACAAACTTGAGACAGTTTACAAAACGATTCTTACTTCACTTTTAAGCACCACAGCATTATTCATCGTTTGGGCCACAATATTTAGTCAAGGTATTGCAGATTGGTTACATTATCCGAACAACCAAGAGTTTGTGGTTTGGTTTGCTGTAATTGTTGGATTAGACGCCGTTTCTTCAATTCCTTTAGCAAAGCTGCGACATCAAAATAAAGCATTAAAGTTTGCAGGAGTTAACTTACTTAACGTTGCCATTAACATAGGTTTAAACCTCTTCTTCTTAGGGTATTGCATGCCGCATTTCCAGGCTGGCGATACCAATATCATAATCGATACACTGTATACACCAGAAATTGGCGTAGGGTATGTTTTTATATCCAATTTAATTGCAAGCATTGTAAAGTTTTTGGTATTAACCCCAATGATGAAATTTTGGGGTTCACCATTAAGCAAGCGATTACTAAAAGAAATGTTGTGGTTTGGAGTGCCTTTATTAATTGCAGGCTTGGCTGGGATCACAAATGAAACTATTGACCGAATAATGCTTAAAACCATGTTGTTTGATACACTAGGAGAAAAAGATACCATGAGCCAGCTCGGTATTTATGGTGCAAACTATAAAATATCGATAATCATAACCTTGTTTATTCAAGCTTTTAGATATGCGGCCGAACCGTTTTTCTTTTCGCAGGAAAAAAACAAAAACGCAAAAGAAACCTACGCTAAAGTCATGAATTATTTCGTTGCAGTGGTAGCAATTATATTTTTAGGCGTAATGTATTACTTAGAGCTTATTAAATACTTTATTCCTAATAGTGAGTTTTGGGGTGGATTAGCAATTGTTCCAATATTGCTTTTTGCCAACATCTTTTTAGGTATTTATTACAACCAATCAATATGGTACAAACTCACCAACAAAACTAAATACGGAGCCTATATAGCCATCATTGGCGCATTAATAACTGTTGTTGCTAATTACATTCTAATTCCGAAATATGGCTACGTTGGCTCAGCATGGGCAACACTAGTTTGTTACTTCATCATGGTGTTTATATCCTATTTATGGGGTAACAAATATTATCCTGTAAAGTACAATTTGATCAGAATCTTTGGTTACTTAACTCTGGCTGTTGTATTGTGGCAACTTGCTTTGATATTAGGTCTTCAAAATGATGTTACAGGTTATTTGGTTAAAACGGTATTGTTGCTTTGCTTTGCAGGTACTATAATTAAAATTGAGAATCCTTTTAAAAATGGAAAACAAGCCATTAATTAAGATAGTTAACAAGAGTAAAAACGCTTTACCAGAGTACAGCACCACGCTGTCAGCTGGTATGGATTTGCGTTCAAACAACGACGATAAAATCACAATAAAGCCACTTGAAAGGGTATTGATAAAAACAGGATTGTTTATTCAATTGCCAGAAGGGCTTGAAGCTCAAGTAAGGCCAAGAAGCGGAATGGCTTTGAAACACGGCGTATCTGTTTTAAACACACCAGGTACTATTGACGCTGATTACAGGGGCGAAATAGGCGTTATTTTAGTAAACCTATCGAATCAAGAGTTTGAAATTAATTGTGGCGACCGAATAGCACAAATGGTTGTTGCGCAATATGCAACCGCTCAATTCGATTTAGTAGAAACACTTGAGGATTCTGAGCGCGGTGAAGGCGGGTTTGGAAGCACAGGTAAACATTAAGAATCAAAAAAAAGAAAGCAAAGTATTCTGCTAAATTTGTAAGTATATAAATTCAATATGAGAATAATAGTTCCAATGGCTGGAATGGGTAAAAGAATGAGACCTCATACTTTAACAGTTCCTAAGCCATTAATTAAGTTGGCTGGCAAGCCAATAGTTCAGCGTCTTTGTGAAGACTTAGCAGCTGTCTGTGACGAAAAAATAGATGAAATCGCCTTTGTAGTTGGCCGTTTTGGTGAAGCTGCTGAAAATCAACTTAAAGAAGTTGCTGCAAGTTTAGGCGCTGAAGGAACAATTCACTATCAAGATGAAGCTCTTGGCACAGCACATGCTATTTTGTGTGCTCAATCCGCATTAAAAGGCAAGATAATAATTGCTTTTGCTGATACATTATTTAAAACCGATTTACATCTCGACGAAAACAAAGATGGTATCATCTGGACACAGAAAATTGACGATCCGAGTCAATTTGGAGTTGTGCAACTTGATGATAACGGAGCGATTACCGATTACGTAGAAAAGCCTGAAGAATTTGTAAGTGACCTTGCCATGATAGGAGTTTACTACATAAAAGATGGTGAGAATTTACATAGCGAATTACAATATTTGCTAGACAACAACATAATAAAAGGCGGTGAATACCAATTGCCCGATGCGTTCAGAAACATGACAGCTAAAGGACTTGAACTTTACCCTGGAACAGTTGACGAATGGTTGGATTGTGGCAACAAAAATGCTACCGTTTACACCAACCAACGTGTTTTAGAATTAAAACAATCTAAAGAAAAGTTGGTATCTGATAACGCTTCAATAACCAATAGTGTAGTTGTTCAACCTTGCTATATTGCAGATGGGGTACGGATAATAAATTCGGTTGTTGGACCTCATGTTTCAATAGGTAAAAACACAGTTGTTTCAAACACAATTGTTACGAATTCAATAATTCAAGACAACGCTGAACTTACCTCAACCAATGTTACAAATAGTATGATTGGCAATGCAGCTAAAGTTACAGGAAGCGCCCTTGATTTAAGTATCTCAGACTTCAGTACATTTAACCGGTAAACTATCCGCTTGAAAGCACATTTCATTTATATATCAATTGCCTTAGTACTGTTTACTAGTTGTAAATCAACTAGTTATGTTGGCACAGGAAGTAATGAGCTTGTTCAGGATAAACAAGAGTGGAAATCGGAGCAAGAGCTACTTACTTTTAAGAACTGGTTTTTTGCAGGGAATAAAGAAAAAATGCTTGGCAACCATGAAATGGCCGCTGAGTATTTCAAAAAGTGCATTAAAATTAACCCAAATGGATCAGCTTCTTATTTTGAACTTTCGTTGATACGTGATTTTCAAAAAAACACCTATGAGGCAACAAGGCTTCTTGAAAAAGCAATTGAATTATACCCAAACAACAAATGGTACTTAATCACATTAGCAGATTTTAATAAGTCGGCCCGTAAACACGAAGGAGCCATAACCGCTTATGAAAACCTAATAGAGATTGAGCCGAATTCAATAGAGTTTAAGTACGAATTAGCATCAGCATATATCTTAAACAACGACTTAAAGGGAGCTCTTAAGGTTTACGATGAAATCGAAGATAAATACGGGGTTACAGAAGATGTTTCAATACAGAAACAAAAAATTCACCTTAACTTAAAGAACCCAGATGACGCTGTTTTGGAAATCGAAAAACTAATAAAGAAATACCCTGGTAACACGAAGTACCTAAACATATTAGCCGATATGTTTTTAAAACAAAACAAAACCGATAAGGCGCTGACAACCTATAAAAAGATTGAAGAGGTTGAGCCTAACAACCCTTTTGTACAATTGAGCTTGGCAGATTTTTATATGAGCGCCAATAAAATGGACAGCTCAAAAAGTATGTTGCTGAAGGCTTTTAAGAATACGAAGCTAGACATTGACACTAAAATTAAAATACTTTATGGTGAATACAACCGCACATTATCCGATTCAACAGGTGTTGCTTTTGATTACAGATTGAGTGAAATAATTACTCAAGTTCACTCTCACGAAGCTAAAGGATATGCCATGTATGGTGATTTTTTATATCGTTCAAGTGCGTTTGTTGAGGCAAAAGAGGAGTACAGAAAGGCAATTGAATTAGATAAATCAAAGTTTATTATTTGGAACCAATTGCTAACTCTTGAATCAGAATTAAATGACTTTAAAAGCATGAAATCAGAAAGCGCTGAAGCAATAGAACTTTTCCCGTTACAACCGGCTTTTTATTTCTTTAATGGTATAGCAAACTATCAACTCAAAAGCTATGAAGACGCCATTAACTCTTTTGAAGCGGGCAAAGAAATGGTGTTCGACAACAAACCATTAAAGGTTCAGTTTTATACCAACCTTGCAGATGTTTACCATCAGCTAAACAAATTCCAAGAAGCCTTTAAAAACTATGATGCTGCATTAGCTGAAGATCCAAACAACGCCTACGTACTAAATAACTTTAGTTATTATTTATCAATACAAAAACAAGACTTGGAAAAAGCTTTAAAAATGTCAGCGCTAAGCAACGAGCTATTACCTAACAATGCTTCTTATCTTGATACCTATGCCTGGATTTACTATCAAATGAAGGATTATGAAAACGCTAAAACACAAATGGAAAACGCCATTAAATGCAGTAAGCGTGAAGCCCCTACTTTAATTGAACACTACGGTGATATTTTATTTAGATTAGGTGAAAAAGAACTTGCAATGGATCAATGGAAAAGTGCCATTGAAAAAGGTGGAGACTCAGAAGAGTTAAAAACCAAAGTAGAAACTGGAGCACTAAAGGATGAGAGTTAAAACATTTTTGTTGGTTCTTTCTTTAATTGTGATATTTGCCTGTAAGGGACCACAAAAAACAACCACCAAAAGGTTGGCCCATAAAAAAAACTTATCACGATTACTTGAGCAGGCTGAGTCCAAACAGTTGAAAATTGATTGGATGTCAGTTAAAGCGGCTATCAGTATTACCAAAGAAGGAAAACACACAGGGTTTAAATCAAATATTCGTTTGCGAACAGATAGTATGATTTGGGTTTCGATAACTCCCTTAGCAGGTATCGAATTTGCCCGCGCAGTGTTTACATCTGATTCAGTGAAATTAATTAACCGGCTGGAAGGCTACTATTTTATAGGCGATTATGAGTATTTAAACCAAATGTTTAATACCGAATTTAACTATGGAATGATTCAAGCTTTACTTTTAGGAAACAGTTTGAGCCTTCAAGAAAACGATAAGCTTAAATCATCTATCGATAAAGGGATGTACTTATTGAGCGGTCTCAAGAAAAGGGCACTTAAAAAATCAATAGAGAAGGAAGAATTGAAACATAACCAAGAGCACATGTTTTCAGCATGGGTTGATCCTGTAACTTTTAAAATCACCAAACAATCGTTTTTAGACCTTTCCTCAAACTATTATTTAGAAGTTAATTATTCTGAATTTAAGGAAGAATCAGAATCATTGTTTCCTCACAATACAACGTTAACATTAATTACCAACAACGAGTTTAAGGCAGTGATTGATTACAGTAATTTGTATTTCAATGTTCCCAAGAAAATGCCATTTACCATATCATCAAAATATGAGGAGTTTAAACTTTAAACTGGTTGCTTTCTTTTTTATATTATTGACAATTGGTGCAGTTAACTCTTTATCATCGCAGAGTAGAAAAGAACTCGAAAACAAAAAAAAGCTACTCAGTAAAGATATAGAGTACAAAAACAAGCTACTCGAAGAAACTAAAAAAAATCAAAAATCTTCATTGAATGAGCTGGTGATTCTCAAAAAGAAGATCAATGAACGCGAGCAACTAATCAATACCATCAACAACGAAATAAGGTTTCTTGATGGTGAAATTAAAACGACCAACAGTTTAATAGGATCACTTGAAAAAGAGTTACAAAAGCAAAAGAATGAATTTGCTAAACTCATATATGCCGCATTCAAAACTCGAAACAATTACGAAAAAATTATCTATATTTTTGCGTCAGCGGATTTAAACCAAGCTTATCGCCGGATGAAATACATGCAACAATACGCTGATTACAGGCGACATCAAGCGGATGTTATTCTTAAGACTCACAAAGAACTAGCCGATAAAACAATGGCTCTTGAAAAGCAAAAACTTGATAAAAAGCAATTGCTTAATGAAGAACAAAATGAACGCTCAAGTTTAGCCGTTGAAAAAGGACTTCAGCAAAATGTGTTTAACAGCCTAAAGCAAAAAGAGACGCAGTTAAAGCAAGAGCTAAAACAAAAGCAGAAAGAAGCAGAGCAACTCACCAAAGCCATTAAAAAGATTATCCAAGAAGAATTGAAAAGACAGGCAGAAGAAAAGAAACGATCTGGATTTGCCTTAACCCCTGAAGCAAGAGCCTTGTCAGAAAACTTCGCAAACAATCAAGGTAAATTACCTTGGCCAATTGAGAACGGAGTGATTACTGAAAAATATGGTGAACATGCTCATCCAGTTTTAAGAGAAGTTAAAGTAAACAATAACGGGGTCAACTTTAACACCAAATCAGGAACCCCAGCACGAGCGGTTTTCGATGGCATTGTTAGTAGAGTTATCGTTATTCCTGGAGCAGGTAAAGCCGTTATCTTACGCCATGGTGAATACCTTACGGTGTATATGAACCTTGCTGATGTTTTTGTAAAAATGAACGATACTGTTGAAACAAAGCAATCTATAGGCAATATTATTACCGATGCTGGGAAAACCGATTTGCACTTCGAAGTTTGGAAAGGCCAGGTTACTTTAAACCCATCACAATGGTTGTACAACATCAAATAACAACTAGAAGTTATCAGCTCAGCAGGTTGGCATTTTAACTACATTTGCTTAAAATTTATCCAATGGCACAATTATCTATTTTTCTTTGGTCTTTAGGTGGTCCTGAAATAATCGTTATCCTTTTTGTGGTATTGCTTTTGTTTGGTGGCAGAAAGATTCCTGAACTGATGAAAGGATTAGGAAAAGGAATAAAAGAATTCAAAAGCGCTTCCGCTGGAGAAGATGGTGAAAAAGCAGAAAAGAAAGTGGACGAGTAAGTCTATTGGTTTTTATGAATATTTCATCCTACGCATCCTTACGCCAACAACTTTTGGTAGGTACAATTTCATGTTCTAATATTGTTGAGCATTATCTTAATAACATAAAGTTAAATGAGCATCTAAATGCGTTTTTAGAAGTTTTCGAAACCGAGGCAATTGAAAGAGCATCTAAACTTGATGCGCAAATAAAAAAAGGAAATACAGGCAAGTTAATCGGAATGGTAATTGGCCTTAAAGACAACATTTGCTATAAGGGTCATAAGGTTTCGGCAGCATCAAAAATATTGGAAGGCTTTGAATCTTTGTATAGCTCAACTGCTGTAGAAAGGTTAGAAAAAGAAGGTGCCATTTTTATTGGAAGGTTGAATTGTGATGAATTTGCAATGGGCAGTTCAAATGAAAATTCAGCATTTGGTCCAGTTAAAAACCCACACGATAACACAAAAGTAACAGGAGGATCTTCAGGGGGCTCTGCAGCAGCAGTTGCATCAGATTGTTGCATGGTTGCGTTAGGTTCTGATACTGGTGGCTCAATAAGACAACCAGCTTCTTTTACAGGATTAGTTGGAGTTAAACCTACTTATGGAAGAGTATCAAGACACGGCTTAATTGCTTATGGTTCTTCACTTGATCAAATTGGGTCTTTTTCGAAGAATGTTGCTGATTCATCAATTGTGCTTGAAGTAATAGCTGGCCCTGACGAGTTTGATACTACCGCTTCAACAAATCCTATAGATAATTACTCAGATGTATCGGCAGTTAGTGAAAAGAAAAAAATTGTGGTTCTTCAAGAACCATTAGAACATGATAAAACGGATTCAGAAATAAAGGAAAAGGTACAAGAACTAATCAATAAGCTGCAAGAGCAAGGGCATGAAGTTGTGATTAAATCAATGCCATTATTGGATTATTTAGTTCCTTGTTATTATGTTATTTCAAATGCCGAAGCATCTTCAAACTTATCACGCTATGATGGCGTTCATATAGGGTATAGAAGCCCAGGGGCCTTCGATATGGAATCTACGTACGTTAAAAGTAGAACCGAAGGATTTGGTACAGAAGTAAAACGCCGCATTATGCTTGGTACATTTGTGCTGAGCGCCGGCTATTACGATGCTTATTTTTCTAAAGCACAAAAAGTTCGTCGTAAAATCCAGGACTATACCAACCAGTTGCTTACCGATGCTGATTTTGTTATTTCACCAACAACACCGAATACCGCATTCGAAATTGGAGCAAAGAGTGACCCGATCGAAATGTACTTACAAGACATTTTTACCGTACACGCCAACCTTTCAGGTAACCCTGCAATATCATTACCAATGGGTAAACATAGCAACGGCTTGCCATTTGGAATACAGGTTTTAGCTCCACATTTTGCTGAAAAACAGATGTTCGATTTCTCGGAATATCTAATGAACAAATTTTAGTTCAAAATAATCGTTTTTTTCTTCATCTGCTGCCAATCGGGTAGTGATATTTGCTATAATAGATAATCTGTCTTTATGAAATTAAAACATTTATTTATTGGGGTTGCAATGGTGTGCTCTTTTGCATCATTTGCAAATCCTGATTCAACAACGACCGCTTTAACCGAAAGTGTAATTGAGGCTGATGACCCAGCGTTAAGGGCTCTTGATGAACTTGTTTCTATGCATAATATTGAAGCAATGGGTTTTGGTTTCGATTCAACGATAATCTCTGAGCTAGGTTATGCAAAAGATTCAATACCCCAATTTTCTGAGGCCGTAATAGCTGAACGATTAGCTTTTTTAGATGAAAACACACCATTTGAATTACAGTACAACAAAAAGGTAAAAGCATTTATTAATCTATATGCAGTTAGGAAAAAAGGACTTACCGAGCAGGTACTTGGATTGTCGGAGTATTACTTTCCAATGTTTGAGACCATTCTTGATCAATATAACTTACCACTTGAATTTAAATACTTGGCAGTAGTTGAGTCTGCTTTAAACCCTACCGCAAGATCGAGAGCAGGTGCAACAGGCTTATGGCAGTTTATGTATGCTACAGGCAAAATTTACGATTTAAAAGTTACCTCATACGAAGACTTAAGGATGGACCCGGTGTTAGCAACACATGCGGCATGTAAGTATTTTACGTTTTTAAACTCAATATACCACGATTGGAATTTGGTTTTAGCAGCTTACAATTGTGGACCTGGAAACGTAAATAAAGCGATTAGACGATCTGGTTATAAAAGAGATTATTGGCAAATTTACCCGTATTTACCGCGAGAAACAAGAGGATATGTACCAGCTTTTATAGCTGTAAATTATATTATGAGCTATCCTAATGAGCATAATATGATTCCTGATAAGCCTAATTATACATTCTTTGATTATGACACATTGGTGGTTACCAGAAGATTGAATTTTGAACAAATTGCGGGCGCTTTAGATATTACAATGGAGCAGTTAAGGTTTCTAAACCCTGTGTATAAAAAGGATTTAATTCCGCTTAACGGAAAACAAAACATTTTGAAGTTACCAAAACAACAGGTTGGTTTATTTGTATTAAACGAAGAGGTGATTTTTGATTATAACAAACCTCTAACCCAAAAAGACTCAGATGGAAGAGAATATGTTTGGGAAGAAAGAGAAATTTACCATCTAGTTAAATCCGGACAATACCTTGGTTACATAGCCTCAAAATATGGAGTAAGCACACGTAACATTATGGAGTGGAACAACATGCGTTCAACAACGATACATCCAGGAAAACAGCTTACAATTTATAAATCGGTAAAAGAATACATCGCGAAAGCGCCTTCACAGCCAAGTAATAATCAGGCAACAAAAACGGTGAAAGAGGATATGATTGAAACGCCTTCAGAAGTAGCTAGAAAAGTGTACTATCAAATTCAAGATGGAGACACTTTGTGGGATATAGCAAAAGCGCAAGGCGTTAGCTTAAACAAGCTTAAATCTCTTAACTCAAACTTGAATCATAACAAGCTCAAACCAGGCTCGAAAATTGTGATTGCATCCGAAGGATAATGACTAGGCTTTACATTTCAATTGTTTGCTTAACACTTCTGGGCTGTCAAAGTGGCTCACGAGACAGCTATTTACCAGGCTATGCAGGCCAAGTAGGTGAGGTAATAGTGGTGATGAATACCAGTTTATGGGATGGGCAAACAGGTTCAGAGATCCGAAGTGTTTTAGAAGAATCACAATATGGGTTACCACAAGAAGAGCCATATTTTAAGGTAATACAAGTAACTGAAAGCAACTTTAACAGAGTGCTTAACACGCATCGAAATGTTGTTTGGATACAGGTGTCGGATACAGTTACCAAAGATCAATTTGTGTTTAATAAAAACACTTTTTCAAAAGGGCAAATGCTGTTGAGGATTAGAGCTAAAAACAGCTTAATAGCTAACGAACTTATTTCAAAGAACAAAGCCGGAATCATTTCGCTTTTACAACGGGCAGAGCTGAACAGGATTATTTCCCGAAACAAAAAGTTTGGGCCTAAATCAGCAGAAAAGAAGATTAACGAAAAATTCGGTTTTAAAATAACGTTGCAAAAAGGGTTTGAAATAGTTGATGAAAAACCAAATTCAATGTGGGTTAAATTGGAACGAGAAAGACCCTTAGGTGGTTTTAGACATCAGATAAGTCAAAACATTTTAATTGCAGAGTTTCCTTATAATTCACGAACTGATTTTTTAGATTCAATTATTTTAGCACGAAAAGACTCACTAACAAAGCTTTGTTTGCCAGGACCAAACGAAGGTTCGTACGTAACTACCGATTACGAATTTGTACCACCACTGATTACCGAAATAGGTGTCGATGAGCAGTATGCTAAAATGCTTAGAGGGTTATGGCGAATGGAGAACAACTTTATGGGAGGCCCTTATGTTTCATTGATTACCACACATCCCACCAAAGACAAGTTAATATACATCGAGGGTTTTGTTTTTGCCCCACAATTCAACAAGTTAGAATATCTACGGGAGCTTGAAGCAATAATAAAATCCTTAAAGGTAAAATAAAGTAAGTTTTCTAAAAAAAGCAGAAAAGTCCTTTTAGGTAGTAGCGATATCTATTCTAACCCGAAACAATGTCTTCCCCAATTGGCGTAAAGGTCATCATAAAACCAAGAAAATATACGTTCAGTAATTAGTCAACAAACTTAAAATCGGCCTTAATAGGCAGATGATCACTAAAGCCCGGCTGATAGCTAAAGCCGATGAAGGTTCGTTTAGGCTTTAATCCCATGTTTTTTTTATCTAA
The DNA here is from genome assembly GCA_905181855.1 of uncultured Flavobacteriales bacterium. GTDB lineage: Bacteria > Bacteroidota > Bacteroidia > Flavobacteriales_G > Salibacteraceae > JAAZVO01. The sequence goes on from CAJIZE010000002.1 coordinate 12,992, forward strand.
CTCCAATAAAAAATCAAAAGCACAAGGAAGTGCAGATTTATCGATATAACCTAAACCGTTTTGCATTTTAAACCCTTCAGATAGTATCATTTGATCTATATAAGTCCAATCGTTTCTGTATTTGTTTGATCCCGGAAACAATGATATATCGATCATTAAATTTATAAAATAAGGGTTATCATTACCTATTAATACATCCTTTATGCTTTTATCAGTAGGTGTATCATTAAAATCACCCATTACAATTATTTTTACTAGACTGTTGTTTTCATACAAACTATCGGTTACTTTTCTTAATGTTTGAGCCACAAACATTCTAGACTGCTCGGTTTCTAATTGCCCTCTCCATCTCGATGGCCAGTGGTTTACAAACACATGAAAAGTGTCTTGTTTTAAAGCAAAAGTTGCCCATAAAATATCACGAGTGTAATAGTTTTTATCCCAAGGGAAATCAATTAATATTTTCTGTGAATTAATAAGCGCTACCTTGTCTTTTTGATAGAGTAAACCAACATCAATTCCTCGCCTATCTCGTGATTCAAAATGAGCAATACCATAGCCGTATGATTTTAAAGCGGTATTATAAATTAGGTCAGTTAGCACTTTTTTGTTTTCAATTTCGCACAACCCAATAATTTCAGGAGGCTCAAAACCACCCGTTGCAATCAAAGCTTTTGCAGATCTATTTAGCTTTTCGTAGTACTTGTATTTATCCCAATGCCTGTCGCCATCTGGTGTAAACTCTTCATCTCTAGTTAATGGGTCGTCGGCAGGATCAAAGAGGTTCTCCACATTGTAAAAAACCATTCTAATCTCGTTGTTTCTTTCAAAAAGCTCTGGTGTTAATTGAGCGAAACATGGCGATGTTATAATTAGAACCAAAAAAGCTGCTCCGTATAATTTCATACTATATTAATGGCTGAGTAAATTTCACATTTCAAAGTAAATCAATCTTATAAAACCGACGAACTTTTATAAAACAATAAATGCCTATATTCGTTAACCAGGATGCTAAAGAACGTAAACATTCACAATATTCTTTTTCTTGATATTGAAACCGTATCAGGTTTTTCGAAGTATTCAGAGCTACCAGAACGATTTAAAACACTCTGGAATCATAAAGCTTCGTTTTTAAAAAAGGGAGAGAGCGACACCGAAGAATCGCTTTACGAAAGGGCCGGAATCTATGCTGAGTTTGGAAAAATTATATGCATTAGCGTAGGGTATATTCATAAAGGTGACGGTGTGGAACAGATTAGATTAAAATCGTTTGCAAGCCACGATGAAGTCGAGGTATTGAAAAGTTTTTCTGATTTGTTGAACAAATTTTTTGGCGAAACCAAACATTTGTTGTGTGGTCATAACGCCAAAGAGTTTGACTTCCCATACATCTGCAGACGTCTTTTAATTAATGGATTGCCAATTCCAAATACATTGAACATTGCAGGAAAAAAGCCTTGGGAGGTAAATCACCTTGACACCATGCAACTTTGGCGTTTCGGAGATTACAAAGCATACACCTCGCTTGATTTACTTACCGCCCTTTTTAATGTGCCATCACCAAAGTCAGACATAAGTGGAGCAGATGTTTCTAGGGTTTATTGGGAAGACAATGATTTAGAAAGAATTGCCGAGTATTGCCAACAAGATGTAGTTGCTCTAATTCAAATATTCAGAAAATACCAAGCTCTAAATTTAATAGACCCATCTGATATATTAATGTCCTAGGACCTGATACCAAACATCTCTGTTTTTGAACGTATTTTTCTGAAGTAGAAATTCCATTTGATTGCTGCTTTCTTTTTCTATTGAATAAGAGATTAAAGCCCAATCGCCATCAATTTTCTTAATATTCGAAAACACATTACTGGAAGTGTAATTAACAACCTTTCCAGCAGCATTATACTCTTGTGCGATCAGTTGAACTGTTGGGTTTCCGTCCTGATTTAAATAATACCAAAATTTAATGTCAGTTGAATTGGAAGAATCATTTTCTGTTTTAAAAAGGGTATTGTAATCGTTCATTAACGCTTTCGTTGCTTGTTCTTTTGTAGGAGCCACACCATTTGATGTGGAGTTTTCTTTAAGGTACCTTTCTATTACTTTTGGGTTTAAAACTTTAAGTTCAAAACCATCGAAAGAGCTGATTTTTTCAGAAAGATAAACCAATTCTAATTCAGCTTTTGACAGTTTTACTCCATTTTCATAAACCAATAAGTAGGGCTTGTCTTTAGGAAACAAATTTGGCCATTCCGTTTTTTCATACACTAAACTCAAATTTAATAAGGTTTGCGACAAAGACGTACGCGACATTTGAACGGCTGTAATAGGCAAGCCTGTTTGTAATGAGCTAATAAATGCTCCTTTATAAATACTAGAGTTTTCTGTACTAAACCAAATGTTTTCAGAACCTGTATGAAAATAGGGAACAGGAATAATTGCACTATAATCAGAGGGGTTTATTGCTGTAAATTCTTTTTTAATATTTGCAGGGTTTGAAAAATAAGATAGCTCGTTGGTTTGGTATAGCTGTCTATTGTGGTGTTGATGAATTTCAACAACAAATATAATTGCTAGAAGTAGGAACAAACCAAGTTTTTTTGGACTTGGGTTTTTATTGAAATATGAAAAATAATACTTGACCGCGGAAATGTTAATCACAAAAAAGAATACCCAAGCAAACCTTCCAATCCCTCTAAATTGTTTTAAGGGCCCTGCGTAGTCAATTAAAAATTGGAAATGACCAACAAACGGGTAACCAAACGACAGGAGTAATAGAGCCAATGCCGAAAGCTGTAGAGGGGTAAAAACGTAACTAAAGTTAAATGTTCGATATAAAAGCTTGTTTATAAACCATATTATTACAAACGCTGTGGCAGGTAGTCCAATATAAGCAATGCCCTCCCAGCTATGTTCTGGTATAGTAAACAACAAGTTGAATAGATAAACTAGAGGTTTACCTATAGGAATAAGTATGGTTGATAATGATGCGGAGTATTCAAAAAACCCAAAAGGATTGTTGGGTCGATCTATAACTTCAGAGCCTGTATTAATCCATAATTGCAATAAAATGAAAGGCAACACAACCTGTAAAAATAAATGAACTAAAACCCATTTAAGATTGTGGAGTTTGTTTAAAGCTAATTGAAAAAAATGAGCACCTGCAAGCGTAAAGCACGCAATACCAAAATAGTACATGTGTATCCCTGAAACCATGGTAATGATCAAGCCTATTGCTAAAGAGAAAAGTAATTTTTGTAGCTCATTGTGCTTAATCCACATCCAAATGGTTAATGGAATAACGAAGGAATATGACAGCGCATAATGACCCCCCATTCTTGCTAATTGAGGAGAAAGCAAGCTGATTACCACCGCCCCAAAAAGGGCCTGCCAATTTCTAAGGTTTAAAGATTTAAAAATGGCCGCAAGTATTGCTGCTGCTAGCGGAACAGACAGCAACATTAATAGGTTTATTATTCCAACGGTATATTTTGAAATATCAACAATATTGTTGGATATAAACTTAATTGTATTGGATATTAAGGGTTGGTTGTCACTAAAAACAACATGCTCTCCTAAAGGAAAGTTCATGCCTTCAAAATGATTGTAGGAGGAATCAAATAAAATATGGTATAGAGGAGTGTAGTAGTTTTTTAACCCATCAATTGCATCACCCAGCAAGTATGAATTTAAATGTGTAAACAACCCCCAATTGTAACCCATCATTGCCAAAAGACTGATTAAAAAAGCAAGAAAGGGAGGTGCGTGGTTTTTAAAAAACAAATAGATTTATTTACTGAACAATAGTCGCACAAAATTAATCGACTCTACCAATAAAACCTTGTAATTCATAATACTAAAAACAACATCACTTCTAAGCGTAACAGAAACAGGAATTACTTTTAGCTGTTGTCGCTTCAAGGTTGCTGTTTTTACGAATTCTAGATCAAATAAAAACCTATTAATTGTTGTTTCTAGAAAGATTGCTTTACCCTTATTGTTAAAACCCTTTAAACCACATTGAGTATCAGTTATGGGTAGCCTTAAAATGCTTTTTAATAACCACCGCAGAAGTTTAGAAATAACTTTTCTCGCAAAAGGCACCTTTTCGTAATAGTCTCTTTTTCGATAACCAAGAGCAACATCAGTACCCAATATCAATTCTTTGTACACAGCAATTATTGATGGTATTGTGTAGGGAAAATCAATATCAGTAAATATTTGAAATTCGCTTTTTGCATGCGAAACACCAAGCCTCAAAGCAGCGCCTTTACCTAAATTAACAGGGTTAGCAACGATTTTAATTGGTGGAAATTCAGTTTTTAAGTAGTTGGTCTCAATTTCAGTAAAACGATTATTGTTTGAACCATCATTTACAAGTATAAATTGAATTGATATTTCTTGAAGGTGATTACTTAGCTCTTGTATGTAATGAGTTAGCTGCTTTTCCCACTCTAAACTAGGGTTAAAACAAGGTATTATAATGTCAAGTGTAGGTTGTGCGTGGTTGTCCAAATCGGAATCAATCAAATGTCATTTCTGGTATATCTCCATCAACAATTAAACTGCCTTCAGTTGCTGCTTTTATTTCATCAACCGAAACTCCAGGAGCTCTTTCTAATAAGTGAAAAGCACCATCTTTTATTTCCATTACCGCAAGGTTTGTAACAACTTTAGTTACGCATCCTACACCTGTAAGCGGAAGGCTGCACTGTTTAAGCAGTTTACTTTCACCTTTTTTGTTGGTGTGCATCATGGCAACAATTATGTTCTCAGCTGATGCTACTAAATCCATAGCCCCGCCCATTCCTTTTACCATTCTGCCTGGAATTTTCCAATTGGCGATGTCGCCGTTTTCAGCTACTTCCATTGCGCCTAAAACCGTTAATTGAACATGCTGCCCTCTAATCATGGCAAAACTTGTTGCTGAATCAAAAATCGAAGCACCTGCTTGAAGGGTAACAGTTTGCTTACCTGCATTAATTAAATCGGCATCTTCTTCGCCATCAAAGGGAAAAGGACCCATCCCTAAAATTCCATTTTCTGATTGGAATTCTACCGTAATTCCGGCGGGAACAAAGTTGGCCACCAAAGTAGGAATACCAATACCTAAATTTACATACCAACCGTTTTGCAGTTCTTGAGCTATTCTTTGAGCTATTTCTTTTTTACCAAGCATAATTCTTATCTAGATCTAACCGTTTTCTGTTCTATTCTCTTTTCATAATTCTTTCCTTCAAAAATTCGTTGAACGAAAATTCCAGGTGTATGAATAAAATTGGGGTCTAACTCACCTTCAGGAACTAATTCCTCAACTTCAGCAACGGTAATTTTACCTGCCATAGCCATTAATGGATTAAAATTCCGAGCGGTTGATTTAAAAATTAAATTCCCTGCACGATCACCTTTCCAAGCTTTTACAAAAGCAAAGTCAGCTGTCAATGCCAGTTCTAAAACATGTGGTTTGCCGTTAAAGTCTCTTACTTCTTTTCCTTCTGCAACTTCGGTTCCGTAGCCTGCAGGTGTAAAAAATGCAGGAATACCAGCTCCGCCGGCTCTACATCTTTCCGCAAGTGACCCTTGAGGAATTAAATCAACCTCTAATTCTCCACTTAACATTTGTCTTTCAAACTCATCGTTTTCACCAACATAAGATGAAACCATTTTTTTAATCTGTTTGGTTTGAAGCAGCAGACCTAATCCAAAATCATCAACACCAGCATTGTTTGAAATGCAGGTAATGTTTTTTACTGCAGAATCGCGCAAAGCAGAAATTGCATTTTCTGGTATGCCACACAAACCGAATCCACCTAACATAAAGGTCATTCCGTCTTTAACCCCTTGAATTGCTTCTTGTGCGTTACCAACAACTTTATTCATAAATGTACATTTTGAGTAAACTCAAAGGTAATTTAAAACCTAAGAAAAGAAATTACATCCAGCATGGGAGTTGCTCTATTCTTCGTCGAAATTAAACCCTCCTGAGTTGGTTTGACTTGAGCCATATTTTTTATCCCAAGCGTCACAATCAAGTTCAACAGCAATACCTTCAGGCTTGTAGAATGGCTCACCAGTTATTCCTAATGATGAATCAGCATAAACCTGTTTCATGTACAATGCCCAGATGGGTAACGATGTATTAGCTCCCTGTCCGTAATAGGTTTGCGCAAAGCGAACAGCTCTATCTTCAGCTCCAACCCAAACGCCAGTAACCAACTCGGGTGTAAGTCCAATAAACCATCCATCCGAGTTGTTTTGTGTAGTTCCGGTTTTTGCTGCAATTTCGTTTTTAAAACCATATTTAAATCGCAGGCGAACGCCTGTACCTAGTTTTTTGTCAAAATGATCGCTGTAAGCACCATCCACTACCCCTTGCATTAAATTAAGCATAGTATATGCTGTTTGTGCGCTCATAGCTTCGCTTACCTCTGGAATAAAGTTCTTGATAACGGTTCCATTTTTATTTTCAATTCTTGTTATGAAAACGGGTTTGGTGTAAACGCCTTTATTTACAAATGTTGCATTGGCCGCGGTCATTTCCATTACGGATACATCTGCAACGCCTAAACACAAAGCGGGAACCTCGTCAAGCTGACTTGTAATTCCAAGTTTCCGGGCCATATTAATCACTGCTTTTGGGCCAAAATCAGCCATTATTCTTGCGGTAATAGTATTCATTGAATTGGCAAGTGCGTACTTTAAGGAGATCATACCGCCGTATACATTATCAGAATTTTTAGGACACCAGTCTGGTTGATCCGGAACCTCAAAACAAGTTATCGTATTAGGGTATTTATGACAAGGCGAAAACCCCTCTTGAATAGCTAAAGAGTATACAATAGGTTTAAATGTTGAACCTACTTGTCGTTTTCCTTGTCTTACGTGATCATAATTAAAATATCGATAATCAATACCCCCAACCCAAGCTTTAACATAACCAGTGTTAGGATCCATACTCATCATGCCAGCTTGTAAAAAGCGTTTGTAATACTTAATGGAATCCCAGGGAGTCAATACAGTGTCCCTTACACCTTGCCAGGAAAAAACTTTCATGTTAACAGGAGTGTTAAAGGCCAGTTTTATTGAGTCGTCAGATGCGCCAGCTGCTTTTAAAGCTTTATACCGACCTGAGCGGTATTTTGCTTGATTTAATATGTTTTGACCTTGTTTTTCTGAAATTCTCCAGTCAAAAAGACCACCTTTCCGTTTTTTAAGACTATTAAAAAAATCGGCTTGAAGTTCTTTTCCAAGATGCTCCTTAACTGCGTTTTCAGCATACGTCTGCAGTTTCGAATTTAAGGTAGTATAGATTTTTAAGCCATCACCATATAAATCATAATTAGAGCCATCTGGTTTAGAAATAATGAAATTACCTTCTTCGTCTTTTTCATTTAAAATTTTACGCAACTCCAACCTAAGTACTTCTCTAAAATATGGCGCTATGCCCGTTCTATGATCAACTCTCGTAAACTCCAACCCTAAATCTTGTTGACGAAGTGAATCATAAAGTTCTTGGGAAATTAAATTGTTTCGCTTCATTTGATAGTAAACAACATTTCTTCTGTGTAAAACCGTATCAGGTCGTCGCACTGGATTAAAGAGTGCAGGATTTTTAGCCATACCAACCAACGTGGCTGATTGCGGAAGAGTTAGTGAGTCAGGTGTGGTATTGTAATAAACACGCGCAGCAGATTTAAGCCCTACAGCATTGTTTATAAAATCAAATTTATTGAGGTACATTGTTATTATTTCCTCTTTGGTATATTGTCTTTCAAGTTTGGCCGATATAATCCATTCTTTAAATTTCCGTGTTACCAATCCAAGTTTGCTTAGCCTTTCTCTTGGGAAAAGCATTTTTGCCAATTGCTGCGTTACAGTGCTGCCACCGCCCATGCTAGCATTACCAGTGATTACTCCTTTTACCACCCTTGCTAACGAACGCAAGTCAATTCCGGAGTGTTCAAAAAAGCGTTCATCTTCTGTTGCGATCAAAGCATTTACAACATGTGGCGAAATGTTTTTAAAGTCTATGTTCGAACGGTTTTCACGGTAATACGTGCCTAATAACTCTTGATCAGCAGTATAAATTTCAGAGGCCAGGTTGCTTTGAGGGTTTTCTAATTCTTCGAACGAAGGGAGTTCACCGAAAAAACTCAAAGAGATTAGCCAAATGAAAACGCTAATAGCAATTGGTGGAATAAGCAACAGTACCCATAATAGGAGTCCAGTTTTAACGTAACTTTTATTTTTAGTAGGTTTCTTCTTCAAATCGATAACAAAAAAGCAAAATTAATTTGATTAAACAGGCTTATTAGGTTAATATGCTTAATCTTTAAACAGTGGATTATTCAAAAAAGCTGGATATTTTAACACGTACATTAAAACCTGTTATGAAGATGCTGAGTTGGGATTAAGAGCAGCCTTGCTTGGTTACATCGGGCAGAGCAATAAACGCTGTTGTGAAGCACAGGATAAGTTATTCAGTGAATAAGGCAAAAACTGCCGATTACGGAACAATATCACAGAAAAACTTACTTTTCATTAATGCCCTTAAGTATCGTTGCTGTTAAGCTACCACTGATTGTATTTAAAACTTTAGCCATTAGTTTGTTTGCCTTGTTGACTGTTTGTTTTAAACTACTAAAACCACAAATGGGCGGACTAGGAGTTGTTGTGTTTCGTTTTTCTGAATTGGTAAAACGGCGTAAAGAAGTAAAACACAAATTAGGTTTTGTTCAGGGTTTAAAACTTCATAAAAGCTTTTTGGGCTTTTATCTCAAGCACTTCAAAAACTTTATCGTAAGCAGCAAACCAACTGTTTTAGACTGAAGAATAACCTTCTACTTTCCGGCAAATTCAATTCTCAAACCTGCATCTAAAATAAACGGCAAGTCTTCTTCACGCATGGCTTGTTCAACTTCAAAGTGGTATTTACCTGATTTAGCAAAGCGTACGTTGTTTTTAAATAGAATTCGATTGTCAATTATGTCTCCGGCCCCAGACCCCAACCATTTACCTGCAGGGTTGGCTAAAACACAATGAATGGTGTCTTTTATCGCATGTCCGTTAGGAGAAACTGAATGAAAAAAGAAATAAAAATTGCTGTAAGGATATGATTTTCTATTTCTTAAATTAAGAAAAAAGTGATAAGACGATAAAGTGTCCTTTACATCAACATCAAAAACCAACTTATTTTTGTAATTCCAAGTTTCGTTTACTAATTCTTTGTTTTTTTCAAAAAATCTATTGTTGTCACAACTTGAAAAAAGGGCTATAATAAAAACGATGCCTAAACTAAGGAGACTATTTTTTATCATTTTTCGTAAAGAATCTTTTTGGTTTTCTTTTCTTGCGGTTGTTGTTTTTCTTTTTGTCTTTGTCAAATCGAGTTAGGTCGTCTTGGCCTACTACGTTTTCGAAATCAGGACCTTTTACTTCTATTGCTTTTACCGCAAACTCTAGTAAATCTTCTGGATTCTTTTTTTGTTTGTTTAACTCAACAATCGCATTTACCCTGCTTTTCTCAATTGGAATATGAGTTCCTAAATTATCGGCGTAAGCATAATACATAATGCCTTTAAAAACATCTGTTTTTTGGTGGTAAGCAATGCCTTTTTTGGTGTACAATTTAGTGTCTGCTTTAGGGAAACCTTGTAAAGCATCTAAATAGGAGTCAAGCTCAAAGTTTAAGCAACATTTTAATTTGCCACACTGCCCTGCAAGCTTTACAGGATTTATTGCCAATTGCTGGTATCGAGCGGCACCGGTTGAAACAGACCTAAAATCAGTTAACCAGGTTGAGCAGCAAAGTTCACGTCCACAAGAACCTATACCACCAAGTAAGGCGGCCTCTTGTCTTGCTCCAATTTGCTTCATTTCAACACGCACCTTAAAGGTTGATGCCAAAACTTTAATTAGTTCTCTATAATCGACCCGATCTTCAGCGGTATAATGAAAAATACCTTTCGTGCCATCAGCTTGAAACTCTACATCGCTAACCTTCATGTTAATCTTTAGCTCAGTTACAAGGTTTCTCGTTTGAAGCATCGCTTGGTGTTCTTTGGCTTTCATCTCGTTCCAAAGATCAACGTCTTTTTCGTTTGCTTTTCTAACTAGTTGCTTTGTGTCTCTAGGAAGAAGTGTGATTCTTTTTGCCTTTAATTGAAGTCTTACCAGTTCACCAATCATCGTAATTTGACCAATATCCTTTCCATAATCAGCCTCTACAACAACTGTATCACCAACATGAAACTCTTTATCGTTTTCAACTTTAAAAAACTCTTTACGTGTATTTTTAAAACGAACTTCTGCAAAAGGGTAAGGCTTTACACCTGATGGTAAACTAACCCCAGCTAACCAATCAAAAACTCCAAGTTTACCTGAGCCACCAACACCACAATTGCCATTGCTTTTACAACCAGCAGATATCGTTAAACTACCACATCCTCCACTACTACAATTTCCACATCCCATTTTTTAAATTCTGTATCTCACAAATGTAGGGTTTAAAACAAATCGTTTATTGCCTTTTTTAAGGTGTCGTGTTTAAAGACAAAACCTTGGTTCTTTAATTTTGCTGATGACACCCTGCTACCCTCAAATACAATTTGATACATTTCACCCAGTATTAGTTTAAGCAAAAATGCAGGCACACCACGGTTAACATATGGTTTGCCATGTTTTTTTGCCAGAGCTTTGGTAAGCTCTGAATTGTTAATGTGTTCTGATGCAACCCCGTTGTAAATGTCGTCTTTTCGTTCTTTTAAGCACCATTTAAAAACGCTAACAAGGTCAGTAACAGAAATCCATGGCACCCATTGTTTTCCATTTCCTAAAGGTGCCATAAAGGGAGGTGCAATCATTTTTGAAACGGCCCCACCACGCTTGCTTAACACAACACCAATTCTAATAATTGAGGTGGGGATATTGAGGGACTTAAACTGCAAGGTATGAGTTTCCCATTTTTCAACCAAATCACCTATGAAACCTAAATCAGCCGGGTCGTTTTCAGAATAGATATGGCTGTTGGTGACCATACCGTAATAACCAATTGCTGAAGCACAAACCACCGATTTTGGTTTTGTTTCCATTTCAGAAACTACATCAATTAACAATTGAGTGCTTTTGGTTCTGCTTTCCAACAGTTCTTCTTTTCTTTTGTTTGACCATCTTTTATCAGCGATACCAGCTCCTACAAGATGAACAATGTGATCCACATTTTGAAGCGCTCTTTCATCTATAAAAGACTCCTTTATATTCCATTTGTAAAACCCTTTTTTGTTCGTTGACCGCGATAAAACCCGTACTTCATTGCCCTCATTCTCTAGCGATTCTTTTAAAGAAGAGCCGATGGTTCCGGTGCCTCCTGAAATTAAATAGATTGCCATTGCTTTTCGTTTATACTTTTGCAATATAACCTTAGAATCTACAAAAAGTTTAATGTCCAGCTTTCAATTGCCTGTATCTGAAAAATATCATCAAAACATTGTTGTTCTTCAGCTTGTTAAAAAGCAAATTGAAAAAGATTTTGGAATTGAAGAAGATGAAATTAAACTATCAGAAAATAAAGCATTGTTGTATCAAGGTTTGTGTTCAGAGGTTGAACGAATCATACTTTATTTGATAAACAAAAACACTCAAAGGTTAATGAATTTGCTTTATCGCGTTGATGTTCCTGAAGCAGTAATTAAAGGTGCTTTAATAATTGCTGAGGATGAAAGTGCTGAGAAAACAATTTCGCAGGCCATCATGAAGCGAGAATTGATGAAAGTAATTACGCGTTTGTATTTTAGCGCAGACCCTAATCAAAAGCTATTATTGAAAATTTAATTTTGATTAAAATACCGTATCATATGAATCTTCTCATTTACCCATTCGTAATAATGAAAAAGGGTAAATTTGTGGTTCTAAAACCGAGTACAAATTTTTATGGATAAATTCTCTTATGTGGGCAATGCTGATGTTTCAGCAATCGATGAAATGTATCAGCAATACAGAAACGACCCTAGTTCAGTAGACAACAGTTGGCAAAAGTTTTTTGAAGGTGTAGAGTTTGCAAAAACAGATTACACCGATAAAGGTGAGGTTCCTGAAAATTTCGACAAAGAATTTAAGGTGTTAAGCCTGATTTCAGCTTACAGAATGAGGGGTCACCTTTTTACAGAAACGAACCCAGTACGTGAGAGGAGAAAATATTCTCCGTCGCTGGAAGTAGAAACTTTTGGCTTGGAGCAAAGTGATCTAGATCTTGACTTTAATGCGGGTTCTGAAATTGGCTTGGGCAAAACCAAGCTTTCAAACATCGTTAACCACCTAAAACAAACGTATACCAAATCGATTGGTGCGGAGTACATGTACATCCGAAATCCTGAAAAAATAAGTTGGTTGCATTCTATAATTGAAACCAATAAAAACACACCTAATTTTAGCTTTGAGTCAAAACGCGAAATCTTACGAAAGCTCAACCAGGCGGTAGTTTTTGAGAGCTTTATGCACAAAAAATTTGTTGGTCAAAAAAGGTTTTCACTTGAGGGGGGAGAATCATTAATACCCGCACTAGATGTAGTTGTTGAAGAAGGCGCTGAACTGGGTATTGAAGAGTTTGTGGTGGGCATGGCCCATCGAGGCAGGCTTAATGTATTAGCCAACATATTCAATAAAACATATACTGATATATTCTCTGAGTTTGATGGCAAAGAGTATGATGACAGCCTTTTTGATGGAGATGTAAAATACCACTTAGGGTCATCATCGCATACCAAAACTAGCAAAGGAAAAGCAGTGCATTTAACCATGTCACCAAACCCTTCTCACCTAGAAGCGGTAGCTCCTGTTGTTGAGGGTATTGTAAGAGCCAAAATCGATAAATACTTAAAAGATGAAAGTAAAATTTGCCCAATAATCATTCACGGTGATGCATCAATTGCAGGGCAAGGTGTTGTTTACGAAGTAATCCAAATGGCTAGGTTAGACGGCTACAAAACAGGTGGGTCTATTCATATTGTTGTGAACAATCAGCTTGGCTTTACCACCAATTATTTAGATGCTAGGTCGAGTACTTATTGTACCGATGTCGGAAAGGTAACCTTATCACCTGTTTTTCATGTAAATGGCGATGATGTTGAAGCGGTAGTTCATACCGTAAAAATAGCCATGCAGTACCGTCAACGATTTAAATCTGACGTATTTATTGACTTGTTGTGTTACCGAAAATATGGCCATAACGAGGGCGATGAGCCTCGTTTTACGCAGCCACTTTTATACAAGCTAATCGCTAAACACCCTAACCCAAGAGAGATTTATTTAAAATCGCTGATAGAGCAAAATGTTGTCACTAAAGAGCAGGCTCAAAACCTTGAGGATGACTTTAACAACATGCTTCAGGATCGACTAAACGAGTCAAAAGAAATAACAAAAGCCCACGTTACACCATTCTTAAAATACACTTGGCGCGATTTTAAACATGCCGGAAAAGGCGAAATATTTAATTCAGTTAATACTGCTGTTGATGCAAAAACTTTTGCCAAGCTTGGTTCACAAATTAGTGTTTTACCTGAAGGTAAAAACTTTTTCAAAAAAATAAGGAGGCTGATGGCCGATCGCCAAAACATGATTGAAAAAACCAAGTCTTTGGATTGGGCAATGGGTGAGTTAATGGCATATGCAACCTTGCTGAACGAAGGTTTTAGCGTTCGTATTAGTGGCCAGGATGTCGAAAGAGGAACTTTTTCTCACAGACATGCAGTAATTAAAATTGAAGACTCAGAGGAAGAATACATCCCGTTAGAACATTTAAATAATAAGCAAGGAAATTTCACCATTTACAACTCGTTTTTATCTGAATACGCTGTACTAGGATTTGATTATGGTTATGCTATGGCAAGCCCTAAAAGTTTAGTTGTTTGGGAAGCACAATTTGGTGACTTTAACAATGCAGCACAAATAATTATTGATCAGTTTTTAAGCGCAGCAGAAGATAAGTGGCGCATCATGAATGGCCTTGTAATGCTACTTCCACACGGTTACGAAGGACAAGGAGCTGAACATTCAAGTGCCAGATTGGAGCGCTTTTTACAATTGTGCGCCGAAGAGAACATGCAAATTGTTAACTGCACCACACCAGCAAACTATTTTCATGCATTAAGAAGACAAATGCATCGAACGTACAGAAAACCATTGATTGTATTTACACCTAAAAGTTTGTTGCGTCACGCAAGCGTAGTTTCAGACATTAAGGATTTCTCAACAGGTTCGTTTAACGAGCTTATTGACGATGATACTGTAGCTGCTAAAAACGTAAAGCGCGTTGCGCTTTGCAGTGGTAAAGTGTATTACGACGCCTTGAAAGAAAGGGATGCCGCCGGAGTTAAAGATTTAGCTTTGGTTCGTTTAGAACAGATGTACCCGTTCCCAAAACAGAAATTTGATGATCTGAAAAAGAAGTACACAAATGTGAAGTGGATTTGGTTACAAGAAGAACCTGAAAACATGGGCGCTTGGGGCTACATTTTACGTACGGTTAAAAACACTGAATGGAATGTAGTAGCTAGAATTGAGAGCGCATCACCTGCAACAGGCTCATCAAAACGACATTTAAAAAGATACCAAGAAATAATGGACAAACTATTAAAAGCCTAAGATTCATCATGATAAAAGAAATGAAAATACCTAGTCCGGGGGAGTCAATTACAGAAGTAGAAATAGCTACCTGGCTTGTTGAATCAGGCGATTATGTTACACTGGATCAACCTATTGCCGAAATTGACTCTGATAAAGCAACATTAGAGTTACCAGCTGAATTTGCAGGAACAATTGAGTTACTTGTTGAAGAAGAAACCGCTGTAAAAGTGGGTCAAGTAGTATGTAAAATTGATACAAGCGCAAAAGCACCTGAAGGGGCTAAATCTGTTGCAGCTAAAGAAGAAGTAACAGAAGAGCCTAAAGCTGCGCCTGCCAAAGTTGAAAAAACAGCTGCTGTTGCCAATGCTGCAGCAAACGCAACACCACTTGCAAAAGAAATGATGAAACAGAACAATGTTTCATCAGTAAAAGTAAGTGGCTCTGGCAGCGGAGGAAGAATAACAAAAGCTGATATTGATGCGTATTTAACCGCCGGAGTTGCTGGCGGAGCAATACAAGGTTGGGGCGGAACTCGCGAAAACTCTTCCAAAAAAATGTCGATGTTACGAAGAAAAGTAGCTCAACGTTTGGTTGCGGTTAAAAGCGAAACAGCCATGTTAACTACTTTTAACGAGGTTGACATGAAACCAATAATGGATTTACGTAAAAAGTACAAAGTCAAATTCAAAGAATCTCATGGTGTAAACCTTGGGTTTATGTCGTTTTTTACTAAAGCCTGTACCGAGTCATTAAGGTTGTTTCCTGCTGTAAACTCAATGATTGATGGTGATCAAATGATATCGTATGATTACGCTGATGTTGCAATTGCTGTTAGCTCACCAAAAGGATTAATGGTGCCTGTGGTGCGAAATGCAGAACAAATGAGTCTGGCTGAAATTGAGGCCGACATTAAAAGGCTTGCCATAAAAGCACGCGATGGTAAATTGAGTATTGATGAAATGACGGGAGGAACCTTTACCATTACCAACGGTGGCGTTTTCGGTAGCATGTTAAGTACACCTATTCTTAACCCACCACAATCGGCAATTTTAGGAATGCACAACATTGTTGAAAGACCAGTTGCTATTGAAGGGAAAGTTGAAATAAGACCAATTATGTACTTAGCCTTATCATACGATCATCGAATAATAGATGGCAAAGAGTCGGTTAGCTTTTTATATAAAGTAAAAGAAATGTTAGAAAATCCCACCAAAATGATTTTTGGAGGTAAAGAGCCATACGAGGTTTTATTGGGATTATAAAAAATCAAAAAGGGTGGTAATCGCCCTTTTTTATTTAACGAAACATGAAAGCAACATTCGAATTACACAAAATCACTCGAAACAATTTGTTAAAAGCAATTAAACCTTTGTCGTCAGAACAGATGAATAAAATTCCTGTTGGTTTCTCAAACAATGTTGTTTGGAATATTGGTCATATCCTAACAACGCAACAATTACTTTGTTATAAGCTGAGTGCTTTAGATTTAAAAATACCAGCTGATTTTGTTGAGCGCTATAGAAAAGGTTCAGTTCCGAGTCAATCAATAGGAACTAACGAAATAGACCTTTTAAAAGAGCACCTTTTAAAGACAAGCCTCCTGCTACAAAAGAACTACAAGGCAGGAGACTTTAAGAATTACAGCACATATGAAACAAGCTATGGAACTACTTTAAACTCTATTGAAGAAGCTGTTAATTTCAATAATTTGCATGAGGCTTTACATTTAGGTTATTTAATGGCATTAAAAAAGGCGCTTTAAAGTCAGCAGATCTCTAAGAGTTTATTTCATCGCCGTTGAATGGTTTGCCTAAGGGGTAATAATAGTTAATTAGCTAGTATCAATATTACCACCACTAATGATAAGCCCAACATTTTTATCGTGAAACAAAGCAGGGTTTTTTAGAACCACAGCCAATACTGTTGCGCTAGATGGTTCAACAACCAATTTAAGACGTTGCCAGATTAATTTCATGGCACTTATTATCTCTTCTTCGGTGCAAGTTAGAACACCATAAACGTGCTCTTTAATAATTTTAAAATTGCGTGAACCTAACGATGTTTTTAAACCATCAGCAATGGTTGGAGTAGAGGGTGCAGGAATTATTTTACCAGCTTTAAGCGATAAAAAAGCATCGTTTACGTTTTTTGGCTCAGCTGCCCAAACCTCAATATTCGGATTAAGATAATGAGCCGTTAAACACGTTCCGCTTAAAAGTCCACCACCGCCAACTGGTGTTAATAGTATATCGAGGTTGGTTTGTTGCTCCAAAAACTCTTGAGCAGCGGTGCTTGCTCCGGCAATTATTTTGTAATTGTTGTACGGATGAATTTCGACTGCCCCGGTTTGATCAAGGACCTTTTTTAATGTGCTTTCGCGGGCGGCTAAAGTTGGTTCGCAAAAAGTAACGTTGCCGCCATATCCTTTAATAGCATCAACTTTTACTTGAGGCGCATTATTTGGCATTACGATGTTACTAGCAATGCCATTTACTTGTGCGGCTTTTGCTAAAGCCTGCCCATGGTTACCTGATGAATGCGTGGCTACACCACAAGCTCTTTCTGTCTCGCTTAATTGTAAAACAGCATTGGTCGCTCCTCGGTATTTAAATGCGCCAACCTTCTGCAGATTTTCGCACTTAAAATAAAGTGTGCAACCTGCAATTTGGTCTAGTGTTTCAGATTTAAAAACAGGAGTGCGGTGCACAAAAGGTTTAACCCTGGTGTAGGCGTCTAATAAATCTTGGTGATTCGGTACGGTATCTTTTACGTGCACTGAGCCTGTCAAAGCATTAATCTTCCTCTTCTTTAAAAAGCTCTGTGTACTCGTCTAATTCTTCGCGGTTGTATTTGTTTCCCGGATCGCAAAGCAAGGTTAAATAATACTCGAACGAAGTGTCATCTTCTTCAGAACGCTCTTCCCAAATATCAGCAACAAAAGCACCATTTCTTTCAATATGCTCATAAGTAAGACGTGTCATCTTTACTAAAAAAGGCTTTTTATCGTCTAAAAGTTCAGCTCTAAATTTTTTGAAAGTTTCAATTAATTTTTCTGCGTTAAAACCTTTCTTTTTAACGTCTTTAAGTATAGCTTCAAATGTGATCATCGTATGTTAAGTATTATAAGTCAAATTTAATTCCTTGAGCCAAAGGTAAGTCAGTTCCGTAATTTATTGTGTTGGTTTGTCTACGCATGTATGCTTTCCATGAATCAGAACCAGATTCACGCCCCCCTCCAGTTTCTTTTTCACCACCAAAAGCACCACCAATTTCAGCGCCAGATGTTCCAATGTTTACATTGGCAATACCACAGTCAGAACCAGCTGTTGATAAAAACAATTCTGATTCACGCATGCTGTTGGTCATAATAGCCGACGACAATCCTTGTACTACGCCATTTTGCATAGCCATAGCTTCATCTAATGTTGAGTATTTCATCATATACAAAATAGGAGCAAACGTTTCGTGCTGAACTATAGAGTAATGATTTTCAACTTCAGCAATACAAGGCCGAACATAACACCCTGATTCGTATCCTTTACCTTTTATAACGCCACCATCAACAAGAATGTTACCACCCTCAGCTTTGATTTGTTCCATAGCATCAAGATATAAATTCACAGAATTTTTATCGATTAACGGCCCAACATGGTTGTTTTCATCAAGCGGATTACCAATTTTAACTTGCTTGTAAGCATTGGTTAATTTTTCTTTTATTGTATCGTAAACACTTTCATGGATGATTAATCTTCTGGTGGAAGTACAACGTTGACCACAAGTACCAACTGCGCCAAACAAAGCACCAACAATGGTCATTTCAAGATCAGCGTTTTCGGTAATAATAATGGCGTTGTTTCCGCCCAATTCAAGTAAACTTTTACCTAAACGAGCACCAACAGCTGCAGCAACCTTTTTACCCATTCTGATTGATCCAGTAGCTGAAACTAAAGGAATATCTTTATCGGCGGTCATTAACTCACCAACTTTGAAATCACCATTTATTAAACCCGAAACGCCTTCAGGAACATTGTTTCTTTCAAATACTTTGTTCACAATGTTTTGACATGCTATTGAACACAACGGAACCTTTTCTGATGGCTTCCAAACACAAACATCGCCACAAACCCATGCCAACATACTGTTCCAGGCCCAAACGGCAACCGGAAAGTTAAATGCTGAGATAACTCCAACGATACCCAATGGATGCCATTGTTCGTACATACGATGGTTTGGTCTTTCTGAGTGCAATGTTAACCCGTAAAGCTGACGTGATAAACCAACAGCGAAATCACAGATGTCAATCATCTCTTGAACTTCGCCTAAACCTTCTTGGTATGATTTACCCATTTCGTAAGAAACCAACTTACCAAGAGCCGCTTTGCGTGCTCTAAGCTCATCGCCAATTTGTCGAACAATTTCACCTCTTAAAGGCGCCGGAACTTTTCTCCAATCAGTAAAAGCACTTTTAGCCTTATTTTTTACAACCTGATAATCACTTTCACTTGCCCCAGTAACGCAACCAATCAATTTACCATCAACAGGTGAGTACGATTTAATTACTTCCCCTCCAGCATTAAGCCAAGTTGAACCGGTTGAAACACCGCTATTGTTTTCTTTAAGTCCTAGTTCTTTTAAGGCTTCTGCAATACCATAATCTTGTGTCATAAAAAATATTTATGTAATAGTTGGCAAATCTAACAACTAAGGTCAGTAATTTTGAGGTTTAAGCTTTGATTTTTATTAAAAATGATAAACAACAAAAAATTTGGATTAGCACTAGGTGGAGGTGGCGCTCGGGGCTATTTTCATTTAGGGGTCGCTGAGATCTTGTATAAAAATGAAATGTACCCAGATGTAATTTCAGGAGTTAGTGCTGGCGCTATAGCTGGTGCGTTTTTAGCTTCTGGACAAAAACCAGTCGAAATCTTTAAAAAATTAAAGAAAAAGCGCTTTTTTGATATGACAGGGATGAACATTCCTGTCTCCGGTTTATTTAGCTTAAATGGCCTTAAAAAAGTGGTTGCCAACCAAATAACTGAAAAGCAAATTGAGCAGCTTAAAACGCCTTTAATTATAGGCATAACCAACATGAACACAGGTGAGATTGAATTTAGAGAGAAAGGAAATCTCGCCGAACTAGTTCAAGCATCATCTAGCGCTCCTTTTATGTTTGCACCTGTAATGATTGGTGGGCAACAGTATTTGGATGGCGGAATTTTTGAAAATTTGCCTGTATCACCAATAAGACAAAAGGTTGATTATTTGTTAGGCGTTAACATATACCCAGTTGGTGAGTTTAAGGATATGGACAATTGGGTTAAGCTGTCACGCCGAATGTTTCAGCTAGGGGTTAAAATGAATACGAAGCCAAGTAAAAAAGTGTGCGATTACGTAATTGAGCCAGATGAAATTGAAAAATATGAATTGTACGATGCGTCAAAAGCCGAAGAACTATTCGAAATGGGCTTGAGGTACGGTGAGGAGTTTGTGAAATCGGTAATCAGTTGATCCGTTATCCATGATCTTTAGGTTTTCGAGTAAAGCCTAAAACCCTTGCGTGAAAATTCGCCACCACCAAAGACGTATAGATAGAATTCAACCTTGTACGATGACCTGTGAAATTATTTAATCCTTTAACAACTCTTCTGTTTCTTGAACCACAAGAACAGGCACTTTTTTCATTACCTCTTTGGCCACTTCGGTAACATGATCAACAATTATTTTTTTTATGCTGTTGGTTTGTGATGAAAAATAAGAGACTGCTATTCCGGCAAATACTTCTTGTCCTTCTTTGTTGAAAACGGAATAATGTACCTTAATCTGTCTCGGGTAATCATCTGAACCATATTGCTGCCATTCTAATCCGGGAGCATGTTTTATATCCAATTGATTAATAAACAAAAATAATCCGGCTTGGTATTTTTCGACACAGTAATTAAACACGTTTGTGTTAATTATGGTTTTTGCCATAAACTTTTCATTGCCATTTGGGTTGTTTAGAACTTGTCCTTCTTCAACCCAAGTACCTGTTTTTGGGTTTAACTGTTCGCCTTTCAGTTTGGCTGTTTCTTTAGCAACCCTTTGAACTACTTTATTGTATGCTTTGATTACCTTTTTTTGCTCTTCTTCCTCTTCTTTTGGTACTTCCCGGTATTGGTATCCAGTTGATTTATAAACGTATTGTAAGTCTTTGTTTACATCAGCTTCATCAGCGTGCATTCTAATGACATCATAGTTGGTTTTGGCTTCATGAAAAAGGGCATTGTCTAAACCTAATCTAAAATAACCTCTAATTTCCTGAAAGTTGAGTCCATTGTTTTCCCCAATTTCTCTATCAATATCACTCATGTAGAGTTTAGGTTCAAACGGAAAAATGAGCAAGCGGGAGTTTTCACCAAAGTAAAAAAGGGTGTCTTGCTTAGTATCGGTGCCATAGGTTTCGTCTTGCGCTATTGCAGGTATGGAAACAAAAACAAACAGGAACAACAGTATCTTTTTCATAAATCAAAAATATTTTGATTTAGCAGAGAATAAATCGAGCAGCCATCAACTTATGAATACCCGAGGGTGAAGAAGTTTAATCGAGTTTAGGGAGTTATGTTAAAAATACCCTGAATAATAGGAGTTAATCCGCTGAAGAAAAATTCAACTGCAATGACCATCATTATAAGTCCCATTAAACGCATCAGTATTTTATTACCTGTATCTCCTAATAATTTCATTAAAAGTGTTGAGCTTCTTAAAACCAAAAAGGTGGTTAATAGAACAACTGTGATACTGCCAATCAAGATTCCTTTTAAGGCGAGTGATTGAGCATCTTGCATTAATACAATACTGTTAGTAATAGCACCAGGGCCACAAATCATAGGGATTGCCAATGGCGTAATAGAAATATCGTTTATGTATTCTTTTACTGCAGAATCGTCCATTTTTACCGTAACCAATCTGGCTTTTAGCATGTCTTGACCCATCAAAAAGAAAATAATACCACCTACAACTCTAAAACTGTTAACAGAGATTCCGAAAAATCGAAAAAGGATTTCGCCAGAAAAAGCGAATGCGATTAGGGTAATAAAAGCCACTACAACGGCTTTTGCGGCAGTTCTATTACGGGCCTTTTTATCCAATGCATTGGTCATGGTCATAAACACAGGCATAATGCTAAGTGGGTTCATCAACGTAAAAAACGAGGTGAAACAAAGCAGTAAGAAGTTATGTGGTTCAACCATGACTAAACTTTTTCGCAAAAATACAACTAGTTCTATTCTAAAACATCAACCTTTAGAATGAAAAAATCAATCCTAATTAGCAGAAAGAGAGAGAGATACAAAAATGTTTCGCCCTGGAGCAACAATGCCTGATGAGTATGCTCTGTAACGAACGTTGGTAATGTTTTCGACCCCAAAATTCACACTTAAATTTGAGGAGGGCTTAAAGGCTGACTTAAAATTTAAAGTTGCCCAACTACGACTGTATAAATTACCATTTTCGTCCTTTGCATATAGGTGATCTTTCGATTTTTCAGATTCAGCTAAATCACTGTTTTTAACTTGGCCATTCGCAACTACATATAAGCTCATTTGAATGCCTTTTGTTTTGTAGGTAACATCAAATTTACCAAACATCGGTGCTATGTGCCGAAGCGGAACTACGTCGCTCGATGATGCTCCAACCTCTTTTCCGTACTGATAATTGTACACTGCACTTGCTGTAAATTGTTTGCTAACAATGTACTTTAAGTCAACTGATCCTCCATAAACATAGGCGTGGCCGGCATTTTGAACAGCATAAACCTGACTTAAAATGCCATCATATAGAATGCTGTCAACCCCATTTAAGGCATGTTTCCTGCGCACTAAAGCGTTGTCAAGGTAGGTTCCAAAAACAGTTAACCCAAACTGCAATGTATTGGCCACTATACAATGAAAACTGAAATCTAGCGAGTAAGCATACTCAGGTTTTAGATTAGTGTTTGGGGTTATTACAGTGCCATGCTCAGAGTCAAAAACCTTACCCAGATCATCAACGTTAGGAGCTCTAAACCCTGACGATAAATTAGTTGTGAACCTAGAGTTATCGTTTAATTTATAGACTACACCGAAACTACCATTTGGTGAAAAATTTATCTGTTGAGCAGAAGGAGAGACAATATTGGACATCGATGAATCGAAAGAAGCTGATAGCGAAACAGCATTAAACCTAACTCCACCGGTTAAAATAATTTGTTCGTTTACCTGTTTTTTGAGATTGGCGTAAACCCCAGAATACGTCATAGCAGAATTAGGATACCTTGGTAAAGTAGATATACCTTGGTTTGAGGTCCCTTTTGAAACATTATGGTTAGTAGTAAAATCAGCACCATAAAAAAACATTAAGCTGTCTTTGAGCTGCTTGTTAAAATCAAGGGTTAAAGTATTTGCCGTTAAATTCTCGGTTCTGGTTCTACGCGTGTTTGATTTGTACTTTCTGTCTATTCTGCTTTCTTCGAAAAACTGATTTGCTGCGGTTATTACTAATCCATCATAAAGCGCCCTACCTCTGGAGAAGGTTAGGCGAATGTTGTGCATACTCCAAACTTGCGGCCCGTAATACCATTCTCCATATTTAAATTGCCCCGATGAGATTTGAGTTAACCGATCATATCGAGGAATATCAGACGATTTAGAGAAATGAAAACCGTAATCTAAAACTACATTTTTGCTAAGTTGATATTTTATTTTCTGCATAAAATTAACCTGTGAGTAGCTGCTTCCAACCTGAATGTTTGGATCGTCATTTAATCGAGTAGTATCGCCTTCAACACCTGAACCTGCGACTTGATAATATTCTCGTTGATAAGATTTCGGCCCATTAGTTCCCATTTTTAAATCACCAAACCCCCCGAAACTGAAAGAAGTTAAAACACCCAATTTTTTACGATGAATCGATAAATGTACATGGCCAGTCGTTTCGCTGTTGGCAGATGAATAACGACCCGAGGTAAAAGCCTTTACCATAGGCTCATCCGTTTTAGCAAAGTTTGGTGATAATGTGTGAAAATCCATAACTCCGCCAATAGCATCGCTACCATAAGTTACTGAACCCGGACCAAATAAAATCTCTGTTTCAGCAATCGCGAAAGGATCGATAGCAATAACATTTTGAATATTTCCACTTCTAAAAATAGAGTTGTTCATTTTAACACCGTCAACCACCAACAACACTCTATTGGTAGCAAAACCTCTAATCATCGGGCTTCCGCCACCCAATTGACTTTTTTGAACGTAAACTTCCCCACTATTTGCTAATATGTCGCCAGTAGTTTGAGGATTGTTAAAGGCAATTTGTTGGGCAGAAATCAATGACATTTTCATTGGAACTTCATCTTTACCTTGTTCCCATTTGTTGGCAGAAACCACATATTCACCAAGATCAAACTTGCTTTTTGGCAAGTAAACCTGATATTCATTTTCTAAGATTGTTGCCATACTGATCCTAGTAACTTCATAACCCAATAGCCTGAAATTTACATAACCTTCACCATAAAAAATGCCATAAACAACTTGGCCTAAATGATTGGAATGCATTGATTTTGATAAATCATCAGAGTAAACTGACACCATTTCAATGGGTTCCAACGTTTGTTCGTCAACTACTTTTATCAATTGAGCAAAGCCGGTAACTGATGTGATGAAAATAAAAAATATGAAGAGGAATTGTTTTTTCAGCTGTTCTGTTTTAAGCGCAGTAAACTTATCAAAAATTGCGCCTAAAATGCCATTGGTATTTAGGTTTTAAAAATTAGAAACAATTACTCTTTACAATTGCAGAATTACCAGCTATAATAACCTAAACTTGTAAAAATTTCAGGAATTATAACAATGAAATCAATTAATATAAAAACCAAAGATGTAGATGTAAAAGTTGCTCACCTAATCAAGAAAAGGTGGAGTACACGTGCATTTTCAAACCAACAGATTAGCAACGAACAAATTGCAACTCTATTTGAGGCTACGCGCTGGACCGCAAGCAGCATGAACGAGCAACCCTGGAGTTATATTTATGCAAAGAAAGGTTCTGAAGCATACGACAAAATGGTTGATTGCATGATGGATGGAAACAAACCATGGGCTAAAAATGCATCTATTGTTGTTTTGAGTTTGGCTAAAAAGAACTTTGATTACAATGATTTCGACAATCGGCATTATTTGTATGACATTGGTGCAGCCAACACCACACTGCTGCTACAAGCTGCTGACATGGATATATATGGCCACCTAATTGGTGGTTTTGAAATGGAAAAAGCGGTCAAAGCATTTGAGGTTCCTGCAACTCTTGAGATTGCCTGCTTTATTTCTTTGGGCTTTTTGGATGATGCAGAAACGCTCGAAGAACCTTTTAAATCACGAGAGCTATCACCAAGACCAAGAAAAGAGATTAGCGAGTTTGCTTTTGAAGGAAAGTTGGGTTAATTGAAAGAAATCTTAACCCGTTTAACAGCGGTAAAATAAAGCAACAGGGTAGCTATCAACAAAATGTGTGTCACATCGTTTCTATCCAACCAAGGGTGAATGTTAATTTTTAAGCCTTGAAAAAAAGCAGATGGAATGGTTACCAGAATACTAAAAACAAAATATTTAAAATTAGAATCAAGTTTGTTAGAGTAGTAATATCCTAAAATACCGATAGAAGAAAATAAGCCTACAAAAGAGTTTGCGGCAGGAATAATGAGTCCTTTTTGTTCGTCAGCAGAAAAGTCGAAAGAGCTAAACATAACGACCATTGCAACCAAAACTACAATAGCTTTTATTTGAGAAATCGTTTTAAAAGTTGCTCGGAGTTTTGAATTGGGGTGTAAGCTTAACATAGCTTGTTCAGCTAAAAATACAGCAATAATATTTGAGAACCAACCAATATATTTGCCCTTTATACTCCAATAGTTGTACATCATGTGCCCTAAACCTCCGAAAAGAAAACTAACCCCAAATACCAGAAAAAACCAATGCCAGTATTTATAGAATGGTTCTTTAAAATCTAGCTTTTTAACTCGAAAACTTAAATAGAGAGAAAGAATAAAAACGATTCCATCACCAATCATAGCGTTAGGCTCAACTAAGTCTAAACCTAAAAACGTAAATTCAATTTTATCGAAATCTTCCCCTATCAGCATAAGCTACTCGCTTTGATCTTTGAATTTACTCAAGTTGGCAAGGATAATTCTTTCAACCAACCAAGGAGCAGCCCTTTGCATGTAATAATTGATTTTACCAAGAGCGGATAACACAGTAACATATTTACGAGCGCTAATGTTCTTTAAAATAGAACTCGCCACTTGTTCGGTAGATTGAACGTTGCGCTCTGATCTATCTTTAAGTACAACTTCACTACCATCAGAAGCAAGAGCAACTTTATTTTTTTCAATTTTCGTAACTGCAACATACACTAAACCAACATGCACCTTGTTTTGTTTTTCTTCAATTCTAATTGATTCGGTTATAGCCCGCAACGCCATTTTAGACGAGCTGTATGCTGAAAGTGTTGGCAAGCCTCTAATCCCTGCAAGGCTCGAAATAAAAACCACGCTTCCCTGCGATCTTCTTAAATGCGGTAGAGCATTAATGGTAGGGTAGATTTTACCCATTACATTAGCTTTAAAAACTGTTTCGTAAACACGAGGTGCTAAATCAGCGACATCACCACGCATCGATATGCCCACGTTGTTTATTAGAATATCTAGCTTACCAAAATGAGCAACAGCTTCATCAATCAAATTTTTTGCAACGACTTTATCCGATACATCTCCAACTATTGATAATACGTTCGGTGTTATAGTTTTAATGTGCCCTTCAACTTTTGCGAGTTTATCAGCATTACGACCATTGATTACCACTTTAGCGCCTTGCTTAGCAAGCGCTATGGCCGTTGCTTTGCCAATTCCTTGACTCGAGCCTGTTACGATTGCTATTTTGTCTTTAAAGCGCATCTTATTCTTTTTGGTAATTAATTTCAGGATGAAATTTTAATGCGGTAAAACTATTCGTTAAAGCTAATACAACATGAATTACAAACGCAATTAATAAACTACCTGATGCTAAAGTTAAAAGACAAAGAACCAAACCAAGTGGCGCAGCGCCTATTGTTTCATCCATTCCTTTCGGGATATGAGTGGCTGAATAAAGCGCAATGTTTACAGCTATTGCGGGCCAAACTCCCATATATTCAACCAATGGAAACAAAAGAACTCCTCTAAAAAGCACCTCATACCCGAGTAGATAAAGACTCCACCCAACAATGTTTAGAATGACCGTTTTTTGTGTCCATATTTTAGCCCTAATTTGGGGATAATTAACCAAGTTTTTGGCTTTTTGAGCGCTGAAATAAGTAATAGGCATTACCAATATTGCCAAACCAACAATCCAAGCAAGACTATAAGGTAATGTTGGCACTGATAAGATCAGGCCTAAGGATTCGAAAGTGTTAAAATCAGTGAAAAGGAAACAACCCAAAACAGGGAGCACACCCATGGTGACAAATCCAACTATTTTTGTGAAATAGATGTGTTTAACCGAAGCTATGTCAAAAGAATATTTAGCATAATATTTAGCTTTTATTCTTTCAGATTTTGAAATAAACCAGAAAACAGCAAACCCGATTAATGAAGTAATAATAGGGACGAATAAGTGAGTATCAGTAGTACTCCAAGCTAAATTAACCGAATTGTAGTCAAACATGGCTAGTTTTTATAATTGGCTGCAAAAGAAACAAATAAAGAAATACAATAACTTGTTAAACAAAGATTAACTTTACATGATGAGGAAAGAAAACTGAAAGGAAAAGCTTAAAACATTTAGTAGGCGTAAAATACATGTTCAACAAAAAACAAAACCCTTTTAACAGAAAGGGAATACTAAAATATAGAGACATCTTAAAGATGGTTGGTTGGAAAAGCCCGGAAAGTGAATTTTCACTCCCGGGTTTTTTTGGTCTAAACTTTTTTAACTAGCACTCTTTCACTCCGAAAATGCTAACTTAAAGTTTCTGTGAAGCCTCGAAGAGCGATTCAAACATTGAACAAAATCACTCAAATCAAAATTTAACGAATTGGTGACGTCTTCCTTTTGATAATTACGGTTAACACCCATGAAACCCTCATTTAATACTTCACAACTTTTTTAGAATACTTTAAACCCTTTTCATTAGTTAAAAGACAGAGGTAGACGCCTTTTCGGAAGTCATTAAAGTCGATTTCCCCTCCATTAAATTGCTTTATTTCTAAAATAAATTTTCCTGTGGCGTTAAGTATTTTTAAATTGACTAGTTCATTTACATCAATGTAAACATTAGCTGAAAAAGGGTTTGGGTAAATAGCTATATTACTTTGATAATTAATTCCATGTATACTAGCGCTAAAATGAACAGCGTGATTTATTGAAATTGTATCAGGATAATTACCACAATTGCTGGCAATAAGCGTTATTGTAAATAAGCCCGGAACTGAATAGGTATGGTTTGGGTTTTCATCAGTTGACGTATTTCCATCACCAAAATCCCACAAAAATTCATTTGAGTAATTAGATGTATTTGTAAAAGAGACAATGTGATTACCTGCGGTATCAGCAATGAGTTTCGAGATAGGGTTGAAGCTACCAACATTCCACTTTACAAAATCATCATATATCACAGCTTTTGCTACTGTTCTGATAATTTCCGCTTCGTGTGGAGGTAATCCTAAATCATCAGTAATCAAGGTTGGGTCTTTTCTTGTTAAAACACTAAAGAAAGAACACGCTGCAGCGTAGCTACCAGCGAGAGATGGATGACTTTCATCTGCCGAATACAATTCAATATCAGGTCGGTTGTCTCTCAAATAATGCCACAAAGCGCCAACCGGTGATAAGATTGCACTGTTAGCATTTGCCATGGTGGTATATCTCAAATTTAGCAAACTGTCCATTCCATCATAAGTGCAAACTGGCGGCCAGTTTGGGCAATTACCTGAGTCACCATTTTTCCTTCCCCAAGTCATGTAAAAAACTGTTTCAGCGCAAGGATTGTTGCTGTTAATCATCGAGTTTAATGCAACGGCATAGGGGTAAACATCTGTTTGAACTTGATTGGTCGGAAACGAAGGCAACTGGCTTTGCTCTTGTAAAACCACAAAGTCAAGGTCTCCTGCTTTTATCTTTTGAATGCTAGTGGCGTTCGTGGAGTGTAACTGCAAAGTGTATCCACCGGGTGTATTAGAATCGTAATTTATTACGGTACCCGCTGAACTAGCTACATCGTGAACCATTTTGGGTAAATTATTAACACCGGTGTAACTGTTGCCTAAAAACAAAACATTAATAGTGTCTTTTTGGGTATAGCCAAACGATGAACTAATTATTAATGCTGTTAATAATAAAAGAGGTTTCATTTTTCGAATGTAGCTTTAATTTTTAATGCATTTACCTAACAAATCGGGCTGAGGTTGGTCGATGGAGAGGCCTTGAAGTCACTCAAACCAAACAGAAACATTGTTTAGCGCTTTACGTTTAATATTTGGCACGGCTACATCCTTTTTAGGATAGCCAATAGGGATTAATAAAAAGGGTTTTTCGTTTTCTGGACGTTTTAATATTTTGGAAAGAAAACTTAATGGACTTGGCGTGTGCGTTAAAGCAACTAAACCAGCATGATGTATTGCTGATATTAACATCCCGGTTGCCAAGCCAACAGATTCATTTACGTAATAGTGTTGTTGTTTTTTACCATTTTCCAAACCATAAGTTTGCTTAAAAACAACAATTAGCCAAGGAGCAATCTCTAAAAATGGTTTAATGTGGTCGGTTCCGAACTTCTCTAATTCTTTTACCCAACGCTCGCTCATGCGGCCATGGTAATTTTCAAACTCCTCTTCTTCGGCAGCTTTTCGTATTTCCGATTTTATTTTTGGATTGCTGATAGCACAAAAAGTCCAAGGTTGCTGGTTAGCGCCAGATGGAGCTGTAGCTGCAGCTTTTAGAATGTTCTCAATCACACTTTTATGAACAGGCCTGTCACTAAACTCCCGAACTGACCGTCTTTTATTCATAAATTCATAATTCACCGCGCTCCATGTATGTGTTTCATTTTCAGAATAATTAAGTGGTTTAAAGGGGATAAAATCTGAATTGTTCATGTGTTCAATTTAATACATTTAATTTTACAAAAAAAATCGATGAAAAGGATAGCGATTTTCGCATCGGGAACAGGCACCAATGCACGTGAAATAATTAAGTATTTCAAAAACTCCAACACTATTAAAGTTTGTTTGGTGGTTTGCAACAAACAAGAGGCAGGTGTTTTAAATATTGCTGATGAAAACGGAATTGCAAGTTTGCTTTTAACGACCAAGAGTGATTTTTCAGATCAAAATTTTGCACGAAACCTAAAACAGCACCACCAAATTGATTTAGTGGTGCTTGCCGGTTTTCTTTGGCTAATACCTTCTAATTTAATTGAAAATTTCCCAAATCAAATAGTCAACATTCACCCTGCACTGTTGCCAAATTATGGCGGCAAAGGAATGTATGGCGATAAAGTTCACAAAGCGGTAATCGCTAACGGTGAACCAGAAAGCGGAATCACGATTCACTATGTGAATGAAAATTATGATGAAGGGGCAATTATTGAGCAGTATAAAGTTCAATTAACCAGCGCCGATACGCCAGAATCTTTATCAAGTAAAATTCATAAATTAGAACACCAATACTTTCCTTTAACCATCCAAAAAGTTTTAGAAAGCTAGGTGTTAATTATTGAGGAAAGTCATATTGAAGCTTGTCTCGATGCTTACCTTTGAAAACTAAATCAAAGTCATGCCTATTTATCATTCATTAGGAAAGTTTCCACCTAAAAGACACACCACTTTCACAAAACCAGATGGTAGTTATTACTACGAACAACTGTTTGGTACAGTTGGTTTTGATGGAATGTCGTCGTTGTTGTATCACGAACAAAGGCCTACACAGGTAAAGAGAATTTTAGGAACTATAGACGTTGCCCCAAAAATTGCAGTTAAGAACAATTTAAAATCGTTGCGTTTAAAAGGATTTGAAGCCACTAAAACACCTGATTATTTAAAATCACGCAAAACGGTATTGGTAAATAGTGACTGCCAGATTGTTTTAGCAGCACCAACAAATAAAACGCAAAAGTACTTCTACAAAAATGCCGATTCGGATGAAATGATCTTCATCCATAAAGGATCCGGCAAGCTAAGAACCATTGTTGGCAATCTTGATTTTAGTTATGGTGATTATCTGATTATTCCAAGAGGAATGATTTATAAAATAGATTTTGATACTGATGAAAACAGACTTTTTATTGTTGAATCAAAATCACCAATTTACACACCAAAAAGCTACCGAAATTGGTTTGGTCAATTACTTGAACACTCACCTTTTTGCGAACGTGACATCAGAAAACCTTACGAATTAGAAACTAACAACGAAAGCGGTGAGTTCACTATTAAAATAAAAAAGCAAGATCAAATAACTGATTTTGTTTATGCTTCACATCCTTTTGATGTGGTTGGTTGGGATGGGTATAATTACCCCTATGCTTTTTCAATTCATAATTTTGAACCAATCACCGGGCGTATTCATTTGCCCCCACCAATTCATCAAACATTCGAAACCAATGCCTTTGTAGTTTGCTCTTTTGTGCCTCGTTTGTACGATTACCACCCTCAATCGGTTCCTGCGCCTTACAACCATTCTAACATTGATGCTGATGAGGTTCTGTATTATGTAGATGGCGATTTTATGAGTAGAAACGACATTGGACCAGGCCACATATCTTTACATCCAGCAGGGCTGCCTCATGGCCCACACCCAGGAGCAATGGAACGAAGCATTGGTAAAGTTAAAACCGATGAGTTGGCAGTAATGATTGATACATTTAAGCCGCTTATGGTAACTGAAGAAGCCCTTATGTTAACCGATGACACGTATTACCAATCGTGGTTAGAGCATTAAAATATTTACAATACAGAAATTAAAACACAAATTATGGCAACAAGTGATGGTTTAAAAAGTGTTGATTACGGAGTAGAAAAAATTTTCGAGGAAGCACAAGACTTCTTACCTTTATTAGGAACCGATTACGTTGAGTTTTATGTTGGTAACGCAAAGCAAGCAGCTCACTTTTATAAAACAGCTTTCGGTTTTCAATCGTGTGCATACAAAGGTCTAGAAACTGGCTGCACCGAATATGCATCTTATGTTCTAAAACAAGATAAAATCAGATTGGTTTTAACTACTCCTTTAAACTCAAAATCGCCAATAAACGAACATTTAGTTACACATGGTGATGGAGTAAAGTTTGTTGCCCTTTGGGTTGATGATGCAACTTCTGCTTGGACAGAAACGACATCAAGAGGCGCTAAATCGTTCATGGAGCCAACCGTCGAAAAAGACGAACACGGTGAGGTGATTAGAGCTGGAATCTATACTTATGGTGAAACCATACACATGTTTGTTGAGCGTAAAAATTACAACGGTGAATTTTTACCAGGCTACCAAAAATGGGAATCGGATTACAATCCAACCTCGGTAGGTCTAAAATTTATCGACCACATGGTAGGTAATGTAGGTTGGGGCGAAATGAATACTTGGGTGAAATGGTACGAAGACGTAATGGGCTTTGTAAATTTCCTTTCGTTTGACGACAAACAAATACACACCGAGTACTCTGCTTTAATGAGTAAAGTGATGAGTAACGGAAACGGCAGAATTAAATTCCCAATTAACGAACCAGCCAAAGGCAAAAAAAGATCTCAAATTGAAGAATACCTTTATTTTTATGAAGGCCCAGGTGTACAACACATCGCTGTTGCCACGGATGATATTCTTACAACGGTATCGAAATTGAGAGCGCGGGGAGTTGAGTTTTTATCAACACCTCCGGATGATTATTACAGGGCTGTTCCTCAAAGATTAGCAGACCACAACCATGAGTTAGCTGAAGATATTGAAAAGCTTAAAGCATTAGGTATAATGATCGATGCTGACGAAGAAGGCTATTTGCTTCAAATTTTCACCAAACCGTTAGAAGATAGACCTACGCTGTTTTTTGAAATTATTCAAAGAATGGGTGCGCGTGGTTTTGGTGCAGGTAACTTTAAAGCATTGTTTGAATCAATTGAGCGCGAGCAAGCAAAACGCGGAACACTTTAAATTAAAACGAAAAATCTCTTGGGGTTGACTCTATTGAGATGAAGAACAAAAAAGGCTAAATTTTCCAGTTTTAGCCTTTTTTTATTTTTACAGGCTGAAATTCAGCAGGTTAAATCAACATTTTGGCATTGAGCAGCTTAATATGTGGGCATGCTCATACACCCATTTTACGTTAGAAGATTTAAAAACCATCGCTGAAAAATGTAATGCTGCCAATTGCCCGGTAAATATTATTCAGATAATAGAGTAAGCTTAAAACGAAAAAGAAGAGGTTGGTTGTTCTTATCCTACCAGACTAGACCTCGTAGGCTTTTTTTCGCCAACCATTTCAATGCACGTTTCTGCTATTTGTTCGGGATTAAAACCCGCTTCGGTGTGCAGTTGCAATTGAGAGCCATGCTCGTAAATTTGATCTTTAATACCAAGTCTTTTTACCTCAGCAGAGTATCCGTGGTCGGCCATAAACTCAATAACAGCACTTCCCATACCACCTTGTATACAACCGTCTTCAACGGTTACAACTTTACTAAATTTAGCAAATACCTCGTGCAGCAAAGTTTCATCAATTGGCTTTACAAAACGCAGGTCGTAATGTGCGGCATTAATGCCTTTTTCTTTTAAAAGAGCGGAGCTTTCAGTAGCGTAATTTCCAATGTGACCAATGGTTAAAATGGCAATGTCTTCACCATTTTTAACTCTTGTTCCAGTGCCAACTTTAATTTCTTTTAGTGGTGTTTTCCACTCCGGCATCACCCCTTCGCCTCGAGGGTAACGAATAACCCAAGCTCCTTTGTTTTTCTCAAGTTGAGAAGTAAACATTAAATTTCTTAATTCTGATTCGTTCATCGGAGATGAAATAACCATATTGGGAACACACCTCATAAATGCAATATCATAAACGCCATGGTGTGTAGGTCCGTCAGCACCAGCAAAGCCAGCTCTATCCAAACAGAAAACAACGTGTAAGTCTTGAATTGCAACATCGTGAATTACTTGGTCGTAAGCACGCTGCATAAACGAGGAGTAGATGTTACAAAAAGGCAACAACCCTTGTGTAGCTAATCCAGCTGAAAAAGTTACAGCATGTTGCTCGGCAATTCCAACATCAAAAGCCCTGTCTGGCATTGCCTCCATCATAAATTTTAGCGAACAACCAGTAGGCATCGCAGGGGTAACACCCATTATTTTTTTGTTTTTCTCTGCAAGCTCAATAATGGTGTGCCCAAATACATCCTGATACTTTGGAGGTTGAGGGCTTTTAGGAGTGATTTTAATAATTTCTCCAGTTTCTTTATTAAAAATCCCAGGAGCATGCCAAGTTGTGGGAGACCCTTCTTCAGAGTATTTATAACCTTTACCCTTTTTGGTAAGACAATGTAAAATTTTGGGTCCAGGGATGTCTTTTAAATCTTTTAAAACCTTAACCAGATGGTTAACGTCATGGCCATCAATAGGGCCAAAATATCTAAAGTTTAACGATTCAAAAAGGTTTGACTGCTTAAGAAGAGTAGACTTAATTCCGTTCTCAATTTTTTGCACAATCTCTTGAGCATTGGGTCCGAATTTACTAATTTTCCCAAGCAAATTCCAAACTTCATCTTTTACCTTATTGTAAGTATGCGAAGTAGTAATATCTGTTAAATATTCTTTTAGCGCACCAACATTCGGATCAATCGACATGCAGTTGTCATTCAACACAACTAAAATGTTTGGCTTTTCATGGCCTGCATGGTTTAATGCTTCGAAAGCCATACCGGCAGTCATTGCACCATCACCAATTACTGCAATATGTTGCCTGTCTCTATCTAAATATCGGCTAGCAGTAGCCATTCCTACAGCTGCAGAAATTGACGTTGAGCTGTGCCCAACACCAATGGTATCGTATTCACTTTCTTTCCTTTTCGGGAAACCGCTAATACCTTTGTATTTTCTGTTGGTATGAAAAACCTCGCGTCTTCCGGTTAAAATTTTATGTCCGTAGGCTTGATGGCCAACATCCCAAACCAATTGGTCTTCAGGAGTATTGAAAACATAATGCAGTGCTACTGTTAATTCAACAACGCCTAAACTAGCGCCGAAATGACCACCTTTTTTTGATACAATGTCGATGAT
Organism: uncultured Flavobacteriales bacterium; assembly: GCA_905181855.1. Taxonomy (GTDB): domain Bacteria; phylum Bacteroidota; class Bacteroidia; order Flavobacteriales_G; family Salibacteraceae; genus JAAZVO01. The sequence goes on from CAJIZE010000002.1 coordinate 47,902, forward strand.
AAATTCGCGTAGTTCATCACTGATTTGTGCAAGGTTTTCTTCGTTGAATTTACGAAGATCTGCAGGAAATTCGATTTGACTTAAAAGTGGATATTCAGTGTTACTCATTTATCGATTTATCAACTCAGTCGCAAAGATAGGATTAAAATCATCTTCATAAATACACGCAACAGCCAATAATGTTCATCCGTTAATGTTAAAAGTTAAAGAATATGACACCCAACTGTCTAATTAATAAATCGTTTCTTGTATTTTTCGGCATCAATTGACAGAACATGATAAAATCACTTATTAATTGTTTTTTATTCGTTGCCGTTTTTTCAATTTCGGAAATTGGCAATGCTCAAACCGACTCCACAAATACGGTGAAGCAAGATTCGGTTTTAGAGGCTCAAAGCAATCAAAGTACAAGCTTGCTAGAAATTGCTGATTCGGTTAAGTTGGCTGATTCATTAGAGCAAATGAGTATTCAAAAGGAAATTGATAAACTACGCTCCAATGATTTAAAAAAGAAAGCGCAACTACAAGCAAGGCTCGATTCTTTAAAACATGAAAAACAGTTAAAAGAGGAAATAACAAAGCGAAAGATTGATTCACTAAAAGCCAATACCAAAGGTGTTCCCGTAGTTTTATATGAAGATACGCTGTTTTACATTTACAGTAAAATAGGCCCTTTTACTCCTAGGGAAAGAGCTCAGAGTATCCAGAACAAGCTTACTAAACTTGTTGAAAACAAGGGCTACAATGGAAGCAGGTTAATTGTTTTTGATGCAGATGACAGTCAAGAAATAATGCACGAGGATGTTATAATTCTTACTTTAACAAAAGAAGATTCGTTTTGGCTTGATGGCGACCCAAATGAGATTGCTAACGCTTATGTAGAATCAATAAACGCAACAATAACTGAGTATCAAGAAAGCAATGGCATTTTGCAAACCGTACTCCGATTAATAGCCTTGTTGTTGGTTATAATAATCTTCTCATTAATGGTGAAGTACTTAAACAAAGGCTTCACTAGGTTTAATGATTGGGTTAAAAACAAGCTCGAACACTATTTAACTGGTATTAAAATTAAAGAATACGAAATCATAACCGCAACAACAGAAATGGATATTCTTAATTGGTTGCTGAAAATTTTGAAATGGGCATTAATTGTTTTTACAGTTTATTTATCGCTGCCGATAATATTCAGTATTTTCCCTTCGACTGAGGGTATTTCAAGAAAACTAATCAGCTATGTAACTGACCCTCTGCTAAGCTTTATAAAAGCCATCGTTGGGTATATACCTGAGATGATAACTATTATGGTAATTGTTGCAATTACACGATATGTAGTTCAGATTCTGAAGTTTATGGCCGAACAAATTGAAAGCGGTAAATTGGAGTTTCCTGGATTTTACTCTGATTGGGCAAAGCCAACTTTTAATTTGCTTAGGGTGTTGCTTTACGCCTTCTCTTTTGTGATGATATTTCCTTATTTACCTGGTAGCGATTCTCCGGTTTTTCGTGGAGTTAGTGTTTTCTTAGGCGTATTGTTTTCATTGGGCTCTTCATCTGCTATTGGTAATCTTGTTGCTGGATTAGTGATTACTTATATGCGGCCTTTTAAAATAGGCGACAGAGTTAAAATTGGTGAAGTTACGGGAGAGATAATAGAAAAAACAATGTTGGTTACACGTTTAAGAACCATTAAAAATGAGGACATTACTATTCCAAATGCTTCTATCTTAAACGGACATACCATCAACTATTCAACGCCTTCAGAAGAAACACAAGGCTTAATTTTACATACAACCGTAACCTTAGGCTATGATGTGCCTTGGAAATTAGTACATGAAGTTTTAATAGCCGCTGCGATTAAAATTGAAGAAGTTAAAAAGAAACCAAAACCGTTTGTATTACAAACTAGCCTGGATGATTTTTATGTAAGCTATCAAGTTAACCTTTATACCAAGTTTCCGGAAAAGTCGGCAGTAATCTATTCGAATTTGCATGCAAACATTCAAGACGGTTGCAACGAAGCAGGAATTGAAATACTCTCGCCACATTACAGGGCTGCACGCGATGGTAACATGACCTCAATACCAGAAAATTATTTACCTAAAGATTACGAAGCCCCCTCGTTTAGCGTGAAACAGAAAAAGGAAAACTAGAGTATAAATTAGCCCAAGCTATTGTACGATCAACTTACCACTAACGTGGCTGGCGCCTTTGGTAATTAGAATAAAATAAACACCTGTTTTATAAGTTGAAACATCAATTAGAGCTTGGTTTGATTCATGAGGAACAACCAGTTGTTCAACGTTTTCACCTTCTATGTTTTTAATAAAAAGTGTTCCGCCGGATAGCGCATCGCTAAATATAATTTTTGTTGCGCCATCTTGCGTCGGGTTAGGGTAGACTGTCAACTTTAATAGATCGTTTTGGTTTAACTCAACTACTGAAGTGGTGTCTTTTGGAGGTGCTGTAAATTTAATTCCTTCTCCTTTTAGGTAGAAAGAAACTCCACCAGGAAATTCACCAATAACAATATCAGCAATTGAATCGTGGTTAACCTCGCCAACTGAAATAGAACTACGGTAAGTTCCTGTATAAATAGAATCAATCAAATTGAAGTTACCGCTTAGGTTTCCGTCAATATCATCGTAAATAAATATTTTGCCTTCTTCGGTTGATACAAACAACACCCATTTTTCAGAACCATCAAATCCCTCAACTCTAGTTAAAGAATCTAGTTTTATAGCTTGTGGTGATGTATAGCCTGTTCCAATAAAACCGACATGATTAATACTACCAAAGTTGGTTTTTAAATCGGGTTTAGCAAAAGCAGCCTGTGCTTTGGTTCCCGCATTTTTGATAAAGTTTAATGTTCCGTTACGTTCGCCAATTAGTAAATCCAATGTTCCGTCTTCATTTAAGTCAACCAATTGAGGTGCGCTAAATTGCCCAACATCAATGCTGTCCAACCCGTAAAGCAATCCTTTAGAAAATACCGCAGGGCCAGAGCCGCCTGTGTTTTCATAATAATGCATTTTACCTGTGTAGTTTCCGATAACCATATCTTGGTCTCCATCATCATCCATATCGCCAAAGGTTGGGTAAATACCCAGGTAATTTTCTACAGAAAGGTTCATGTAATCGGTAGAAACCAATTCAAATTTAGGATACGATGAGTCGCCAATGTTTTCATAATAAGCCAAAGAACTTAACTCCGTTCCTGAGCTTTGCCAGTAACCGTAGTTGCCTATAATTAAATCTTGTAAGCCATCGTTGTTGGCATCAAAAAACACAGGATGAGCCTCTGTTCCAACATCTACCATTTGGTCAACTAAAAAAGAGCTAGTTGATTTTTCAAAAACGGGGCTAATGTTCGTTCCGGTGTTTTCGTACAACCAAACGTTGTTAATGTTTTCGCCATTTGAAGAGGTGTTTGGAGCGGTAATTAATTCTTTAACAGAATCGTTGTCAATATCTAAATAGAACATCCCAGGAAAGATAAAGAGGTCAACCGGCACATCGTAATTTGGGAAAGTGGTGTCTTGACCTGCCATAACCGCATGAGTGCTATCGCCTGTGTTAAAAAGAGCCAATACTTCGTTGCAGCTTATATCACTAAGTAATAAATCTTTGTCATAGTCGCCATCTAAATCGATGGTAAGCATATTTGAACCAGAATGACGAGAGCCACTTGGACCATTAACTACTGAGCCTGTTCCGCCTTTACAGGTATACCCAAAGGTTACGGTACATGAAGTGGAATTTTCAATGAATTCGCCCCAGCATCCTGAAACATATTCGAAAGCGATGGTATCAAGGTTTCCTAATTCAACCGCTAAATTTTTATGATATTCTACCACGGTGCCCCAAACTCCAAAGTTCACTATGTCAAGGTCGCCGTCGTAATCAATGTCATCAATTGACGGAATATCACCAGGTAATACATAGATGTTTGAATTAAAGTTTCCGAAATAATCAGAAGTAGTGTAATCTACATAGCCAATGCTAGTGTGGAAGAAATAGTCAACCTTCGAAAACGCCAAACAAGTTGAGCTGTCACCAACATTCAAATAAATTTCTAAGCTAGGGCTTTTTAAAGCTACAATGTCCATCTTTCCATCGTTATTAAAGTCTCGAAGTATTGCCATATCTTTAAGAACAGGAAAGTTTTTTTGGTATTCTGGCGCGTATTTGTAATCTGGTTTTCCTGCTTCTCCGTGGTTTAAAAAGGTTTTTATGGTAAATCCATTACGTTCAAAAACAAACAGGTCGTTTAGACCATCACAGTTTAAATCAATCTCAGAAAATTCTGGTGAGTTAAACCCACCCGCAGTGCCTAAATCAAGCAGGGTTCCATTATGAACAAAGGGTATTGAATCAAACAAGCCAAAATCGAAAGTCTCGAATTTTGCACTTTGTGGCAGTGCGGTACCAGTTTTATTAAATTGCGATTGCCCGAATGATACTTGTGCCACAAAAAGTAAAAGAAGGAAAGATAGGGTATGATAAATAACTTTCATGATGCGCAAAGGTAAGGTGGTTTAAAAGAAGGTTCAAATTTAAACTTAAACAATCCTTCAGGTTATACTAAAAATCAAAATTTTTAATCGAACGTATACCATTTTTAACCAATTTACGTTGGTTGATAATTGATACATTTGCGCAAATTCAAAAAATGAGAATTACAGGATTATTATTATTGACGTTGGTTTTTACAAAGTTTGCTTTTAGCCAAGCTGCGCAAACTGTCCCAACCGAACCAATCAAAACTGTTGAGCCAATAAAAATTCAAAAGCAAGACATACTTATGTTTCAATACCAATTTGATGGCTTTCTTGACTTTCCTGATTCAATAAAATATAGCCCTTTAAGTAGAGGTGGAGGAGTACAATTAATGTACGATCATTTTTTGAGCAGAGACGGACGTTTTTCAATTGGAGTAGGGCTCGGATTTGCAACACATAATTTTTTCGCAAAAGCGGTATACCCAACTACATACGATTCGTTAGGAAGAGGAATTGGAAGTGTAGTTCCAATCCAGAATGCTGACACCGTTAAAAAACAAAAATTAGCAACTAACTTTTTTGATTTTCCTATTGAGTTTAGATTCCGAACAATGCCAAATGAAAAAGGACACAGTTGGAAGTTTGGTTTAGGCGCCAAAATTGGTTACCGAACAAACATTTACACCAAAACGGTAATGGACAATGGAGACAAGTTTAAGAGTTACATTTTAAAGCCAATAAGTAGATCACGTTATGGGGTTACTGCTCGTGTTGGTTTTGGTAAAATGAGTGTTTTTGGATATTATTCCATTAGCAAACTGTTTTACCAAGACCGCGGTACTGAGCTTACACCATATTCTATTGGGATAAACTTAGCGTTGTTTTAAACGCTCGAACTTTCCATTACCCAAGACGGTAATAAACCACTAAAAACTCTGAGAAAAACCCAACCAACCCTCCTAATAAGAGCTGAAAATTAGTGTGCTTTTGCATTGATATCCTTGAAGCACCAACAATGCCGGTGATAATTGATAGAACAATAAGTAGAAACAGAATGTTGATGTTTAACAGCAATCCTATCGCGGCAAACGCACCAACAACACCTGCTATGCCCACCATGTGAATACTTATTTTACTAATAAAGTTCACCCCTAAACTAACAATAACCGATAGCGCTGCTCCTAACATTAAAGAGTTTAGAACTGGAGGTAAGTTTGCTCGGCGCAGCAGGTAATAGGTAAATGAGTAAAAGAAAAAAGCCAAAACAAAAGGTAGTAATCTTTCTTTTTGAACGTCTAAAAAAATGGACTGAATGTACTTGCGCTTTACCAATAAAACAACAAACAACACAGGAAAAATAAAGGTGTTCATAAACACCAAGCCCATAATGAGCCATTTCATCTCAGCAGGCAAAGTAAAGGTTAAGTAGCTGTTTACTTGAAACAGTAAAACAACGCTTAATGTTGGCATTAAAAGAGGGTGAAAAAACGCAGAGACAAACTGTGCAAATGACCGGTTCATTTTATATTTCTTTACGAAGGCGCGCTACCGGGACGTTCAATTGCTCACGGTATTTAGCTACGGTTCTACGCGCAATGTTGTAGCCTTTTTCTTTTAGGCACGTAGTTAATTTTTCGTCGGTAAGTGGTTTGCGTTTTTCTTCACTGCTAATCAAGCCTTGCAAAATTTTCTTAACCTCACGGGTTGACACCTCTTCGCCATCAGTAGTTGAAAGCGATTCAGAGAAGAAATATTTTAATAGATAGGTTCCGTAAGGCGTTTGAATGTACTTGCTGTTTGCAACGCGCGAAACCGTTGAGATATCCATATCAATCTTTTCGGCGATGTCTTTTAAAATCATCGGCTTAAGATTGGTTTCGTCGCCATCAAGAAAAAACTCACGTTGGTACTCAAGTATTGCGCTAATGGTAATGAGCAAAGTATTTTGACGCTGCTTAATCGCATCAATAAACCATTTTGCTGAATCAAGCTTTTGCTTGATAAATACCATAGCATCTTTTTGTGACTTGCTAACTTGACCTTTTTGCTCAGAATAGCCTTTGATCATGTCTTTGTAATCGCGACTAACTTTTAGATCGGGGGCATTACGGCTGTTTAAAGTCAATTCAAATTGACCGTCAGTAACATTGAATAAAAAATCAGGAACAATGTGTTCAATTGGCTTTTCGCCTGCACTTGAAGTGTTGCCTGGTTTAGGGTTGAGTTTTAGAATTTCATCAATAGCAAGCTTTAAATGCTCTTCTTCTAACTCTAATTTTTCAATTATTTTTTTATAGTGCTTTTTAGTAAAGGCATCGAAGTTTTTTTCAAGAATCTTTTCGGCAGTCATCAACTCTACTGTTTTGTTGAGTTCAAGTTTTCGTCGAAGTTGAATCAGCAAACATTCTTTTAGTCCTCTTGCTCCAACCCCTGGAGGATCAAAAGTTTGAATCATAAGAAGAACCACTTCTAGGTCTTCGGCAGATGTTTTTATATTTTGAGAAAATGCCAAATCATCAACAACTGATTCAAGCTCTCTTCGTAAGTATCCCGATTCGTCCAGACTACCAATTAAATGTATGGCTAATGTAAATTGCGTTTCTGATAGGTAAAGTTCAGCAACCTGATCTTCTAATCTGTCTCTAAACGATTTACCAACTGTAATGGGAATCGATCGATCTTCATCATCTGCACCTTTATTGCGAATAGAATATTTGTAATCAGGTATATCATCATCGCTCATGTACTCCGAAAAATCGAATTCTTTTTCTGCTTCGGTTTGTTCTACAGGCTCGTCGTAATCGTCTTCTGAGTTGTCTTTTCCTTCCGTTTCATGACCTTCGTCAAGAGCAGGGTTGCTTTCTAATTCATCTTTAATTCTAGCCTCAAGCGCAACCGTAGGTAGTTGCAGCATTTTCATTAACTGAATTTGCTGTGGCGATAATTTTTGTAAAAGCTTTTGTTGTAAACTTTGCTTTAGCATAGGGGTAAAGAACGTAAATTTCGGGGTTCTATTTACTCCTCAACCAATTTATTTTTGAACGAAAATTCTATTTCACAATCGTTTAAAACTCAGCATTTTTTGGTGTTCTCGGAAAAGGAATCACATCTCTTACGTTGCTCATACCAGTTAAGAACATCATTAAACGCTCAAAGCCAAGCCCAAAACCTGCGTGTGGTGCAGTCCCAAATTTTCGGGTTTCTAAGTACCACCAAAGTTCTTTTTCGTCAACATCAAACGTTGCCATTTTTTCTTTCAATACATCCAAACGCTCTTCACGTTGCGCTCCTCCAACAATTTCGCCAATACCAGGAAACAAGACATCCATGGCTGCAACCGTTTTGTTGTCGTCGTTTTGGCGCATGTAAAAGGCTTTTATTTCTTTCGGGTAATCATAAAGAATAACGGGTTTTTTGAACTCTTTCTCTACCAAATATCGCTCGTGCTCGCTCTGTAAATCTGCTCCCCATTCATTAATTAAGAATTTGAATTTTTTCTTTTTATTGGGTTTGCTGTTTCTTAAAATGTTGAATGCTTCGGTGTAAGACAATCGCTGAAACGGATTATCTAAAACAAACTTTAAACTATCGGTTAAACTCATAGCACTGCGCTCGGCTTGTGGCATGTCTTTTTCAGCATCCAATCTGCGTTGTTCTAAAAAGGCCAAATCATCTGGGCATGTTTCCATTACATGTTTAATACAGTATTTTAGAAAGTCTTCCGCCAAATCCATATTATCGGTAAGGTTGGCAAAAGCAATCTCAGGTTCAATCATCCAAAACTCAGCAAGGTGGCGTGAGGTGTTCGAGTTTTCTGCTCTAAAAGTTGGGCCAAAAGTGTATACTTTAGACAACGCCAAAGCACCCAATTCTGCCTCTAGCTGACCAGAAACCGTAAGGTTGGTGGCTTTACCAAAAAAGTCTTGTGTATCGTCAATTTTACCTTCTTCGTTGCGTGGTGGGTTTTCCAAATCGTGGGTAGTAACACGAAACATTTCGCCTGCACCTTCAGCATCAGAGCCAGTAACTACAGGCGTATGCATGTAAAAAAAGTTGTTGTCGTTAAAGTATTTGTGAACAGCAAAAGACAAGTGGTGGCGAACCCTCAAAATAGCCCCAAACGTATTGGTGCGAGGGCGTAAATGAGCGTTTTCTCTCAAGAACTCAAGCGAGTGTTTTTTAGGTTGTAAAGGGTATTCCTCGGGGTTGGCATCGCCTAAAATGGCAATGTTTTCTACAACAATTTCAACCGATTGGCCTTTACCTAACGATTCAACCAATTTACCTGTAATTTTTACGGCAGCACCGGTGGTAATTCGTTTAATAAGTTCAGGGTCTATAGTGTCAAAATCAACCACACATTGTATGGTTTTAATGGTAGAACCATCGCTTAGCGCAATAAAACGATTACTTCTAAAGGTTCGAACCCATCCGTTTACGGTTACTGTAGCGTTTAATTCTCCGCTTTTAATTAGCTGTGCAATTTGCATAACAAATACTTAATTTTTTAGGGGGCAAAAGTAGTTATTCAAATTCATCTGTTTTTGCTCTTTGATTAAAAAACTAGCCTCAAGAGCTATCAATCTCAACGTTGCTTATCATCCAGTGCGCAGTCGAAGGACAGATATGTAAATTTCCGGATGCTCAAGACCCAAAGTATTATTTCCTCTCATCGAACAGAATCAACTCTGAGGAGGTTCAGCTTGTCGAAACTCCGTTATGTTTTATCAAAACCCCCTTTCATTTTTCTCCAACCATCGAAATCCACCTTTCCGCGGGGAAGGAGCAGCTTTGCTTTTAGGGTTGCGAGCAAAGCATGAAAACCAACAACCAATCCCACCATTTCACCATTCACTATCTCATCGGAAACTATTTTTAGGAAAAACGTTTCCGATGTGAAAGATGTTTTTATTTTTGCCGCTTCAATGGATAAACAAGACGAAATACTAATTAGCTGCTCAACCCAGTTTAAACGCTATGGAATCAAAACATTGACCATGGACGACCTTGCTCGCAATCAAGGCATATCCAAAAAAACCCTTTACAAGTATTATAAAGACAAGAACGACCTGGTGGTTAAAAGTGTTGAGTACAACATTCTGCTTGACCGAAACCTAATGCTAAATTGCTGTAATCAAAACATGAATGCTATCGAAGAAAATTATTTCGTGAGCAACATGATTTTGCAGCAATTAACCGAAACCAATGCTTCTTTTTGGTACGACTTAGAACGCTACCATCCAAAAGCAATGGCTGTGATGAACAATCACATGAGGGTTGACGTTTTTAAGTATCTCTGCGATAACTTAAAACGAGGCATTGAAGAAGGACACTACCGCAGCAACATTAAAATACCAATAATAGCCGACACGTACTTAAGCAAGTTAGGAGTAATGTTTGAGCCTGAGTATTACAGTGCTAGCGACTATTCATTCTCAGATGTGTATCAGGAAATATTTAGATACCACATTAGAGGTATTGCCAGCGATAAAGGAATAATTGTATTAAAAGAGAAATTAAATAGAGAAAACCTCAAATCAGATGATTTTTAGAAGGAGATTATTATTAACTGCTTTGGCCGCATTTTTAGTAAGCGCAACCATTGCTAAGGAAGGCTCAGCAAGTGCTTTTAGCTTGAACGACGCTAAGGCTTATGCTATAGAAAATAGCTACATGGCAAAAAATGCTGTACGTGATGTTGAAATAGCAAAACGTAAAATAAAAGAAACCGCTGCCATTGGTTTACCCCAGGTAAACGGAACAGTAGATTTTCAAAATTTTATCGAAATCCCAACCAGTCTGGTTCCCTCAAATGCGTTTAATCCAGCTGCTCCGGCAGATGAGTTTACTGCCTTGCAATTCGGAACCGACTACAACATTACAGCAGGTTTATCAGTATCACAATTAATTTTTGATGGTTCGTATATTGTTGCTTTACAAGCAACAAGAACGTATTTAGAGTTATCTAAGAACGCCAAAGAAAAAACCGAAATAGAAATTGCGTCAGGCATTACCAGTACTTACGGAATGGTTTTAATTGCTGAAAAAAACTTAACTATTTTGGAGGGCAACATCACCAACTTAGATAAGATGCTAAGCGATACCAAAGCACTATATGAAAATGGATTTGCTGAAGAGCAAGATGTAGAGCAGTTACGTTTCAGTTTGGGGAATCTTAAAAACACCCAAAACGCAACAAAAAAGCAAATTGAAGTAGCTTACAACCTATTGAAATTTCAAATGGGAATACCCATTGAAGATGAAATAACGTTAACCGACAACCTTGAAGTACTTCTTGGTGCTGCTGCTTTTGGCGAAGGTTTAGGTCAAGAGGTTAATGTGGAAAATCACATTGATTATAAAATGTCTTTAACAAGCTTAGTCAATCAAGAGCTGATGCTTAAAAACTCAAAAGCAGGTTTCTTACCATCGCTTTCCGGTTTTTTCAACTACCAATCAAGCTATTTGGGCAACGACCTTGATTTTGCAAACAACTCCTGGTACCCAACAAGTTTGTGGGGCTTGTCATTAAAAGTTCCCATCTTTTCAAGTTTAATGAAACACCAACAGGTGCAACAAAGCAGGCTTGAGCTCGAAAAAACACAAAACAATTTGGAGCTTACCAAATACAACTTAACAGTAGAAGCAATGAATGCTCAAATTGAATATACCAACAATGTAAACGCTATGAACCTTCAAAAAGAAAACGTTCGTTTGGCAGATAAAATAGCAAAGAACACTGAAATTAAATTTGTTGAAGGTATGGCGTCGAGTTTAGAATTAACCCAAGCTCAAACCCAACAACTTTCAGCTCAAGGCGCCTATATAAGCGCCATGTTTAACGTAATAAATGCAAAAACTAAGCTTGAAAAAGCCTTAGGAACCAAATAACAAATCAAAAAATGAAAAATCTATTTTTAATATTATTAGTAATCGGAGTTGCATCATGTTCAACAGAAGTTGTAAACACCGATCGTTTGTCGCAGCTTAGTTCTGAAAAGGATTCCCTTATTAACTCTAAAAATGATATAACGGCAAAACTTGCCGAAATCGAACTAGAATTAAGTAGCCTTGATACCAACAAAAAATTCACCTTGGTAAGAACTGAAAAACCAGAAGTAAAACGATTTGATCATTACTTTACTGTTCATGGTATTGCCCAAACAGATCAAAACATAACTATAAATGCTCAGGCGCAAGGTCAAGTGGATGTTATAAAAGTTAAAGAAGGCGATAAGGTCTTTAAAGGCCAAACAATAGCAGTGCAAAATACTGACATATTAAAGAAAAACCTTAACGAACTAGAAACAAGGTTAAACCTAGCACAAACAGTTTTTGAAAGACAAGAAAAACTTTGGAAACAAAAGGTCGGTTCTGAAATGCAGTTTCTACAAGCAAAAAACAACCGTGATGCATTAAAAAACTCAATGCAAACATTGCAAGAGCAAATCGAAATGGCAAATATAATAGCGCCATTTGCAGGTATTGTTGACGAGGTTTTTGCTAAAGAAGGCGAATTACCAAATCCCGGTATTGGAATCATTCGGTTAATCAACCTTGATAAGATGTACATAGAGGCTGATGTGTCAGAAAAAATGCTAAGCAAAATAAATGTTGGAGACAAAGTAAATGTTCGTTTTCCTTCAATCGATTATTACGTTGAGTCAACTATTAAAAGAATGGGAAATTTTATAAACCCAAACAACCGAACATTTAAAATGGTTGTCGACGTAACAAACAATAACGGTAATTTAAAACCAAACCTTTTAGCAGAAATCGACGTTATTGATTTCACTGCTGATTCAGCAGTGGTAGTGCCTAGTAATTTATTGTTACAAGGCTCAGGAGGTAAAAATTATGTATTCGTAGCAACAAATAACAATGGGGTAGTTGAGGCTGTTAAAAAAGCAGTTGAAATTAAAATGTCATTTAAACAAGAATCATTAATAGCTTCAGGAATTAAGGCCAATGACAACATTATTTCTAAAGGAGCAAGAAGCATCAAGGATGGAGAAACTATTGAAATTTCAAACAATTAATAATGAAAAAAACGACCCAATTAAAGGAGTTTTTTCTCTCCTCCGCATCCATTAAAAACCGCACAACGGTTTTTGTGATTATTGCGCTGATTTTAATTAGTGGAATATCAAGCTATATTTCTATGCCCCGCGAAAGTTTTCCGGAGGTTGTTATTCCACAGATTTACATCGGCACACCCTATCCAGGCAACTCCGCTGCTGATATCGAAAAACTTATTACGCGTCCTTTAGAGAAAGAAATAAAAGGAATTACCGGTATTGATAAGATAACATCTACATCGGTACAAGGTTATTCAACAATTTTTATTGAGTTCGATTTTAGTGTAAGTGTTGAAGAGGCTTTAAGAAAAGTAAAAGACAAAGTTGATGCAGCTAAATCAGACCCTGATTTCCCAACTGATTTACCTGCAGATCCAAACATTTTTGAAATGAACATTTCAGAAATGGCTCCAGTATTAAATATCAATCTATCGGGCGACTACTCTATTGAGCAGCTTAACGAATATGCTGAGTTTCTAGAAGATAAAATAGAAACGCTTCCCGAAATTACCGAAGTTGATATTCGAGGAGTACAAAAGAAAGAGATGAAAATTAATGTTGACCTCATTAAAATGGAGTCTCTTGAAATTAGTTTTAACGACATCTCAAATGCTATTCGTTCTGAAAACATGTCAATTTCCGGTGGTGATATTATTTCCAATGGAATACGCCGCACGGTAAGTGTTAATGGTGAGTTTCGAGATGTTGCAGACATTGAGGAAGTGATCGTTAAAATGCAAAAACAAGAGATTGTTTATTTAAAGGATATTGCTGAAGTTGTTTTTGAAGAAGAAGAAAAAAGAAGTTATGCACGTGAGTATGGCAAATCTGTGGTAATGGTTGACGTTAAAAAGCGTGCAGGTAAAAACTTGATTGATGCTTCTGATAAAATCAATGTAATCTTAGCTGATGCGAAGGCAAATTTATTTCCTTCTGATTTAACAGTAACCCTTACGAATGACCAAAGTAAAAACACCAGAACAATGGTAAGTGAGCTGGAAAACTCCATCATTTTTGGAGTACTTCTAGTGGTATTGGTACTGCTGTTTTTCTTAGGTGTTAGAAACGCATTGTTTGTTGGAGTTGCTATTCCGCTAAGTATGTTCATGGCATTTATGATACTTAGCGCGATGGGTGTAACACTTAATATGATGGTGTTGTTCTCGTTAATCTTAGCACTTGGAATGTTGGTGGACAACGGAATTGTGGTCGTCGAGAACATTTACCGACTTATGGACGAAGGTTACGAGCCTTTTGATGCTGCAAAATACGGCGTTGGTGAGGTTGCTTGGCCAATTATATCATCAACTGCCACTACGTTAGCAGCATTTTTACCATTGGCATTTTGGCCAGGTATGATGGGGCAGTTTATGAAATTCTTACCTATAACACTTATCATTGTTTTAGGCTCTTCTTTGTTTGTTGCTTTAGTTGTAAACCCTGTATTAACAGCGCTTTACATGAAAGTAAAAGAAGAGAAACCAAACTTGCGTAAACTGTTTACAAGCTCGTCAATTATTATGATTGTTGGTGTTTTGTTCTTAGTAATGGAAGTAACCTGGTTAGGTAACTTGATCATCATCTTTGGCGTTTTCGGTTTGTTAAACCATTTTATTTTAACACCAGCTACATCCTTTTTTAACGGTGTTTTATTGCCTTGGTTGGATGGCATTTACCATAAGTTTTTAAGCTTTGCATTACAAGGGTACTGGCCAATTGCGTTTTTATTTGGAACCTTTGGATTTTTAATATTTAGTGGTTTATTGATGGGCGTTTTCCCCCCAAAAGTTATTTTCTTTCCAGAAGGGCAACCGCAATACCTAAACATTTTTATTGAAGCACCCATTGGAACCGACATTGAAGAAACCAATGATATTACCAAGAAATTAGAGGCAAGAATATTTAACTATGTCAAAAAATTTGATGAGCAAGTTGTTGTTGACGGTAAAGAGCTTACTAAAAACTTTTTAGTTGAGTCTGTTATTGCACAGGTTGGAGAAGGAACTTCAGATCCATCTCAAGGAGCATCATTTAACAACACCCCTCACAAAGCGCGTATTACAGTTTCGTTTGTTGAATTTAAATACCGCAGAGGCGAAAACACAAGCGATGTATTGGCAGAGGTAAGAAAACTTGTTCAAGGCATACCTGGCATTGAAGTAGTGGTAGACAAAAACCAAAACGGACCACCACAAGGTAAGCCTGTAAACATTGAAATATCAGGTGACGACTATGAAAATTTAATCGCTCAAGCAGAAAAAATCAAGGGCTTTATTGAGAAAAATAACATTGGTGGAATTGAAGAGCTAAAGTTGGATGTGGAATTAGGAAAACCTGAAATGCCAATCACTCTTGATAGAAGAAAAGCAAGAAGGTTAAACCTGTCTACTTCTCAAATTGGGCAGCAATTAAGAACGTCACTTTTTGGATTGGAAGTTTCTACGTACAAAGAGGGTGAAGACGACTACCCTATTATGTTGCGTTTAGCTGATGAGTATAGATACGATGAAGAAAGCCTAATGAGTCAAAGCATCACCTTTAGAGATCAAATGACAGGTAAAATTAGACAAGTGCCTTTAAATGCTGTCGCTACCGCCGAAAAGCAATCAACCTTTAGCCAGGTAAAACGTAAAAATTTAAACAGAATTATTACCATTTCTTCAAATGTTTTGGATGGCTACAATGCCAATGAGGTAGTTGCTGAGATTAAAGAAACACTTAAGGATTTTGCTTTACCTGAAGAAAACACGTTGAATTTTACAGGTCAGCAAGAGGAACAGGCAAAAGAGATGGCATTTTTAAGCTCTGCCTTAATGATTGCTATATTTATGATTTTCTTGATCTTGGTATCACAGTTTAATTCAGCATCAACGCCTTTAATTATTGTACTTTCAGTAGTTTTTAGTTTAATTGGTGTGTTTATAGGGCTGGTTACTTTCCGCATGGATTTCATCGTTATTATGACCATGATTGGTATTATTTCGTTAGCAGGAATCGTTGTAAATAATGCAATTGTATTGATTGACTACACCAAACTATTAATGGAGCGTCGTAAGGAAGACCTAGGGTTAACTGAAGATCAAAATTTATCAGTTCCTGATGTAATTGATTGTTTGGTAAACGGCGGTAAAACACGTTTACGTCCGGTACTTTTAACGGCTATTACAACCATATTAGGTTTGGTGCCTTTGGCAACTGGGTTTAATGTTGATTTTGTTGGTCTTTTAAACGACTACGATCCAAATATATTTATGGGTGGTGACAACGTTATGTTTTGGGGGCCGATGAGCTGGACAGTAATCTTCGGGTTAACCTTTGCTACTTTTTTAACCTTGGTTATTGTACCAGTAATGCTTTATTTACTTACTCGTTTTAAGTACAAGTATTTTAGTAAAGCTTAAACTTTGAATAAAATTATCAAGGAGTGCCACGCTGAGTTAATCTAAGTATGGTTCTTTTTGTTTTGCTCTTTCCCTGCAGGTAGTTTTAGCGCAATGATGGGAGGGGGATTTAATTTTGAAAAGGCATTGAAAAGAGTCAAGTTTGAGCTCGCTGTGCTTGTCGAGGCTCCATCATACTTCCTCGCAAAGCTAAATAACAAGATTATTTGGCTGTCGAGCGCAACCAATACACCAAACCACAAATCAATCTAATTTCCTTTTCTCCTCAAAAAACTGCCTCAGAATTTTACCGCAAGGCTCAATTAAAACACCAGTGGATAGTTCCGTTTTTTTGTGAAGTATACTCTCGTCAACCATAGTAAAACCTCTTTTAGCATCAAAGGCACCGAAAATCACTCTTTTTGGGCGAGCCCAAGCCAAAGCACCGGCGCACATAACACAAGGCTCAAGTGTTACATAAAAGGCGCATTGATCAAGGTATTTTCCATTAATATAATTGGCAGCAGAAGTAATAGCCTGCATTTCTGCGTGAGCAGTAACATCGTTTAAGCGTTGTGTGTAATTGTGAGCACGTGCAATAATTTGCTTTTTGTAAACCACCACAACACCAACCGGAACCTCATCTTCAGCAAAAGCCTTTTGTGCTTCGCGTAAGGCTTGATTCATAAAATACTCATCAGAAAAAGGTTCTATCTCCATAAAACAAAGAAAACATTTCTCTAATCAATACCTAGTCACCAAGGCCAACATTCGATGTGCTAAAAAATAAATACCCCAAGTCAAAATCTTACTTTTGCAGCCTTAAAACTTTACCATGCTTAGAACACACACCTGCGGAGAATTAACTATAAACAGCATTAATACTCAAGTAACTTTAAGTGGATGGGTTCAAAAAAGTAGAGATCTTGGCGGAATGACGTTTATTGATTTACGCGATCGTTATGGAATCACTCAGGTTGTTTTTAACATGGAAACCAACAGTGTGTTGTGCGAGCAAGCAAGAAAATTGGGCCGCGAATTTGTGGTTCAGATTAAAGGAAACGTAATTGAGCGAAGCAGCAAAAACCCGAAAATGCTTACTGGTGATATTGAGTTAGATGCTGCTGCATTGACCATTTTAAATGCATCAAAAACACCCCCTTTTACCATCGAAAACGAAACCGATGGCGGCGAAGAAATCAGAATGAAATATAGGTACCTTGATTTAAGAAGAGAGCCTTTAAAAAAGAACATTGCGTTACGCCACAAACTAGGAATCGAAACCCGAAAATACTTAGATCAAGTAGGTTTTATGGAAATCGAAACGCCTTACTTGATAAAATCAACACCTGAAGGAGCGCGTGATTTTGTAGTGCCGAGCAGAATGAACGAAGGGCAGTTTTATGCTTTACCTCAATCGCCACAAACATTTAAGCAATTGCTTATGGTTGGTGGTTACGACAAGTATTTTCAAGTGGTTAGATGTTTTAGAGATGAAGATTTAAGAGCAGACCGTCAACCCGAATTTACACAGATTGATTGCGAAATGAGTTTTGTAGAGCAAGAGGATATTCTAAACACTTTCGAAGGGTTGGTTAAAAATCTGTTTAAAGAAATTAAAGGCATTGAGCTAGATAATTTTCCACGTATGGATTATGCCGAAGCAATGGCAAAATACGGATCTGATAAACCAGATATCCGTTTCGGAATGGAGTTTTGTGAATTAACAGAACTTGCGCAAGGCAAAGGATTTAAAGTATTTGATAGCGTTGAAGCCATTATCGGAATAAACGCGAAAGGTTGTGCTAGCTACTCAAGAAAACAGCTCGATAAACTAACTGATTTTGTTCGAAAACCTCAAATTGGTGCCAATGGATTGGTGTATGTAAAATGCAACGACGATGGAACGTTTAAATCATCAGTAGATAAATTTTACAACCAAGAGCAGTTAGCCAATTGGGCAACTAAAGCAGGTGCCGAAAAAGGCGATTTACTGTTGGTATTAGCGGGAGGTTTAGACAAAACAAGAAAACAGTTAAACGAATTAAGACTCGAAATGGGAAACCAACTTGGGTTGCGAAAAAGCAATGAGTTTGCTCCTTTGTGGGTAGTTGATTTTCCGTTGTTGGAGTGGAACGAAGAATCAGAACGATTCCATGCCATGCACCATCCGTTTACGTCGCCTAAACCAGAAGATTTAAGCATGATTGACAACCAACCAGGTAAAGTAAGAGCCAATGCTTACGACATGGTTATGAATGGAGTAGAGTTGGGCGGTGGCTCAATTAGAATACACAACAAAGAGCTGCAAGCACGTATGTTTGAGTTACTCGGTTTTAGCGAGGAAGAAGCAAAAGATCAATTTGGTTTCTTGATGAATGCTTTTGAATACGGAGCGCCACCACACGGTGGAATTGCCTTTGGTTTTGACCGACTTTGTGCCATTTTTGGAGGACAAGAATCTATCAGAGATTTTATTGCTTTCCCAAAAAACAACTCAGGTCGTGACCTTATGATTGACTCACCATCAGTTATCAGTGAATTGCAACTTAAAGAATTAGGACTTAAAAAGTGAAGGGTGAGGAGTATTGAAGTATTGCGCTTTTTACTGTTGCTCCATTCTCGGTTTTCTGTAATTGGTTAAAAAACGCCCGAACCTAGAGTATTGCGTTTTTAGGTTACTGAAAAAAACATCATCAAGAATTTAATCTATTGTGGCTGAGGGGTTTAATTGAGACGATAGTCTAAATAGTTCCAACGTTTCGGGATTCTAGAAGCCTCGTAAACCACTCGCAATAGTCAAGCTTTTATTTATTCCTTAGCTTGAGATTGTTAACAAAATCGTAACAAGCATTGATAAATATAATCTGAGATTATTTGATATTTAACTGTAAAAACACTTTCTGTTTTTTTAATTCAAAATCAGAAATAAAGAAATCATTTTCCAGCAATAAAAGTATATTACCGAAATTAAAACGAATAACATGAAATTTGGAACTAAAGCAATACATGGAGGCTTAAAGCCTGACCCAGCAACAGGCGCAATAATGACACCGATTTACCAAACATCAACCTACGTTCAGCGCTCGCCTGGCGATCATGATGGGTACCAATACTCCCGCACTCAAAACCCAACACGGCACGCTTTAGAAAAGAATTTAGCTGCCATCGAAAACGGAAAACATGGGTTGTGTTTTGGCTCGGGTTTAGCCGCCATTGATGCGGTAATCAAACTTTTTAAGTCTGGTGATGAAATTATTTCTACCAATGATTTGTATGGCGGAACGTATCGAATGTTCACTAAAATTTTTGAAGGATTTGGCATAAAATTTAAGTTTGTTGATATGCAAAACATGGCAAATGTTGAAGCATCAATAACGGCAAAAACAAAACTAATTTGGGTTGAAACTCCAACCAACCCAATGTTGAATATTATTGATATAAAAGCAGCCGCCAAACTTGTAAAAAAGCACCATATTTTACTGGGTGTTGATAATACGTTTGCATCGCCATACTTGCAAAATCCACTTGATATGGGAGCAGATATTGTAATGCATTCGGTTACCAAATATTTAGGTGGACACTCTGATGTAGTAATGGGCGCTTTAATTGTAAACGACAATGCTTTAGCAGATCGCTTGTATTTCATTCAAAACTCTAGCGGAGCAGTATGTGGGCCACAAGACAGCTTCTTGGTGTTGCGTGGTATTAAAACACTTCACCTTCGCATTCAAAGGCATTGTGAAAATGGTAGAGCGGTTGCGTATCATTTAAAGAACCATCCAAAAGTTGAAAACGTTTATTGGCCAGGGTTTGAAACTCACCCAAACCACCATATTGCAAAAGAGCAAATGCGCGATTTTGGAGGTATGCTCTCTTTCACCATAAAAGGATCTGATTTATTAGCCACTCAAAAAGTAGTAAGCTCCGTTAAATTATTTAGTTTGGCTGAGAGTCTTGGCGGTGTTGAGTCGTTAATTGGTCACCCAGCAAGTATGACACATGCGGCTATACCAAAAGCGGAGCGCGAAAAAAACGGATTAACAGATTCATTGATTAGGCTAAGTGTTGGTATTGAAGATGTAGAAGATTTAATAGCTGATTTAGACCAAGCAATTGGCTAAATGTTGGCAGGGCTGCAAAAATGCAGGACTATTTTTTATTACATTCGTTGTCTTTTAAAAAATGTATTTCTTTGAAAAATAACATTATACTACTAGCAGCTTGCCTTTTAGGGCTGTCAGGGTTCGCGCAAAGCAATCCTCAAATTTTAGGTTTAGGTATTTCGCATTTCTGCGATGTTGAAGCTGATGAACGGTTCCTTGAAAAGAATCCTCACTTAAGAGCCGGTGCTGAAGCTGCTGAAAAACAATTAGAATCTGAGTTAACGGCTTACGATCAATCAGCGTCAAGAAAAAAAGCTGATATTAAAATAATACCAATTGTTTTTCATGTTTTACACGACAACGGATCGGAGAATATTTCGGATGCACAGGTAGAAGATGCGGTTCGAATATTAAACCGCGATTATGCTAGGAAAAATGCTGATACATCGGAAGTAGCAGCGGCTTTTCAAGGAATTATTGGTAAAGGAGATATTGAGTTTAGACTAGCAAAATTAGACCCTAATGGTAATGTGTCTAGTGGTATAAACCGAATAAAAACTCAAGAAACATATGTTGGCGATGATGGTTCAAAAGTAAATTATTGGCCACGAGAAAATTACATGAATATATGGGTAGTAAAGGTTATTCAAAGTGGTGCGGCTGGTTATACTCGCCGACCAAATGCTGTTAATTCTAGTTTTGCTGCTTCAATTGATGGAATCGTTGTTTTAAACACGTATTGTGGCTCAATTGGCACAGCATCGGCCACTAGGTCAAGAACGTTAACACATGAGGTTGGTCATTGGTTAAACCTGTCTCATACTTGGGGTAATTCAAACAACCCAGAAGATCCGGCTAATTGTAATATGGATGATGGTGTGCAGGACACGCCTCTAACTGAAGGGCAAAGCGGAGGGTGTAGCCTAAATAACTCTACCTGCGGTACTTTGGATAATGTACAAAACTATATGAACTATGCTAGCTGTGATAGAATGTTTACTGTGCAGCAAATCAATAGAGTAAGAACAGCATTAGGAAGTAATGTTGCAAAACGAAACAACTTAGTAACCGATGCAAACCTTGCTTTAACAGGCATTGACCGGTTGTTGTCTGTTGATTTTAAAACTGAAAATAATATAGTTTGTTTTGGTGGTCAAGTTCAGTTTGATGACAATTCTTTTTATACTCAAAACACTTGGGAGTGGTTGTTTTATGGAGCAAATGTGTTAACATCAAGCTCTCAAAACCCAGTAGTAACCTATAATAAGCCCGGCTTATATGATGTTAGTTTAAAAGTTTCAAACGGAATGGATGCATTAAGTACAAACAAACCCAATTTCATTTGGGCATTACCCGAAGTGGGATTGTCTATCCCAATTAACGAGAATTTTGAAAATGCAACTTTACCATCAGAAAACATGATCTCTTACAATGAATTTAATGATGCTGTTGCTTTTGAAATTGTTTCGAGCGGTGGTTTTCAAGGCGGGAAAGCACTTTACTTAAACAACCATGCTAATGTAGATGGAAAAATAGATGCAGCTATTGTAGGCCCAGTTGACGTTTCTACAATGTCAGTATTGGATTTAAGGTTTAAGTATGCTCATGCATTGGTAAACAGCTCAAATCAAGAGTTTTTGAAAGTGTTTATCAGCACAGATTGCGGGGTTACATGGTCCTTAAAATGGCAAAAAGTAGGAGCGTTATTGCCTACAGCTGGCATTATTCTTAATTCATTTACGCCTTCATATACTGATTGGCAAGCAGTAACGATTTCGAATTTTACTTCTGCTGAAAGAAAATCAGAAACACTTTTGGTGAAATTTGAGTTTACTGCAGGTGGCGGAAACAACCTTTACCTTGATGACATCAATTTTGACGGAATATTTGCAGCTTCTCCAAGGTTGGAATACCCAAGAGATGGCGCGGCAGATTTAGGAGAAGACGCATTGTTGAACTGGAAAGCGGTTAGAGGTGTTGAAGAATACCAATATGAACTTGATACGGACGTAAACTTTGGGTCTATGGATTTTAAAACAGGAAAAACCACCTACATTTCGGTTAAGCCTGATAAAGCCGATACGGAATCGTTGGTAGCAGGTTTAAATCATGGTGACTCCTACTATTGGAGGGTAAGAGCTAAGGCAGCTGGTGTATGGTCTGACTGGAGTGATGTTTGGACCTTTACGGTAAGCTCTAATGGTGTGTCAACCGAGGAGTTACTCGATGAAAGCAACGAAACCTTGATTTACCCTAACCCAGTTAATAGTAGTTTAAACGTTAAATCTAAACTACTTACAATGCACTACCACTTGATCGATATTTATGGAAAAGAAATTAAAAAGGCTCGTGTAAATTCAGAACAGTTTTCTATCGAAACAAGCTCGCTTCAAAGCGGAATTTACTTCTTAAAATTAGTTGATTTTAACAACAATATTTCTGTACAAAGAGTTGTTATTAGTCATTAAAGAGTTTTAAGTGAGCAAAACAAAGGCTGTTCGCTTTGCTATATTTTTAGCACTTATTTTGGCAAGGGCGCCTTCAGGAAGAACAACTTTTTTAGCGTTCGTTTTAACTCACCTGAAAAAGAGTTGTTTATTTCTTCTGCTTCCCTTGAACATTTCAGCCTCTTATATTAAACCAAAGGCTTTATTTTACTTACATGATTC
Source organism: uncultured Flavobacteriales bacterium (assembly GCA_905181855.1). Classification (GTDB taxonomy): domain Bacteria; phylum Bacteroidota; class Bacteroidia; order Flavobacteriales_G; family Salibacteraceae; genus JAAZVO01. The sequence goes on from CAJIZE010000002.1 coordinate 70,637, forward strand.
TTCTCCAAAAGGGATATTGGGTATTCTAATGACGGCATTTGTTCCCAACATTTTCTGCAATGTGCATGGCTGCATTAATGTTTTATGATTTGCAACATTTTCTTAAATAGCATTCAGGCCATACTGCAATTAAGCGTTTTATTTTTCGAAGATTGTTTCTTCAATTACCTGTGTCTCTTTTTAAAACGGTTAGTTAAAAATACGTTTTAATCCATTTTTACAAAGTGTTGAGTGCTGGGTTATTTTTTTGCTAGTGTCAATATTATTCCAAAATCATCAGGGTCTTTTAGCTCAATTTTATTAGTTTACCAACAAGGTTTTTTTAATTTCACTATAGATACTTTAACTTTTACAGAAGAGTTTTCATAATTGCGAAATTATATTACAAATGCTTCATTCCGGGCATCTCAGGAATCTCTGTGTCACCTTGGTGTTTGAACTTTAAGTGTGGAGACCGTCCTTTTTTAAAAATATTTTGACCAACCTTTTTGCCTTTACGCAATTCTTTTTGTTTCTCTTCTGGCAGTTTTACAACGCTCTGGCAATCATCAGAACAAGTGTTATCATGTTCTTTAGCGCAATCTTCACATTGAATAAAGAGTAGGTTACAAGCCACATTTTTACAATTGACATGCGTATCACAAGCTTTTCCACATTGGTGACATTGGGCAATTACTTCTTGTCCAATAGCCTCGCTCAAACGTTCGTCAAACACAAAGTTTTTCCCTCTGAATTTGTTGTCCAATTCTTCGTCCTGAACCTCGTGAGCGTATTTTATAATGCCTCCCTCTAGCTGGTACACGTTTTTGTAGCCTTTGTGTTTGTACCAGGCACTGGCTTTTTCGCAGCGTATCCCACCCGTACAATACATCATGATGTTTTTATCCTTGTGTTCTTTCATCATTTTGTCAATCACGCCTAAAGAAGAGGCGAAAGTATCTACGTTAGGAGCAATGGCACCATCAAAATACCCTACTTCACTTTCGTAGTGGTTGCGCATATCGATAAGAATGGAGTTCGGGTCTTCCATCAATTGATTCCATTCTTTAGCATGCAAGTGCTGACCTTTGTTGGAAGAATCGAAGGATTGATCTTCAAGGCCATCGGCTAAAATCTTTTCTCGAACCTTAATTACCAGTTTATAGAAAGATTTACCGTTGTCTTCGACTGCAAAGTTGAGGCGCACATTTTCTAAGAACGTAATATCTTTAAGCGCAGCTACAAAAGCATTAAGGTGTTGAGTTGGAATTGATATCTGAGCATTTATACCTTCTTTGGCAACATGCACGCGGCCAAACAGGCTTAATTTGTCCCAAGTGGTGTATAAATGATCTCTAAAAATCTGTGGATTCTTAATAGCAGCGTATTTGTAGAATGAAATGGTCGTTCTCGCTTCGTCGCTTTGAAGCAGTTGCTCTCTAAGAACTTTTTTGTCGACTTTGTTGTGCAATTTCATATTACAAACGTAGCTTTAAAAAGCATTTACTTGATTTCCAATAAACATTCCATTGTCATAATGTTCCGTAGTTTCGTCTGTTACAAATAAAACTAACTCAGTATTTTTTGTAGTTTCAATTGAAACACTTTCATAGGTCCGTGTTCTATTAAAGAGTCTCCAATAATTTTTTGTAAAAATTGGGGCTTTTTTTATTTAAGTTACCTATAACGGTTTGAATAAGGTGTGTATTCCGCAGGGTATGCACTATAGGTTTTGTTGGCGGCAGTTATTTATTCTTTTTCCATTTTACGTTTCCCTAAATCAATATGCTCCATGCCTCTCTCAACTTAAGCACTTTTAGAATTAGCTTAATGAGCTTGTAACCAATTTGTTCCAACTCCTGACTCAACTTCAATGGGAACTTTCATGATTATTGCATTTTTCATTTCGTTTTCAACCATAACCTGAAGGTCGTTAAGCTCCGTTTTAACAGTGTCAAAAACCAGTTCATCATGAACCTGCAAAATCATTTTTGATTTATATTTTTTATCGATAAGTTGCCTGTTAATTTTAATCATAGCAATCTTAATCATATCGGCGGCAGAACCTTGTATGGGGGCATTAATCGCATTTCTTTCTGCATGTCCACGAACAATTGCGTTTCCTGAATTTATATCACGAAGCTTTCTTCTACGGCCCATTATGGTTTCAACAAAACCATTTTCTCTGGCAAGTTGAATCTGGCTATCCATGTACGTTTTAATGCCCGGATATTTGTCGAAATAGTTTTCAATTAATTCTTTTGCTTCGGTTCTCGATATTTTAATTCGCTGAGATAAGCCAAAAGCAGAAATGCCGTAAATGATACCAAAATTCACCATTTTAGCTTTTGACCGCATGTCCCGATTAACTTCATCGAGTGAAATCCCAAAAACTTTAGCGGCTGTTGCAGTATGAATATCAAGGTTATTTGTAAAAGCGTCTAACATTCCTTCATCACCGCTTAATTCAGCCATAATTCTAAGCTCAATTTGAGAGTAATCTGACGCCAACAAAACGTGGTTTTCATCTCTTGGAATAAAGGCTTTTCTGATTTCTCTTCCTCTTTCAGTCCTGATCGGGATGTTTTGTAAATTGGGGTTATCTGAACTCAATCGCCCTGTAGCCGCAACAACTTGATTGTACGAAGTATGAATTCTACCGGTATTTGGATTTACTATCAACGGCAGCGGATCAACATAGGTGCTTTTTAATTTCACCAATTCACGGTAATCTATAATTTCATTAATTATTGGATGGGACCCTTCAAGCTGAGATAGAATTTCTTCGTTGGTAGCGTATTGACCTGTTTTTGTTTTTTTAGGCTTATCGGTAATTTTTAATCGCTCAAACAGCACTTCACCAACCTGCTTAGGTGATGAGATTAGAAACTCACCACCAGCTAAATCGTAAATTTTGGTTTGCATTTCTAAGATGTCGGTAACCAACCCTTTCGACATTTCGTGTAATGCTTCAGTGTTTAAGTTAACCCCTTCGTTCTCCATGCCCGCAAGCACAGGAATTAGAGGAGTTTCAATATCTTCAAACACCTTGCGTGCATTGTTGTTGTCTAATTCTGGGTCAAATTTTTGCTTGAGCTGGAAGGTAATGTCAGCATCTTCTACCGCGTATTCTTTAACTTTTATTACCTCAATATCGCGCATTGATTTTTGCGATTTACCCTTTTTGCCGATGAGTTCTTCAATTGATTGAGGTTTGTAGTTTAAATAGCTCTCTGAAAGCGCATCCATGCTTCTTCCTCGAACATCTGGCTCAATCAAGTAGTGCGCAAGCATGGTATCAAATAGCGGCCCTTGAACTTCGATACCGTACTTTTTGAGGACCAAGAGGTCGTACTTTAAATTTTGACCAACTTTTTGGATGACTTTATGTTCTAATAGTTTTTTTAGTGGAGCAATTAAAGCAGCGGTTTCTTTTTTGTTTTCAGGGCAAGCAATGTAATAACCTTCACCTTTTTTGTAAGACAAAGCAACACCAACCAATTCAGCAATTAATGGGTCTAAACTTGTGGTTTCGGTATCAAAACACACTGATTTTTCATCGAGCATAAGCTCAACCAAATTTTCTACTCCATCAACGCTATCAATTAGGTAGTAACTATGGTGGCTGTTGTCTAAACTAGCCATAGGGTTTGGTATTTTTGCAACCGTTTCTCCTACGGTTGCGAACATGTCCATTTGAGCACTTTCTTTACTTGCAACAGCTGCAGGAATCGGAGCAGTAGAACCAACCAGGCGTTCAGCTAATCTTCTAAATTCAAGTTCAGCAAACACCTTGCCTAGTAATTCTTTGTTAGGTGTTTCAAGCAGCAGTTCTTCTGCTTTTAGCTCAACTGGGGCGTCAAGCGCGATGGTTGCTAATACTTTTGAAAGTATGGCAGAATCATGTCCTGCTTCCACTTTTTCTTTCATTTTTCCTTTTAAATCGGCGGTATTTTTAAGAAGCTCTTCAATACTGCCATACTGTTTAATAAATTTAATAGCCGTTTTCAGTCCTACGCCTGGTATTCCCGGAATATTGTCTGCTGCATCACCCATTAATCCTAGTAAATCAATAACTTGAATTGGATCCTTAAGTTCATATTTTTCACAAACCTCTTTAGGTCCTAAAATTTCTGAACTGTTTCCCATGCGAGGTGGCTTAAACATAAAGATGTTGTCTGAAACCAATTGCGCAAAATCCTTATCAGGAGTCATCATGTAAGTAACAAATCCTTCTTTTTCGGCCATCTTAGCTAAGGTTCCAATTACATCATCAGCCTCATAGCCTTTGGCTTCTAGAATCGGAATATTGAATGCTTCAATTATTTTTTTTATCCAGGGTACTGAAAGCTTTATATCCTCAGGGGTTTCGTCTCTATTTGCTTTGTATTCAGGATAAATCTCGTTTCGAAAAGTAGCAGCAGGGAAATCAAAAACAACGGCCAAATGTGTTGGTTTTTGTCGGTTTATTACATCCAACAAAGTGTTGGTGAACCCAAACATTGCCGAAGTATTTAACCCTTTTGAGTTGATACGGGGATTCTTAATAAAGGCGTAATAGGATCTAAAAATTAATGCAAAAGCATCAAGTAAAAACAGTTTTTTTGGCTCTTCTGACATGGTAAAAATTGAAGTGATTTCAGATGTCTCGAAAGTAAGAAATTATGGAGGGAAAAGGTTTGAAGGTTGGTAAGTTTTTCCGATGGTAAATTTGCTTGCTTGTTCATTAATTGAAGGAGTGCTAAGAGCAATATACATCACTTTACAGAGCACAAAAGACGAAACAACGTATATACGGTGAACTGATGTTAACGCTGGTTGTAAATCACATTCAAAACCACGTTACCAACCACCTGTAATGTAGGCTTGTGAATAATGCTCATGTTGTCGTTTACGGTGTGGTGAAACTCACCAAACGAACCACGCGATAAATCGTAATGAATGATGTCAACGGAAGGGACTTGAACCATTCGGTTTACGTACAAATGATCGTCTGTTAGACCGCCTTCAATTACTTGGCCTGTAAAGTAGGAGGAATAACCCAAGCGAGCCGCTTGCGACCAAATTTTGTTTACCGTTTGCCTAGCATAACCTAACGAAACAGCCTCTTGAGGAAAGACTGCGTCGGCTGCGCCAACCATATCCAATAAAATTCCGAATTTAGGTTTTGTAGCGGTTTTATAAGGCTCAGAGTTAGCCCAAAACTGTGTCCCTAAACACCAGCTGTCTTCTTTGTATGGTAAGTCTGATTTTTCGGGATAACCGTGATCCTCTGCATCAAAAAAGACTACATCCAAACCTACATTAGGTTTTGTTTTTGAAGCATTAATGGTTCTCAGTAGTTCTAAAATAACGCCAACACCACTTGCTCCATCATTTGCTCCATCAATAGGGGTGTTGTAATTTTCATCATCACCTCGATCCGCCAAGTGGCGTGTATCCCAATGAGCAAAAAGCAAAACACGGTTTTTGTTCTCAATATTAGTTTTACCTATTATGTTTTTAATGTTTAAAGCTCGATCATCATAAGTATAAACTTGACCTGTTTGTGTTTCAACAGTTAAGCCTAGTCTTTCTAATTCGGAAGCTAACCATGCAGCTGTCTTTGAATGAGGTTCGGTATTGGGTACACGCGGTCCAAAATCAACTTGTTTTTGAATAAACCCATAAGCAGAATCAGCACTAAATACCGGTACCTCAACCTTAGGCACAGGTTTAATTTCAGTTTTTGGTGCGCCAGATTTTGGCTCTGTGGAGCAACCAACCATTGCCATTACAACCATAATTGCCATAGCAACACGAACCAAAGTACAAGAGTTAAGGTTGTATTTTCTTGAAATTACGATGCAAGTACTAAGAATATTTTTCATTAGACTTTAACCTTCTTTTTTATTTCTGTTAACATGATGGTTACCAAATCATTAACAGTGTAATTTGGTTTCCAATTCCAATCTTTTTGTGCAGCTGAATCATCAATGCTAGCAGGCCACGTTTTGGCGATTTGCTGTCTGAAATCAGGAGCATAAGTAATGCTAAAATTTGGTATTTGTTTTTTAATGCTGGCTGCAATTTCAGCCGGACTAAAACTGAAACCCGCAATGTTGTATGAAGTACGAACCTTGATGTTTTCAGCTGGAGCTTCCATTAACTCTAAGGTTGCTCTAATAGCATCTTCCATATACATCATAGGTAACTTGGTGTCTGCTTCTAAAAAACATTCGTACGTTCCTTTTTCAATGGCGTTGTGAAAAATAGCTACGGCATAATCGGTGGTTCCGCCACCGGGCAATGATTTGTAACCAATTAAACCAGGGTAGCGAATGCTTCTTACATCAACGCCATATTTTTGGTGGTAATAATTGCACCACAATTCGCCAGCATCCTTACCTATTCCGTAAACTGTATTAGGTTCAACAATGGTGTGTTGAGGTGTGTTTTCCTTAGGTGTATTTGGGCCAAAAACGGCAATTGAACTTGGCCAAAATATTTTTTTAATGTGTCCTTCTTTGGCTAGGTTTAAAGAATTAAAGAGTCCATCAATGGTAAGTTTCCAGCCTAGCTCTAGGTTTTTTTCGGCTGTAGCCGATAGCAAAGCAGCCAGGTTGTATACCTGTGTAATTTTTTCTTCAATTACGATTCCTTTAAAAGCATCGTAATCCATTACATTGAGCGTTATTTGCTTGTTATCAATGTTATCAGAATGTTTTAGATCAGAAACGATGACGTTTTCTACGCCATGCTTGTTTGATAATTGGTAAATCAACTCACGGCCTACTTGACCTAGAGCACCTACTATTAAAACCCGTTCCTGATTTACCATATTTTCTATTTGTAGCAAATGTAATTTTTTGATTGTTTTTAAATGATAAGCTGGTTTGTTGATGAGTTGTGAGTTATTAAGTTGGTTTAATTAGTAGTAACAAATCCTAAAATCTTGGCCTACCGAGTGAATGTAACTAAGAGAAACATGATGTAGACCGCATCTTGAACTAGGCAAATTTTCAATAAAAACAAAAATGTATCATGAAAAAAGTATTAAAAGTAATTAGTATTCTGTTTATTATTAACCTATTTAAGCTTTGCGCAAAGACTGGCTTCTGATGGAGATGATTTACCACCTAAAGGGGACATAAGAATTCTAATGCTTTATAGTGAGGTAGATTTTGATATTGACTCGACTTTTGATGTAATAACCCTTTTTAGGGTCAAGGTTCTGTCTACCTAACAAAAACAAACTCAACTCTTCGGTTTAATGCCTTGTTTTGGTTGGTTGAGTTTTCAACCATTGGTTCGGTATCACCAAAGCCAAAAAACGCAACTCGGTTTGTTTCAATGTTGTTTTGCATTAAATAAGAAGCAACTGCAGCAGCCCTTTCTTGCGAGAGCTTTAAATTGTAAGTATCTTCTCCATCCGAATCGGTATGGCCGTTTACCACTATTTTCCAAGTTAGTTTAGTGTATAAAACACTTAAAACCTGCTTCAACACTTCAAACGATTCATTTAAAATTATCGATTCATCGGTATTAAATTTAAGGTGGGTTGTTAAGTGGTAATTGCCAAGACTATCGGTTACTAAATCCGATTTGTTAAAACCCGAAAATAGTTTTAGTTCTTCTGTTTTAGCTTTGATTGATTCTACAGAACTGTAGGGTTTAAAAGATCCCGCTTTAAGAAAAACCCCTGAGTCGTATAGCTCGTCACCAGCATCGGCAATAGCTATTTTTAAATGATAGGTTTGGTTGGGCTCTATCTTTGAGCAGGCAACTAATACTTTTGTAAGGCCATCAAATTGATACGTTAAAGAGATCTCGCCCAGATCTTTGTCTTGTTCCCAATCCAAAACTTCGCGGCCATTAAAAGGCGGGTTTGTAATGAAGTATTCTTTGTTTTTGTAGGCATTCACATTGTCCACCGAAATAGGGCCTTTGCCATCAGGCAGTTGAGCCAAATTTTTGTAGGTACCGCCATCTACTTTTTTGAGCAAAAAGGCAAAAACATCATTTAGTCCTTGGTTTACATATTCAGGATATTCCTCAGAGCCAAAAAAGTACTCAAATGCAATGCTGTCGTATGGCGTATTAAAATCAAACTCGAGTACCACCGCATCAAGAGTAGGGGATCGAGCAATCCTGCTTAAATCTCGATCGCCTGGTTTTAACATTGGACCACCTGTGTTTGGTGAGTTGTTTGGGCCTTTAATGTCTGGAATATAGCCTGTTGTAAGTACTATTCCTTTTTGAAGCAAAGCTCTATTCGATTCGTTGTAAAATCTTGCTACACTTCCAGGGTTTCCTGTAAACTTTACATTAGATATTACAATGTTGCTTCCCTCGCTGATTAGCGCTGTTCGAACTAATTGTGTAGGAGAGGAAGGCCTGTTTAAAGTAAGTTGACAAAATCCTATTAAAGGAAAAAAAAGAAGAATAATGCACAGTCTCATGCGATAGAGTTAAACTTCGCGGACTTGCAGTTTATTGGCCATATCAATAAAAAATTGTTTGTCTTGATCGCTTCCTTCAACTTGGGTAAGAAAATTAATGGCTTTTGAAAAATATTGATCTCTTAAATTGATTGCAATTTGTTTAGCGTTAGATTTTTTATAAAACTCTAAGATCTTTTCTACCTTAGAACCGTCTTTTAGCTCAAGCAATGAGAGCAATTCATCTTTATTCGTTGTTTTACTGTTTAGTGCAGTTATCAGTAAAATCGTTTTTTTATTTGCAAAGATGTCTCCGCCAACTTGTTTTCCGAATTTATCAGGATCACCATAAGCATCTAAAATATCATCTTGTAGCTGAAAAGCAATGCCTAAATTAACGCCAAACTGACCCAATAATTTAATGTTGTCTTTTGAACCATCACCGATTATTGCACCAACCTTAAGGCTTCCTTCTAACAAAACAGCCGTTTTTAAAGTTATCATTTCAATGTACTCGTCGGTAGTTACATCCAAACGCGTTTCGAAATTAATGTCAAGCTGCTGTCCTTCACAAACTAGTATACCTGTTGAATTAAAAACACGCAGAACTTCAGCCAAATATTTGGAGTCGCAATCAGCCAACCTTTCATAGGCTTTCATCATCAAAACATCACCACTTAAAATACCGGTGTTAAGGTCCCATTTGGTGTGAATGGTAGGCTTGCTTCTTCTGGTAGGAGCTTCATCCATGATGTCGTCATGAATCAAAGTAAAATTGTGAAACAACTCAATCGCGGCAGCCTGAGGAATAGCTTTTGAGCCATCACCACAAAAAAGCTTGCAAGCCATAGTAACCAATATTGGTCTAATACGTTTTCCTCCTAAGCTTAAAATGTAATCAACCGGAGCATAAAGCTCAGAAGGTTGTAAAGTTTCGAAATTGAGACTTTTTATTGAAGTGTTAATTTTGTTGTTTAGTGAATCCAAAAGTGATTATTTAAACGATTTTTCTTGTTTTAATAGGCGCAATAGATATTCACCATATCCGCTTTTTTTCAAGGGCTCAGCTAAAGCCACTAATTGCTCACGATTTATGTAACTCATTCGGTAAGCAATTTCTTCGATACAGCTTATTTTAAGACCTTGTCTTTTTTCAAGTACTTCTACAAACGAGCTTGCTTCCAACAAAGAATCAATGGTTCCTGTGTCAAGCCAAGCGGTTCCTCTGTCTAGAATTTGAACACTTAATTTCCCTTTTTCAAGGTAAATTTTATTTATGTCGGTAATTTCATATTCACCTCTTGCTGAAGGCTTCAGGTTTTTTGCGATTTCAACCACGTCATTATCGTAAAAATACAAACCGGGTACTGCAAAATTTGACTTAGGATGTTCCGGTTTTTCTTCAATTGAAATAGCCTTTCGGTTGTCATCAAATTCCACAACACCATACCTTTCAGGGTTATTTACATGATAAGCGAAAACAACACCACCATCAGGGTCAATTGACTCACGAAGTTTGGTGGGCATTTTAGAGGCGTAGAATATATTGTCACCAAGCACTAAGGCAACCTTGTCTCTTCCTATAAATTCTTCGCCAATCACAAAGGCTTGTGCCAGTCCGTTAGGCACTTCTTGAGCCTTGTAACTGAACCTGCAACCAAGTTTACTTCCATCACCTAAAAGCATTTCGAAGTTTGGTAAGTCATGTGGAGTAGATATGATTAGAATGTCTTTGATGCCGGCTAACATTAACAACGATAGGGGGTAATAAATCATTGGCTTGTCGTAAACTGGCATTAATTGCTTGCTTACCGCTAATGTTAAGGGGTGCAAACGTGTGCCTGAGCCTCCGGCTAAAATGATTCCTTTCATATAATTGGTTATTGAATGTTGTGCTTTCCTTTAACAACTGTTAAGTCATTTAGTTCAATGTCTTCTTCTTCATCATAGATATACATGTAAGGTTCTTTAAATGCCTTGGTCAAGATTTTCTTTTCGAGTGTTAAAAGCATAGACGGTAAAAATATAAGATTTGAGATCATTGCGACCAACAGTGTGAATGACACAAGCACTCCTAATGCTTGGGTTCCTCCAAATTGTGATGAATCAAACACCGAAAAGCCAAAGAATAAAATAACTGATGTGTAGAACATGCTAACTCCAATTTCACGCAAGGCCATCAAAACTGAGTCGCCAATATTTAGATGGCGCGTAGTAAGTTCTTGCCGAAATTTGGCTAAAAAGTGAATGGTGTCATCTACTGATATACCAAAGGCAATGCTAAACACCAAAATAGTGGAGGGTTTAATGTTTATCCCAAAGTAGCCCATCATACCTGCAGTTAAAATCAATGGAATCAAATTGGTTGCTATAGAGATTAAAATCATCCTTAAGGATGAAAAAAGCAAAGCCATAATAAGCCCAACAATGATAATGGCGATAAACAAACTAATAAACAGGTTTTTGACCATGTACTTGGTTCCGGCAAGGTATACAATGCTCTCACCTGTAATTTTTACATCGTATTTTTCAGGGGGTAAAATAGAATCAATTTTTGGCCCTAAATCAGCTAAAAGACTGTCCATTTGGTAGGTTCCTAAATCAGCAATTTGTACATTGACTCTTGCGTATTGTTGGCTCGTGTCAATAAAGCTTTTAAGAAAATCTCGGTTGTCGCTAGCATTTCCAATATAGGGTTTAAAGAATGCTTTTTCACGCGAATTTATTAGCCTATATTGCTTTGGGTTTCCTCCATAAAATGCCTGTCTTGTAAATTTAATTCCATCAACTATTGAAAATGGTTTTGAAAGAAACGGATACGTCGCAAAAAGCTCTTGAAGCTTCTCCATTCTTTTTAGAGTAGATGTTTTTAATACCTCTCGTGGTTTTTTGGCGTCAATGTAAATGTTGAAAGGCATTACACCAGAAAAATTATCTTCAAAGAATTTAAGATCTCGACGAACTTTATGGTTCATAGGTAAGTCATCAACCAAATTTCCTGTAGCCTTAATATGAGAAATACCGAAACATGAAATTATTATAGCAACAGCAAAAATCCAATAAACGGTTGTTCTGTGACCTTTTACAATGATGATTAATACATCAACAATTTTATTTACCCATTTGTAATCTAAATGATTTGTATGTTTTAATGATGGCGGTGATAGATAACTGAATGAAATAGGAATGACTAATATTGAAAAGACAAACAAGTTTAAAATACTAATTGAAGCAATTATTCCGAACTCAATCAACAAAGTGCTATTGGTGAAAATAAAAGTTAAAAAACCAACAGCCGTTGTAGCATTGGTAAGTAAAGTAGCTCTCCCAATTTTTTGAATTACCCTTGATAAGGCTTTTGCTTTATTTCCATGGTCGCGGTATTCACTGTGGTATTTATTAATCAAGAAAATACAATTCGGGATTCCGATAACAATTACCAATGGAGGAATAATAGAAGAGAGAACCGTAAGTTTAAAGCCTAAAATGGCCATAGTGCCAAGAGCCCAAACTACACCCATTGCTACAACTAGGATTGATATTGCAACTGGTTTTACGGATCTAAAAAAGAAGAATAATATAAGAATTGTAACAAAAAATGCTAAGGCCACAAACATTCCCAGTTCTGATTTTATCAGTTGGGTCATTACTGTTCTTATGTGCGGTAAACCCGAATAGTGAATCTCAATATTGTGTTTTTTAGCAAAATCATCGGTTTTTTCATTTATAGCACCAATTACAACCTTACGTTCATCAGAATAGAACATGTTTTTGTCTACTGAGACAGCCATTATTGATGTGTTGGTTTCAGAGTTAAACAAAATACCATCGTAAAAAGGCAAATTGTTTACTTGGCGTTGAAGCTCTTTAAGTTCTTCTAGGGTCGAAACTTTTCCTGTTACAACAGACTTAAGTTCGAATTTTTTTTCTTCTGAGTTTTTAACTAGGTTGTAAACTTGAGTTGCGGAAACCACTGTGTCAACTCCTTCAATTCTTTTTAATTCTTGATTTAAATCATACCAATCGTTAAAGAGATCTACGTCGTCGTAAAGGTTTTTTTGTATTCCAATAGCAAAAATTAGACTTGGCTCGCCAAATTTTTCACGAAACTGAGAATATTCAATTATGGTGCTGTCGTTGTCGGGCAACATTTTAGGAAGCCCATGCATTAGCTCTACTTTGGTTGCAAAGATTGACATTACAGCTGTTAGCACACCTAATGTGCCAATGAGTAAAAGCCTCTGTTTTAATATGAATCGTGAAATTTTAGCCCACATAATTGAGTTTGCAAATATCTTATTATTAACAGAATAGCTATAATCATTTATCATTATTAGCAATTCGATGAAATTGAGTGTTTTTTAACGAAAAACACTGTAGATATAAAGTCACCAAATTAATTTTTTTACTCAGGTACAGCATTTAAAGGTGGCTTGCCCATTCAATGAATTAAATTTGCTTTTGAAATGACCTTTTTTCTTCGTAAACATATAGCTAAGTTGGTTGCAGGATTTATAACCCTGACAATGTTCGGCTGTTCGGCACAGAATTATTTTGATAGCGGCAATTATGAGTTAGCTATTGAAAAAGCAATTAAGCAATTAAACAGAAACCCATCGAATATTGAGTCTATCGATATGATAAACAGCGCGTTTAATAAAGCAAATGAAAATGACTTATCGACAATCACGAAAGAATTAAACGGTAATAATGAAATTAACTGGACAAGTATTTATTATAAATACAAAGCCATTGTTGAAAGGCAAAAGAAAATAGGGATGGTTGATAATCTTGATTATTCAATTGAGTTTACTGATTATGAAAGTTTGATGAAAGAGGCACAATCTAAAGCTGCTGAAACATACTATCTGAGCGCTCAAGATCAAATTGATAAAAATGAAACCAAAAAAGACCATCAAAAAGCATATGCTATATTAACACAAGCAAATAAAATATATCCGGGTTACAAAAATGTTTCCACCAAAATGGCTGTAGAAAGAGCTGCTGGAATGTTTCGCGTTTTGGTAGTGATTGACAACCCAAAAAAACTAGCGTTAACCGAACAAGCTAAAAGCCAGATGCTTGATAATAATTTTTCTACTTTAAACTCAACCTGGGTGATGTATTTTAATTCATACCTAGCTGGAGAATACTACGATTATACCGCCCTTTTTGAACTCACTCATTTTTTGGTTGAAAGCGACAAAGAGATTAAACAGAATTATGCTGATTCAAAAGAAATAATCGAAAAGTATGTTGAGCGAAAAGACGCTAAGGGAAATCTGATTAAAAATGAAAAAGGAGAGGTTATTAAAGACCCGGTTAAGAAAACTATAAAAGCAAAAGTAAGAAAAACGACGCGATCAAAAGAGTCCGAAATCAGAGGAAAACTAATACTAATCGACAATTTTGAAATGAACAACTTTAAGGAAGTTCCGATATCTGAAAAGTATCAATTTAAAAGTGAATCAGCTTCATTTGTTAGTGGAAAAAAGGGCGCATTAACCTCTGAGAGTAAATCGTTGATAAAACAAAAAATCAAAACCTTTCCGACCTACCAACAAATGATTTTGGATAATGCTGGTTTGATTTCGGATGCGATAAAGTACACTATTCGTAAAAATCAGTCGAGTTTCGGGAATAAGTAATTCGTTTAAACTATTATTTTTACCGCCAATGAATGTAATTAAAACACTTGAGGCGAACAAAGGCAAAACGCTTTTTTCATTTGAAATACTACCTCCGTTAAAAGGTAAAAACATAAAGTATATTTACGATGCTATTGATCCGTTAATGGAGTTTAATCCTTCTTTTATTAATGTTACTTATCATCGTGAGGAGTATGTTTACAAAAAGCGAGAAAAGGGGTTTTTAGAAAAAATATCCATTCGTAAAAGACCTGGTACAGTTGGTATTTGTGCCGCCATTCAAAATAAATATGGTGTTATAACTGTACCTCATTTAACATGTGGAGGGTTTTCAATGGAGGAAACTGAAAACGCCTTAATCGATTTAAACTTTTTGGGTATTAACAACATATTAGCATTAAGGGGTGACCCAGTTAAAACTGAGTTAAGTTTTGAGCCTGAATCAGATGGTCACGAACACGCAGAAGATTTAGTGAGACAAGCAGCACAGATGAATCAAGGAAACTTTCTTGATGAAGAAATAAAAAACCCAGAACCGACAACCTTTTGTATAGGAGTAGCAGGGTATCCTGAAAAGCACTATGAGGCAATGAATCCTAATCAGGATATTCAGTTTTTAAAACAAAAGATTGATGCAGGAGCACACTACGTAGTTACCCAAATGTTTTTTGATAATAAAAAATATTTCGATTTCGTAGATAATTGCAGAGCGGCAGGAATTACTGTTCCTATTATACCGGGCATAAAACCAATCACAACGTTAAAACATATAGCGTTTATTCCAAAAACTTTTCATGTTGACTTACCCGACGAATTTGCAAATGCATTATTAGTTTGCAAAACCAATCAAGAAGTAGCTAAAGTTGGAGTAGATTGGATGATAAAGCAATCGAAAGAACTAAAAGCAGCAAAAGTACCTTGTATACATTATTACACAATGGGTAAATCAACCCACGTTACAGAAATAGTAAAGGCTGTTTTTTAAACTTTATTTGAAGCTGTATTTCGCATCCCCATAATGTCACGGTCGAACATATACATACCTGAAGCGTCTTCGGCAACAAGGTTTAGTCTATCCATTACAGTTCTTGCTAAAGCTTCTTCTTCAATTTGTTCACTCACAAACCACTGCATAAAATTGTGGGTGGTGTAGTCTTTTTCTTCTAGGCAGATATGTACAACATTGTTGATTTTATTGGTTACATTAATTTCATGTTCCAATAGGTTTTTGAAAACATCTTTTATTGATCCGTACGTTTCTTCAGGTTTCGGTAAAGCAGGAATAATTGCATGGCCACCTCGTTCGTTAATAAACCCAACAAGCTTTAACATATGACTTCTTTCTTCATCAGAATGACTATAAAGAAATTCAGATGTTCCTTCATAACCATTGTTTTCGGCCCAGCTTGCCATAGCAAGGTAAAATTGCGATGAATTTGCTTCTATCTGAACTTGACTATTTAACACTTCTTCAACTCTTTTTGATAACATCCTAATAACTTTTCAAAGTGAATATTAATATTTGATAAAGATAACTCAACTTTGTGAACAGCGAATTACTTCTAAAACGTCAAAGGTAACAATGGGAACAAAAAATAACTCAAAGCATTCAAAAAGCTTTAGCTTAAAAGCAGAAGTGTCAAATGTTTTCAGAAAAAACCCGAAAAAGCCTCTTAATTATAAGCAGGTGGGCAAAGCCATTGGTTTAGGCGATGCTAACTCACGCGATCAAATTGTTAAAATCTTACAAGATTTTAAAGCAAAAAAAGAAATAGAAGAAGTTCAACCAGGTAAGTTCAGACTTATTGCTAAAGGCTCGGCAGCAGAGGGTATAATTGATGTAAACACTAAAGGCCAAGGATATGTAACTATAGAGGGGTATGATCAGGACGTGTTTATTCCTGAAGAGAGCATGAACCAGTCATTGAATGGTGATAGGGTTAAAATAAAAATGTATGCTTTAAAGGGAGGTAAAAGATTGAAAGGTGAAGTAACTTCTATTGTTGAAAGAAGACAAATGGAATTTGTTGGGATAATGGATATCTCAGATCGTTTCGCCTTTTTTGTACCTGATTCTAAGAAAATTCACGTTGATTTTTTTGTGCCATTAAAAAAGCTAAATGGCGCTAAAAAAGGCGATAAGGTAATTGTAACTTTAACAGATTGGCCTAAGGATGCCACTAGCCCATTTGGAGAAATTAAAGAAGTTTTAGGCCGACCAGGAGATTTAGATGTTGAAATGCATTCTATTTTAAGTCAGTATGGTTTTCCGAATAAGTTCCCTGATGACGTTGAAAAAGCAGCAGCAGAGCTTCCTATTGAAATTACCGAAGCAGAGATAGCCCTGCGCAAGGATTACAGAAAAGTCACCACTTTTACTATTGACCCGATAGATGCCAAAGATTTTGACGATGCAATATCAATACAGACATTAAAAAATGGAAATTTAGAAATAGGCGTTCATATTGCAGATGTATCACATTATGTTAAAGAAGGGGGAATAATAGACAAAGAAGCGGTTGAAAGAGCGACCTCTATTTATTTGGTAGATAGGGTTGTACCAATGTTGCCTGAGGTGTTATCTAACAATGTTTGTTCGCTGCGCCCAAACGAAGAGAAGTTAACATATGCCTGTATATTTGAACTTAATGATAAGGGGATGGTGCAAAAATCGTGGATAGGTAGAACTGTAATATATTCTGACAGAAGATACCACTACGATGAAGTTCAGGAAATTTTAGAAGGCAAAGGCGGTGACTTTAAAGAGGAACTTTTACAGCTGAACGGTTTAGCAAAAATCATCAGAAAAAAGAGAATGAAAGACGGAGCCATTGGGTTCGATAAAGTTGAAGTTCGCTTTAATTTGGACGAAGCAAACAAACCAATTGGAGTTAGGCTAAAAGTACAGAAAGATGCCCATAAGTTAATAGAGGAGTTTATGCTCTTAGCAAATAGAACGGTGGCAGAAACAATTGGTCGCCCGAAAAAGGGAGGCAATGAAATGCCAAAAACTTTTGTTTATCGAATACACGATGAACCAAACCCTGACAAGCTATCAGAGTTTGTGGGTTTTATAAAGCGATTTGGATACCAATTTAAAGCTACTAAAGTTGGTGAAATTGCTCAAAGTATGAACAAGCTGTTGGCCGAAGTGAAAGGAAAAGGGGAGCAAAACGTAATTGAAAATTTGGCAATTCGAACAATGTCAAAAGCGGTATATTCAACCGATAACATTGGGCACTATGGATTATCTTTTCCTTATTATTCGCACTTTACTTCACCAATTAGACGTTACCCTGATGTAATGGCTCACCGCCTTCTGGAGCGGTACGAAAAAGGGCTAAAATCTGCCGATCAATCAAAGTACGAACATCTTTGTGAGCACTCATCAAACATGGAACAAAAAGCTACCAATGCTGAACGCGATTCAACCAAATATTTCCAGGTTTTGTTTATGCAAGACGGTGTAGGAAAAGACTTTAAAGGAGTAGTTTCTGGAGTAACCGAATGGGGGTTGTATATTGAGATTATCGAGAATAAATGTGAGGGAATGATAAAGCTAAAAGAAATCCGAAACGATTATTACTATTTCGATGAAGCTAACTTCAGAGTAATTGGTCAAAACTCAGGTAAGATTATTAACCTAGGCGATGAATTAACCATAAAAGTTGTTCGAGCCGATTTAATGAGAAAACAGCTTGATTTTATATTGGTAGATGACCAGTTTTCCGACTAGATTTTATCTTGGCAAAGCTCTACCAACATTCCGTTAACACTTTTCGGATGAATAAAGGCAATTAGCTTATTATCAGCCCCTTCTTTAGGTTTATCATTAATAAACACAAAACCTTCTTTTTTTAACCTGCCCATTTCACTGAATATGTTGTCTACAGCAATAGCAACATGGTGAAACCCTTCGCGGTTTTTGGCCAAAAACTTTGCAATCGGACTATCTGGGCCTGTTGCCTCCAACAGCTCCAATTTGTTTGGCCCTAGTTCATAGAAATGAGTGGAAACACCTTCAAATTCAACTTTCTCAGCTTTGTATGAAGATTTATTCAAAAGTTTGTCAAAAATTTTTTTTGCTTTTTCAGCATCAGCAACAGCTATACCTAAATGTTCTATTTTATTCATGATCGTAATATTTAATATATCTATCAATGTTAACTTCTTTATCAAGAAAGGCTCCAGCTGTTAAGTACTCAACTAATTGATTGGAATAGTAAGGTGCTAACGTAACGCCTTTCGAACCAAGCCCATTAAAAATATGTAGATTTTTGTGTTTTGGGTGGGTTCCAATAAAAGGTTTTCTGTCTCTTGTGGTTGGGCGTATGCCTGCCGAATAATCAATAATTTCGTAGGGAACATGAATTAAATCTTCAAGTTTTTCAAGTAACAATTGCTTTCCTTTTACCGTGTTTTTCCAATGCAAATTTTCCCATTCGTTAGTTGCTCCAAATTTAAAGAGATGGTTTCCAATGGGAATGATGAAAAAATGCTTTTTTATAATAAAATCTTCACATAATAAATTCGATTTGAAAACCAATGTTTCTCCTTTGGTTAATTTAAATGGAAGGTAATTGAAGTAAGGGTTTTTAACAACATGAGGGCCATCACAAAAAAGCACATTTTGCGCTTCAATTTTAATATTTTTATGTGATATTATAACCGATGAGTCTTGAATTTTAATGTCCGGCTTTTCATCACAAACAACAAGTCGGTTTTGTTGTAAAAGATTTTCATGAACTTGATTGATGAACTTTTTTAAATTAACGTAGCCGGTATTTTTAACGTTGCCCCAGCTGGTGTTTTTTATTCCTTTAATTTTAGATGTTTCTAAAGTCCCGAGGTAGCCATTAAAAGCAGCTTCAGCAGACTTAATTTCCCAATTATTAATCTCTTCAGCATTTAGTACAGTCTTCTTTAATGGATAGGAATAAAAGAACTCATTGCTGTTTTCTACAGCCGAAGAATAAAAGTTTTGTGCGTAATTCAACACCTTATCTACTGCCCATGATTTGGTTAACCTTTTAAAAACTAGCGGATTGTAAAGCCCACTAGCTTTTAGTGATGCCTTTGGTAATTTAGTGTCTAAAGTAATGAAATCTAGATTTTTATCAATAAGCTGAATGCTTAGGATCGACCCTGCTAAACCTGCTCCAAGTACTGCATAATCTACCTTTAGTTCTTCTATCATTTATATTAGAGGTAATTTCGTATTTTAGCAAGCTTGTAAAAGTGAATAAATATAGGCAACCATTTTAAAAAAGAGCGTCTTTAATTGCAAGCTGTTAAAAAGTAAAACATATGAATAAATTAAAATACATGAAAACTTGGATGAGCGTATTGGCATTAATTGCCATTTTCACGTTTTCAAACAACACAGTTAAAGCCTCGCATATTGCAGGAGCTGATGTTAGTTACAAATGCCTAGGAGGCGATACATTTAAAATTACAGTAAATGTTTTTAGAGATTGCTCAGGTATTTCTGCGCCAACGACCATTGATAACAGTGTAACCATTACTTCCAGTTGTGGAAATGTTAATGCGGCGTTTACATTAACGAACCCTAATAGTACATTATCAAATGCAAACAATGGCTCGCAAGTTTCGCAGCTTTGTGGCACTGCCTTGCCTCAAAGTGCCTGTAGTGGAGGTCCCTATCCAGGTATGATGCAATTGATTTTTGAGGCCATTGTAGTGTTACCACCTTGTGCTGATTGGAAAATTGGTTTCGCGGTAGTTTGCTGTAGAAATACGAACGTGAATCTGACTGGCTCAGGAAACGCTTTTGTGGAAGCGACTCTAAACAATTTAGTTGATACTTGTAATACTGGACCAACCTTTGAAGCGCAACCTATACCATATGTTTGTGCAGGACAACAAGTTAATTACAACTTTGGTGCAACTGAGCCTGATGGTGATAGTCTTGCTTATTCGTTTTTTGCTGGTTGGTCAACAAGTGGTGTTCCTAATACGTTTCAGGCCCCTTATACAGCCACTCAGCCTATTGCAGGCATCACTATTAACCCTAAAACAGGTGAGGTAATATTTACGCCTTTATTTACAGGAAACTTTGTAGTTGTTGTTAAAGTGGAGGAGTATAATGCCAATGGTGCTTTAATTAGCACCATAATGAGGGATATTCTTTTTATCGTGCAAATTTGTTTTAACCAACAACCAAATCCAGTAGCCCCAATTGTTGCCTTTTCTGGCACAGGAGCATTAGTTGATTCAAACTCTGTCGAGGTTTGTGTTGGTGAGAGTTTCACTTTTGACGTTAAGATTTGGGATCCAAATCCAAACGATTCAGTAAGTTTATATTCAAATATCGATTCTATTTTACCCGGCGCAACGCATACGGTGACTTATCCTAACGCACCAACTAGTTATGATACTGCTGTCGTTACTATTTCATGGTCAGCGGTGCCAGTGCCAGGTTTGTTTTACCCATTCTTTATTTCAGCAAATGATAACGCGTGCCCAATACCCGGAATATTTTATGCTACCTACGATGTCCGTATTGTGAACAGCACTTTTGCTTGGCCTAATCAGATTATATGTAAGAATACTCAAATGGCTGACTTAAACGTTAAGGGGGGCGATCGATTTGTATGGAATGCGATTTCTGGAAACCCTATTGTGCTAGGGCCGCTAGGAGTTGGTAATTTTTCATGCGATACATGTCAGTATCCAAAAGCATATCCTTCACAAACTACCTGTTATGAGGTAACTTCTAATTTATCGGGCTCATGTAATAATGTAGATACCATATGTGTTTATGTTGCTCCTAATTTTCAATTAGCAATTACAAACGATACATTGATTTGTTCAGTTGAACCTATCCAATTAAACGTTACTCCAGACAAAACAAATCAAGTGTACAGTTACACTTGGGATCCTATTAAGTTTATGCAAGGGCCAAAGATATCAAGCCCTGTTGTTAATCCTGAGTCGTCAACCACCTACTATGTTACTGTGACCTCTGATTCGGGTTGTGTGAAACTTGACACAGTAACGGTTGACCTTTCCCCTCCATTTCCGAAGGAAAACTTTATTACTGCTTCAGATACCATTATTTGTTTACAAGATACTGTAAACTTATCTGTTACTCTTGGAGATGTTACTCCAACAAAATGTGGATTAAGTCAGAATATTTGTGTTGGTAATTCATCTTTGGTACAAGTAGGAACAGGAACCAATTCAAACTCTTTTACAACTAGTACTTTTTCTAACGCAGGCTACCCGTCACCGTTTGCTAATAGTGACAACAGTTCTAAACAACAATACTTGTACAAAGCATCTGATTTAAAAGCTGCAGGCCTAACAGGGGGCACCATTAACGCTCTATCATTCAATATTATATCTCAAGGCGGCAGTACAGTTTACAATGGCTATACTATTAAAATGACCTGTACTAACAATACAAAAATGATTAGTGGAAGTTGGATCGGTGGAATGCAACAGGTCTTCACTCCGAAACCAATATTTACATCTCCAGGGTGGAATACGTTGCCTTTTGATAATTCTTTCGATTGGGATGGCAAGAGCAATTTAGTAGTAGAAATATGTTTTGATAACGGTGGAACAAATTCCCTTAGTGCGGTAACCCAATATGATAATACGACCTATCCTGCTACCTGCTTTATTGGGTCAAAAAATGCAAACGTATGTAATGCGTTTCAGCAACATCAAGCGTCACCAGTAAATAGGGTCCCAAACATTAGATTCAATATATGTTCGGGTGTAGATCCAAATGGGTATATTTTCAATTGGTTAAACCCAGTTAATTTAGTTAGCCCTAGCGTTAGTGCCAACCAAGCAATTGATATGGGTGTTAATTTAACCACGCCAACTAAATATTCTGTAGCTGTGGCTGATAGTTTTGGCGTTTGTTTTGACACTTTGGCGGTTAATATTAACGTAGTATCTCAATACGATGCAACGCCTGATAGTGCTGGCCCATTTTGTATTACTTCTCCATATAATTTTATGACAGCATTTACTCCTGGAGGAGTATGGTCAGGACCAGGTATTGTTGACGATACTTTAGGGTTGTTTAACCCTGGACCAACCATTTCCAATGGATCTGGTTATGGAACTCACGATATTATTTATTCAATAACAGGTGATATTTGTGCAAACTCTGATACTATTCAAGTATATGTTATACCGCCACCTGATGCCAGTATTCGCACTACGGGTCCTTTTTGCGAGCTTGATACCGCGATACAAATAATAGGTGTTACCAATGGCTTTATTTCAAGTACCAATACAGCTATTTCAAATGCTATAACCGACAGTTCAGGCATAATTAATTTGAGTTTAATTAACAAAGGATTGGATTCTCTTACCATTAAATGGACGGCAATAGGACAAGCTTGTAATAACGATTCAATTTATACATTCGACTTATCGCCTCAGTATGACCCAATAATTACATCACCAGAATCTTACTGTCCTCATGATTCTATTATTGAGTTTGATCAATTTGATCAAGACAACATAACAAGTAAAGTATACTATGGGCAATGGTCGGGTGCAGGAATAGTTGATTCTGATAAAGGGTTATTTGACCCACGTACTTTTGCCGATTCAACCAATGGTTATACTGCGGTTGTTACTCTAGATAGCGTTGGGGCCTGCGGCAACACGGTTACCCTTCAAATTCAAATTGATACTTTGCCAGATATTTGGTTTAAATTCACTGAAGGAGATGAAGGTCCTTATTGTAAAAATGATGGAAGTACAGTCACCTGGGAAGCTCACCCACTGGATGATGCTGCATTTAATGGGATAGGTATTGAATCATTTGTTGGCGATTGGTTGGGCATTGGAACTACTATTGCTGGATTTAGCACTAATAACCCAATACCTAAAGCAGGATTACATGAGTATGTTTATCATTTTACCGATTTAAACGGTTGTATAAATCAGGATACTTTAAGGTTTGATATTGGTGCATCTCCTCAGGACCCAATCGGCTCTGTAACCAATTTTTGTGCTGCCAATTTTATTGAGGGGTTAAGTTTAGATACATCTAGTTCAACAAATGACACAAACAACGCCTTTGTATGGTATTCAAATTCTAATTTAACGGATAGTGTTGCTGAAGGGTTGAGTTACTCTCCAAATACGATTGCTATAGGTAATGTTACTTATTATGTGCAACAAATCAGCCCTCAGGGTTGTAAAAGTATTGGCTACGGAATAGTTGAAGGAAACATAATAGCATCTCCTGATGTTGAGTTTGTTGTAAATGATGTAAGAGGTATAGAACCATTTACTGTGGATTTTAACAACATAACCAATCAGCAATCTACACCACCAGCTGTTTCTTGGGAATGGGGCGTTTATGGTGGCATATTTGGTAATTCAATTGACGCAGGTACAGATGAGCAATTTAGTTATGAATTTAGTTATGATGCTACCAACGACCCTGCTGTAGGTGATAGTGGCTATGCCCAGTATATTGTTTTATTAAAAGGAATAAATGAATTTGGTTGTGAAGACACCTTTAAACTGAGAATTATAGTTGATGCAATAAGTGAGTTGATTATTCCTAATATATTTACGCCAAATGGTGATGGTGTCAATGATGCGTTTAGCCCTACCGTAGACGGAATGAGTGCTTACGAAGGTAGAATTTACAACAGATGGGGAAGAAAAGTCGCAGACCTGGATTTAGCAAATCCATCATGGGATGGGATTGATCCTCAAAATCAACAAATTAATGATGGTGTTTATTACTATGTAATTACAGCTCAAGGAAACAATGGCCAAGATTATGATGAAAAGGGAACGGTAACACTCATAAAAGGTAACTAGGATGAAAAAATTATATTTCCATATCGTTGTAATATTAGGATTAATACTATCCTTTTCCAATAATGCTCATTCTACGCATGTTGCAGGAACTGATATAACATATCAGTGTTTAGGAAATGATTCATTTTTAATAACAATCAATGTTTTTAGAGATTGTTCACCTACCAGTGCCGGTTGGACCTATCCTGGTATTGGTGTTGGATTTGGTGGAGGTAATATTACAGCGAATAGTTCTTGTGGTCAAACGATTAATTTAAGTTTACCCACAACTAATACTGTAATCGGAAACCAAGCTGTGGGAATCGATGTTTCGCAACTTTGCCCTACTGCGATAAGTAGCTGCAGTGGAGGCACGCATCCAGGGATGGAGCTTTTTACTTATACAACTATAGTGGTATTGTCACCTCCATGTAATACATGGACAATTGGTTACAATGCTCCTTGTTGCAGGAACACAAGTATAAATTTGGTAAATCCTCAAGGGGGTATGTATTCTTCGGCAACCTTAAACTCAGCAACCGATTCATGTAACAGTTCTCCGATCTTTTCAACTACCAACCCTAATCCTTATGCATGTTTAGGGCAGTTAATTTGTTATGATTTGGGAGTTACGGAGCCAGATGGAGACAGTTTGGTATATTCATTTGACGCTGCTTACAGTGCAGCTGGAGCGCAATACAATTATAATGCTGGTTACTCCGGAGCTGTTCCGATAACAGGAATCACTATTGACCCACAAACGGGTAAAATTCAATTTACTCCAACAATTCAGGGTAATTTTGTAATTGTAGTAAAGGTTTGTGAATACGAATATGGTACAGGGTTGTTAAAAGGGTGCGTAAAGCGTGATTTGCAATGGGTAATAAACAACTGTAATAACAATGCGCCATCACAATTGTGTTCACCAAATTCAATTATAAGCTTTAGTGGCACTGGAGCACAGACAACTGCCAATACTGTAGAGGTGTGTTATGGCCAGAATTTTTCATTTGTCATATTAGTATCTGATAGTTTTGGACTAAGCTCAACGCAATATCTAACGGCCACTACAAATGTTCAACAAGTTTTACCGGGTTCGCAGTTTACGGTGGTATCGAATACAAATCAAGACTCGTTATGGATCACTATATCATGGACGGCCACAATTGGCGCTGCACCGTTTAATACATTTAATGTAGCTGTATCGGACAACAATTGTCCGGTCACGGCAACGAACTCTGGGCTATACGTAGTAAAAGTAATACCAAGTACGTATGGAGGCGCAGATCAATTTGTCTGTAAGAATCCAGGTATAAGCGAGCAGCTTACTGCCGTTGGTGGAACTCAGTTTGTTTGGAGTGTGCTATCTGGTGGTGACACAACTTCGTTAAGTTGTGACTCTTGCACTAGCCCGATAGTAACCCCTCAAAAAACAACAGATTATGAGGTGACTAGTGATTTAAGTAGCTCATGTAAAAATATTGATACTGTGCGCATTTGGGTTTCAGAAACATATGATTTAACCATGACTCATGATACCATTATCTGTTTTGATGATTCTATCATTCAGTTAGATGTGGAGTCTTCATTAATTAGAAATTACAGTTATGAATGGTGGCCAAAAAACAAGCTTGACTATGATACTGCTAAATCGCCGGTAGCAACACCTATTTATGGAACAGATTTTATTGTAGAAGTTAGATCAGATTCAGGTTGTATTGTGCGAGACACGATGAATGTTAAAGTAACACCGCCATTTCCAAAAGTGATGGATGTCACCACAAATAATTCACTAGCCTGTAGTGGATTATCAACAACATTAAATTTAAGTTTGGGTGCTGTACCGACAAGTTGCGGAATAAATAACTCTGCATGTATTGGTCCAACATTATTACAGACTCTGGGAACTCAAGCTACCACTAATGGATCAACTACATTTCCTGCTGGGTACGGTAATTCTTTTGCTAATACGCGTCAACAATTTTTAATATTAGCAAGTGAGTTACAGAACTTAGGTATGACAGCCGGGAAATTAACTTCCATGTCCTTCAACTTAACCAGTGTATTAGGAGCAAGCACATATTATGGATACACAATAAAAATGAAATGCGTGTCAATTTCTAGTTTAACCAGTTGGCAAACTGGGTTAACAACAGTTTTTACACCAAAAGCTGTGAATCTAAGCGGTGCAGGTTGGATAATTCATGATTTTGATAACATGTATGATTGGGATGGCGTTAGTAATGTTGTAATAGATATTTGTTTTGCAAATCCAGGCTTGGCAACAAACAACAGCCTAACATCTATGTCAACAACAACTTTTAACTCTTCTATTTATTTTGGATCAAACAACCAAGCGGCATGTAATGCAAACTTTTTAGGTGCGGCACCCGCAATGCTTAGACCAAATATGAAGTTTGAGTATTGCGTTACTCCAGACACAAATGCATATACTTATTTATGGTATCCAACAACAGGATTAACGGATTCTACAGGACTACATCCTATGGCAACTGTTACAAACTCTACCACCTATAATGTAATCGTGACCGATTCGTTTGACGTTTGTAGAGATACAGCTGACATCACATTAAATATAGCGCAAATATTTGCAGGGAATGATACTTCAATTTGCCCAAGTGATACTTTACAGTTGAATGCTCAAGCAACAGCATCATGCGCGGGTGGGGGGACTTACCAATGGTTCCCAAGTACAGGTTTGTCAAATGACACAATACCAAACCCTTTCGTTTCAATAAATCAAACAACAACATTCGTATTGAGTTTTACCGATAATTGTGGCTGCACTGTAACTGATACAATGACAGTATTCTTAGGTCAAGTAGGAAACCCTTCTATTACACGACAAGATCCAAACTGTGGTTTCGACGATGGGAAATATACTTTTTCGGCATCATCGGGCTTTAGTCCCTTTCAATTTTCTATTGACGGAGGGATTACTTATCATGCTGATAGTATTTTTGATAATCTTGCAATGGGAAATTACTCTTTGTTCTTAATTGACTCATTAGGTTGCCCGAGCGATACGCTGCTTGACACTTTGTTTAACCTTGGAGCACCCACATTAGATAGCTCACAAATCAATAATGTAAACTGTTACAATGTGCCTGATGGTATTCTAACTTTATTTGGATCAGGAGGTTTGGCGCCTTTATCATACAGCATAGATTCTGGCATTACATTTCAAAGCTCAAATATATTTTCAGGCCTTTCGGAAGGAACTTATCAAGTGGTTTTGCAAACTGCAGATAGCTGTTTAAATTTTGCAACACCATTTCAAGTTTTTCAGCCAACACTAATGACTTATAATTTTCAAGCATTTGATGATACTTGTTTTCAGTTGGGTAATGGTTACGCGGTTGCGATGGCCTCGGGAGGAACAGAACCATACAATTACAATTGGGGCACAGGAATACCAAATGATACAATCAATACTCTTTTGTTGTCGGGGTCATATACCTTGGTAATTACTGATAGTAATAGTTGTAGTCTGGATACCACTTATGTAATTAACGAACCAAATTCAGTTAGGATAAACTCTGTTACAACCACCGCAAGTACTTGTTTTGGCTATAATAATGGTAAAATTGAAATATCAGCTTCAGGTGGAGATTCTTTGTTTAGGTATAGTGTCGATAGTGGGTTAACATTTTTAACATCATCAATAATTGACTCACTTGCTCCAGGAAAATACGACATAATTGTAGCTGATAACTCTCAGTGTTCTGTAGATTCTGCTGCAACGATAACTGAGCCTCAAATGGTTGAAATTACCACTAATATTGATTCAGTAAAAATTTGTGTAGACAATTGTCAAACTTTATCTGCCGCAGCTTTAGGTGGCAATGGTGGGCCTTATACATTTAATTGGAGCCCTAATTTAGGCCAGGGAAGTAGTCACAATGTTTGCCCTACTGAAAACGTTCAATATGTTGTTTATGCTTATGATCCATTACAATGTGTTTCCGAACTCAGGAAAGTTCAAATTAAGCTTTATGATTCTTTACAAGTTTTTATTCCTGAGGACACCTTTTTCTGCAAAGGAAATGCTTTACAATTGGGCGCAGCTGCAATTGGTGGAGATGGGTCAGGTTTTAATTATACGTGGTCACCGTTTATTGGATTAAACAACCCTAAAATCCCGAACCCGATAGCCAACCCTGAAAACACGACTCAATATGAATTAACTGTAACTGATAATTGTGGTTCGCCAGCGGTAACCCAAACGATTAAAATTACTGTTAATGAAAACCCAAATGTTGATTTTACATTGGACAAAATTGATGGCTGTGAGCCTCTGAAAGTTATATTATACAACAATTCGACAAATGCATATAGGTGTGAACTGAATTATGGTACCGGTGAAATAATTGAAGCTTGTGGTACTGCAGAGTTGGAATATGCTACTGAAGGAGAGTATGATATTCAGCTTACGGTAACATCAAAAGATGGCTGCACCCGAAGTATTAAGCGAGAGAATATTGTGGAAGTGTATCCACGACCAATGGCTAGTTATATAATGGAACCACAACCAACGACGGTGTTGTTTCCTGAAATTAATTTCACTAATTTATCTGAAGGAAACATTGTAGATATAGAGTGGAGCTTTGCTAGTTTCGGTGGTTCGGATACGAGTAACCCTAGTTTTGTTTTCCCTGATGGAGATTCTGCAACATATCCTGTTAGATTATTGGTGACTACAGACAAAGGTTGTGTTGACGATACGATTCGTCAGGTGACTATAGGTCAAGAATTTGTAATGTTTGTGCCTAAAGCATTTTCTCCAAACGGTGATGGTTTAAATGAGACGTTTACTATGGGACATACTGGTGTAGATGCCAATCAATTTACCCTAACTGTTTTTGACAGATGGGGAAAGGAAGTTTATCGAACACAAAATAAGGAAGAAGGTTGGGATGGGACCAATCTTCAGACAGGAGAGCCAGCATCTGAAGGTTTGTATGTTTGGAAACTTATTGTTGGCGATTACTCAAATGACCGGAAAAGACATGAATACATTGGTAACCTCATGCTTATAAGATAGGATTGAAAAAGTTTCTTTTCCAACTGATAGTTTCACTAGGATTAATACTATCATTTTCCGATAATGCTCATTCTACTCATGTTGCAGGAACTGATATTACGTATCAGTGTTTAGGAAACGATTCATTTTTAATAACAATCAATGTTTTTAGAGATTGTTCACCTACCAGCGTTTCTTGGACTTATCCTGGCATTGGTGTTGGATTCGGTGGAGGTACTATTACAGCGAGTAGTTCTTGTGGTCAAACGATTAAGTTTGCCCACAACTAATGTTGTAGCAGGTAACCAAGCTGTAGGAATAGACGTTTCGCAACTTTGCCCTACTGCAATAAGTAACTGCAATGGAGGTCCGCGCCTAGGGATGGCGATTTTACTTATACAACTATAGTTGTACTATCACCCCCATGCAATACATGGACAATTGGTTACAATGCTCCTTGTTGTAGGAATACAAGTGTAAATTTGGTAAACCCTCAAGGTGGTATGTATTCTTCGGCAACCTTAAATTCAGCGACAGATTCATGTAACAGTTCTCCCGTTTTTTCAACTGTTAACCCAAATCCTTATGCATGTGTAGGGCAGTTAATTTGTTATGATTTGGGAGTTTTATGTCAAGCGAAGAGCAAAATTCGCTGATCGAGTTTCCTGTAAATGATTCGGGTAATTATCCTGTAAGGTTAGCAGTTACAACGAATGAGGATTGTTACGATGATACAGTTAAACTTACAATAGCAGATACTAAATATTTACTCGCCAACTGGTTTTACTCCAAACAATGACAATGCAAACGACTTCTTTTTCCCTCAAGGCACAGGCATGGATGGTTCAACATATGAGTTTTTCATTTTTGATAGATAGGGGAAAGTTATGTTTGAGTCAAACGATCTGAATTTCAAATGGGATGGAAACTTCAGTAACGGCGAACCTGCACCTGTAGGGATATATGTTTGGAAACTTGTTGTTGGCGACCATACCGATTTACGAGAACGACATGAAGAAACCGGAAAGGTTTCTTTAATGAGATAATTCACTACCTGTAACTTTTTGATTCTTAACTTCTTCATACATGCAAATCGCAGTGTAAAGTGAATATACTTTAGCAGTTAAAGGCTACTCTGATAGGCTGTATCGGTTTATGCTTAAAAAAGGAAACGATGTTGATATTGTTTGGAGCAACCAAGGCTGTTGAGATGTATCCTTTTTCAATTGGTATACGATTAGCAGGGTTTTAATTTTTATTTGAACCAAACAGTAACAAGGAGTTAAATAGCGAATAAATGGTAACGCCAACCTGAGTTTCAAGAGTATCTTCAGTTAAAAACGAGATAGATATTGTTGCAAACAAAAGTAAATAAGGTAAAAACAAAGTGGTTTTTGGAAAGTAAAATAGGGGATACAAAAAGCAAACTAAAAACCAGGCGAAACCAAGTAATCCAAAGGTTAGCAAAAAAGTAAGATATTGGTTGTGTGCGCGCAACCAATATTTTGTGTTTAAAGGGTTTTCTGATTTTGAATAAAAGGTGTTAAAAGAATATTTTGTGTCTCCCGTTCCAACACCAATTATTGGGTTTTCGTAAAAAATATTTGCCGCAGCATTCCAAAACACAAAACGTTGTGCAATTGAATTGCCCCCAGGATTGCCTCCAATAGTAAAGTGGTGGATTTCCCAAAGTATTTTATAGATCCGTTTGTTAATGTTCTGTATGCCTGCAAAACGATAATTGGTTTCGCCTTTTTCAATAAACCGTATATCTGTATCAGTTAATAGTTTAACCCCCTCTTTGTCCTTAGTGAATCCTTTCGAGGCAAGGTATCGAGCTAAAGTTGACCACAATGGTTGCCCAGCTTGATCAACTCCTTTGTAGCTTAATGGGCTGCGCTTGCTCCAGGCCTCTTCAAGTTCATTCCATGCCACTTGAACCCATACATAATTTCCATTTTCAACCTCTTCGCGATTCATATCATTATAATATTTTTCGCCATATGAACTATATTCCGGTAATATTAATTCATGAATTTCAGTGATGTTGAAATTTTTATTCCATTTGGAATAGATGAAAATTCCAGTTAAAGAAATAAAACAAAACGCTAAGAAAACTATTCCAAGACTTAATAGTTTAAAGGATTGGGTGAATGTATAGTAAAGAACAACGGTAACCCCTAAAATAGCCGTAATAACAATGCCTGTAATTGACTGGAGCAAGAATAAAAACACGATGAAGAAAACGATTATAGAGAGGTACAACCAAATTAATTTTCTGTTTAAATAAGCTAAAATTAAAGATAGCCCAACTCCAAAAGCAATCAATAAGGCTAAACGAATATGCGATGTAAAGGTGGCAAGTTTTCGAAAGTCTGTAGCAGCTTCGTCGTAACCTGAAATGTATTTTAAGTAACCAACAAAAACTGCTATAAAAACTGAACCTATAAATGCCTTCGCTAAAACAAGATACGTTGCTCGTGATATTGAAACCGATGTACTAATGATTAAAGGAAGCAGCAGCATCGGAAGCTTCACCCTTAAATCTTTCATTAAAAACCCAAAATTGTGCTGAGAGTATATTGCTCCAATCAAATGAAGCACATACAATGACGATGCAAGCAGCGCTAATCTGTTACTAAAAAAGGACCTAAATTTAGTTTTAAAACCACCTTCAATCAGCCAATTTATAAGTAATACTATTAGGCTTAAGCTTAGTAAAAATTTCGAAAGTGGCAATGAAACCACCATCAGAATTATGCAAATGAGATAAACCTTTTCGTGTATGTTTTTTCCCGTAAGCAGCAAACCTAGTTTTGGGTAGAGTCAGGTTCTGCTAATATTGAGGTGTATTTAACAGAGTCAGTAAGCACCTCAATAGCTTTTTTGATTTCATCGTTGTGCTTCAAATCAATTTTTATTCTACCATCTTGATAGTAGTACCTTGAAACTATTTCGTTTTCAAGCACTCTGATAATTTCATCCTTAAAGGTATTTACGTCTTCACTTTTGTTTCTTTTTAATTTATCGTCAAGCTCAATGAATATTCCATCTAAACTATCAATTAGTTTATCTTCTACAGCCTTCTTTTTTAGCTTATCCAGTAACTTTTCTGTCTCTGTTTGATAGTCATATTTTTTATCGGCTATAAAATTTTTAAATTTTTCATACTCCGTATCTGTTACCTCAAATGTAAAAGGTTCAGGAATTGAATCAACTAGATTTTTGAATTCTGTAGCATAATTGAAAATGAGGTTTTTACTGATCAAACTGTAAGTGATTTTTGCTGGGACCTTGCTATCAACTACAATATCAGGCTCAATGCCACCACCGTCAAAAACCGATCGGTTATTAAGTGTTTTGAATTCAGTTTTTAATGAATCAGTTATTTCACCTGGTTTACCATTAACATCTTTATTCGAGTAATCAATACGCTGAATACATCTTCCACTTGGCGTGTAGTATTTCGCAACGGTAACCTTTAATTGAGCATTATAACTCAGTGATCTTGTTTGTTGTACAAGTCCTTTGCCATAAGATTTACGCCCAACAACCACCGCTCGATCTAAATCTTGTAAGGTGCCGGATACAATTTCGGATGCAGATGCTGAATATTCGTCAATTAGAACAACTAATGGAATTTTAGTATCAACAGGATCATTTAAAGCTTTATGGACTTTGTCCCATTGCTTGATTTTCCCTTTTGTTGATACTACTTCTTGGCCTTTTTCAACAAAAACATTGACGATATTTATTGCTTCATTAAGCAAGCCACCGCCATTGCCTCGCAAGTCAATAATAAGACTTGTAATCTGGTTCGTTTCCTTAAGATCTTTAAAGGCTGCTAGTAATTCTTTGCTGGCGGTTTGAGTAAACCCATTTAGTTTTATGTAGCCCACTTTTTTGTCAAGTTCACCGTAATACGAAACATCTTTAATTTTCACATCTTCTCTTAAAAGCGATTTATCAAATCGGGCATCAGTTACTTTTCTATAGATTGATAATTTCACCTCAGTTTTAGCAGCACCTTTTAATAGCTTACTCACGTCACCGGTAGTGTAACCTGAAATGTCTTTACCGTCAATTTTTTCAATAATATCACCTGCTTCAAGCTCAGCTTTATGTGCCGGAAACCCTTCATAAGGTTCTGCAATAATTATGTTACCATCCTGTTTTCGCACCATAGCACCAATGCCACCATACTCGCCTGTTGTCATAAACCGGTAATCTTCAATGTCAGATTCAGGATAAAAATTGGTGTAAGGATCTAATGATTTCAGCATTGCGTCAATGCCGGTTTTCATCAATTTTCCTGGTTCTGTATCATCAACATAATACACATTAAGCTCTTTAAAAAGGGTAGCAAAAATGTCGAGATTTTTAGATACTTCGAAATACGAGTCAACGTAACCTACCGATACAATTGATGATGAAATAAGAAGAAAGCTAATAGCAATTAATCCTAGCTTTCTCTTAATTAGTAGATATATATTATGCATTTTGTTTTTTTACAATCGTTTCTAAACGTTGTAAAAGTAGTATTATTTTATCCTCAATCTCTGTATACAAGGCTATCTCGTCCGATTGATAAACAATCATTAAATTAATCTTTACATTGAGGTTAGTGGCAATTGTTTTAAGGCCAGAATTGTTCGTTCTAAAGGCTTCTTTCATTCTTCGTTTAAGAAGGTTTCTGTCCACTGCTTTTTTAATCTTTTTTTTTGGCACAGCAAGAGCGGTTTTAAGCAATGACTTAGCCTCTGTTGAGTCTTTTTGTTCAGTATTGTAAATGAAGCGGACACCACCTTTTGATATAGACTTACCTGCTGAAAAAACGGAGGCAATTTCTTTTTTACTTTTAAGCCTTTCGCGTTTTTTAAATGAATGTTTTAGAGCATTCAATTAATTATTTTTTGCCAGCTTTTTTAATATAATTTTCAATTGACATGGTCATTGAAGGTGAAGATGTAGTTGGAGCAGGAACGTTAACAATTAGCTTATGATCAGCGCAAGCTTTATTTGTGGTAGGTCCAAATGCTGCAATTTTGGTATCGCCTTGTTCAAAATCAGGGAAATTTTTATACAAGGAAACTATACCTGAAGGGCTAAAGAAAACCAACATATCGTATTTAATATCTCTTAAATCAGATAAATCACTACAAACGGTTTTGTAACTAATTGCTTTTGAATAATCAATTTTTGCCTTATCTAAAATATCAGGAATTTCTTCTTTTAACAAATCAGAACAGGGCAAAAGAAATTTCTCCTTGTTGTGTTTCTTAATCAAATCCATTAAATCTGAAAAAGTTTGTTTGCCATGAAATATTTTCCTTTTTCTGTACACAACATATTTTTGCAAATAGAATGCGGTAGCCTCAGAAACACAGAAGTATTTTAAACTATCCGGAACAGTATACCGTAACTCTTCAGCTAGTCTAAAAAAGTGGTCAACCGCATTTCTAGACGTAAATATTACAGCCGAATGATCTTGGAAATTAATTCTACTTAATCTGAATTCTTGTCCATCAATACCTTCCACATGGATAAAAGGTCTGAAATCAATGTTCAGTTTGTGCTTTTCTGCTAAATCAAAATAAGGAGACTTTTCGGACTCCGGTTTTGGCTGCGAAACTAAAATCGTTTTTACTTTCAAGGCAATTAGATTTTAAAATTAGATGATTAAAGCAAATGCAAGGCTTTAAAAGCTAAAGCCACAGGTGCAATTTCAAGGCTGCAAAGGTATAAAATAATGTAATGTATATTTTGAGGACTTTTAATAAATCCATTAATCAGCACTTTAGACACTCTTAAAACGAACATAAATGCGTAAATAGATAACGCAAAATACAAGGCATATTCTTTAATTATCCCATTGCCAAAAGTTGCGAAAATTAACGGAAAAACCAACAATACACCCAATAGCTTGGTGTAAAGAATAAAGTAGAACCGGTGCGCATTGAATAGTTGCTGTGACCCAAAAAGAAGTCTGCTAAACCAAATTAAAGCAACCTTTAATAACAACATAAATATTACCAAAAAGAGCACCGCGCCATAGTATTTCAGGGAGTAAAAAATTTGATTTAGTTCAAAAAATTGAAATGTGATAACCAGTAAAATTGAGCCAGTTATACAGTAAACCATTAGTAACAAACTACTTAAAGGAGATAAAACACCTTCTTCCCGCGCTAATACTTCAACAAACCTATTACTTAACGAAGCGTTAAAATATTGCTTAATTCTTTTGTTGTTTAATATTCCGATTCTTCCAAAAATTAATAGGATTATAAAAAACGGAACAAGGAGCCAAGGCAATTCAAAATTGTTTTTTAGTAATCCAAAATTCCCCAATGGCTTGGTTGAGTTGATTGTTTTGTAAAAACTTATATCAGGATTAAAATCACTTAGGGGCATAGGCTCCTCTCTTTTTGAATAAACTTCCTGTGCTGCAGGTTTGTCTTTCTTTTTTTCTTGTAAAATTGGTAAACTGACAACTTCTGAACTAGAGTCTGAAACAGTAACGGGTATAGAATCCAATACTGGAAGAATCTCCAGGCTATCATCTATTATCGAACCAACAACTGTGTCAATGGCAACAAAAGAAGCGTCAATTTGAAATACGGAATCAGTACTTTGTGGCAAGAAAAACTTTTTGTCAAAATTAACCGCTACAATTGAATAATTACATTTGCAAAAAAATTAAATATGGCTACCGATAGATACCAAGCACACGATTTTTTAGGATTAGACGAGTTGTTAACAGAAGAACAGAAATTAGTTCGAGACTCTGCAAGAGAATGGTTAAAAAAGGAAGTTTCTCCAATCATTGAGCAAGCGTATGAGGACGCTAAATTCCCACATCAAATTGTTCCAGGCTTAGCTGCAATTGGAGCTTTTGGGCCTTATATTCCTGAGCAATATGGAGGAGCTGGTTTAGATCAAATAACTTACGGTTTAATAATGCAAGAGTTAGAGCGAGTTGATTCTGGAGTCCGCTCAACAGCATCTGTTCAAAGCTCGTTGGTAATGTACCCTATTTACAAATTTGGCTCTGAAGAGCAGAGAATGAAATATTTACCAAAACTTGCGTCAGGCGAGATGATAGGTTGTTTTGGTTTAACTGAGCCAGATCATGGTTCAAACCCAAGTGGGATGACCACCAATTTTGTAGACAAAGGCGATCACTATTTGCTAAATGGAGCCAAAATGTGGATTTCAAATTCACCATTTGCTGATGTTGCTGTAGTTTGGGCTAAAGATGAAACAGGACGGATTCATGGGCTACTAGTTGAAAAAGGAATGGAAGGGTTTACAGCTCCTGAAATTCATGGTAAATGGTCGTTAAGAGCATCAACAACAGGAGAATTGGTTTTTGATAATGTTAAAGTACCGAAAGAAAATTTATTACCAGGTAAATCTGGTTTAGGCGCTCCGCTTTTATGTTTAGACTCAGCTCGTTACGGAATTGCTTGGGGAGCCATTGGTGCAGCCTTAGATTGCTACGACTCCGCTCTAAGGTATTCTTTAGAAAGAATTCAATTTGATAAGCCGATCGCCGCATTTCAATTAACTCAAAAGAAATTGGCTGAGATGATTACTGAAATAACCAAGGCACAATGGTTAACATGGCGAATTGGTGTATTACGAAACGAGGGAAGAGCAACAACCACACAAATTTCGATGGCCAAGAGAAACAATGTTGATATGGCATTGAAGGTTGCTCGTGAAGCACGTCAAATTCATGGCGGAATGGGCATCACTAATGAGTACCCAATAATGCGCCATATGATGAACCTTGAATCTGTTATTACTTATGAGGGAACACATGATATTCATTTGCTTATTTTAGGAATGGACATTACCGGTATTCCGGCTTTTAAGTAATAAACATTTAGCCTATTAAAAACGGTCACAACGTTTTTTTTAAACATTTGATTTTTTTGTACTTTGGTTGACTTATTAAACCGTTGATTGGTAGGATTATTAATCATTAAAATCGCATATGTTTCAACTAAATAAATTGCTTGTTTCAATTCTATTTATAGGATTAGGAAATGCAGTTACTGCTCAACCATTTCAGTCGCGTAAAGCTTTTGAAGATTATTTAAACAGCCATCCTTATTCGTTACGGAAACCAATATCTGAGGACGAATTAAAAAAAATCCCAAAAAAGGACCGGCCGGATTTAGCCTTTGAGCAAGATTTTTTACGTACGCTTGACCCAGCAACTGGGACACCTGATTATTTGGGATTAGCAGCCATAGCTCAACAAATCAATGCACCCGCTCAATTAACCCAACTTGTTCCAGGCGCTTCAGCATCCATACCTTGGGTTGAAAGAGGGCCAAACAATGTGGGAGGAAGAACCCGTGCCTTGGTTTATGACCCTAACGATGCAACTGGAAAAAAAGTTTGGGCAGGCGGTGTTACCGGAGGCTTGTGGTTTAACAACGACATTACTTCAGGAGCTAGTCAGTGGCAAAACGTAAATGATTTTTGGGACAATTTGAT
Source organism: uncultured Flavobacteriales bacterium (assembly GCA_905181855.1). Taxonomy (GTDB): domain Bacteria; phylum Bacteroidota; class Bacteroidia; order Flavobacteriales_G; family Salibacteraceae; genus JAAZVO01. Next base: position 108,043 of record CAJIZE010000002.1, read on the forward strand.
GGTTTCATGCATAGCTTACGATCCAAACAACTCAATGATTATGTATGTTGGTACTGGTGAAAGTTACACCGGTTCTGGAAGAGGGGCAGGTATTTGGAAATCAATCAATGGTGGATCAACCTGGACGCAAATCTCAAGTACAACTAATTTTTATTACCTTAATGATATTACTGTAAGAGACGAAAGCGGCAGCAGCGTTCTGTATGCCGCGGTTGATGGTAGATATTACATGGGTATATTTCATGGTGCCGCTGATGCAGGATTACAGCGATCTTCAAATGGCGGTACAAGCTGGACTCAGGTTTTACCGAACGTTCCATCACAAACTATAAACTTTACTCCTAGTGATATTGAACTTGGAGCAGACAATAGAATTTGGGTTGGCACAAGAAGATCACCCTACGGGGCAACAGATAGAGGCGGGGGGCGAATTTTGTTTTCAGATAACGGGACAAGTTGGACAACTTCTCACTCGGTATCTGTTACAAATGGTTATGGTAGAGTTGAATTGGCTTGCGCTCCTTCTGATTCGGCAGTTGTTTATGGGCTAGTTGAAAATCTAAACAAGCTTGAAACAATTGTACAAACAACCAACCACGGCACAAGTTGGACAACTAAAAACGAACCAATAAGTGACGATTCGAGTACACCATCTTCTGATATTACAAGGAATCAGGCAGGTTACGATTTAATTGCAGCCGTTGACCCTAACAACTCGAATACTTTAATTGTAGGAGGAATCAATTTGCATAGGACAACTGATGGAGGAACAAATTGGGCGCAAATTTCTAAATGGACAAATGGCTATGGAATGGGTTCAAAATCTTACAGTGTCGTTCATGCAGATCAACATCAAATAGTATTTAAAAATGGAAGTTCAAGCGAGGCCCTTATAGGTAACGATGGTGGAGTTTTTTACACCAATGCAATTCAAAATGCGGCAACATCAAATGTGTTTTCCGCAAGAAACACAGGTTACAATGTAACTCAATTTTATGCGTGTGCTTTACATCCTACGGCTGGGTCACAATCTGCTTTTGGTGGTGCACAAGACAATGGAACGCAAGAATTTTCGAATGCTGGAGTTTCAGGTACAACTGAAAAAACAGGAGGAGATGGGGCTTTTTGTTTTATATCTAAAACGTCACCAGGGCACAGAATAACTTCTTATGTATACAATGCATTTTACCACTTTGACGCTGCAAATAATTTCACTCAAATAATAAATGATGACACCACAGGGTCATTTATCAATACTGCTGATTTAGACGATAATTTAGGCATACTTTATACCTATCGGGATATAAATGAATTGTATCGTGTAACTGGAATAAACTCAAGTTTTCCTGTGGCACCTCAAATTTTAACGGTACCTTTTGGTGCTGAAGTTTCAGCATTAAAAGTTTCGCCGTTTACAACCGCATCAACAAAACTATTTGTTGGTACTGTAGCAGGTAGCTTAATAAAAGTCGAAAACGCCAACACCAACACAACAATTAGAACCGATCTTACAAATGCATCTTTTCCTACCGGAACAATTTCATCAATTGAATTTGGTGCAACTGAAAACGATATAGCGGTTACCTTTTCAAACTATGGAGTTGTATCTGTATTTTATTCTTCAAATGGGGGAACGTCTTGGAGCAGTAAAGAAGGTAATTTACCAAACATGCCCATTCGCTGGATCTTAATCAACCCCAACAATACCAACGAAGCAATAGTTGCTACGGAGATTGGAGTTTGGGGAACAGATGACTTTCAGGCCACAATACCAACATGGGCTATATCAAACAATGGCTTGGCAAATGTCAGAGTAAACATGTTGCAACACCGTTCTTCTGACAACATGGTTATAGCAGCAACCTATGGTAGAGGATTGTTTGAGAGCAATGCTTTTGCTTTGAGCGGGGCATTAAGCTTATCAGCAACCACAAATGACCCCACTTGTCTTGGAAATAATGGAAGTATAAACTTAACCGTGACAGGAGGAGCTCCTCCTTATAACTATGCTTGGAGTAATTCAGATACCATGCAAAACCTATCTAATTTAAATGCGGGTTCATTCAAAGTTATAGTAACTGATTCGTTGGGAACTAAAGACTCGCTAACCGAAGTTTTAACTGCAGGATTAGCAATTGCTAGTTTTCCGTACAACGAAAGTTTTGAAAATACATTTGGGCTCTGGTACAACGATACAGTTACTGATCAGATTGATTGGGAGTTTGATTTTAATGGCACACCTACAGGGAACACAGGTCCATCAGGTCCATCTAATGGTGCATTTTACATAAGAATTGAATCATCCTTTCCAAATGCAGGAAATGCCGCCCCAGGTGACGAAGCTCATTTGGTTAGTCCATGTGTTGACCTCAGTAATGCAACTGCCCCATTTATCGCGTTCGAAAACCATCAATATGCAAATCGCTTTGGGCAAGCTCAGAATCCAATTTTAACTTTATCAGCGGACTCGGGGAACGGAAATTGGTTTACACTTTTTACGCAAAGTGGAAACCAAGGAGATAAATGGAACAGAGACACTGTGTTTTTAAGTGCTTATATAGACCAAGCTTTAAAATTTAGGTTTACAGCAAAAGTGGCAACACAAGGCGTTCAATGGACTAGCGATATTGGTTTAGATAATCTCTACATTTCAAAAGCAGCACCTATTGTGGTTGATTCATTGTTAGTGGTTCAGCCGAAATGTACAGGACTATCTACTGGGTCCGTTTCAATTCAAGCTACGGGTGGTCAAGGGCCCCTAACCTATGCTTGGAGTAATGGCTTCATTGGTCAATTTGCAGTTGGGTTAGCATCAAACATTTATGATGTTTCAATTACAGATACTGTTGGCTCGTTGCATATTGAACAAATTCAGATTGAATCTAAACAGCTGATTACTAATTTTCCTTACAACGAAAGTTTTGAAAAATCATTTGGAATTTGGTCGAACATAAACTCCGATCAAATTGATTGGTTTGTTGATTCTGCTGCATCACCAACCAATGGCACAGGACCAAACGGTCCAAACGACGGAAGTTATTTTTTAAGAATAGAATCTTCGTTTTTGCCAACTGGGGACAGCGCAATTTTGAATGGACCTTGTATTGATTTGGCTAACGCCTCGGCTCCATTATTTGCATTGCAAACACATCAGCGCAGCCAACAGGGGTTTAATCAAGGAAACCCCAATTTAAGAATCCAAGTTGATACCGGTGATGGCAGTTGGATCAACGAAATGAACCGAACTGGAAATCTAGGAAACCAATGGAACTTGGATACGATAGACCTTTCGGTATATATTGGTAAAACAATTTCGTTAAGAATTATTGCAACCTTAGGAGCCACTCTACCACAAACTACCGATATTGGTTTGGATGGCTTTTTTATTCAAAAGGATCCAGCACTTTACTTAGACTCAATAGTAACAGTTCATCCAAACTGTTCAGATAGTATCGGAGAAATAAGAATTTATCCAGGTGGAGGCTTGTTGCCGTACACATATTTATGGACGGACGGCGATACAAACAGTCAGAAAGCCGGCTTACCAGCCGGAACATACTCAGTTCAAATAAGCGATGGTTACGGACAATTAATTGATACCAACATAACCATTGGTTCAATCACAGTAACTAACTTTAATTATACATACGATTGGGAAAGTGGTTTTGAACTTTGGAGACAAAGCCAAAACGATGATTTCGATTGGCGCTTAAATACCGGAGGCACCAACTCTGGGGGTACAGGGCCAGGTTCTGCAAATACTAATAACGTTTACATATATTGTGAAACTTCAGCTGCAGATGGCGTTTCTGGTGGTGACCGATCTACCATAATTAGCCCTTGTTATAATCTAAATGGATTACCTGCGCCAAAGTTTGCTATTGAAAACCACACTTATGGCAACCCAGTTGCATCACTGTTGTTAGAGGTTGATACTGGAAAAGGAAACTGGCAAACTTTTGCATTAAGAAATGCATCTGCAAATCAAGACTGGAATTTAGATACCCTAGACCTGTTTTTAGTAAAGAATAAAACCGTTCAATTCAGGGTAACAACATTTGTTGCTGCCTCAGGAAACGCATATCAAAGCGACATGGCTCTCGATGAAATTACGGTTGAAAAAGGTGAGTTGTTGCAATTCACCAACTTGAGTAAGCAAGTAGCTACTTGTGTTGGATTAAACGATGGGTCAATATCTGTAAAAGTTAAAGGTGGTTATGCCCCTTACACGTTTGTATGGAGTAACGGCGATAGTACTGCAAGCGCACAAAACATTACATCAGGAACATACTCTGTGACCGTTTATGATGCTTATGGCGATTTTATTGATACTTCAGCATCAATATTCGATTATATCACTATTTCAGTTACCTCAACAATTACAGATGTAAGTTGTGTAACCGCTTCTGATGGTTCAATAGCTGTGGCTGGAAGTGGATCTATTTTTACTCCATACAGCTATTTATGGAATAATGGTGATACTAATGCAACCGCAGTTTCTCTGGATACGGGAGTTTATATGGTTACAATTAGCGATCAATTGGGTTGTCAAGGAACTAGGACAGATACTTTGTTTCCACCAAACAGTTTAAATTTAATTACTATTAGTACTAATGAGTCTTGCACAGGGTTAGTGAATGGTACTGCAACTACCACCCCGTCAGCGGGCACTTCTCCTTATACTTACTTGTGGAGTAATGGCGACACAACTTCTACAATCAATAATTTAGCAATAGGTAAATATTATGTTCTGGTTAAAGACGCAAACCTTTGTCAATCAATTGACAGTGTTCTAATTTTATCTGGAGGGTCATTAAGTTATACCGATTCCATTATAAATGTTGGCTGTTTTGGTGATACAACAGGAGCTATTTATATTAATTCCAGTTCAAGTAATTACAACTATGCCTGGAATACTGGTGATACCGCCCAAAACGTTACTGGCCTTGATTCAAACAGATATATTCTAACTATATCTGATGCAAGCTGTACATTAAACGATACGTTTTATGTGTCACACCCAGCACCATTAAGTTTCACATCATTAATAAGCCATGTAAGTTGTGGCTCAACCAACAATGGCAATATACTTGTTACACCAGCAGGGGGAACATCACCCTATTCGTACACTTGGCCAATTGGAACAAATGCCATAGATTCATTTGCTTTTAATCTAGTAGCTGATACCATTTTAATTTCTGTAACCGACAACAACAGTTGCTTTGAATCTAAAAGTTTAATTGTGAACCCAAGTAGCAATGTACAACTCACTTTCAATTCAGTACCTGACCAATGTCAAGGCAGTAACCTAATAACTCTTGTTGCCACTCCTCTAGGCGGAGTGTTTAAAGGGCCAAATGTAATAGGCTCCCTATTTAACACCACTGGATTGTCAGCTGGTGTTAAAACATTAAAATACGTTTATTCTGATACTCTTGGTTGCAGTGATTCAATTATTCAACAAGTAAGTATTGACACAATACCTAAAGTATTTGGTTCGGCAATAGGGCCTTTTTGTAACAATGCTGATACGTTAACTTTAAACAACATGACCCCTTCTGGCGGTGAATATTTTATTGACGGAATACTTGAAACAACTTTAAATCCAGCCAATTACAACCCTGGATTCAAGACGTTTAAATACAAAGTAATTAACCAATGTGGCGGCGATTCAGTAGTATCGAGCATTACAATTTTAAACGCCCCAAAAATGTCTGCTGGAGCAGATCAAACCCTTTTCTCAGGTGACTCAGCAATAATGGATGGTCAGCTTGTTGGCCCTCCTTTTAACATTGCATATACATGGCAACCTAGTGCAGGTGTGATTAATCCTACAGGTCTTAAAACAGCCACTATCAATTTATTTGCAAATCAAACGTATGGATTAGTCGCTGAAGACACAACTACCAATTGTGTTGCAGTTGATTCAGTAACCATTTTTGTTGGCGTATCAAATGTTCAAGTTACCGCATCGGCACAATTAGACACGTTGTGCCCAGGTTCTTCAACACTTCTACAAGCAATTCCAACCGGAGCTGCAGCAACAGTTAACTACAGATGGACTCCAGGTAATTCAGTTTCTGATTCAACCATTTCCAATCCAACAGCAACAGTTAATCAGTTCACAACTTACCGTGTTATTGCCGATGATGGAACATCATCTGATACCGCGTATGTTCCTGTTTTTATGCGCCAAGAACCTCAAATGTATTTACCAATATTTGGAAACTTTTGTACTACTTATCCTCCTTTTTCTTTAAACGGAGTAGGAAGCCCTCTTGGCGGAACTTTTACAGTAGATGGTATTGTTGCAACTATAATTGCCCCATCAACTTTAAGCATAGGAAACCATACTGTTGAATATTCATTTACCAATATTTATGGTTGTACGGGTACCATTACCAGAACGATGAATATTGAACAATCTCCAATAGTTCAATTTACGGCTTTAGCAAATGTATGCGAGGGTTCGGGTTCTTTTAGTTTAACTGGAGGAACACCAACAGGAGGTGCATATTCAGGGTCTGGGGTAAACAACAATCAATACAATGCAGGTTCATCGGGTATTGATACAATCATGTATAAATATTCAGCAACCAATGGCTGTGCTGATTCAGTTTTTCAGTCGATAGTAGTAAATGCAAGTCCTTTAGTAAATGCCGGAAACGATACTTCAATTTCTTCTGGTCAAACCGTAAATCTATTGGGTACAGCTACAGGTTCAAATTTGATTTATTCTTGGACACCAATCGCCTTTGTTAGCGCGCCAACTTCATTAAGTACGGTTTCAACCGCATTAACGGTGTCGACATTATTTGAGCTTACCGTCATCAATCAAACTACAGGTTGTACATCAGTTGATGACAAGCTTGTTTCCGTAATAGGGGGCCCTCTTTCGGTTACAGCGTCTACAGCAACATCAACAATTTGTGATGGCGACTCGGCAATGCTTCAGGCATTAGCAGGAGGAGGTACCGGAAATTATTCTTACCAATGGTCGAGTACGGGTTTGAACAACAGCCAAATTTCAAACCCTATTACAGCGCCAGATTCAACAACAAGCTTTTCAGTTACTGTGAGCGATGGAGTGAACTCGGCAATAGGTTCAGTTGTTATTAATGTAACGCAAGCGCCTAGCATTTCATATGGTAATTATGGTCCTTTTTGTAGCGATGACACTTTGTCGTTGTTGCCAAACATTTCTCCTAGTGGTGGAGTTTTTAGTGGCCAAGGTGTTTCTTTAAGTAGTTTTAATCCTTCTTTGGCAGGAACAGGTCAAGTTCCTATTTACTATGACTTGTCGTATGGTTTAACTTGCAGCTTACAAGACTCCGTAATGGTAACTGTAAATGCAATTCCGTCAGTTTTCTTTAATTTAACTTCAGGAATTTGTAACAATGAAGCTCCAATTTTACTATCAGGAGGAACTCCATCGGGAGGTTTTTATAGTGGACTTTCAATTGCAAATCAAATTTTTGACCCATCAATAGGAGCAGGTTCCTACCCTTTAACTTATAATTATACAGATACAAATGGATGTTCTGCACAGCACACTAGACTTATGCAGGTGTACGATGCACCAATTGTGAGTGCTGGACTTGACCAAGTAATACAAACCGGTCAAGTTGCATCTCTCGCTGGGGTATTTTCAGGAGGATCAGGCAATACTAATTCCGCTTGGTCACCATTGGCGACTATATTAACACCAACCCAACTAAACACACAGACTATTGCTTTAACGAGCAGCACGCTTTTTACTTTAACTGTTTCAGATGCTTCTTTCAGTTGTGTTTCAACAGATGATATTCTGGTAACGGTTGCAGGTGGACCTTTACTAGTTTCGGCAGTTGTTAATGTAGATTCCATATGTTCAGGCGACACAACTTCATTACTAGCAATAGCAAGTGGAGGTAGTGGTGTTTATTCCTACTCTTGGAATAATGCAGGTTCGTTAAACAACTCAACATCACTAAACCCATTGGCATATCCAAATACAACAACTACTTATCAAGTAACTGTAAATGATGGAAGTACAACAGCTTCAACTAATGTTACCTTAAACATTAACCAAAACCCAACAATAACATTTGGTGGTTTAGCAGGAGTTTGTAATGATCAATCAAAAGTGATTCTAAATTCAGCATCTCCAATTGGAGGTCAGTATTTTGGAACTGGAGTAACATCAGGTAAATTTGATCCAATAACTGCGGGTAGTGGATTTCATGCTATAACCTACAAATACACTGATTCAAACGGGTGTTATAATTCTTCTACCCAAAACATTACAGTTTTTGGGGTCCCTACAGTATCGTTAAACTTAACAAAGGATACAGCTTGTGAAGGAGGAAATTCATTTTTGCTAGGTGGTGGAGCTCCAGGAGGAGGAACTTATTCTTGGGCGAATACAACAAGTCAATTGTTTAACCCTGCAGCTTTGAGTTCTGGCAAATACACACTAACATACACCATTACGAATTCAAACAATTGTACAGGATTAGGAGTCGATACAATGTTAGTTCAATCAAAACCTAGTATTTTATTAGTAAGCTCAACTGATGTTGATTGTAACGGTGGAACAAATGGAGCAATAGATATTGATGTTCAAGGAACCGGAAACTACAATTATATATGGACCAACGGACTTAAAACGCAAGATTTATTAGGGCTATCCGCCAATTCTTATTCTGTAATTGTAACGGACACAAATTCAGGGTGTATAGCAGTTTCTACTATCCCAATCAATGAGCCGGGCATAATTGCATCAATAATTACTGAAACCAACATAAGTTGTTTTGGCGAAGATGACGGAATTCTGTCCATTTCTAATACCGGAGGAAATCCCCCGTTCAATTATTCTTGGACCGGAGGCTTAGCAGGTAATGTGGTTGATAGTTTAACAAAAGGTTTATACAACGTTACCATTACCGATGCAAAAAACTGTACAAGTTTTGGTTCGGGAGTAATAACAGAGCCGTCAAAATTGATAGGGCTTGTTAGTTCATCAAACGCAAGTTGCAATTCTTCTGTTGATGGTAACGCATCAATTGTAGTGAGCGGTGGAGTTAAGCCATATAACTACCTATGGAGTAATAACAACCAAACGAATGCAATTGTAAGTTTAGCAGGCGGCACCTATTATGTTTCAGTGACCGATTCATCTAATTGCCAAATTGTAGATTCGGCCAAGGTAATTCAACCAGCCCCGTTAACTGTGAGTGCGTATAGTGTTGGCCCAACTTCTTTTTGTGCAGGAGGATCGGTAGTTTTATCGATAAACACAGGTACGTTTATATCGTATCAATGGAAATTAAACGGAATAAATATTTCTGGAGCTAATAGCCCTACTTACGTTGCGTCTTTAACTGGAAACTATAGAGCTTCGGTTGTAGATGCAAATGGATGTACAGGAAGCTCTAATTCTATTGCGGTTAATATTTTTGCACAACCAACGGTGCATTTAAATGGAGTAGATGCCAATTTTTGTGAGAATGAAGACAGCATTTTATTAGCTGGGTTTCCACTCGGTGGGGTTTTTAGTGGTCCAGGGATAGCAGCAAGTTATTTTAATCCTTCGAAACTTAATGTCGGTTCGTACAATATAAAGTATGCTTATACTGATGGAAATGGTTGTTCAGATTCGGTTGAGAAAGAAGTATTTATTAGAAGTAAGCCAAATATTACACAGTTGCTAGGCCCAACTATGGTTCAACCAAATCAAACGTATAGCTATTTAATTTCGGCTACCAATGGATCAACCTATAACTGGACTGCAACAAACGGAACAGTTACTACCTCAAGCAGTAATTACGCTAATGTTTTATGGGGTACTGCTGGCATAGGAGACTTACAGATAGTAGAGCTAAACTCATATTCATGTTCCGATACAGGTTCATTTTTTATCAGTATCGGTGTTCAGATTGGAGTTACTGAACTAGGTGAAAACATTTCGATTGATGTTTATCCAAACCCTGCATCAACTAGCTTAAATGTAAAGTTGGCAAATGCTAAAGGAAGTTACGAGTTTAATTTGGTTGATGGAAACGGTAGACTAATTCAATCATTAGGAACAGCAAAAGTAGAATTCGATAACCAAGTGTTTACATACCCTTTAAGCGATTTGGCTGCTGGTTTGTGCTTTCTAAACGTTCGGTATAATGGCATTGATAAGTACATCCCGATTGTTATAAAATAATTGAGTAAAGACTTAAACTACTCCTGTTTCAAAGGAGGTAAGAGAGGTATCAATTACTTATTTTTACAGTCCAATAATTTTATAACAAAACAGAACTTACAATGTCTGAAAAAATTAAAGTTTTAGAAGAGAAAATTGCTGAAGCAATTTTAGGCGGAGGGCAAAATAGGATTGATGCTCAACATAAAAAAGGTAAGCTTACAGCCCGCGAAAGGATTCATTTTTTATTGGATCAAGGGTCTTTTCAAGAAATGGGGCAACTTGTTACACATCGCTCAGTTAATTTTGGTTTAGACAAACAAAGGTTTTTAGGCGATGGTGTAGTAACTGGCTATGGAACCATTGAGGGAAGGTTGGTTTATGTTTTTTCGCAAGATTTTACCGTTTTAGGCGGGTCACTTGCTGAGGCACATGCTGAAAAAATTGTAAAGATTATGGATCTTGCAATGAAAAATGGAGCGCCAGTTATTGGTCTAAACGATTCAGGTGGAGCAAGAATTCAAGAAGGTGTTGTTTCTCTAGGTGGCTATGCTGATATTTTTTATAGAAATACTCTAGCATCAGGTGTAATACCTCAATTGTCAGCAATTTTAGGCCCTTGTGCGGGTGGTGCGGTTTATTCACCGGCTCTTACAGATTTCATCTTGATGGTTGAAAAAACATCTTACATGTTTGTAACAGGGCCTAATGTGGTTAAAACTGTTACTAACGAAGAAGTCTCTGCTGAAGAGCTTGGAGGAGCATCAACACATTCAAATAAATCAGGGGTAACCCATTTTTCTTGTAAAAACGAAATAGAAGCCATTAGCTCTCTTAAAAAACTATTATCATACGTACCTCAAAATTGCGAAGAGCAAGCACCATCAGCACCTTATACTGCTAGCAATGAAGATAGACCAGGGTTAAACAATATTATACCCGAAAACCCTAATCAACCTTATGATATTAGGGATGTAATTGAAGGTACCGTTGATGACGACACTTTCTTTGAAGTACATAAAAATTATGCTGAAAATATTGTTGTAGGTTTTTCAAGACTTGCAGGGAGGTCGATTGGTGTTGTTGCAAATCAACCAGCTGTTTTAGCGGGTTGTTTGGATGTAGAATCATCAAAAAAAGCAGCCCGTTTTGTTCGCTTCTGCGACGCATTTAATATTCCACTTTTAGTTTTTGAAGACGTTCCAGGCTTTTTACCAGGAACAGATCAAGAATGGAACGCCATTATTACTAACGGAGCTAAGTTATTGTATGCTTTTAGTGAAGCAACAGTACCAAGAGTTACGGTGATTACGCGCAAAGCATATGGTGGAGCGTACGATGTAATGAACTCAAAACACATCGGTGCAGACATGAATTTCGCCTGGCCAATTGCTGAAATTGCGGTAATGGGAGCAAAGGGCGCAGCAGAAATAATTTTCAGAAAAGAAATAGCATCTTCAGAGAATCCAGCGGAGAAGCACAAAGAAAAAGAAGGCGAATATGCAGAATTGTTTGCTCATCCTTATAATGCAGCGGCAAGGGGTTATGTTGATGAAATTATTAAACCAAATGAAACCAGAGAAAAGCTAATAAAAGCTTTTAGAATGCTAGAAAACAAGGTTGATAATTTACCACGTAAAAAACATGGTAATATTCCACTTTAAAAAAACTACTTTTATTTTTGTTTGTCTTAGTTAGCACAGCAGGATTTTCGCAAACAACTGATTTATTTATAACGGAATATGCCGAAGGCTCTTCAAGTCACAAATATTTAGAGCTTTACAATGGAACGGGCGCTTCGATTAATTTAGCCAACTATGAGCTTTGGAGAACATCCAACGGTAACTCTACCATATTTACATTTCACAGTGGCCACCTTTGGGGCATTCCCTTTTTGAGAAAACAAACCTAATTGTTTTATATTTTAAACATCCTTTTTGAAATATTAGATGATGATAAAAGATTAGCTACATCTAGTCCTGGTTTTATAGAACAATTCAAAGGCTCATTAAAATGAGCTTTTAGGAGCATATTTGCTTTAAATATTTAGGTTAAAAATTGGTTAACTTAACCTAAATTACCTAATTTTTCTTGTAAACCGTTATAGAACAGTATAATTTTGAAAAATTAATAAGATTAAGATATTGACTATGAAAAAAACATACACCTTACTAGTAGTAGTAATACTAACAGTAAATGTCTTTGCACAAATACCAAATTATTTCCCAGTGAATGGTTTAGTAGGTTATTATCCTTTTAATGGGAATGCTAATGATGCAAGTGTCTTAGGAAACAACGGAACGATTAATGGTGCAACGTTGACCAGTGATAGGAATAGTTCCGCTAATTCGGCTTATTATTTTGATGGAACAAATGACAACATAATTGCTGCACCTATTTCAGCTATTACTAATTCGGTGAGTATTTCCTTGTGGATAAAAAATGATAATAATTCAGGAGAATGGAACGGTATCATAACAAATCAACCAAATTCTAATGGTGGTTTTTTACTTCAAGAACATTCAAGCAACAAATATGATTGGGCTGTGGCAAAAGGCGGTGGGTATAACGATCTTTGGTCTGTCAGTTCAATAACAAATCAGTGGGATCATTTTGTTTGCATCATATATAACAATCAGATGAAGATTTACATAAATGGAAGTTTAGATAATAGCTCCAATATTGGATCATCTATATTGTCTTCCTCTGGTAACCTTTGTTTTGGGTCAAGATACAGTAATGAGTGGTTTAAAGGTAAATTAGACGATATAGGCATATGGAACCGGGCATTAACCCAACAAGAAATTACAGGTCTTTACAACAGTTGCACGCCAAATACATCAACAGATACACAAACCGCTTGTGATTCTTATACTTGGATGGATGGAAATACGTATACAGCATCAAATAACATAGCAACACACACATTAACCAATGCAGCGGGTTGTGATAGTGTTGTAACGCTTAACCTTACTATTAATCAATCAGATAGTTCATTCACCACCGTTACCGCTTGTGATTCTTACACCTGGAATGATAGTACCTACACTCAAAGTGGAACATATTCTTATAATTCTGTTGTTAATAATAGTAACAACAGTTATTCTGGTAATTTTAATGGTGGTAATGATTACATTAATATTGGAAGACCGCTCAATTTATATAATGGTAATGTCGGTTCTTTTTCTGTTTGGTTTAAATCTACTGCATCAACTGGAGATAGAGTATTTATTTCCAATGATACTCAACCAACAAATCCTGAATTAAATTTTGGCCTTGTTAATGGCTTTGTATATGTGAGTGGTGGTCCAAGTACACCAAAGATAACCTCCACAAATACCTATACTGATGGACTATGGCATCATGCAGTTGCTATCAAAAGTGGAAGTAATTGTGTGGAATTATATGTTGACAACCAATATATTGGAATTAATTGTAGTGGCTCTGGAAATATGGATACTGGTGATAATTATTTTATTGGAGATAATCGTACTTCAGGACAGAAGGATTATATAGGGCTCTTGGATGAGTTTAGAATTTATGACAAAGTATTAAGTAGCACTGAGGTAAGTGACCTGTTTAATTATAATTGTGGTGGTGGTGCAATTAGTAATCTTGTAGCTTATTATGATTTTGAGGCAGGATCTGGAAGTATGGGTGGAATGATGCAAAATATGACCAATCCTTGGAATACAAATGTACCAGCACAAACTTGTGTAGCATCTTTAACTAATATAAACGGTTGTGATAGTGTTGCAACCCTTAACCTAACTATTAACCCAACTTATTTCACTCAGGTATCAGCAACCATTTGTGATGATGCGGTTTA
>CAJIZE010000003.1 GCA_905181855.1 uncultured Flavobacteriales bacterium
AAATGGTAAACCGGAATTATTGAACGGCAGTATTATTATTGATATAATCTAAATATTATGAAAAAGTTATTTCTATTATTTTTAGTGTCTCTTATAGTTTTTTCTTTTGAATCTAATGCTCAAGAAAGTACGGTATTAGATGGTATTTACGTAAAAGAAAATTTCACTTCACGACGAGTAATTCCTTACACTTCACTTCGAGAAGCAGATGTAATGTGGAATAAAAGAGTTTGGCGAAGAATTGATATCAGAGAAAAGCAGAATCAGGTTTTGTATTTTCCAGTAAAAGAGTTGTCCCAAGGGAGAAAGAATTTTTTCGAAGTTGTCTATGATGCGGTAATGAACGAAGGTACAATTACGGCATATTCTCCTGGATCCGTTGTAGAAAAAGATGATATGTTTACAACACCATTGACACCAGAAGAAGTACTAGATGCTCTTTCTGAGGAAGTGGTGAATGAACAATACGATGATTTTGGTTCAGTAGTGGGTTATGATACTTTAAAAAATACTATTGAATCGTCAAAAATTAGATACTATGATATTAAAGAGGAATGGTTTTTTGATAAACAAAGATCTGTAATGGATGTTAGAATAATTGGTATTCATCCAATTGTGGAAAAGCAAAATGCTGAAACTGGTGATATGGAATTGCTACAGACGTTTTGGGTTTATTATCCTGAAGCAAGATTTGTATTTGCTAATAATGAAGTGTTTAACAGAACGAATGATTCAGAAAGAAGAACTTTTGAAGATATATTTTGGAAAAGACAATTTGCAAGTAGAATAGTAAAAGTTTCTAATGTTTATGATAGAGATATAGCAAATTATCGCTCTGGAATAGATGCTTTATTAGAATCAGAAAAATTAAAAGAAGAAATTTTTAATGTAGAACACGATCTGTGGAGTTATTAAAATTTATAATATTTTTAAATAAAAGGCTTTTCGATAGAAAGGCCTTTTTTGTTTTTAGCTTTATTGCTTGTCAATTTCTTTCTGCCGATGGTCAAGAGTTATATATGTCTTCCGAAGTAATAACGCTTCAAAATAATAAATATGTAAAAGTAGAATCAGTGATGTTGTTCGATATTAATGCGTCAAACCTTGTAACACATTTTACACACCCAAATGAATATTATACTATAAATGACGAAATAGGGGAATTAAAGTTATACGATCCGGTCTCAAACAAACTCATTACTAAATACGACAGATCACTTAGTACAAGTTCATCTTTGGTGTATTTATTTCTGAACGGTAAGTCAAACGATTTAGGCTTTAAAAGGATTGGTTTTACTTTAGTAAATACTCGATTTGAGGATGATATGATGATTTCGGAATGGATTCCTTCGAATGAGCTATTACATATATATTCTAAAGTTGAGTTAGTTTTAAGAAATACACAACCAATTTATTGTGGATACTATAACTATGAAGGCGTAATAACACAAAAAGTGTATTATTCCAATTATATAAAACTCAAGAATGTTAATTTCCCGCAGTTGTTGACATCTATAAACTATTCATCTGAATCTGACTCAACAGTGATCAGAACTAAATATTTTGATATTAAGGAAGGATCTAATCTTGCTCCAGAATTAAAACAATATAAAATTCCAGTAGGTGCGATTCTTATTGATTAATATATTGTTTTGTATCGGTAATATTTGTTGTGCTCAATTATCAAACAGTAATTTAGATATTTATTCTGATGGTTTAACTAGAAAAGCTGAATTGCAAGTTCCTGAATATATTTTTAAGAATTCTGGAGTTTTGGTTAAGTACAATCCTCTTAGCTTATTGACAGGTGGTGCAATGATGATATATCAGAAAGTGGTTACTAAACAAATATCGTCAGATTGTTTGTATCGTGAATCTTGTTCAAAGTTTGGTGTTTCGGTAATTAGAGAATATGGTCTATTAAAAGGTGCTTTCCTTTCAAGCGATAGAATAATGAGGTGCAATCGCTTTACTGCACAGGACAGTCATATACATCGATTCGACGAGGACTCACAAAGATTAATCGACCCTTTAAGATGGTATGAATGAAGATTATATTAATTGGTCTTTTTTTTCTGGCTTGTCAAGTTAAAGCACAAATTGATTATAAGCATGTAGGATTGTTTACCAAACATTTAAATGAAACTGGTTTCGCAACAGATGCAACTAATTATTTAAATGGGTTGAAAATAAATCAATACAATCAAACAAAACTTGATTCACATAATTTACAGCTTGCTTATGCCTATTTTTATAAAAAAGATTTTGAAACATCTTCAAGGTTGGTTAGTGAACTAAAAATTCAAAATCAAAATACTTATTTATTAAATGGCATTTGCTTACTAAATGCCAAACTTTACAAAGAAGGGATTGATAAATTAGTTAAATGTGAGGAAGGTAATCAATTGGGCCAATTAGCACTTTATGGATCTAGAGTTTTGATGAATTCTGAAATTGATTCATTAATGGTAGTAAGCATAAATTATCCCTACCACGTAAAAGGAATAACTCAAGCTTTGGGTATGTTAAGTTCTAGAAAATCAAAGTCTCCAGTTATAGCTGCGCTGATGTCAGCCTTTATTCCTGGTTCGGGTAAAATATATGGAGGCAAGATAGGCGAAGGAGTTGCCGCGTTTGCATCAGTAGGAGTCTTAGCTGGAGCCACATTAGAGCAGTATTTTAAAGGAGGCCTTAAAAACCCTCAACTGTATTTGATTGGAATACCCGCATTAATTTTTTACGGAGGAAATATCTACGGAAGTTATTTTAGTGTTAAAGTAGCTAATTACGAGTTTAATGAAACCATACACAATGAGGTATTATTCAATATTAATATTCCTTTTACTAAGTATTTGTCAGGTAAATAGAAGCTCTGCCAATGATACTTTAAAACTCAATGTTGAGTATTTGAAGGTTAGGGAGCAGGCATACTTTGAGACAATCAAAATAAAACAGGCTTGCCTTTATATTAAGGCGGCTGGAATCCTTAAAAACATTGGAGAGTTTGAAAAAGCCGCCTTGCTCTTAAATTCGGAAGTAAATGTAAACTCTTTGCCTGATACCATCAAAGCTGATTATTATTTTGAATTAGCGCTTTTAAGCCTTTTGATGGATCAACCTCAACAATGTTTATTTAATTTATATTTGATGGGCTCAGAGCGAAGCTATAGAGTGATTGAAGTTAAAATGTTGGCATTAACCTCATTAAAAAACCATAAGGATCTTGAAACTATAATTAACTCTAATTATAATGGTAATCAACATGAAATGTTATCTGAATGGTTGAAAAGTTATCAAACTGAAAAGTTTAAAGATCCCTTAAGAGCAGAATGGTATTCTACTTTTATACCTGGATGGGGGCAAACTTATGCAGGTGAATTCGGAGAAGGCTTAACTAGTTTTGCGCTGAATGCAGGTTCTTTAGTTTTTATGGGATATAACTTTTGGGTAACCAGATATATCACAACATTTACTTTAGGGTCTGGATTATTAGAGAAATTCTATAGTGGAGGACGAAGAAGATCAGTGATTTTGGCAACAGAATACAATGAGAACCTTAAAAAAGACTATACAGTGAAGCTGATTAATATATTAAACAAAAAAAGGGGCGAATAGCCCCTTTTTTATATCTGTTAAAATTGAATATTATTTCCAACCAAAGAACGCATCGTTGCCTCCATAAGAGCCAATGCCTTCATCATTTACCATTTTTATTATTAGGGATACCAAATCAATCAAGGTAACAACACCAAATATTCCTCCACATGTTATTATGTAAAACAAAACAAGAATTGGAGAACCACCCATATAAACTCTATGAATACCAAGTCCACCGAAAACCAAACAAAGAACAAAAGCAACTAAAACTTCGTCATCAATAGTTGGAGAAAGGTTAAAAGCTGCTGCAGACATTGCTTCATTTGCTGAAAATGTATTTTTAATTTCAAGAATTGACATTTCTGATGCGTCTTCAATAAGAGCATTAACATTGTCATGGTTTAAAGTGTAATTCCCTGCAAAAGATACGGAGCAAAAAAGAAAGAAACCGACTAAAAGCGAAAATATTTTTTTCATAGGTTTTTGTTTTTATAATTCAAGTAACAATAGTAAATTAACATCCTTTATTCCCGCAAGGTTACTTCAGCCATTTTAATAATACTCGTAATCTAAATATCCATGCAGTAAAATGATTCAATCAGTTTTATTTTCTAGATACATGGTTTTAGCATGTATAAAAAAGGGCTAATCAATTCGAAAAGCCCCTTTTTTTAAAATATAATATCAGTTCTTAAAGTGCAATAGTTAAACCTCCATTAGCTACGGAACCACCGCCAACACCAATTTCAAGATTCAATCCAACATTTTCTGTAAACATAACTCTCATACCGATAGCTGTTCTAAAGGCAGGAAATCCTCCACCTGTCCAATCAGCATCAGGTATAAAAAGAGGATCAGTTGAACTAAGGGTCCAGTCGGCAGTTCTGTAACCTATAGAGTTAGCCCAGTTCATATGAAACTTTTCAGAATCAACAAACTCCCAGCTCGTTCTAATCATAGCTCTTATAATTGTTTGTTGTATAGCATCAGTATAGCTTAAACCAGTTATACCTCCCACGTAAGTCCTGTCAGCAGTTCTTTTGGTATAGTTCAAATCAAGACCCAACGCAAATTTTGGTTTCACATAATATTGAAACCTTAGGCCAAGGTTACCCAGAACACTAACGTCAACAGTTTCACCATCAGAAACAGTACTTACTGCTCTAAAAATAATTCCTTGGTGTGGTGGAACTGCATGATATAAATCAAATTGCATACCACCCTCTTTGTTTTGCGCATCAACTGATGACGTAAAAGAAAATAGAGCACAAATCACTAGTGCTAAGGTTAATAATTGGTTTTTCATAGTTTTTTTTATTGGTTAAGTAACAAAAATAGATTAAAATGCTTTACTCTAGTTGATTAATAGCAATCATTTTTATAATGTTCTTTGTAATAATCTAAATAACCACCAGAGGTAACATTATTCAACCAGTTTTCATTTTCTAGATACCAGTCAACCGTTTTTGTTAAACCTTCTTCAAATTGCAAGGAAGGCTTCCAACCAAGTTCTTTCTCAATTTTAGAAGCATCAATAGCGTAACGTAAATCATGTCCTGCTCGGTCAGTAACGTAAGTGATTAATTTTCCAGAATGACCTGCTTTACGGCTTAGTTTCTTATCCATCACTTTGCAAAGTAATTTTACTAAATCCATGTTAGTCCATTCGTTATGTCCTCCAATGTTATACGTTTCACCGTTTTTACCTTCGTTATAAATCAGGTCAATTGCAGAAGCGTGGTCTTCAACAAATAGCCAATCTCTAATATTTTCGCCCTTTCCGTAAATAGGTAAAGGTTTGTTATTTTTTATGTTGTTTATACAAAGCGGAAGTAATTTTTCAGGAAACTGAAAAGGACCATAGTTGTTTGAGCAATTTGAAATTACTATTGGCAAGCCATAAGTATTTTTATATGCTCTTACAAAATGATCCGAACTTGCTTTAGATGCTGAATACGGTGATTTAGGGTCATAAGAGGTATCCTCATAGAAGAAGCCAGTCTCACCTAAACTTCCATAAACCTCATCAGTAGATATGTGGTAAAAACGTTTGTTTTCAATACTGGCCCAATGTTTCTTACTTGCGTTTAGGAGGTTTACCGTCCCAAAAATATTTGCCTTAAGAAAAGCCATTGGGTCTTTTATAGATCTGTCAACATGCGATTCAGCAGCAAGATGAATTACACCATCAAATTGATGCTTTGCAAATAATTCGTCAATAAATTGTTCATTAGTGATGTCTCCCTTAATGAATTCATAATTGTCCTCAGTTTCGATGTCCTCAATATTCTCAAGGTTACCTGCGTATGTTAAAGCATCGAGATTAAATATTTTTTTGTTCGGATATTTCTTGACAAACAAACGAACAACGTGTGATCCTATAAACCCCGCTCCGCCCGTAATCAATATTTTTTCCATACTATAATCCCCAATAAATTAATGATTTAAAAGTATTGCGATATATTCCTTTTACATCTATCAATATCCCCTTTTCGTCCATTAAATTGGTGAAGAAACTTTCAGGAAGGTTGGCATATTCTTTATGGTTTACCGCAACAATTACAGCGTCGTAGGTGCCAGTAGCTTCTTGCACCAAGTCAACCATATATTCTTCCATCATTTCTTCAGATGAAGCATGAGGGTCAATTACTTCAACATTAGCAGAGAACGATTTTAATTCTTTAATAACATCAACAACTTTTGAGTTTCTAATGTCACTAACATCTTCTTTAAAGGTAGCGCCCATAACGAGTACTCTCGATCCGGCTATGTTCTTGCCTGTTTTTAATATTAGCTTAACGGTTTGCTTAGCAACATAAAAACCCATTGAGTCGTTAACATAACGACCAGAGTTAATCACTTTAGCATGGTAACCTAAACCTTCGGCCTTATGAAGCAAATAATATGGATCAACACCAATACAGTGACCACCAACAAGTCCAGGTTTAAAAGGTAAAAAATTCCATTTAGTGCCAGCTGCTTCTAAAACTTCATAGGTGTTGATTCCCATTCGGTTAAAAATTATTGAAAGCTCATTCATCAAAGAAATATTTAAATCTCTCTGCGTGTTTTCAATAATCTTGGCAGCTTCAGCTACTTTAATTGATGATGCTTTATAAACGCCAGGCTCAACAATAATTTCATATACTTTAGAAACTGTTTCAAGTGATTCTTCATCGCTACCAGAAACAACTTTTAATATTTTAGTTATCGTATGTTCTTTGTCGCCTGGATTAATTCTTTCAGGTGAGTATCCTACCTTGAAGTCATCCATAAATTTTAAACCGGATACTTTTTCAAGGATTGGTACACAATCATCCTCGGTGCAACCGGGATAAACAGTTGATTCAAAAACTACGATATCACCTTTTTTAAGTGCTTTCCCAACTGTTGTTGATGCACCCAATAAAGGTCTTAGGTCTGGCTGATTGTATTCGTCAATAGGAGTAGGGACCGCAACAATGAAAAAAGAAACATCCTGTAAATCGTCAATGCTGGCTGTAAATTCAATATCACAACCTTCAAAGTCCTTTTTTTCTAATTCTTTTGAAGGATCAATGTTCTGCTTCATTAAATCCACTCTAGGTTCATTAATGTCAAAGCCTACCACTTTAATTTTTTTAGCAAATTCCAACGCGATAGGCAATCCTACATAGCCCAAACCAATAACTCCTAGTTTGGTTTCTTTATTTAATAATTGGTTAATCATTCTTCTTAATCTTAAATACTTTATTGTTTTCTAACTTGTAATTCTCATTGCTTTCAGGGCAAGTGGCTATACCATCAGTATTGAAATTCAAACGATGACCAAATTCACTCATCCAGCCTAATTGTTTTGCAGGGTTCCCTACAACTAAAGCATATGCATGAACTTCTTTTGTTACCACAGCACCTGCTCCAATAAACGCAAATTCACCTATATCGTGTCCGCAAACTATTGTTGCGTTTGCTCCTATGCTTGCTCCTTTTCTAACAATGGTTTCAGTATACTGACCTCTTCGATTAACTCCGCTTCTTGGATTGGTTACGTTGGTAAACACCATCGATGGACCTAAAAATACGTCATCTTCGCATGTAACACCGGTATATATTGAAACGTTATTTTGAATTTTAACATTTTTACCCAAAACAACCTCTGGCGAAATAACACAGTTTTGCCCGATATTGCAATTTTCGCCAATGGTACAGTTGGACATGATATGGCTGAAATGCCAAATTTTTGTTCCTTTACTTATATTACAACCATCATCAATAATGGCGGTTTTATGTACGAAATAATCCATGTTATTTGATGTATTTATCAAACTCTTTATGCTCTTTTTTATAAAGCTCTTGCTCCGGTAATGACTTAAAATACTCGTATGTTATTTTTAATCCTTCAGCTCTATTTACTTTAGGTTCCCATTTAATAATTGATCTAGCTTTATCAATATTTGGTTGACGCTGCATTGGATCGTCAACGGGAAGTGGTTGGTATATTACTTTTTGAGTTGTACCTGTTAACTTAATGATTTCTTCAGCAAACTCACCAATTGTAATTTCATCAGGATTACCGATGTTCATTGGTTGAGTATAATCGCTATGCAATAACCTGTAAATGCCTTCAACCAAATCATCAACATAACAAAAAGATCGGGTTTGTTTACCATTACCAAAAACAGTTAAATCTTCACCTCTTAAAGCTTGACCAATAAATGCAGGTAAAACCCTGCCGTCATTAAGTCTCATTCTTGGCCCGTAAGTGTTAAAAATTCTAATAATCCGTGTTTCCAATCCATGATATGTATGATAAGCCATGGTCATTGCTTCTTGAAACCTTTTGGCTTCGTCATAAACACCTCTTGGTCCAACGGGGTTCACATTACCCCAGTACTCTTCAGTTTGAGGGTGTACGGTAGGGTCTCCATAAACTTCAGAGGTAGAAGCTATAAGCATCCTTGCATTTTTAGCTTTGGCTAGTCCTAATAAATTATGTGTTCCTAATGACCCAACCTTCAAGGTTTGAATCGGTATTTTTAAATAATCAATTGGGCTCGCAGGTGATGCAAAATGAAGTATGTAATCTAGTTCATCGGCTACATGCACATAATTACTTACATCGTGGTTACAGAACTCAAATTGTTCTAAAGGAAACAGATGTTCAATATTCTTTAAGTCACCAGTAATTAAATTATCCATTCCGATAACTTTATAGCCTTCTTTTATAAATCTATCGCAGAGATGCGATCCTAAAAATCCGGCTGCACCGGTAATAAGAACTGTTTTCATATTTCTGATTATCTACCGATGCTAAAATAAGTAAAGCCTACCTCATTCATATGGGATACTTCAAACAAGTTTCTTCCATCAAAAATTACATTATCGTTCATGAGTTCGCTTATTTTTTCAAAATCTGGGTTTCTAAAAACACTCCATTCTGTGGCAATTAATAGGGCATCTGCATTTTTAACCGCGTCGTATTGGTTTGATGCGTATTTAATTTTTTCACCAATTAAAGCTTTTACGTTGTCCATTGCTTCTGGGTCGTATGCCACTATTTCTGCCCCAAGCTTTGTTAACTCATCAATATTGTATAAAGCAGGCGCTTCTCTTATATCGTCTGTGTTTGGTTTAAAGGCTAATCCCCACAAGGCAATTTTTTTACCTTTTAAATCGCCCTTAAAGTAATTCTTTATTTTAGGAATCATAACAGTTTTTTGCTTTTGGTTTACTTCCATAACCGAATCAAGAATAGAAAAGGTGTAACCTACTTCTTTGGCAGATTTAACTAGTGCCTGAACATCTTTTGGGAAACAACTTCCTCCATAACCAATACCAGGAAATAAAAAACGTTTTCCTATTCGAGTATCTGAGCCAATTCCGGTTCTTACTTGGTCAACATCAGCACCTACCAATTCGCATAAATTGGCAATCTCATTCATAAATGAAATTTTTGTTGCTAAAAAACTGTTTGCCGCATATTTTGTGAGTTCTGCAGATTTTTCATCCATGAAAATGATTGGATTGCCTTGACGAACATAAGGCTTATACAATTCATCCATTACTTTCTGAGCTTTTTTAGATGAGGTTCCAATTACAACCCTATCAGGTTTCATGAAGTCTTCTACCGCAAATCCCTCTCTTAAAAACTCGGGGTTAGAAACCACATCAAAATCTAGATTAGTGTTTTTAGAAATAGCAGCATTAACTTTTTCAGCAGTTCCAACCGGAACAGTACTCTTGTCTATAACCACTTTATATTCTGTAATGATTTTACCCAAATCTTCCGCAACTCCCAATATATAAGATAAATCGGCGCTACCATCTTCACCCGGTGGAGTAGGTAAAGCTAAAAATATAATTTTAGCCTGATTTACAGCTTCTTTTAAATTAGTAGTAAATGATAGTCTCTTTTGTTCAATGTTTCTTTTAAACAAAACTTCCAATCCCGGTTCATAGATCGGAATTTGACCATTTTTCATTTTGTTTACTTTCTTCTCATCAATGTCTATACAAATAACTGTGTTTCCTGTTTCAGCTAAACATGTACCTGTTACAAGGCCTACATAACCTGTTCCTACTACTGCAATTTTCATTCAACTATTTTTTAAAAAATTCTAATACTTTTTTTGTGATAAAACTAATTTGATCTTCTTCCATTTCGGTGTGCATTGGCAATGATATTACTCTACTACAAAGATCTTCAGTTAAGGTTAAATCAGTATTAATTTCAAATTTACTGAATCCTTTTTGAAGGTGAATTGGAATTGGATAGTATGTATTACATGGGATGCTTTCATTATTTAAAAAAGTCATTAAAGCATCCCTTTTGTTTGCGTCTTTCAGTTTTAGCGTATACTGGTGGTAAGTATGATCCGAATATTTTTCAATTTTCGGAGTTTGCAAATCATCAATTGTTTTAAATGCTGCGCTATACTTTTCTGCAACTTCTTGTCTAGCAGTAATGTAGTTGCCTAAATATTTTAATTTTACATCTAATACGGCTGCTTGGATAGTATCTAGCCTAGAGTTACAGCCTATTATATCGTGAACATACTTTCTGCTTTGTCCATGGTTTGCAACCATCGAGGCTTTAGTTGCCAAATCATCATCATTGGTGAATATAGCACCAGCATCTCCATAAGCACCCAGGTTCTTTGAAGGAAAAAAGGAAGTTGTTCCAAAATCGCCCATTGTACCAGCTTTTTTTACCGTTCCGTCACTGAAGGTATAAGAAGTATCAATTGCTTGAGCTGTATCTTCGATTACAACAATTTTGTTTTTTCTACTGAAATTAAGAATTGGCTCCATGTCAGCGCATTGACCGTATAGATGAACAGGTATAATGGCTTTTACTTTAGGATTGTACACTTTTTCTAATTGATCAATGTCAATGGTGAAACTATCCGGATTAACCTCGATGAAGACTGGTTTTAAATTCAGCAATGCAATTACTTCTGCAGTAGCGATGTAAGAGAAACTAGGGGTGATTACTTCATCACCTGGTTTAAGCCCTGCTGCCATCAACGCTATCTGTAGGGCATCAGTCCCGTTTGCACAAGGAATAACATGTTTTACATTAAGTTTTTCTTGAAGATGGGTTTTAAAGCTTTTTACTTCAGGACCATTAATATATTTGCCAGACCGCACTACATTAATTATTGCGTCGTTTACTTCTGTTTCAATCTTTTTATATTGAGAAAGTAAATCTACTAATTGTATAGAATTCATATATTGTTTATATGCTAAAAAAAGACTGCGAATGTAATTATTTTTATCCTCAGATATTACGATGTGTTATGCGTAAAATGATTAGAACGATAAGTTCATTATTTTTAGTGACTTTGCTATTTTTTGCCTTTTTCAAAAATAGCGAAGCTCAAGTTAATGTTCAAGATTCGATTATTAAAGTGCCATTGCTGCATATTGGGTCTTCGTTGAATTATTCTACAGGTGATTTAACCTCTAGATTCGGTTTTTTTGCTGAATTTGGCGGTGCAATGTTATTTAAAACGAAGAAGAATTGGCTACTTGGTCCTGAAATATATTTTCAGTTTGGTGATCGGGTTAAAGAAACAGAAATGTTTGATTACTTAATCATAGAAAATGGAACAGCATTAAATATTGGCGGTCGAAATGAAGGAATATTCTTTTATCAAAGAGGGTTTGAAAGCTCATTTAACTTTGGGAAGATTACAAACCTTTTAGCAGTTAATCCAAATTCAGGTTTAAGGTTTAATGTTGCATGCGGTTTTTGGCAACATAGAATAAAATCTGTTTCCGAAAACCAAGGTATTTTTTTACTTAGAGATGAATATTTGCCTGGTTATGATCGATTGGTGTCTGGTTTTATTTTTAAACAATTTATAGGGTATCACTATATGGGTGAGAGCAGGCTTGTGAATTTCACAGTAGGATTTGAAATGAGTGAAGGATTTACCAAGGGTAGAAGAAACTATCAGTACGATACCAAATTACCAGCTACTGAAAATAGAGTTGAAGGATATTACGGCATCAAGCTTAATTGGGTTCTGCCTTTTTATAAAAGATCAACTAGAGAATTTTATACGTATTGATGCAGTTTTTTTATTCTTTTTCTTTAAAGTTCTATCATTTTTTGATTTGGTTGATTAGTTTCAAAAATGAGAAAGCGAAAAAATGGATTAATGGTAGGAAAAATGTTTTTGAAAACATTGAATTAAAGAAAGATGATGAATTTGTAATCTGGATGCACTGTGCTTCGTTGGGTGAATTTGAACAAGGAAAACCTGTTATTGAAGAATTACTTAAGAAAGTAAATAATTCGTCTTTGATTTTGAGTTTTTTTTCACCTTCAGGTTATGAATACAAGAAAGATTATCACCAGGCCAAACGCGTACTTTATTTGCCTTTAGATTCAAAACAAAATGCAAGAAAATGGTTCGATGCTTTTGAACCAAATATGTTTTTGAGTATTAAGTATGAGATTTGGCCCTTTTATTTGGCTGAAGCAAGAAAACGTAGCATCCCAAGTTTTTTAATTTCGGCAACCTTTAGAAAAAGCCAAGTGTACTTTTCAATTTTCGGTTCATTTTTTAGGTCATCACTTAAGTGTTTTGAAAACGTTATGGTTCAGGATCAAAGCTCACTATTATTATTAGAAAAATTTGGAATTGAAAGTGTTGTTACAGGAGATACACGTTTCGATAGAGTAGCAGAGATTAAAAATGAAAAGTTTGAAGACAATACCATTAATGACTTTGTTGCTGAAAATGAAAAGGTCGTAGTATTTGGTTCAACATATTCTCAGGAGCATAAATGGATCCAGGGGCTAATTAATAAAAAGATATCAACGAATTATAAATTCATTATAGCGCCTCATAATCTAGATGAAAATGCTTTAGAGGAATTGGATGAATTGTTTCCTACTGCTTTGAAATATTCAAATTACCAACAAGAACAAGTTAAAAGCGAAATATTAATTATTGATACCATTGGTTTATTGTCCAGAATATATCGCTATGCTATGCTAGCATACGTAGGTGGTGGATTTGGTGGAGGCCTTCATAATTCGTTAGAAGCGGTTGCCTATGGGATTCCTGTTTTGGTTGGCCCAAATCATAGAAAGTTTCATGAGGTACAAACTTTAATTGATCAAAATGGCATTTTGGAGCTTAAAAACGAAAATGAATTCAACAATAAAATTATCGAAATTTTAAATAGCTCTAAATTATCCTCATCAATGGGGAATACCAATCGAGATTATACT
The DNA here is from genome assembly GCA_905181855.1 of uncultured Flavobacteriales bacterium. GTDB lineage: Bacteria > Bacteroidota > Bacteroidia > Flavobacteriales_G > Salibacteraceae > JAAZVO01. The sequence continues at coordinate 13,325 of CAJIZE010000003.1, forward strand.
CATCAAATGAAAGGGGCAACCGAAAAATCGGTTAGTCAAATATTAAATAAACTAAACGTTTAATTCACCACTAATTTCTCGATAAACATCTGGTTTTCTGAGGATGCTTTAATCCAATACATTCCTTTAGATAGACTGTTTATGTTAATTGTTGGATTATTAAAGGTGGTGATTTCTTTGATCATTTTACCTGATAAATTGAAAACTTGAATTGACTCTAATGCCATTGACGTATTTAAATTTACTTGGCCATTAGTAGGGTTAGGATAAAACCGTCTTTTTTGCTCTTCAGCCTCAATATTTTGCAATGATGCTCTGGTAAGAACACATGTCACCTTTTATTGCACCAGAAGATCTGCACCATTAGTTGGCACTAAAACTTCATCTTTAAAAAGCGCTAAGAAGTTATCTTAAGGCTCAGCGGATATCAATGTGGTTAATTTGTAATGTTTTCGCTTAAATCTTCTTTCTTAGGGCTTCTGCATTCAATAATGCTTCGCTGAATGAGGAATTTCAGTGCATTATCTGGAAGTATCACAAGGTAAGTGACATGCTTATTTTGGAAGCAGCAAGTATAGTTCGCCGTAATGATGTAAAGCGCTCGCTTTAGTTTTGGCTGAAACGCCTATCCCTGTGTAAATGTCGACATGTCCCGCACCTTTAATCGCTGCTCCGGTATCATGCGCAAAAAGGATCTTCCATTCATATTTCACTAACTCATTCACAGAATTCAAAATAGGTGTTTTACCCACCATTACAGCTCCAAGGGGAACATATCTCGTGTCCACCGCAACGGAGTGTGATTCAATTAGAGGGATGTTTGCTGCACCTGTAACGGGCTTGTTAACCGGCTCAAAAAAGGTGTAGGATGGGTTCGAATACAAAGTCTTGTGAACCTTCTTTGGGTATTTTTCACACCACCCTACGATTGCATCTAAAGAGATTTCATTCGCAGGGATTTCACCCGTTTCAACGAGGTGTTTTCCTATACTTTTATAGCCGTGCGAATTTTTTCCACCGTATCGTAAAAGTTGTTTTTTACCGTCTGGATACATAATGTAGCCAGAACCCTGAATGTGCATAAAATATACTTCGAGTAAGTCGCTGGCCCAAGCTATCTCAAGGTTAAGTCCTTGTAATTGATGACCAGCATCTATTTGTCTGCGACTAGGCATCGGACCTTCCCATTTTTTGGGAAGGCGATAGAACGGATATTTATAAACAGAATCACGTTTAGCTCGTACTTTTACAATGGGAGTATAGTAGCCCGTGAAATGTACATTGCCTTTTCCATCTTCACCTTTTATTTTGTAAGCCACAATTTTGGCATTGAGTTCTTTGGACGACATTTGAGAGCTTAGTTTAAGCGTTTCAATTACCTCTATAAATTGATGTTGACTTATTGTCAAGTTTCCATAATTTATAGCACTATTAGAGCGATTATTTAGATGCCTTTGCTGATCAGTGAGGGATGCTTCTTTAGAAGGAATAAAGTTCGATACAGAATCCCAAGGCAAGGTAGCAGGAGTATATAATGACTTGAGTACGACAGCATTGTAGTTTTTGCCATTCCCCTGAAAATTGTAACCCTTACCAATCGCAGATTGCCCATAACCACATGCATGAACGATGAGAGCAAAACAAATTATGCTTATAAGCCGCAAGTGTATCAGAAAATGAAAAGGACGTAATGGTTGGGAGCAAGGCATAAGGTAAAATTAGCAACCTTTTAGCTATAAACGCTTATATTCTTTGCATCTGAACATAAAGGAATATAATATGTGTATTTAACTGTTGCCATTTGGTCGCAATGCATAGAACATTAATCGAACAGAAAAATCAACATGAAAGTTTGCGCACTTATAAGAATATCAGCAAATTAGAAAGGGCATTTATGGAAATAAATACTTGTTTTTACCGCTCTTTTTGCTTGTCATATTTTTTGCTTTCGCTTTTCTACTAATGTCCCTAATGCTTGTTTTGTGAACTAATATTATTAGACCAATGGATACACATATTTTCAATAAATGACTTTCATCTGTGTAAATTTTAACTCACAAAGGTCAGATAATACTGACGTTTCATGGCTTCTGCTTTAATAACTTATAAATGCTTTGAGATAGCTCTTTAAGATGGTCTTTAAACCAAATACAGCCTCAACAGACTGAGTTTTTTGATGGTGTTTCGATGTGTAGAATTATATTTGGATACAATGAAGTAGAGGGGCGTTATCCCCAGGAGATAATTAAAATCGGTTAGTCAAAAATTAAATAAATCAAACGTTTAATTCACTACTAATTTTTCGATAAACATCTCGTTTTCCGACGATGCTTTAATCCAATATATTCCTTTAGATAAATTGTTTAGATTAATTTTTAGCTTATTAAAGCAAGTGATTTCTTCAATCATTTCACCTGATAAGTTGAAAAATTGAATTGACCTTGGTGCTATTGACGTATTTAAATTTAGTTGACCATTAGTAGGGTTAGGATAAAAAAAAGCTTTTTTCTCTTCAGCCTGAGTATTTTTCAATGATGCTATTGGGCCTAACTGATAAGACCACATGTCACCTTTTATGGCACCAGAAGATCTGTTTTCGCCTCCTAAGAAATACACTGTATTATCCAAGGTAAATGATCCTGGCGCCCATCTGCTAATTCCAGGATGTGAGGGTAATTGCTCCCAGTCATCATTAAAAGGATCATATTTCCAAAATTCACCTTCGTTCATAAAATTATGGTTATCTCCATCACCGCTCAAAACATATCCATAACCTCCAAGTGCAAATTGCGTTCCTGCAACTCTGGCTTCACCGGGAAAGTTATTAAGTTTTGTCCAAGTATCGGTATCAATATCAAACTCATACCAATCACTGTAAATGTTGTTTCCGCCATGGCCCATTCCTGCGTAAATATGGTCGCCTGCAGCAAACATAAATGGATGGTGTCTTACAGGACCAGGTATGTCATTTTCTTGAGTCCAAGTATCGGTATCTATTTCATAACTCCACCAGTCTTTTAAATTGCCAGAATTACCATCACCTAAACCCACAAAAATTCTTCCTTCTGTAACGATAAAGGCTGGATGCCTTCTTCCTTCACAAGGGCAAGAGGATAGTTGAGTCCAACTAGAATTTATTGGGTCAAACTCCCAAAGGTCGTTTAAGAAATTAAATTGATATCCAAAACCCATGTATGCTTTACCATTATAGGCTTGACCGATAGCAAAACTTCTTGCAGCACCGGGAAAGTCGGTTAATTTAGACCATGAGTCATTCACAGGGTCATATTTGAAGAAGTCTTTTGAAGTTTGACTTGAAGCAGAAGTTCCAGTTACAGAATATCCAAATCCATCGATACCAAAAGTAACTGGGTGGTGTTTACCGATATTGTTTGGCAAAGAGGATTTTGAGTCCCAAGTTTGAGCAGATAATTGGATGTACCCCAGGAAAAATGGGATTAAGGTAACAATGGAATAAATTTTTATCATCAATGCAAAATAAAGAAAAAGTGTTAAATTATGTTCACTGAATAAAGTAAATTTTGTTTAATAAAATAAATTCCATCATTGGTCATAATGTCCTGTGTATGTTTTCGCAGCTGCCCTCAGGGTGTCATGCACTATAAACATTGTTGGATGCTGTTTTTATAATTTGAGCTTAAATATAATTCCGAGTGAATTTAGATTTTTCATTTTTTGCTTGTCAGCAATACCTGATATAGGAGTATTTTTTAATCCGAAATTATTATTTTTCTCAAAATCGCTAAGATCAGATTGTCCATTATAATTAATTCCAACACTAAAATCATTTGATATTTCGAACATAAAACTAAGTCCAATTTGTGCTCCAAAATTCCAACCGTCAAAAACATCTTTTTGAGAAAAAGTCAGAAATTGATATTCGTCTTTAATGATGTTTTGTCCGTAAAAACCTAAGCTTGTAGACAGAGTAAAATTTTCAGATAATTTAGAATTCATAGTAAATAATAATGGAACTTTTAGTAATGTTCTTTCGTGGTAAAAGTTGCCTGTAGAGTTAAATCCATTACCTGACAATTCGTTCATTCCAATTCCAGTTGCAATTTCGAATTTTTTAGTAAAATTATAGTTCAAAAGTATTTCACCGCTGTTGCTGTTCAGATTATAATTTGGTTCGTTATAATTTTGCACAATTCCATTTCCAATTGTTCCATATCCAATTAACTTAAATTTGAATTCTTTTTCTTCGTCTTGAGCTTGGGTAAAATTAAAGGCTAAAAAGAAGATGAATAATATAATTAAATTTTGTTTTTTCATAGATTTTTATTTTTCACAAAATTATTTATATAGTGTTTTAAGGTTATTAAATTGATGTTAACTAATATTAAATAGTGTTAAAGCAGGTAAAGGCGTTGTAATCAAAATTTACATTTACTATGAGACTAAAAAACAAACCTAATCATGACTATTGGTTTAATATTAAGTGGATTGTTTTCATCTTTTTTACATTTAAAAGCAGATAGATATATTGGTATTATTAGTAGTGTTGATTTTATTAATTTCATTGATTTTTTTATGAAGATAGGATTAAAATGTAAAATCTTTCTCGGTACAGAAATTTTTGTAATTCTCTTCTTTCCTATTTAATCTAATTGAGATTACCTTCAATATCAATGATTTTTTTTCGTTTTTTAAAATATCAAACTTAATATTAAAACTATCCTTATTCTAAATTTAGAAATAATTTCCTGCTTGATATTATTTAAGTTTGACTAAATATCTTCAATTAAATGCCAAAAGCATTAAATTAATTTTCAAATCTAACCTTAATTATTTTGAAATTAAATTATCAAGTAGTTTTCATCTGTATTATGCTTGCTCTTTCAAATTGTCAATCATCTAGCCAGAATAGCAGTGATATTTCTGAGGGTAAAGTCAACTCAAAGAATAAAAAAGTAACTATTCAAGATGTTGATCGAGGCATCAGATCAAATATTGATTCAAAAATCAAAGAAGGTGGCGGTTATTTCACCTTTTGGTATGATAATGCGGAATTAAGGTTAAAACTTGTTAGGGTACATACAGAATACCTATCAATCCTGGGGAGTCATGAATTCTTTGCTTGTGTAGATCTTGCAACGGTAAATGGAGATGTATATGACGTAGACTTTTTCCTCAAAGGTACTGCCGATGATATGAAAGTCACAAAGACAGATGTTCATAAGCTCAATGGAAAACCATATTATACTTGGAAGCAAGGTGACGATAAAACTTGGTATATGGTTTCTATGGAAAGTGCAGGTTCAGAGCTCTTAGGTGTCATTGAAGGATCTGATCGCTTTACTTTTACTTATGAAGTGCAATTACCTGAATTAAAAGAATCTGCAGAAATTTGGCTCCCGATAGCACAAAGTGATTCCTTTCAGGAAATCGAAATTTTATCTATTGATGCTCCTGTCGAATATCAGTTGCTTAGCGAGGATGAAAATAAGAATAGTATTCTTTATCTTAAGTTGTTGAGTAAGCATGCTCATGATAAAATTATTATACAATATCAAGTGCAGAGAACTGAAAAGTCAGCTTATAATGAGGATGCTTTCAATCCTAAAAAGTATCTTAAAGCTACCGCTTTAAATCCCATAGGAGATCGATTTGAACTGATTTCTAGCTCCGTAATTGAATCAAAACGAGCCAACACTCCCCTTATGAAAGCAAGAGCCTTATATGACTACATTATAGACAATATGCGCTATGCGAAAGAAGGTGTTTATGGTACAGGTGATGCTAATTACGCTTGCGATTCAAAATCTGGTAATTGCACTGAGTTTCACTCATTTTTCATTTCACTTGCCCGATCCGCGAGAATACCGTCAAGATTTGCAGTAGGCGCATCTATTCCTTCAGAGCGTAATGAAGGTGATATTGATGGATACCATTGCTGGGCAGAGTTTTATGCTGAGGGAAAATGGTGGCCTGTAGACATCAGTGAAGCTAACAAGTATACGCCACTAGCCACTTATTATTTTGGACATCACCCTGCTAATCGAATCGAATTTAGTCGTGGTAGAGATCTTAGGCCTGATCCTTTACCTAAATCAGGTCCTATAAATTTTTTAGCTTACCCAATATTCGAAATTGATGGTAAGCCTGCCTACATTAAAACCACTTTTTCTTTTAAAAGAGCAATGTCCAAAATATGAGCACTCAATTATTTAGGATGTTCAGAGTCTGAAGACGCATCAGTTGGGTGCTCATCTTCTGCCCCGTCATCTGATAGATGCTCACTCCCTTTATCGTTAACTGAGGGATGTTCGCTATCTGAGCTGTCATTATTAGATGGATGCTCACTGTCCTTTATTGCCAAACTATCAGAAGGATGCTCAGCGCTTTCATTCGATGTTGTCTCTACTTTATCTGTGCTTTCTATCTCTTTCTTTGAAGATGTGCTGCAACCACTTGCGAAGACAAATGTCAAAATTGAGAGTACCCAAAGTCCGCTTTTTGCGATTTTTTTCTTTTTAGAATTGATTACCATGGCTTACATAAGGTTAATTTATTATTTAGTAAATATAATAAATTAAATCTTTTATACTGATCAATCATATGAATAATAATCGGCTTACAATTTTATATCAGGCTAAACCGTTAGTCGATATTAGTATATAGAGATACGGGATAGAAAGAGAGATGTATTTTGAGGCTTCTGGAATTGATAAAATTTTTTTTCTTTTCATTTTTAGGAATTTCCTCTTTGCCCATTCTTTTGATTATATCGACATATTTAGATTTACCAAAACAAGACCTTTAGATTAGGTTACATGCTAATTCTATTAGCCTCATATATCTGAAGCAAGTATTTCATATTGCCTTTATTATGAGCTCAAATGCACAAATAGTTATTTATAGTTTTCTAGAAATTAGTAACATTATATTAATTCAAAAAGATTGGAATCATTCATGAATTTGTCAATTGATTGAAATTTTGAAACCCTTTTAAATACAGATGTAATTGATAAAAATAAAAAAGCCTCACAATCTCCTAATTGTGAGGCTTTTTGTGTACCCCGGGCGGGACTTGAACCCGCACGACCGCAATGATCACAGGATTTTAAGTCCTGCGTGTCTACCAATTCCACCACCAGGGCTTACCGGTTTTTCAACCTATTAACAAAAAAAGAACTCCCAAAGGGAGCCCAGATTTTATTGAGCGGGAGACGAGATTCGAACTCGCGACCCCAACCTTGGCAAGGTTGTGCTCTACCAGCTGAGCTACTCTCGCTTTTCTTAATTTAAGTATCTATTGTAAAACCTATGTTAAGGATAACAAAAGTAATGTTTTTTCGATTTTAACAGTAAATTATCCTTTTAAAATATTTTTTATTTCATTTAACTTTAAAAGTGCTTCAACGGGAGTAAGCTTATTTATATCTAGATTAATGAGTTCTTCTTTAATCTGATTGATAGTAGGGTCATCTAGTTGAAAAAAGCTTAATTGAAAATCTTCCTGTTGTTGTCGGTTTAGTGACTCTTTGTTTTGGTCACTCATGTGTGAAGATTCAAGTTTAGCTAGAATTTTATTGGCTTTGTTCACCACTTTGTTTGGAATACCAGCCATTTTTGCAACATGAATTCCAAAACTATGTTCGCTGCCACCGGCTGCCAATTTCCTTAAAAAAATCACTCTATTTTTAAATTCTTTAATAGTAACATTATAATTTTTAATTCGGTCAAAGCTTTTTGCCATATCATTAAGTTCATGATAGTGAGTAGCAAATAGTGTCTTAGGAGAAGTAGAATGATTGTGTAAGTATTCCGCGATGGCCCATGCAATTGAAATCCCATCGTATGTACTCGTGCCTCTACCAATTTCATCAAGCAGAATTAAGCTTCTGTCAGAGAGGTTATTTAAAATACTGGCAGTCTCGTTCATTTCAACCATAAAAGTAGACTCACCCTGCGATAAATTATCAGATGCTCCAACCCGCGTAAAAATTTTGTCTACAATTCCAATTTCTGTTTGTTCAGCAGGAACAAAGCAACCTATTTGCGCTAGTAGAACGATAAGTGCGGTTTGTCTTAAAATAGCCGACTTACCGCTCATATTAGGCCCTGTAATCATAATGATTTGTTGCTTTTCTTTATCTAAAAACAAATCATTTGGAACATAAGATTGGTCAATGGGCAAACATTGTTCAATAACTGGATGTCTGCCTTGTAAAATTGACAAGCTATTTGAACCGTCAAGGGTTGGTTTGGAATAATTATATTTAGTAGCAATATCAGCAAATGAACATAAGCAATCTATTTGCGCTATTACATTAGCATTAACTTGAATGGGCTCTAAATAAAGGATTACTTCGCTTATCAATTCTTGATATAGCCTCAATTCTATTTCACCTATTTTTTCTTCGGCTGATAAAATTTTGACTTCATATTCTTTTAATTCAGGTGTGATATATCGTTCGGCATTTACCAAAGTTTGCTTCCTAATCCAATCTTCAGGAACTCTGTCTTTATGGCGGTTTGTTACTTCAAGGTAATATCCAAAAACATTATTGTAACCTATTTTTAAAGATGGGATTTCTGTTTTTTTACTTTCACGGTTTTGTATTTGAATTAAGTAGTCCTTGCCTGAATAGGCTAACTTACGGTATTTATCTAACTCTTCATTTACCTGATCAGCAATAACCCCACCTTTTGAAATTAAAATGGGAGGGTCTTCTGCAATCCATTTATCCAGCTTATCAATTATCAGTTTGCAAGGATTCAATTTGTCCTGCAACTGTTTTATATGATCGTGATTTGTCTTTTCACAAATATCTTTAATAGGGTTAATTGCCTTTAAACTTCTTTTTAAAAAAAGTAGTTCTTTCGGGTTTACTTTACCAACCGATACTTTCGAAATCAATCTTTCTACATCACCAATTTTTTTCAATAGTTCAATCAGAGCATTTCTTGTTTCTTGGTTTTTAAACAGATAATCTACAATCTCTAACCTCCAATTAATTGAAGAAGCTTGCTTTAAAGGAAAAGCAATCCATTTTTTTAACAACCTGGCCCCCATAGATGTGTTTGAGGAGTCTATGATGTCAATTAGCGAAGTACCATTGGGAGACAAACTGTTAAACAATTCAAGGTTTCTTATTGTGAATTTATCTAGCCACATATAATGGTCTTGCTCTATTCTCGAAATGTGGTTAATGTGCTTTAGTTTGTCATGTCTAGTGTCTTCTAAATAATATAAGGCTACACCTGCCGAAATGATAGATAGTTTAAAGTCTTCAATTCCAAAGCCTTTTAATGTTATTGTTCCAAAATGATTTTGTAATATTTCTTTACAATAATCATCCGAAAACACCCAATCATCAATCCCATAGGTATGAACATCGGTTTCTATTAGTTCATAAAATTTAGTTCGTTTGCTTTTTTGAAATAAGATTTCAGAGGGTTGATAACTAGAGATTAATTTATTGATGTATTCAATGGAGCCTTGAGCTGTGAGAAATTCACCAGTACTTATATCTAAAAACGAAACACCAGCTTCATTTTTATCAAAATACAAGGAGCATAAGAAGTTGTTTTTCCGATTGTCTAGGATATTATCGTTGTAAGCAACACCGGGTGTTACAAGCTCCGTAATACCTCTTTTTACAATTGTCTTTGTTTTTTTTGGATCTTCAAGCTGATCGCATATTGCAACTCTGAAACCTGCGCGTACCAACTTAGGTAAATAGGTATCTAACGAGTGATGAGGGAACCCAGCTAATTCAACTGCCCCTGCCGCGCCATTTTTTCGTTTTGTTAATACAATGCCCAAAACGTGAGATGCTTTTTTTGCATCTTCGCCGAAAGTTTCATAAAAATCACCTACCCGAAACAACAGAATAGCGTCTGGATGTTTCGCTTTAATTTGATTGAATTGCTTCATCAAAGGTGTTTCAGCGATTTTTGATGTTACCTTTTTTGACATTTAATTAATTTCAGTAAAAGTAAAAGGCTCTTTTTTAGAGCTAATTAATATAATCCGAAAATTTTCAGGAGTTATGAACAGAAAATTAAAATTAGAAGAATTAAATCGAATAAATATTGAAGCGTTTAAATCTTCAATAAAATCGCCAATAATTGTAATTTTAAACGACATCAGAAGTCTTCAGAATATAGGTTCTATTTTCAGAACATCGGATGCTTTCCGTATTCAAGAAATTTGGTTGCAGGGTATAACAGCTCAGCCTCCACACCGAGAAATAAATAAAACGGCTTTAGGTGCAACAAATTCTGTGAGTTGGAAGTATTTTGAGACGGAGAAAGAAATTATTGAAGCCGCACAAAAGTTGGGGGTTGATCTTTTTTCAATCGAGCAAACTACTAAGTCAATTATGCTTAATAAATTTAGTCTAGATAATGATAAAACCTATGGATTGGTTTTTGGTAACGAAGTTAACGGAGTCAGCGATTATATAATAGGTGAGTCAAAGGCATGCATTGAAATCCCTCAATTCGGCACCAAGCACTCATTAAATGTGAGTATTTCAGTAGGTATTGCACTATGGGAGATGGTTAGATCTAGAACTTTAAGGACTGAATAGCTTATTTTTCGTTACAGTCCCAGTCTCTTTTTTCATATGATTCAAGCTCATTGTCATAAATATGACCTTTTTCGCAAAATTCAGCAGTTAAAGTATCTCCCACTGTAAAGGGGTCGGTCGAAACAGAAGTGCATTCAGCACACCTCTCACATGAGATAAAAAAAAGAGCAGTGCTAAGTATACTTAAAGTGAAAAATGCTTTCATGTCTATATTTTGGGTAAATGTATGATTTATGGTTTAAATATAAAAGTTTGATATATAAACTATGGCATCAATTAATTAAACGGGCTAAATTTCTTTACAAACCCAGCCTTGTTCCACATGTGGAGGAATAAATTCCTCCATATTGTTTTTTGAATCGCACCGTTCTTCAGTGTAATCCGGGTCATTAATTTTAAGTCCTTGATAGTCGCATTTGTAGCATACCTCGCAACTCATTAAAAATGCACTTAAAATAAATAGGAAAGTTAATTTTAGCATTTCAAAAAGCTGAAAATATGGATTGAAATAGTCTGATGTTTAAAAACAAATTGGTCATCATGGAATTAGATTGTAAAATACAATCTAGTTTGAATATAAGTTAAATTTGGTAGATGGATAAAAAAAAAAGGGTTGAAAAAATCAACCCTTTTTTTAATTATAATATCTGTCTACTAGCTATCTGCCCAAGTACAAATACCTCCAGTAGTACAAGCGGTTTTAGCTGCATCGTACTCATCAGTACTTAAATCTGTATAATCAATAGAAGTTGAAATGCCGAAAATTTCACAGGTACAAGTTCCTGATTTTGTACAAGATGAAATTCCGAATGTTAAAAGTGCTGCAGCACCAAAAGCGAATATTTTTTTCATAATTTAATCAAATTTTAAAGTTTAGACAAGTATAAGTAAAAAACACATATTGAATTCAGCAAAGCAAAAAAAGCCCACCAATTTGATGGGCTTTTTAAATTAAAATATTTTATAGTAATGACTTGAAGGCTTCATCTTCAGCGAACTGTAAAAATTCAGCATCTTTATTTGCTTTCTGTTTAAGCGAGCTGTCTTTACTTATCGCAGTTTTCAAATTGTTTATGGTAAGGTCTTTGTTTCCTGCTCTAGCACCTGCAATAGCTTTCAAATAATACGACATCGCCATTTCTTTGTCTTCAGATGCATCAAGTATAGCAATTGCGCCATTAGCGTTGCCATTTAATAATGTTGCTAGAGCAGCATTAAACGTTTTCTCCGAACCCATGTTGGCAACAGCTGAGCTGTACTTACCGCCAATGATATCCAATATACCCAAATTGTAGCTAACCTCTTTACCTGCTCCTTTAGCTGCGGTGTAAAGCTCTTTTGCTTTCGCAAAATCTCCAGATAATTTATGGCAAATAGCTAAATTGTTAGATGCAATTTTGTTGTTTGCATCTGCATTAAGGGCCGCTTCAAAATCAGCTTTAGCATCGTTTGCTTTGTTTTGAAGTAACAACACATATCCAGAATTATTATGTCCTCTCCAATCAGACGGGTAAACTTTTTTAGCCGAAGCGTAAACTGATTGTTTGTCGTCAAGACTTTCTGTCAAAGTAGCTGCGTATAGTATTTCTTCAATTGATAACGAATCAGGAGCTGATTTAACAAGTCTTTGGATTTCTTCATCTGTTCTTGACATTTCGTCTGCCATAACGCTAATCATCGATCTTCTTAATTCTGGAAGAATTTTGTCAGCTACTGCAGTATAGGTTGCTGCTAAGTTTTTTATTTCTTTTTCCCTTTGATCAAGGTCCGTGTACATTTTTAAAACTCTTAAAATGAGATCTTTGTCCTCAATGTCTGAAGCTACCATTTTAGTTTTGAAACCTTCCCAGTCTTCACCTTTACCTTCTAAGGCATAAAATTCATCTGGATTTTCAATTTCAATTTTAGCTTTTTTAAGATCACGTGCAAAAGCTTTCTTTGCAGATGCAGCTCGATCGTTTGCTAGATTTTCGTTTTTAGATATTTCACCGTCAGGGGATGCATAGGCAGATATTTTAACTCCTTTGAATACAAATTCCTTTTCAGCACCCATTGATAAAAACTCCTTCAATCCTTTGTAATCTTCATCTAATAATTCAGATCCTCTTACTTGCGAAGAGTTTACTACGTAATTTAATTGAGCTTCAAATTTTCTTGGAGTTACTTTAACAAATTTGTCTGTACCAAGAATTGGTTTTTCGTCAGACATAACTAAAGTGGGTGTGATAATGGTTCCGTCACCAACCTTGAAGTTCCCAATATCAACCGATTTAGTTTTAAATCGACCTACAATTTTAACCTCTAAAACAGCAGACTCCATTGCATCTTTATAAGCAACCTTATCTGTGTAATTGAAACTGCCACCGCTAGCTTGAGTTATTTTTTGTCCTTCTTCAGTAGCTGCTTCGCCAACTAATGTTATTGTTTTGAACTCTTTAACTACTTCACCGTTTACACCTTTGGTTTTAAGTAAAGGTGTAACATCAATAATAGCTTTTTTGTGAAAGTATTCGGCTGGAATTTTCCCGGTAATAGCCATATTAATGCTATCTGCATGTAATTCAAGAGGATCTGGTGCAACAGTATATTTTACGTTTTCTGCATCTGCTGCCATCTTTTTAAGTGGATTACATGACGCAAGACCTCCTACCAATAGGAAGAATAAAACTTGATTAAATTGATGTTTTTTCATTATTGTGTTTTTATCGTTAGCTAGTCGAATTTTATAATTGCAAAATTACATGCAATACTACTATATGTTTTTAACAATTAAAAGCCTTTGCTGGGATACTTAATTCTTAGAGGATTATATTGAAATTCGTGTGATACCAGCCGGATAGTTTCTTTTTATTATTCCAAGTATTTTTATGTAGTCGTTATTAGAATTTACAAAATCTAGATTTTGAACGTCAATAACCACAACTTTTTGATTCTCGTGTTGCTTGAAATACTGAAAATAGCTTGAATTTATTTTGTTTAAATATTCAGCACTTATGTTTTTTTCATAACTCCTACCTCTTTTTGATATATTGGAAAGAAGATTTGATGTTGTTTGATGAAGATAAAAAATAATGGTGGGTTTTGGCAGTATAGGCTCTACCATAGTGTATAGTTTGTTGTATAGGTCAAACTCACTTTCTTTTAGAGTTCTCTGAGCAAAGATTAAACACTTTTGAAACATATAATCTGAAACGGTGTTGGTTGAGAACAATTCAGGCGAGCCAAACTCTTTGTTGATATGTGTATAACGTTCTGCTAAAAAGGTTAATTCAACGTGAAGTGCATAATGGTCTTGGTTTTTATAGAAATGTGGTAAAAAAGGATTGTCGTCGAACCGCTCTAACAAGAGTTTTGCACCATATGAATCAGCAATTTTTTTACTTAAGCTCGTTTTTCCTGAACCTATATTTCCTTCAATTGTAATAAAAGTATGAGGTAAAGTGCTCATAATAGTTCGGATATAGTCTTGTTTATAATAGGGTGAACTTTATCCGGACATATTTCTTTTAAAGATTGAAGTACAAAATCTCGCTCATGAAGAAAAGGATGAGGAATAATTAGTTGGTCAGAATTTAATATTAGTTCATTGTAAAATAAAATGTCAATATCAATTATTCTTGGGCCCCAATGAACTTGATTGTCACGTGCTCGGCCTAAATTGGCTTCAATGTTTAAACAAGTTTTAAGGCATTCTGTGGGAGTTAAGTATGTGTTTACCGTCAAACAGCAATTTATAAAGTTTTCTTGGCTTATATTTCCCCATGGGGCGGTTTCAATTTGTGATGACTTAATTGCAATGTCTCCAATGGTTGCTGCTATTTCTTTAATAGCGTTTTCGATATTTTCTTTTTTATCGCCAAGGTTTGACCCTAAGCCTAGTGTAACCTCCTGTGATTTTCTGTTTGACATTCTAATTTTCCTTTTGGCTTGTTAATTAGCCATTCACGTAAATGTGATTTAGGTGGCAAGTTTAAAAACTAATTTTGGACAATAAATTAAATTTCATGAAACAATTTTTCAAATTTACGTTCGCTTCCATAGTAGGATTCTTCGTAGCGGGATTCTTATTAATATTTGTTTTCTTTTCGTTTTTATTCTCTGTGCTCGATGAAGCAGAAGGATTATTTGGGGAAAAGAATAGCACAAAAATAGAGGAAAACTCAGTACTTCATCTAACCTTATCAACTCCAATCGAGGACTACAAAACAAATAATCCGTTTGAAGATTTTAATATTAATACAATGAAGCCTAATAAAAAATTAGGCTTAAAAGGAGTGCTTGATGCTATAACGATAGCTAAGGATGATGATAATATCAAAGGTATTTTTCTTGACCTTTCTTATGTCCCAACAAATTTTGCCAATTCAGAAGAGCTTAGAGATAACCTTGTTGAGTTTAAAGAAAGCGGAAAGTTTATAGTAAGTTATTCTGAGACTTTTAATCAGAAATCTTATTGGATGGCGTCAGTTGCAGATAAAATCTATATCAATCCAGCCGGCGATATGGTTTTTAAAGGGTTAGCAACAGAATTAATGTTCTTTAAAGGATTGTTAAGTAAGGCTGAAATCGACATGCAAATAATAAGAGGTTCAAACAACAAATTTAAAAGTGCTGTTGAACCATTTATGTATGACAAAATGAGTGATGCTAATCGTGAACAAATGACATTATTGGTTGGTGGAATTTGGAATAAGATGGTTTCTGAAATAGCTTCTTCAAGAAACTTGACTGTTGATGAATTAAACAGAATTGCTGATGGATTATTAGCAACCCATCCTGATAAGGCAATTGAACTTGGTTTGATTGACGCAAAAGGATTTAAAGATGAAGTAATAGCTGATTTGATGGAGAGAGTAGAGGTAGAAGCTGAAGATGATTTAGAGTTTATCTCATTAAAGAAATATGCTAAAACGGCTAAGAAAACTAAATCTAGCAAGGATGACGGAGAAGACGATAAAAAGGAAAAACCTTGGATTATTAAAGAAAGAATAGCTGTAATTTACGCCTCAGGTGAAATTAGAAGTGGAGAAAGTCAACAAGGTATTATGGGGTCTGAAACCATTGCTAAAGCAATTAAAGACGCAAGGCAAGATTCAACAGTGAAAGCTATTGTTCTTAGAGTAAATTCACCAGGAGGAAGCGCACTAGCTTCAGACGTAATGTGGAGAGAAACTCAATTGGCTAAAGCTGAAAAGCCGCTGATCGTTTCGATGGGTGGAGTTGCCGCATCTGGAGGTTATTATATAGCTTGCGGTGCTGATAAAATATACGCTGATGTAGGAACTATAACTGGTTCTATTGGTGTTTTTGGCGTAATTCCTAACATGAAAAAGATGTTTAACAACAAACTAGGAATCACTTTCGATGGAGTGATGACTAATGAAAACGCAAATGTTGAATCAGTAAGCAAAGCATTAACAGAGTATCAATATTTACAGATTCAAAAAATGGTTGACAAAATTTATTCCGATTTCACATCGAAGGTTGCTGAAGGAAGAGGTTTAACTCAAGCGTATGTAGATTCGATAGGTCAAGGTAGAGTTTGGTTAGGTGCCGATGCAAAGAACCTTGGACTCGTTGATGAAATGGGTGGTTTAGAAGACGCAATTGCATATGCTGAAGAAAAAGCAGGGTTAGAGAATGCTAAATTGAAAATTTATCCAGAAGCAAAAGACCCTATTAAAGCTTTGTTGGAAGATTTTGATATTGAAACCAAAGCTTTTTTAATGGGCGACGAAATGGTTGAAGAAATTCAACTTTACAAGCAAATAAAAAGAGTTAAAGAAATGAGTGGTATTCAAGCCATCATCCCTTATAGAATTGATTTCTATTAGTATTATTTACAAAACATAAAAGGGTAATCAAAGCCTTCTGCAATTGTGGAAGGCTTTTTTTGTTTAATATTTTATTAGAGTTAAGGGAACGCCTTCGAACGAAAAGCTTACAAAGCACGGGCAAAGGAAACCAGACTGAGTTTAAAGAACCACAACTGGCGAGTACACTGAAAATAATCTAGTACTTACTATTGAAAAGTTAGAGGCAAAATTAAAATACTGAAAACCAATTTGTTGATTACATAAACATTCCAACAATGGTTGCTGAGAGTAATGAGGCAATTGTTCCTCCAACCAAAGCTTTAAACCCTAACTCTGATAACATTTTTCTTTTCGATGGAGCCAAAGAGCCGATGCCACCAATTTGGATTCCGATAGAAGCAAAGTTGGCGAACCCGCAAAGAACGTAAGTAGCCATAAAGATTGAGCGTTCTTCAAAAAATGCTCCCGATTGCTTTAAGCTAGCAAGTGACGTATACCCAACAAACTCAGAAGCAATAATTTTTTCTCCTAAGAGTTGACCAACCAAGGTGATGTCAGCTGAATTAACACCTATAATCCACATTAAAGGAGCGAAAGTATAACCAAGCATAAATTGTAAATTAAGTTCGTTAAAACGCCCATCAGTGCCTGCTGCAATTTGTTCGTTTAAGCCTGTCCAACCACCAATAAGAACAAACCCGTAGTTTATCATTGCTATAAAGGCAAAAAACACGAGCAACATTGCGCCAACATTTACAGCAAGTTTTAATCCTTCAGTAGTTCCGTTTGATAAAGCATCAAGAAAATTGGAGCCAACTTGATTCGTTGATATTTCAATATTCGAATCTATTTCCTCTGTTTGAGGAATTAATATTTTCGCTATCACAATGGCGCCAGGGGCTGCCATAATAGAAGCCGCCAATAAGTGCTTTGCGAATTTTAACCTTTCTACAGGATCATCCCCACCTAAAAAGCTTATGTAAGCTGAAAGAACCCCGCCAGCAACTGTTGCCATGCCACCAATCATTACCAATAGAATTTCAGATTTATTCATTTTGGGTAAATATTCCTTAATCAATAAAGGAGCTTCTGTTTGACCAAGAAAAATATTTCCAGCTACTGAAAGGCTTTCTGCACCCGAAATTTTAAGCAACCGGGTGAAAACCCACGCTAAACCGTACACTACTTTTTGAATTATCCCTAAATAAAAGAGCACAGAAGTTAAAGCAGAGAAAAATACAATGGTAGGTAGCACTTGGAAAGCGAAAATAAATCCAAAGCTGTCAATCTTCATAATATCTCCAAATAGAAAAATGGAGCCTTCTCTAGTGAAATCAAGAATTTTTACAAAAAACTGTCCCAGCCATTCAAAGAGCATTTGAACAAATTCAATTTTTAAGATTGAAAACCCTAGAACAATCTGAAAGCCTAAACCGAACAAAACAACTTTCCATGGAAACTGTTTGCGGTGAGTACTTAGAAGCCACGCAATGAACACCAAAAAGGCTAATCCAATAAAACCTTTGCCAATATTTAAAAGAGAAATAGACGTTAAAACCATAGTTAATTTTTCACGCCCAAAGTAATGAATTATTTCCTCTGGTTAAGCTCGTCTCTAATTCTTGTTGCCTTTTCGTAATCTTCATTTTCTATGGCCTCGTTCAACCTATTGTTTAAGTCTTCTTCATTCATCATTGAAAACTCATCATATTCAGTGATTTCGTCAATTTCAAGATCCGTGTCCGGAATGTCTATGTTATCGTCAATCTCCAAATTGGGTTCATCTCCAAGCACAATTCCCGCATTTGATAGTATAAATTCATAGGTAAAAACAGGGCATTTAAATCTGACAGCAAGAGCAATCGAGTCTGAGGTTCGAGCGTCAATTTCAACCAAGACTTCAGAGCCTTCTTGCTGGCATATAAGCTTTGCATAGAAAATCCCTTCCACCAAATTATAGATAATAACTTCTGCTACTTTAATCTTGAATGATTTAGCGAAGGTTTTAAATACATCATGCGTTAAAGGACGACTAGATTTCATGTTTTCAAGCTCAATTGCTATTGCTTGAGCTTCAAAATTTCCAATAATAATTGGCAGTCTCCTTTTTCCTTTTTCCTCTCCTAGTATAAGCGCGTACGCTCCACTTTGGGTTTGACTATATGAAAGTCCAATAATTTTGAGTTTAATCTTGTCGGCCATAGGGTTAGGCAGCTTTTAATTTTCTGACAGCTTCTACTAATTTTGGTAAAACATCAAAAGCATCTCCTACAATACCATAATCTGCAGCTTTAAAGAAAGGAGCTTCAGGGTCTTTATTTATAACAACAATTATCTTACTTCCATTAACACCGGCAAGATGTTGAATTGCACCCGAAATTCCAATGGCTATATATAAATTAGGTCTAATAGCAACTCCAGTTTGCCCTACGTGCTCGTGATGAGGCCTCCATCCAATATCTGCAACAGGTCTCGAACAGGCTGTAGCAGCACCTAAAAGTATAGCTAATTCTTCAACATCTCCCCAATTCTCTGGGCCTTTCATTCCTCTGCCCGCTGAAACCACTATTTCAGCTTCAGTTAAGGTAACGCCTTCTCCACCTTTCAATTTAGTTTCAAGTGTTTTTATTTTCGATCCTGGTAATGTTGCCTTAAATAACTCAATGCTTGCTGAAGCATCCGTAGTAGTAATTTTAACTGAATTTGGTAAAACTGCAACAACACCAACTGGGGTGTTTATTTGAACATTTGCAAACGCTTTTCCTGAAAATACATTCTTTTTCACAGTTATAGGTTGATAGCTGGAAGGGTAATCAATTGCTCCTGAAATATAACCTGCTTTTAATGCTGCTGCTGCCATAGGCGCTACTGATTTGCCTGTAAAGTCTAACCCAAAAACAACTACCTTTGAGCTTTCTTTTTCGCAAGCTTGTTTTACCAACAGGTGCAGGTTTTGGATGTCTCCCGATGCAATAGAAGTATCGTGTAAAACTTTTAAAGCACCATATTTACCTAAAGCAGATAATGAAGATTCAGTAACATCTCCATAACTAACCGCAATACAACTTGTACCTATATCTGAAGCAACTTTAGCTCCGTAAACTACCGCCTCAAAAGACGATTTTGTAATTTCTTTGTTTAAACTATCCGTAAAAACTAATACACTCATCTTAAATTGCTTTAGCCTCGTTTCTTAATAATTCGATTAATTCTTCTGGGTTGTTAGGGTCAACCAATTTAACATCTCCTTTTGCAGCAGGTAGTTCATAATCCACCACTTCAGTTAAGTTATCACAATCAGTCGCGGCAACAACAGTTAAAGGTTTTGTTCTTGCCTGCATAATCCCTCGCATGTTTGGAATGCGCTGCTCCGCCATTCCCTTAGCAGCACTTAATACAAAAGGTGTATTAACTTCAACGATTTCAACCCCGCCTTGTACATCTTTTTCGATGATTGCTTTGCTGCCTTCAAATTCTAATTTTGTTGCTAATGAAACAAATGGATATTCTGCCAGTGTGGCAATCATTCCACCCATCTGAGAACCATTGTAATCTATAGTTTCTTTACCTGTTAGAACAACATCAAAACCATTTTCGGTAGCATATTTACTTATTTGAGATGCAACAAAATAGGCATCTGTTGCAGGAGCATCAATTCTTACTGCATTATCAGCACCAATTGCTAAAGCTTTTCTTATAATCGGATCATTTTCAGCTCCCCCAACTGTAATTGTAGTAACAGTGCCTCCGTTTTTTTCTTTTAATTCGATTGCTCTAACTAAAGCATACCACTCATCATAAGGATTCACAATAAACTGAACTCCTGATTCTGCAAATTTAGTGTTGTTATCAGTAAATGTAATTTTGGTAGTGGTATCAGGAGCTTTACTAATACAAACTAAATACTTCATGTGCCTTATTTTTGAAGTTGCAAAATTAGGTAATAATCTAGTTAAAAAAGGCACGAACATCAACTGGATTTTTATCTTATGTTTTAATATTTGCTGATATACTTGTGTTCATTAATTTTGCAGGCTATTAATAATTTGAAAACATGAGAGTAATACAATATAGAGACGCTTTAAATGAAGCAATGAGCGAAGAAATGAGAAGGGATAAAAGTGTTCTCATTATGGGTGAAGAAGTTGCCGAATACAATGGTGCTTATAAAGTTACTCAAGGTATGTTGGCTGAATTTGGCGAAAAAAGAGTGATTGATACTCCTATTGCTGAATTGGGTTTTACTGGCATTGGTGTTGGAGCCGCAATGAATGGCTTACGACCTATTATAGAATTCATGACTTGGAATTTTGCTATCCTAGCAGCAGATCAAATAATCAATTCTGCAGCTAAAATGTTGCAAATGAGCGGTGGTCAATATAATGTCCCGATTGTGTTTAGAGGAGGTAATGGACAAGCAGGACAATTAGCTGCTACACATTCACAAAGTTTTGAAGCTTTTTATGCACATGTTCCTGGATTAAAAGTAATAACTCCTGCAACTCCTTACGATGCCAAAGGGTTGCTTAAGGCTGCAATTCGCGACAACGATCCAGTTGTTTTTCTTGAGTCTGAAAAAATTTACGGCGATAAAGGCGAAGTTCCAGAAGGCGAGTATGTCTTACCGATTGGAAAAGCAGATATTAAAAGAGAAGGTAAGGATGTTACCTTAGTTACCTTCGGGAAAATATTAAAGATTGCTCTTGAGGCCGCTATCGAATTGGGAAAAGAAAATATTTCAGTAGAAGTTATTGACTTAAGAACAATCAGACCATGGGACGTTGATACTGTTATAAACTCAGTAAAGAAAACCAACCGATGTATGGTATTGGAAGAATCTTGGCCAGTAGCGTCTATCTCTAGTGAAATAGCGTATCAAATTCAAAGGGAAGCATTTGACTATTTAGATGCACCGGTAATGAGGTTAACTCAAAGCGATACTCCTTTCGCGTTTTCACCTTCATTAATTGAAGCTGCCTTACCAAATGTTGGTGATGTTATTAAGATGTGTAAAGGGTTAATGTATAAGTAAACGAAGTAGATAGTCACTTTATTTTCAGTCTTAATTTTCTGATATTCATTTTGTTAAGTGGTGATGTTTGCGTATTTGATTTGATGCGTCTATCTTTAAAGTGAAATGATTTTTATCTTATCCTTTAAAATATATCTTTGCCGCCCTATTTTTTAAATTATAATTATGGAATTAATCGTAAAATTTTTGCCTCTTTTCGGGGTAGTAGCCCTTCTTTTTGTGGCTTGGAAGAATGCATGGGTAACCAAACAAGAGGTCGGTAGCGACAAAATGGCTCGGATTGCCAAAAGTATTGCAGATGGTGCTATGTCCTTTCTAAAAGCAGAGTATAAAATTCTTGCAATTTTTGTTGTAGCCGTAGCCATTCTTTTGTTTTTCAAAGGAAGTAATGAACAAGGCTCGCACGGCATGGTTGCTCTTTCCTTTGTGGTTGGTGCAATTTGTTCAGCCTTAGCTGGATTCATAGGAATGAAGGTTGCTACAAAAGCAAATGTTAGAACAACTCAAGCTGCAAAAACTTCTTTGGGAAAAGCTTTGGAAGTTGCTTTTGCAGGTGGAGCTGTAATGGGATTAGGTGTTGTTGGTTTGGGTGTTATAGGTCTTAGTGTTTTATTCATGCTTTACCAATCAATGTGGCCTGGTGCTGAAAATTTAAGCTTAGTATTGAATGTATTGTCTGGTTTTTCATTAGGAGCATCTTCTATTGCCCTTTTTGCTAGAGTTGGTGGTGGTATTTATACAAAAGCTGCCGATGTTGGTGCTGATTTAGTTGGAAAAGTTGAAGCAGGGATTCCTGAAGATCATCCATTAAACCCTGCAACTATTGCAGATAACGTTGGTGACAATGTTGGTGATGTTGCCGGTATGGGTGCTGATCTATTTGAATCTTATGTAGGGTCTATTATTGGTACTATGGTTTTAGGAGCATTTATCATCACTCCTGATTTTGACGGTTTAGGTGCTGTGTACCTTCCTTTAGTTTTAGCGGCTGTAGGTATTTTGATGTCGATCATCGGTACTTTCTTTGTTAAAGTTAAGGATGGAGGAAACCCACAAACGGCTTTAAATGTTGGTGAATTTGGTTCTGCAGGTTTAATGGTTCTAGCTTCTTACTTTATTATTCACGCTCTTATTCCTGGTGAAGTTGTTGGTCTTCCAAGTGGAGCAAACGGTATTTTCTTTGCAACCTTAGCAGGTCTTGTTGCTGGTTTGGGTGTTGGAAAGATTACAGAATACTACACAGGTACAGGTTCAAAACCTGTAAACGATATCGTTAAGCAGTCAGAAACAGGCGCTGCTACAAATATAATAGCTGGTTTGGGTGTTGGAATGATGTCTACCATGATTCCTATTCTATTAATTGCTGCGGCGATTATGATATCGCATCATTTTGCAGGTCTTTACGGAATAGCAATTGCTGCGGTAGGGATGTTAGCAAATACAGGTATTCAACTTGCGGTTGATGCATACGGGCCAATTTCTGATAATGCCGGTGGTATCGCTGAAATGGCTGAGTTAGATCCTGAAGTACGTGAACGCACTGATAAATTAGATGCTGTTGGTAATACAACTGCAGCTATTGGTAAAGGCTTTGCAATTGCTTCAGCCGCTTTAACAGCTTTAGCTTTGTTTGCTGCTTTTATGAAGGTTGCTAATGTAACTTCTATTGATGTTTCTAAACCAAGTATTATGGCGGGGCTCCTAGTAGGAGGTATGCTTCCTTTTGTTTTCTCTGCATTATCTATGAATGCTGTAGGTCGTGCTGCAATGGCGATGATTGAAGAGGTTCGCCGTCAGTTTAAAGATATTCCACAGTTAAAAGCTGCACTTGTAGTTATGAGAGCTGTTGATTCAGATATGTCTAAAGCGACTCCAGAACAACGTGCTATTTTTGATGCAGCTGACGGATATGCTGAATACGATAAATGTGTAGATATTTCAACAAAAGCCTCTATTAAAGAAATGGTATTACCAGGTTTATTGGCTATTGTTGTTCCTGTTGCAGTCGGTTTTATTGGCGGTGCAGAGATGTTAGGCGGTCTTTTGGCAGGTGTAACTACATGTGGTGTTTTGATGGCAATTTTTCAATCAAACGCTGGTGGTGCTTGGGATAATGCAAAAAAGATGATTGAATCTGATGGACGTAAAGGTTCTGATGCTCACAAAGCAGCTGTTGTTGGTGATACCGTGGGTGATCCATTTAAAGATACTTCAGGGCCTTCACTTAATATTTTATTAAAGTTAATGAGTGTTGTTGCCTTGGTAATTGCTCCATCAATCGCTTTAGATGTTGATAAAGCTTTAATGGAACAAGCTGAAGTGAAAACTGAAGTTGTTGCTGAAGCTAGCTCAACTTCTATACTTACTGGGAATATTGCTGTATCTCAAGAAAGCGCAAAAGTTATTTGGGAAGGTAAGAAGTTTCCTTCAGGTGGTCACAATGGTTTTGTAACGCTTAAAAATGGTGAATTATTTTTAGAAAACGGTAAATTGGCCGGTGGTTCATTTGTTGTTGATATGAGTTCAATAACTGTTGAAGACATAAAAGATGCAGACGATAATAAAGATTTAACAGACCACTTAAAAGACGACGATTTTTTTGGTGTTGAGGCTTTTTCTGAAGCTCAACTTGAAATAGTAACAGTTGATTTAGTTGAAGGACAAAACTACCAAGTAACGGCTGATTTAACCATCAAAGGAACAACTAAAAAAGTTTCTTTTACAACTCTTTTTACTATCATTGATGGTATGTTAATCGCTGATGCTAAAGTTACTTTCGACAGAACAAAATTTGGAATCTCTTACAAATCAAAATCATTGATGGGTGATTTAGCTGATAAATTTATTGAAGACGAAGTTACTTTGAATATTAAAATTAAAATGGAGGCTTAACAATGCTCTAAATTTTTCAAAAGCGACTCAATTGAGTCGCTTTTTTTTTGCCCTAAACTTTAAAAGGAATTTAACTTTTACTTAAACTAAAAAATAATACTACTCAATGCAAATTGAAACATTAGTATAGTTTAAGCAATAGTTATGCGAATTTCAAATGCTTAACTGTTGTTTTGTTCTCAATGAGTTGATGTAAAGCTGCTATGCCAATTTCAATGTGTTTAGATGAAAAATTCTTACTTATTTTTTGATCAGATTCTTCGGTTTTAACTCCTTCAGGAATCATTGGTTGATCTGACACCAGTAATATGGCTCCGCTGGGAATTTCATTTATGAATCCCACAGTAAATACGGTTGCTGTTTCCATATCGATAGCCATACTTCTAGTTTTGCGTAAGTATTTTTTGAATTTCTCATCATATTCCCAAACACGTCGGTTGGTAGTAAAAACAGTACCAGTGTAGTAGTCAAGTTCCATTTCCCTTATTGCTGTTGATACTGCTTTTTGTAAACTAAACGCCGGTAAAGCAGGTACTTTTGGAGGTAAATAATCATCAGATGTCCCTTCACCTCTAATTGCGGCAATTGGCAGAATAAAATCACCTAAATTGTTCTTCTTCTTTAAACCTCCACACTTTCCTAAAAAGAGCACAGCTTTTGGGGAAATACTGCTTAATAAATCCATTATTGTAGCAGCATTTGCACTGCCCATTCCAAAATTAATCATGGTAATTTTGCCACTTGTTGCCATTGGCATCGCAGCTTCTTTATCGATAACTTCAGCATTGTTTAATTCACAAAACAGCTCTAGATACTTTTTAAAGTTGGTTAACAAAATGTAGTCACCAAAATCTTCTCGTTTGGCACCGGTATATCTTGGTAGCCAATTCTTTGTTATCTCTTCTTTCGTTTTCATGTATTTTTTTATTTAAAGCTCTGCTAAGCTGTTCAATCTTCGGTTTAAGCCTCTGAATAACATTCCTCCATGCTTTCCATCAACTATTCTATGATCAAGAGTAACCGACACGGTAAGCATTTTTCTAATGACCACCTCATCTTTAATTACAACTGGTTTTTTTTTTGCTGAGCCTATAAACATCGCCATGGCAACAGAAGAGCCTGGCATCAAAGCTCCAAAACCTAAATCAAGGCCTAAAGTACCAATATTTGATAATATAAAAGACCCAAATCCACTAGGTGACAGTCCTAAACCTTTAATCGATATAGCTTGATCTACAGCAATAAATTTTAGCAATGTAAATACCCATCGTCTGAACGGCCAAGGAATTTTAGCTAATAAGTGTTTGTTCGACGTGGCTTTGGTTTCTTCACCTTGCTTAACATCTGCCACTTTTTGGTTAATGTAGTTGCTTACTTCTTGGAGACTCATTTTATCGACCCCCTTTACTATCACTGAACCCATTTCACCGCTTTTCATTAGTACTGAAATAGACGCATCCACCGAATTGCGTTGGACTATTTTTCCGCGTTTTACATAGCAATTAAGCTCAGGTATATCCTTACCAATAATCTTACCTACCGCAGAAGCCAAAACATGGGTTAGCGTAATTTTTAACCCTTTTTTTCTTTTTTGTGCAATAAATAGTTCAACATCTGTAATGTCAATTTCTACCGAGCCATAAAGTTTTGAGTCTTTAGGAGCGCCATATATAGCTGCCGCGGTTTTCCGCCAAGGAGAATTTAAGGTTTTCATGAATTTATCAAGTAGTTCAAATGGTAATTAAGTTTCTGATATTCATCATTGTATATTGGTTGAGAATAGCCGATTTTATAAAAAATTAAAACTATGAAAAAAATCATAGCACTTCTAGCATTAATCTTAACATCAACCATCAATAACTGCCAAACATACAAACCATATGTGTTGGGAGCAACATCAACAAAAAGTTTTGTTGAACTTAAAAACGACTTCCAATTAAGTTTGAACCTTGTAAATGGAAAGTCAAAACCTTTATCATTTGGAAGTTATAAGTTAGCCTACATGGAGTCAGGAAAAGTATTATCCCAGGACAGCTTCATTTTGGTGAAAGTGCCGAGTTTATACGATTCAATATCTAAAATAGCTGTTGGTTCAACAATGAACCAACATAAGGCGGCACCTGTTCTTGAATCATTAATTGATGTATGTCATGTCGATTTGGTGCTTTACAACGGCAATAACGTAGACGTAGATTCATATGAGAAAACTGATATTCGTAAAGCATACAATGAGCTAAAGGAGCAGCGGCCAGAGTTTCAAAAACAAGAACCGAAATTCCAATTATAGCAACTTGGAACGACCATGACTTCAGAGAAAATGTAGGCTTTTAATGCTAAGCTAATTTTGCTAAAACCGTTTTTCGGCCAGTTACTTTTTGATCAAGAGCAACATTTATTTTAGTCCCTAAAGGCAAGAAAATGTCTACTCTAGAGCCAAACTTAATGAACCCCACTTCATCACCTTGCTTTACTGATTGACCCTCTTGAGGGTAATAAACAATTCTACGAGCAACGGCTCCAGCAATTTGCCTGATTAAAACTTCATGGTTGTCATTAGCAAAAACCATTGTTGTGCGTTCGTTTTCAGTGGATGACTTTGGATGCCATGCAACCAAATATTTACCAGCATGGTACTTTATAAATTTGGCTATACCTGCAATAGGAGACCATTGTGCATGGACATTTAGAGGAGACATAAATACAGAAATTTGAATTCTTTTGTCTTTAAAATATTCGGTTTCTTCAACCTCTTCAATAACTACTACTTTGCCATCTGCAGGGCACAACACTTCATTTGGTTTACCGATAACTTCTCTTTCAGGCACTCTAAAAAATTGTATAACCAAGCCCAGCAAAACCAATGAAGCTATACCAAAGCAAAGTTGAATCATTCCATAATTAGCCAAAAATGGTTTAATTGCTAAATTAAATACCAACAGACCAACAAACGTTGAAATCATAATGGTGTTGCCTTCTCTGTGTAGTGTCATGCCGCAAATGTATAGTTATGTTTTTATCTGAAATCAAATCAATTAGTTAAGTTTTAACAGCGTCATTTTAAATTAAGCAAAAGGTGTTGATGAAATAATTTAAATCAAGTTCTGCTCTGTAACTTAAAATTAATTACATTCGAGTCAACTTAAAATCAAAAAATATGAAAAAAACATTACTATTTATGCTTTGTTTAGGAATGCTAAATTCTTACGCGCAAGAACGATACTATGACAAAGTATTTACGGATTTAACCATTACACAGGATGTTAAATATGCTGAAAACTACACAGTTATAACAGGAGCTCCTGTTCTTGAAGATCTTTTGATGGACGTTTACGAACCGGCGAATGATACGGCTTCACAACGACCATTAATTATCTTAATGCATGCAGGTAGTTTTTTACCTAAAGGCTTAAATACTCTTCCTTTTGGGAACAAGCACGATTCTAGTTTGGTTGAAATGTGCAAGCAATTTGCTCAACGAGGGTATGTTGCTGCTGCAGTAAATTATCGTTTGGGGTGGAATCCACTTGGAACACAAGAAGAAAAAGCAAATACAATTATCAATGCTGTTTACAAATCTATGCAAGATGGGAAATCAGCGATTCGCTTTTTCAGAAAGGATGCTGCAACTACCGATACCTATAAAATTGACCCAAATATGGTTGTTTTAGGCGGTTCAAATTCTGGTGGGTATGCTGCACTAGCGTCAGGA
Source organism: uncultured Flavobacteriales bacterium (assembly GCA_905181855.1). Lineage (GTDB taxonomy): Bacteria > Bacteroidota > Bacteroidia > Flavobacteriales_G > Salibacteraceae > JAAZVO01. The sequence continues at coordinate 41,339 of CAJIZE010000003.1, forward strand.
GCTCTGGATAAAGCCTCTGAATTGAATCTATTTAAATTTTTAGGAACCAATGGTCAACCTTATGTTAATATCGGCATATGGGGAGATTTTGAAGGTGACAACGGTACAGCTGGTTTTTCAAATTTCAATCATCCTGGTTATGATTCTGATCCACAAATGGTATTGAACATGGGTGGTGCAATGGGCGATAGTTCTTGGATTGAAGCAGGTGAAGTACCAATGGTTTCTTTTCATGGTGTTGCTGATCCTTTAACTCCATATGCTACTGCAATTGTAATTGTTGCATCAACCGGAGATCCAATTGTTGAAGTTAGTGGTAGCTTGGATTTATCTCTAAGAGCAACAAGATTAGGTAATCAAAATTGGAATGAAACAGCAATGACGGATGCTATTTCAGTTAAAGCACGTTCTCGTTCGGCAGCAATCGGTTTGTATCCTTTTCCTGGCCCTGCAAATGGTTTTGAGCCATGGGGATGGTACGATGCTAATGATCCAAACATTGCAACTGGAATGGCTATTAATCCTTATGCTTCTAAGCCAAGAGCTTTAATGTATATTGATACTATAATGGGTTATTTTTGTCCAAGAGCAGCAGATGTTCTTGGTTTATCAGTTACAACACCTGTAAGCGTAGATGCTCCTTTGGCTATAGACAACAACATTAATCTGGCTCCAAACCCGGCTAATGAATTTGTTAAAGTTAGTTCCAACTTTGAAATTAAAGAAGTTGTGTTGTTTAACATCACTGGAAAAAAAGTGTTATCTGTTAGCGGAAACGGTAATAAAACTATGGTTATCAACAGAGATGAATTACCAGGAGGTTTTTACCTAATGAATGTGAGCGTTGGTGAAGCCATCGTTACAAAAAAATTAGTTTTAAAATAGACCTTTAATATTTCATTTGCGGCGAACCAATTGGTTCGCCGTTTTTTTTTGCTCTGTATGAAGAAAGTACTTTTCCTTCTTTGTTTCTTTATTTCTTTTGTTGGTTTAATGGCTCAAGGAACTTTAAAAGGCAAGGTTTTGGACCAATCATCTGGTGAAACGATAATTGGTGCTACAGTAGCCATAAAAGGAACAACCGTAGGGGGGATTACAGATATTTACGGGGTTTTTAATTTTAACATTAAACAAAACCCACCGTTTACGTTAATAATAAATTTTTTAGGGTTTAAACCAAAAGAGATTCAGGTAGGTAGTTTTGCTGATAAGATAAATGTAAAGCTAGAACCAAGCACAGTTCAACTAGATGCTGTAGAAATTAAGGGTAGTCGCTTAACGGAAAAACAAAAGGAATCTCCGCTAACTGTGGAATCCATGGATATTTTGGGTATCAGAGAAACACCTGCAGCAAATTTCTATGAAGGACTTGGCAACCTTAAAGGAGTTGATTTAACTTCGGCCAGTTTGGGGTTTAAAATAATAAATACTCGTGGTTTTAATAGTACAAGCCCAGTTAGATCGTTGCAATTAATAGATGGAGTTGACAACCAAGCGCCAGGTCTGAACTTTTCATTGGGTAACTTTTTAGGCGCATCGGAATTAGATATAAAAAGAGTAGAACTTATAGTTGGTGCCAGTAGTGGCATTTATGGGCCTAATGCTTTCAATGGAGTTATTGATATGGAAACAAAAAGTCCTTTTGATTTTAAAGGAGTTTCTGTTCAAACTAGGGTTGGCGAAAGAAATTTAAAAGAAGTTATGCTTCGTGTTGCAGATGGAATAGAAGATGAAAACGGAAGAGGAATTGCATTTAAAGTTAATCTTGCATACTTAACAGCTGATGATTGGGAAGCTGACAACTACGAGCCTACGGAACAATCACAAGCGGGTATACTCAATGCCGGAGGTTATGATGCTATTAATGTTTATGGTGATGAAAATATTTCTGACGGCGCAAATAATTTTAGTGGAGATTATGGACAAAGAAATTTTCCTGGATTAGGAATTTATCACCGATCTGGTTACAAAGAATCTGATTTGGTTGATTACAATACTGAAAATTTAAAATTTAGCTCCGCTCTTCATTACAAATTCAATAAAAAAGTTGAAGCCATTTACGCCTTTAATTTTGGAACCGGTACTACTGTTTATCAAGGCGATAATAGATACAGTTTGAAAGATATTCGTTTTCAGCAGCACCGTTTTGAGATTAGACAAAAAGATAAATTCTTCATCAGGGCTTATCGCACATCTGAAGATGCTGGAGGCTCATATGATGCTGTTTTTACAGCTTTACTTTTGCAGGATTCATCACAATCCAACTCTAGTTGGTCGAATAACTACAATACTTATTGGATTCAACAAGTAAGACCTAAAGTTTGGAATTTACCTGGCTTCCCTAACCCGCAAGTAAATCCTTCTGTTTGGTTTGGAGATAGTAAAGATTCAACTTATGGTGTGGCAAATAACGTTTATGCAACTTTCTCTGATTCGATTAATTCTTGGCATTCTGAAGCAAGAAGTTACGCAGATTCACTGGCTAATAAACCCGGCAATTTACCGTACTTCATTCCTGGTACTGCAAAGTTTGATTCTGCATTTGCTCACATCACAACACAAAATACTTTTCAGCAAGGAGGTTCGAGGTTTTACGATAAATCATCGTTAAGCCATTTTCAAGCTGAATACAAATTCGAACCATCGTTTATGGATATTTTAGTGGGAGGCAGCTACCGTGTGTATAATCCGAGTTCGCAAGGAACCATATTTTCTGATACAGGTGGAGTAGTAATCAGTAATTACGAATATGGTGGATACCTTAATTTGAAAAGAAAATTTTTAGATGAAAAGTTGATTTTAACTGCAACTGCGAGGGTTGATAAAAATCAAAATTTTAATTATGTCACTTCACCTGCCGCATCAGCAGTTTACTTTTTAAATTCAGACAATGTTGCAAGATTATCGTTTTCATCAGCTATAAGAAACCCTACATTACAAGATCAGTTTCTATATTACAATGTAGGTAGAGCTATTCTTGTTGGTAACGTAAATGGATTTGATAGCCTTGTTACAATTGAGTCATTAAGAAGCTACATAAGTACCCTAAACCAAGATACGCTGGACTTTTATAACGTTGCTCCTGTAAAACCTGAACAAGTTAAAACACTTGAGTTAGGTTACAAAGGCACTGTGTTCGAAAAGGTTTTTATCGACGCTAGCTATTATTTTAGTTGGTACAAGGATTTTCTCGGTTTTAATTTAGGAGCAGCCACCGTTTTCGATTCTACAACTGGTCTTTTAACAAGCAATCAAGTCTACCGAGTTGCAGCTAACTCAACTGATATTGTTACAACCCAAGGTTTTAGTATTGGCTTAAATTATTTTTTTAAAAAATACTATGCTCTATCAGGGAATTATTCTTGGAATGCCATTGATCGACGTGACTCTGAAGACCCAATAATACCTGCGTTTAACACGCCAGAACACAAATACAACCTTGGAATATCTGGAAGAAAAATAACGTATAGAATCGGTTTACTTGAACGACTAAATGAGAATTGGCCTACTATTTATTTGAAAAATTTAGGCTTTAACGTAAATTACAAATGGATACAAGGTTTTGTGTTTGAGGGCTCACCTCAGTTTACTGGCTTTATACCTACTTATGGTTTGGTCGATGCTCAAATAAATGTATTTATACCCAAAATTAGATCAACCTTTAAAATAGGTGCTAGCAATTTGCTGAACAATAAAGTTTATCAAGTTTATGGAGGTCCAAGAATAGGTCGTATGGCTTACTTTAGTTTGCTTATTGAGTTGAACGATCTTTAAAAGAATACCTCAACAACAAACACAAACGGAATTGCGAATAAAAGCGCATCAAAACGATCTAAAACGCCACCATGTCCAGGTAAGATAGTTCCTGAATCTTTCGCGCCTGCTAGTCTTTTCATTTGCGATTCTACTAAATCGCCAATAGTTCCAAAAACAGAAATACAGAAACCAAATAATACCCATTTCGTGGTGTCTTCAAAATAAATTCCTATGCCATAGCCCATAGCTAATGTAAACACCAATCCACCAAAAAATCCTTCCCAACTTTTACCTGGAGATATTCTTTCAAATAGTTTTTTCTTTCCGAAGAAGGAACCTGTGAAATAGGCAAAAGAATCATTTGTCCAAATCAGCCAAATAAGTCCAAGAACTTGGTAAGGCTTAAAGGCGTAGTTATCAAACACCAAATAGCTTAGTAGCCCCATTGGAATGGCAACATAAAGAGCACCAAGGATATTAATGAAGGGCGCGTATTTTTTTCTATTTGTATCTGCATAAAGATTGAAGAAAAACATCAAGAAAAAGAGAGGAATTAGTAACGTAAAAACCTTAGGCTGTAGCCCATTCATGGCATCAAGAAAAAACATAGAATAAATTATTATTCCGAGTATTATGCCGAATGCTTTGGTGCTTTTGTGGCTAGGGTTTTCAAACAATTGGTAAAACTCCCAAATGCCAACAATAAGAATTGTTAAAAAGACAATGAAGAATGATACCGGTGAGTAAATAATACCGAAAATCATTGCGGAGCCAAATAAAAGGGCCGTTGGAAGTCTCTCCTTAAAGCTGCTCACTATTCTTTATTAATTGAACCGCTTGTAGAGCAAAATTATCAGGTACTAACAACTCAACGTAAGTGTTGCTGTTTAGGGATAGATATACGGAATCTTGCTTATTTAGTACTTCAGAGGGGATTTTGTTTTCGTCGAGTAACGCCTTAAAAAGCGCTACTTGGTGCATGTTAGTCGACTCAAATATATTAACCCACTTTGCTTTCATAACAATAAAGTTGAAGACGATTTTATTAAATCATCACATTACAAATCTAATGTTACTCCTTTGATGCAGCCTCATTTGTTTCAGAAACTACTTCAACTTCTTTATTCTCATCATTAGTGGTTTCATTATTGGCCGCTTCAGCTTCCGCTTTTTCAGTAGCTTCTTTTTCAGCTTTTTCTTTTTCGACTAATTTTTTTGCAGCTTTATTCTCTTCATCAACTCTATCTTCTTCCTCACGTTGAATATCAAGAGCGAAAGTTCTTTTGCCAAAAATTTCAATTAAGTTGTCTCTAAAAATAACTTCTTTTTCAAGCAATAAATTCGCTAATGTGTCAAGTTTATCCCTATTGGCAATTAGCAGGTCTTTAGTTTCTTTATAAGCAACTTCAATCATTCTATGAGCTTCCTCGTCAATTAATTGAGCTGTTTTTTCGCTGTATGGGTTTTTAAATCCATAATCCTCCTGCCCTGAAGAATCGTAGAAACTAATGTTACCAATTTTTTCATTTAACCCATACACTTTAATCATAGCGTACACCTGTTTTGTTACTTTTTCTAAATCGCTTAAAGCGCCGGTAGAGATTTCACCAAAAACAATTTCTTCTGCAGCTCTACCACCAAGTGCAGATTTTATTTCATCCATCATTTGACCCGTAGTGGTAATAGATCTTTCTTCTGGCAAATACCAAGCAGCTCCAAGACTTTGACCTCTAGGAACTATTGTAACTTTAACTAATGGTGAAGCATGCTCCAACAACCAACTTACAGTTGCATGCCCTGACTCATGGAAGGCGATTTTTTTCTTTTCAGAAGGTGTGATTATTTTACTCTTTTTTTCTAACCCTGCTATTACACGATCTACTGCATCAAGAAAATCTTGTTTTTGCACAAATTTCTTTTTTTTACGAGCAGCAATTAATGCCGCTTCATTACAAATGTTCGCAATATCGGCACCTGAAAAACCTGGAGTCTGTTTTGCTAAAAACTGAATATCCATATCTTTTTCAAGCTTTAATGGCTTAAGGTGAACTTTAAATATTGCTTCTCTGCCTTTAATGTCTGGCATGTCAACATAAATCTGACGATCAAAACGACCTGGACGCAATAGCGCTTTATCAAGTACATCTGCTCTGTTGGTTGCAGCTAATATAATTACTCCGCTATTTGTACCAAAACCATCCATTTCGGTAAGTAATTGATTCAGCGTGTTTTCTCTTTCGTCGTTAGCACCTTGCTGCATGCTTTTACCACGGGCTCTACCAATGGCATCAATCTCATCAATAAAAACAATTGAAGGTGATTTTTCTTTGGCTTGCTTAAATAAATCACGAACTCTTGAAGCTCCAACTCCAACAAACATCTCTACAAAATCAGAACCTGATAAAGAGTAGAAAGGTACTTTTGCTTCGCCGGCAACAGCTTTTGCAAGAAGCGTTTTGCCAGTACCAGGGTTACCAACCAACAAGGCTCCTTTTGGTATTTTTGCACCTAATTCAGTGTATTTTTTAGGATTTTTTAGAAAGTCTACAATTTCAAGAATTTCTTCTTTAGCTTCATCCAGTCCTGCTACATCATTAAATGTAGTTTTTACTGCACTATTTTGATCGAACAATTGCGCTTTTGATTTTCCGATGTTGAATATTTGACCTCCTGCGCCGCCACCGCCGCCCATTCGTTTCATTAAAAATACCCACAAACCAATCATGATGGCTAAGGGTAATATCCAGCTTAGTACATCACGTCCCCAGTTTTCTCGAGTTTTAAATACATAAGTAAATTCATACTCTTTTTGCCATTCTTTTAAATCCTTGGTGAATTCTTCAGATGGTCCAATTTCGAGTCTATAATGAGGTCCTACATTTGAATTTCCACCAGAAAAAGAGGGTTTTTTAACCTTTTTGTCGTGTGGAGATTTTTTTAAAGCATCGGCGGTAAGGTAAATTTCAGCAATTTTTTCGTTGTAAACGATTACTTTTTTTACCTCCTTGTTTTTTACAAACTCCTCAAAGTCTATTAAATTGATGTCGTTCATTGCTGTATTGAACGAGAATAAATTCATCGAGATAATAATAACGCCGATGATTGCGTAAATCCAATAAAGATTAAAACCTTTTTTTGGATCCTTCGATGGATTACCACCTAATTTGTTTTTCATTCTGTCAAACTGTGATTTGTTGTCAGTTGAACTTTTATCACTCATAATTCTTCGCTTCTATTCAAATTTAACTACTTCTGCGTCGGCCCATAAACCATCCAGATTGTAAAATTCTCTGGCTTCCGGTTTAAAAATATGAACCACTACATTGAAGTAGTCGATTAATACCCACTCGAGATTTTCTTTTCCTTCAATATGAGATGTTTTTTCTTTAAGTTTTAGTCTAACATGATCTACAACAGCATCACTAATTGCGTTAACTTGCCTTTCAGTGCTACCAGTTGCAATTACAAAGTACTCTGATACAGCATGTGGTAAACCTTGTAATTTATAGCAAATAATATCAATACCTTTTTTGTCATCAATGGCCTCAACCGCCGCTTTGGCTAGTTGTAGCGCATCATCAATTTTTTTCTTTGTCATTCATTTGTAATGGGATGCGAAACTAGGTAAATTTCAAGTACTTTTCGGATATTAAAATATAGAACAACAATTGAAATGATCAGCGATATTATAGGAAAAAATCAATTTTATTTTTCATCGATTTATTCAACCAACAATTGGCTGTTGGATATGCTTAAAACCGATGAATTACCTAATGGTTTAATTGTTTCTGCTGGTTTTCAAGAATCGGGTAGAGGTATGGTAAATACGGTTTGGGAGAGCGAAAGAAATCAAAATGTCCTTCTTTCGCTATTATTAAAAAATTTGCCTATTGATGTTTCTGACCAATTTGTATTGAACAAAGCGGTTGCAATTGGCGTTTTGAATTATTTAAAGTCGGTAGGAATTGCCGCAGAAATTAAATGGCCTAATGATATTGTGGTAAATCATAATAAAATTGCGGGTACATTAATTCAAAACACGCTGATTGGGAAAAGAATTAAAAATACAGTTGTAGGTATTGGACTAAATGTTAATCAAACCTTTTTTTCTGATTTCAAGAGAAAAGCGACTTCAATTGGATTGGAAAAAGAGAACACATCCAATTTACAACTGACCATAAATAATATGTTGCCTTTTATAGCGTACCAATTTGATCATTTAAGAGTCGGAAGGAAGAATCTTGATAAAAATTACCTAGATAATTTATATTTAAGTAACCTGAAAAGGCCTTATTTATTTAATGGAGAAAAGATTGAAGCTGTAATTAAAGGAGTAACACCAGAAGGTAAGTTGAAATTACTTAGCAATTCCAATCGTTTAATACTTGCTGATCTAAAGGCAGTAGAATTTTTATAAAGCTTGTTTTTCCAACTCGGAAACTAAAGAATTGAAAAAATTGGTTAAAGGCGTTTCTACCATCATTTTTAGAAATGAATTTACCTCGCCATCAAACTCTAAATAAGCTTCTGAACCTAAATCAGTTTCCGTTACAAATATTGAAAGTTTAAAAGGAAACGGATTTTTGCCAGAAGATTCGGCTACAACTAATTTGTCGTTTTGTCTTTCAATTACGGTCATGCCAATGGTTGCCATTCCTTTGATTTCAAAAACAATATTTTCTGAAGAAATATCTTTTACAATAACCCTTTCTTTAGGAAGCAGTTTTTCGAAATTGGAAAAATTGCTGATAAAAGAGTAGGTGTTTGATTGCTTAGCGGTTAAAGTTGCCTTATTGCTTGTAATTATCATATTCAATGGTTATGCTTTCCAGCCTTCAGGGTTATTTTTCCATTCTTTCAAGCTTTTAATGTCTGATTTGGAAATATAATGAGTGTCAGCTGCCTTTTGTATTAATATATCGTAATCAGTTAAAGTAACCAATTGACATTTTGACTCCTTAAAATTGTCGGAAGCTTCTTTTAAATTATAAGTAAAAACAGCGATCATACCTTTTACAGTGCAGCCAGCAGCGCGTAAAGCTTGTACTGCATTTAGGCTGCTTTTACCGGTTGACACCAAATCTTCAATAACTAAAACCGATTGGCCTGATTCTATTGATCCTTCAATTTTGTTTTCAAGACCATGCCCTTTGGAACTTGGTCGAACATACACTAAAGGAACGCCAAGTTCTTGAGCCACCAAAGCTCCTAAAGCAATGCCACCAGTTGCTACACCAGCAATAACATCAGGTTTCCCGAAATTATTTGAAAGAGCTTTTGTTAATTCTTGACGAATGAAAGTTCTGATTTTTGGGAAGGACAGTATTTTTCTATTATCACAATAAATAGGAGATTTAATGCCCGATGCCCATGTGAAAGGGTCGTTTGGTTGAAGTTTAATTGCCTTAATTTGTAGAAGGAAATCAGTTACTTGTAAAGCTGAATCGTTTAAAGGATACATAAATTAACGGCTAAAAATTAATGGTACAAAAGTATAAAGTTTTCAATAACGATAGGGAATTTACTCTTCTTGAAAAGAACAAAGAAACATCTGATGAAACCGTTTTAAACTGGACAGCAATTTTTGAGAAATTTAAGTCTGAATCAGAGCAATCAGATTTCTCGATTGAAGTTTATGGGTTAGAAGAAGCATGGAAAAATTTTACAGCAAAATTTAAACTAATTGATGCGGCTGGAGGTATCGTTAGAAATGAGTTTAATGAAACCCTATTAATTAAAAGACATGGTAAGTGGGATTTGCCAAAAGGTAAGGTTGAGGTAGGAGAATCGATAGAGTCTGCAGCAGTGCGTGAAGTTGAAGAAGAGTGTGGTATTTCAGATATAAAACGTGGTAAACTTGTTTTGAAAACATATCATATTTACAAGGGTAAAAAAAAATGGATTTTAAAAACTACCTATTGGTATGAGATGGTTGCACCAAAACAAGACGTTAAGCCTCAAGTTGAAGAGGGGATTACCAAAGTTATTTGGTACTCAAAACATGCAAGTAAAAAAGTAGACTTAAAAAACACCTACAGATCACTGACAGAAGCACTAAGTCGAATATAGAGTAAATTGGTGTGATTTGGGGTGAAAAATAATTCGCTTTCCGGTTTTTTATTTGGTTTTTAATCCTAATTTTACCAGTTATTAGAAAATAAAAAAATCATTAAAGACAACCGCAATTTGAGTAGAGTGTTTAGTGTTTTCATTTTAGCAATGGCGTTACTTCTAATGCCTAATGCTAGCGTGGCCCAAAGTGGTAATACTTCATTGGTTTTTACAAATGCAAGTGCAACAGGAAGAACGGGGCCAACCCAATCGCAACTGAATACAGCCTATTCAGGAACCGATTTATCAGGAAACGTAACTATTATTACTCAGGGTTTCCAGGAATGGACAGTACCTTATACCGGCACTTATTCTATTCAAGCCTTTGGAGCACAAGGAGGAAATGCAGCTTATTCTGGAGGGAAAGGAGCTTCCATTTCAGGTGAGTTTAAATTGGAATCTGGTGATGTGTTGAAAATAGTTGTTGGTCAAAAGGGAGTCATTTCTAGTAATTCATCTACCAGAGGTTATGCAGCTGGAGGTGGTGGAGGTACTTATGTTGTTCAATCCCCTTATACTAGTAACTCATCCATACTTGTTATTGCTGGAGGTGGAGGCGGGGGCGGTTCAGGCCCATTAGGTAATAGTACTGATCAAAATGGACTTGATGGTTCTATTTCAACAAACGGTAATAATGGACTTGGGCCCAATGGATCAACAGGAGGTGTTAATGGGAATGGTGGTTCCGCGGGTTCCAATTCTGGTAGTTCAAGTGGTGCAGGTTTTATTGGAAACTCCCCGTCTTTTATCGGCTGGGCAGATGGTGCTATATCTTTTGTAAATGGCGCTAATGGTTCACTCAACAATCAAACGAATAGATCTGATGGAGGTTTTGGTGGTGGTGGTGGTGCAGGTTATGGCGGTGGCGGTGGTGGTGGCTATTCTGGCGGTGGCGCAGGTCATTTTAACGCTACATATGATTATGGCGGTGGTGGCGGTGGTTCCTATAATTCAGGAACTAACCAAAACAACATTGCTGGTTTTAATATTGGTCATGGGAAAGTAGTAATAACACCTGTGATTAATTTAAATAGAATTCAAAATGATACTACTATTAGTTGTGGTGAGTTAGTAACTATTGGTTATAGTTCCATAAGTGTTACCGATCAATTAAAACTGCATTACCCTATGAATGGAAACGCTGTCGACTACTCATCAAACAAAGTAGATGGTGTAATTACAGGTAGTATTAGTGGGGTTTTAGATAGGTTTGGTAATACCGCTGGGGCTTTAAATTTTCCAAATAGTACTACCTCTAGAACTTTAATAATAGATAGTGTTGCTCTCTTTAACGGCACACAAGATTTTACATACTCTTTTTGGATAAGACCAGCTACTTTCACAAGGTATCCAATGTGGTTTCGAAATGGAAAATGGGGCTCTGGTCATAATTTTGGGGTTAGAAATAACACCACTCTAACGATGAATGGCAATACAGTTGGTTCAGGAACTGTAAGCTTTGTGCCTACTTTAAATAACTGGTCCCATATGGTTATAATAAGAAAAGGAGATTCAATTTCTCAATGGTCTAATGGGTTGTTTAGAGGTAATTATACAGCAAACAATAGTAATTGGGGAAATCCATTTTCGCCATCTAAGCCGATGTATATTGGTTCGGGCGACGCCACATCTGATACTTATTTTAGGGGAGATATGGATGAGTTTGCTTATTACGACAAGGCATTAAATCAAGCAGAAATAATAGCGCTGTATCAATCTCCTGACCTTACAAAAAACAACTATTTATGGTCTACAGGCGAAACAACACTTACCATTGATGTTTCACCAATTGTTACAACTACTTATTACGTAACAATTACTGATGGTATAGCAAGTCGTGCTGATAGTGTTACGATTAGCATTGCGGGCCCTGTTAAGCAAAATATAACAGCAACAAATACAGCTATTTGCGATGGTGCTGCAACAACTATTACCACTGCTTCTTCTGAAAGTGGAATGAATTATTCTTTATATGAAACTGCTGGTAACACCTTAGTTGACGGCCCAACCGCGGGAACAGGTGCTCCACTATCTTTTGTTACAGGCAATTTAACTTCTACCACTAATTTTTATGTTGATGGAGCAACTTCTCAAAACTTATCTCCAACTGGAGGAACAGCCTTAGATTTTGATGGAAGTAATGATTATGTAGTATTACCAAGCTCTATAAACAGTCAAATTGCTAATACTATTACAATTGAAGGGTGGTTTAACATATCTTCATTGGGCGAAGCTGCAATGCTTGTTGGTGAATCATACTTAGGTGATGGAAATATCGAGTTTATGATATACAAACATAATGGGAATCTTAATGCAGGGTTTTTTAATGGGGGGTTCCAAAATAATTCAGCAGCTATGCCAACATTAAATACTTGGGTACATATAGCTGCTACTTACAATCAACAAAATATAATAACATATTACAATGGAATTGAGGTGGCGAACACAGCAAAAACACTTTCGCTTCCTGTTGGAACTGAAGAGTGGAGATTAGGTAGAAGGTGGGATCACAACGAACGACTAGATGGCAAAATGGACGAAGTCCGTATTTGGAATATTGCAAGAACTCAGGCTGAAATTTCGGCTAGCATGTATTCTGCTCTAACGGGTTCAGAAGCAGGTTTGGTTGCATACTTCAATTTTGAGGATGGCACAGGAAGCGCAACACTTACCGATAAAACATCAAATAACTATAACGGTACCTTATTTGGTATGGATGTGAATTCAGATTGGGTTACAGGTTATGGGCCCTCTGGCTTAGGAACATGTTCAGTTAATTCTGAGACTGTTACGGTTAGCATTTCGGCTCTTGTTAACCAAAATATAACAGCAACAAATGCATCTGTTTGTTCTGACTCTTCAACAACGGTTACAACAGCTTCTTCAGAAACTGGAGTAAATTACTCACTATACAATGCTTCTGCAACATTAATAGATGGCCCAACTTCGGGTAATGGTTCAAGCTTATCTTTTAATACAGGGAGCTTAATTGCTGCGACTGATTTTTATGTTGCGGGAGCGACTCCTCAAAACTTATCTCCAACAGGAGGAACTGCTTTAGATTTTGATGGGGTAAATGATCATATTATTACTCCTTTAGATGCTGACTTAGATGTTATGCCAGTTACTACTTGGGAAGCTTGGATTTATCCGACAATTGACGATGCATCTTATAATATGATCATGTCACAAGAAGATGGAGGTTGGGATCGATTTATTGCAATTAATAGCGGGAAATTTGCGCTTGGGCGTACTATTAATGGATGGGTCCCTCCTGCGCCAATTATTTTGAATACATGGCAACATATAGCTGTAGTTTATAGTGGTGCAAATATTAAATTTTACCTAAATGGTGTTGAATTTGTATCAGGAACAACAGAAGGCTCTCATTCATCACTCGGTAAATTTACTATAGGCTCCAACCAAGCTGGTACGCAAAATTTTAAAGGAAAAATGGATGAAGTTCGAGTTTGGAATGTAGCAAGAACTCAGGCCGAGATTTCGGCTAATATGTCTACCTCTCTCACAGGTTCAGAAGCAGGTTTGGTTGCATACTTCAATTTTGAGGATGGCACAGGAAGCGCTACACTTAACGATAAAACATCAAATAACTATAACGGTACCTTATTTGGTATGGATGTTAATGCAGATTGGGTGCAAGGATTTGGGGCTTATGGCTCAGGATCCTGTTCAGTTAATTCGGATACAGTTTCGGTCAGCGTAGACCATATAACTGCCCCGAGTACTACCGGAGCAAATATTTGTGAGGGAACATCAGCACTTATTAACGCTTTCGGCGGAACTGGATCTCAGGTTTATAAATGGTACGGTGATGCTTACGGTAATAATATCATAGGTATTGGGTCAGGATTTACCTCTCCACCTTTAACAACCAATACCACTTACTACGCTGGTTTATCTAATTCGGGGGGAGTCGATACTGTAACCCCGGTTCCACACATTACAGGTTATTCAGGTAATGCAAGAGGGTATTATTTTGTAGCGCCTACAGATTTCACCATTACCAGTTTATATGTACCTACTGACGCGGGAGGTATAAATCAAAATATTGCAGTAGTAAGACTTAATGCTGCACCTCCTAGTTATTCATCGACTACCAATAATTTCAGTACATTATTTCTGGCTCAAAACAATGCGACAACTGGTTATATTCCTGTTAGCATTAAAATATACGCAGGAGACATTATAGGTGTCTTGGGGGGAAGGTCTGCGGCAAACAATGCTTCTTACGGTGTGTTTTCGAATATAGCTATTAACGGAATTTCGGCAACTACCTATCGATTGGGCATGCAGTTTAATTTATCAACAACTGCACCTCAAAATTTATGGACTGAATCATCTTCATCTAAATCAAGAGTTAACTTTACCTATACTTCATCATTTAAAACCAACAATTGCAATTCTTCTTTGACAGCAACTTTGGTAACTGTAAACTCACCATCATTCAGCTTTGCGCAAGATACAATTACTGCATGCGGTGCTGACTCTGTAAATGTTGACGCAGGTGCAGGATGGGCAAGCTACGCTTGGAGTAATGGTGATGTTACTCAAATTTCTACGATAACATCTTCAGGAACATATAATGTTACCGTAACAGATGCGAATGGATGTACTGCTGAAGATAGTTTAGTGGTAGGTGTGATTGGTGCAGCCATCATTCAAGGAGATACTACGATTTGTAGTAGGGAGTTAGTAACTATTGGTTATAGCTCTATAAGTGTTACCAATCAATTAAAACTGCATTACCCTATGAATGGAAATGCAGACGATTACTCCCCAAGCAAAGTTGATGGTTTAATTTCAGGAGGTATTAGCGGGGTACCAGATAGATTTGGTAATACTGCGGGGGCTTTAAATTTCCCAAATAGCACTGCCACTCGAACTTTAATAATAGATAGTGTAGCTCTCTTTAGTGGCACACAAGATTTTACTTACTCCTTTTGGATTAGACCGGTAACTTTTGGCGGATATCCAAAATGGTTCCAAAATGGAGAGTGGAACAATGGTAATAATTTTGGTATTAGAAATAATAAGCTTCTAATGATGAATAATGTCACGGTAGGTTCTGGTTCGGTGTCTTTTATCCCTACTTTAAACCAATGGACACATATTGTAATCAGAAGGTCTGGGAGTACTGTTTCTGAATGGGCAAATGGTGGATATCAAGGAGATTTCACCAACTCTAAAGGTAATGTGTTTTCTCCGTCTCAACCCCTTTTTATCGGGTCTGCTAATATTGGTTCAGGCACATATTACAAAGGTGATATGGATGATTTTGCATATTACAATAAAGCATTATCACAAGCAGAAATTACGGCACTTTATCAAAGTCCTGACTATATGAGCTATACTTATTCTTGGTCAACAGGAGAGACGACCGCAACCATCAATGTAATTCCTGCCCAAACGACTACTTATTATGTAACAACTACTGATGGGATTAGCTCTTGTACCAATTCTATTAATATAAGAGTGCTAGATACGCTAGGATTAGACGCAATTGCACAGAATGTTTCGGCATATGCAGACTCAACAGGCCGAGTTTATGTAAATCCTACTGATGTAAACAATGGTTCAAGTGCAGTTTGTGGAATTGACAATATGTGGATTGGAGACACCGCCATTTATTGTGTAGATGCAGGTGATTTTTGGTTTTTTGCTGAAGATGTAAACGGAAATATTGACAGCGCTCAATTTACCCTTACCATATTAGATTCAATTAAACCAACTTTAGCATCTGTAAGCGACACAATAATTTACCTTGATGCTAATGGCGAGGCAGCTGTTTCAATCAACTCAATTGTTGCTTCATCAAACGATAATTGCACCTCAATGTTGACTTTTACAGCTAGCGATACAACGTTCGATTGTACTGATGATACAGTATTGGTTACATTATCTGCAAGAGATGAAAGTGGAAACGTAAGTTACGATTCACTACTTATTACTATTTTAGATACAATTGCCCCAACGCCTTCTGTTCAAGGGGCTATAGTCTATTTAGATGCTTCGGGATATGGAAACTTCAGCGCATTAAATCTTATCTCTGATACAGGTGAAGTTTGCGGCGATGTAACGATGAGTTTTTCGGATACTTCAATTTCTTGTAGTAATACGATTACAATAGCAAACTGTCCAGCAACTGTTATAAGCACAAATCAGGTATCTAATGGTACTTCTGGTACTAATAAAGGTCAAAGTTTTACGTCTATTGAATTTGGTGCAATAGATAAGATTGAATTGCAAGTTTGGCCAACAGGTGCTCCATACCTAGTTATCCGCGAGTGGGTTTCAGATACGTATGTAAGCGCTTTCAATGGAGCTGTTTTGGCCACTTCAAACACAGCGACCAATATGCCTGCAAACACAAATTGGTCAGATATGTCAACATTTATATTCGATATACCGGTAATTATAGATTCGAATAAAAAATATGTGATTCAAGTTATGAATGGATCTCCATACGTAAAAATACCAGGTACATATGCTGGCGGAGAAGCTTACGAAACAGCAAATCCTTCTTTCGTTAGGGATATGAAATTCAAGGTCTATTCCTGTGGAGTAGGAACCAAATCAGTAACAATAACTGATGCCTCTGGAAACAGTGTTACTCAAAAATTTGGATTGGCCGTTCTCGATACAATAGTTCCAATAATATTTGCGGGTAACCAAACTGTTTATCTTGACAATTCAGGATTTGCCTACCTAGATGTTTTAAATGTTGATAGCGCTTCTTTTGATAATTGTACTCTTGATTCAATTTGGCTTTCTGCCGATACCTTTACTTGTGGTACATCAGGGAATTACACACTGTTCGGAACTGATGGCGCAGGCAATCAATCATCAGATCAATTCTACGTTGCTGTTTTGGATACAATATCGCCAACATTGATTGTTCGAGATACTACAATTTATTTAAATATGGCAACAGGAACTGCCTCTTTAGCTTGGAAGGGCTTAGTGTTAGATACTTTAGATAATTGCTCAATTGATTCAGTAATTTCTTTACAGCTGAGCTCAAGTGTTAATCTAAAATATGCTTGTGCTGATACCGGAATACATCAAGTATCATTTAGAACTGTTGATAATTCCGGTAATTCTACTACTGTGGTTTCAAACGTTACTGTTTTAAATACAACTTGTACACCGCCGGTTGCAATTGCTGATACTTTTAGTTTCGATGAAACAACAACTTTAATTTCACTAACTGCAATCGGTTATGATGTTGATTCCGTAAATGGAGATTCAATTTATTTCAATGCGTATTCAGGAAACGGATTATCCATTTTAGATTTTAATGCTGAAACAGGTCACATTGAGTTTAGTGCAAACAACCGTTTTGATTTTGAGGTTGATTCACAATTGGTAATTAAATATGAGGTTGTTGACCGAATGGGGAACGTAGATTCAGCAAATGTTGTTATCAACGTAATTAACCTAGTAGAACAAGTTTACGCAGGTTATGGTAACGCTTTATCGTTTGATAATATTGATGATCAAGTTACCTTACCAATTGATTTATCATTCAATACTACTGAATTTTCAATAGAGGCATGGGTATATTGGACGGGATCAACAAATGATATTGATTACATTTCAGGAAAAGGTTTTGGCCAATATGAACTTCATACCGGAGGTACTTCAGGGAGCAACAGCATAAGGTTTATTCCTACAGATCAGGTTTGGATTGATGCTCCTACAGGAAGCTTTTTGCCAAACAAATGGAACCATTTAGTTGGAGTATACAATCCTTCAGTTTCTTTAGGCAAGGTTTATATAAATGGATTAGATGTTGGAGCTATTAGTAATGGCGTTAATGGACTTTCAACCGCAGTTGTAAATACAACTAGTGATGTAATTATTGGTAGAAGGGCGAATGGCGACTTTCCTTTTAATGGGAACATTGATGAGTTTAAACTGTGGAATAAGGCATTAACAGCAAAAGAAGTTTCTCAATCCTATTTATTAAGATCAAATCAAAACGAAATCAATTTAGTTGCTTATTTGAATTTTGACAACCAGTGGGAAGATTTTGATAACATTGCTTCATTAGATTATGGGCAAGGCATATTCTCTCAAGGATCAACAACTTTTGTTGAATCTTACAATCCATTTAATTATGAAATTGGCGAAAGATTACCAATCGGCGATACGGTTTCATTTGGTTTGGCTTGGGATGCAGATTCGAACAACATTACGTTTAGCAAATTTGCTGGAGACACAAGTCAGTTTGATATTGATTCACAAACAGGTGCAATTACAGTAGGTATTAATTCTAATCTTGATTACGAAAATGACCCCTTGTTAATTTTTACCTATCAGGTTCATGAGGATGGCGATAATCAAACCGATACTGCTTCAATAAAAGTTAGCTTGTTAGATGAAAATGACCGACCAGTCTTTAGCGATGTTACAAACATTATAAGTCAAATAATTTGTGCTTCAGATTTTAACCCAACCTTTAATTTCGAAGTTCATGATGACGATCCAGGTGATACAAGTTTTTTGTCAGTCTGGGCTATAACAAGCAACCAATTATTAATAGATTCGAATACCATTTTCATTCAAGGTTCGAACACAGCAAGAAGCATTTCATTTAATCCAACATATGTTGACTCAGGATTAGTTGATATTAAAATATATGTTCAAGATCCATCTGGTGCAATAGACAGTACAGTCTTTATTGTTTACGTTCAACCAACTTATTATACCTACGACACGGTAAGCGTTTGTTTATGGGACAACATTACTGTAAACGGAAACAGTTATTCTTATTCTACCGGCACTGTAGTTGATTCTTTAAACACAAACTTTGGTTGCGATAGCGTTGTTCAAACGTTTATTCACATTGATAGTTTATTGAATCCTTCGGTAACTGCCAATGTATTTATGTGTGAAGATTCAGTTGCAACTTTAACCATTGCTTCTGCTGAGTTTGGAGTGAGGTATCAATTGATTGATGTTAATACATCTGCAAACATTGATACTGCTTACCTTGGAACCGGGGCAGACATTAATATACTTATTCCAATTACCGATACAACTACCATAGCAGTTTCCGCGACAGGTAGTTATTCAGCAGGTGTTTGTGGAAGAATATTATCAGATACAGTTACCATTAATTACGTACCGAATGTGTTGCCAACAATTACATTGTTATCTTCAGATACCATTTGTTTTTATGATTCTTTGGTATTGAGTAGTAATTATTATAGTAATAATTTATGGTCTAATGGAGCAACAGCTCAATCAATTACAGTAAGCGATTCAGGGATTTATTCACTTTCCGTAACGACTGATGGAATTTGTCCGGTCACCATTTACGATACTATCTATCATCATGTATTACCAGTCGATGCAACAGCAACCGCACCAACCGAAGTTTGTTGGGGAGACACTTCAAATATTTCAATTGCAAACTCTGAAATAGGCACTGATTATTACTTGTATTTTGAACAAGGCAGCACAGTAATAGATGGCCCAATTTCAGGAAATGGTTCAACCATTGATTTTAGTTTTGGACCATTTACTCAAGACACAACATTCCAACTTCATGCGCAAAACAGAAACTGTGAAATTATTTTAACCGACAAACCTACGGTTCAAGTTAATCCTTTACCTGTGGTTACAGTTCACAACGATACCAACATGAGTCCGGTTGATACCATCCAAATTTGGGCTGATGGAGGTTCCACTTATTTATGGAGTGATGGCCAAACAGGCGATACAATTTCAATAACTCCTGATACAAACATTACGTATTACGTAACTGTAACAAGTGCCAAAGGGTGTAATCAATACGACTCGGTTTATATTCTATTAAATACGTTCCCAACCTTAAATGATACCTTAATTTCAATTAATGAAAACCCGGTTAATGGTTCTTTTATTGGAAACTTATTAGGGTTTGACAGTGACGCAAACGATACGCTTAGTTATCAAATTATTAGTGGAAATGTTGCGAATTACACTTTATTAGATGGCGGAAAACTTTACGTTGCTACTCCGTTGGCTATTGATGTAGAAACCAATCCATTTGATACTATTTATGTTCGAGTAACAGACGATGGTGATCCTATGTTATCTGATTCAGGAAGAGTGGTAATCAGAATACTTGACCTTAACGAGAAGCCGGTCATTGTAACTGATACCTTCTTAATTGATGAAAATTCGGTTAATGGATTATTCGTAGGAACTGCAAATAGCATCGATGTAGATACGTTGACTAGTTTTAGTTACACAGTAATTGGTGGAGCAAATACAACGTTTGAAATAAATCCAACAACCGGAGCTATCACAGTAAAAGATTCAACTTACTTGGATTTAGAAACAACGGAAACATTTGAATTAGTAGTAGAAGTATCAGATGGCGGATTGGTTGCAGATTTATATGACACAACTGCCTATGTAATCAACTTAAACGATATCAACGAAAAACCAATTATAGGCGATTCTACATTCGTAATAAATGAAAATGCTCCTCAATCAGACACTATTGGAACCATGTATGCTGTTGATGTTGACGTAAATACGTCATTCAGATATGTATTGTATGGAGGCGATGTATCAGCAATAGGCATTTCAACCAATGGTATATTAACCATAAAAGATTCAGCTCAATTTAGTTATGAGAATAGGGCATTCTTTGAAGTCGATATGGTTGTTTTTGATGGTGGCTTATCGCCTGAAATGTCTGATTCTGCCAAAATTAGAGTTAACATAATCGATCTTAATGAAAAACCAATTCTAAACGATAGTTTATTTACAATAATTGAAAACAGTCCAAATGGTGATTATCTTGGAACTGTATTAGCTACCGATGTTGACTCAACCAAATCGTTTAATTATACCTTAATTGGAGGAGATACTTCTGCAATCGAAATGGATCTTAACGGAGTGTTGACCATAAAAGATTCTGTGCAGTTTAGTTATGAGAACAGAGCTTACTTTGAGGTAGATATTGAAGTAACTGATGGCGGAATTGCTCCTGAAATGATAGATACATCAACAGTAAGAATAAACGTTATCGATGTTAACGAAAAACCTGTTTTAATTGTAGATTTATTCACTATTGATGAAAACTTAAGTAACACTACAATAATAAATACCATTGTTGCCACCGATGTTGATTCAACTCAAACATTAACCTATGCAATTCTTGAAGGTGCAGATACGGCATTTGCAATATCAACAAATGGAGTTGTTTCTGTTTTGAATGAAAACTATTTAGATTTCGAAAAAACGACTTCTTTCAACATAAATGTTCAAGTTGCTGATGGCGGAATAGATTCAATTAAGTACGACACTTTAGTTTACACGATTAACCTTAATGATATAAACGAAAAACCTGAAGTAATCAGCGTTATTTCCTTTTTAGTTAACGAAAACCAACCAAATGGCAATGTACTAGGAACTATAACTGCTCAAGATCAAGACATTATAACCAACTTTAAATATACTTTATACAGTGGAGATATTAATGCTGTTTCGATTGACTCTATCACAGGTATTCTATCAATTAAAGATGTTACTCAATTTGATTTTGAAACAAATACTTCATTTGTGGTGAACTTGGTAGTTGAAGATGGAGGTTTAATTCCTGAAATGAAGGATTCTTCGATTATTACAATTAACGTTCTTGATATTAATGAAAAACCAATTGTTTACGATTCGATTTTCTCAATTAACGAGAATATACCAAACGGAACATCATTAGGTTTTGTGGCTTCTTCTGATGTGGATGCTGTTCAGAATATTCAATATTCATTAATTGCAGGTAATGTTAATTTAATGAACATTGACGCATCTACAGGCGAGCTTACCGTTTCGAATAGTTCAGCATTTAATGTTGAAGCAGATACGGCATTTGTGGTAGATGTTAGAGTAACTGATGGTGGTCTAACTCCAACAATGAACGACACGGCTACAATTAAGGTGAAAATTAAAGATTTGAATGAACACCCTGTAATTAGTTTTATAAGTGGTGAAACCATCTGCTCAATTGATTCAACATTAATTCAAGCAATTCAAGTTTATGATGTTGATAGTGGCGACTCAGCAGGCAGTCTGTCGCTAGTTGCATTTAGTTCTTCTTCAGTGGTCCCTGTTGATAGTATTTTCTTGTCAGGAACAGATAGCAATAGGTTTATTCATGTTCATCCGGTAATGCAGGCCTTTGGTACAGTGCAAATTGGAGTATATGTATTTGATAATGAAAATTTCGCTGATACTTCATATTTCACTTTGAGAGTGAATAGGTTACCAAATACATCAGCAGGAATTGATAAAGTGATCTGTATTGAAGATACATCATTTTTAGTGGCAAGTGGAGGTATTAGCTACAGCTGGTCAAATGGTTTCAACGGTAAAACAGCTAAAGTTTATCCAGTTAATACAACTACTTATGTAGTTACCGCAACAAATTCTTTTGGGTGTCAAAGAGCAGATTCAGTTACGGTTGCGGTAAATCCATTACCTCAAATTAATATAGGAGTGCTAAGTAGTATTTGTCTTAATGATTCGCCAGATACACTTAATTCGGCAGTACCAATTGGTGGAACTTACTATGGTGTTGGTGTTGTAAATGGTGTGTTTAATCCAACACTTGCAGGTATTGGAACCAAATCAATTTACTATTTATATACTGACTCAAACGGTTGCTTTGGAATAGATACTAGCAGCATTATAGTTCGTATTGTACCTTCACCTGTGTTAAGTAGCTTTGGGTTTTCCTGTACAGGTGATACACCATTCGTATTAAATCATGGTTCTCCTTTAAATGGAACTTATTCCGGTACAGGTGTGATTAATAATACCTTTAATCCTGCTGTTTCAGGAGTTGGGACTCATTTAATATCTTATTCGTTAACACTAAATGGTTGCATAGGCTCTGTAACAAAAGCACTAATTGTAAATAGAACAGATACCGCAGGATATACAATGCCTTTAGGGCAGCTTTGCTTGAATGAGTTAAATCCAATGTTCACAAATGGTATTCCTGCAGGTGGTGTGTATAATGGAAGTCCTTATATAGCAGCAACAGGTTCATTTGACCCAATTGCAGCAGGTGTGGGTAAACATACTGTTGATTACACCTTTACCAATGCCAATAATTGTATTTCTAGCGTTAGTGATACAGTAGAAGTTCTCAGCTTACCTGTAGTTCAAATTGCCTCAATTCCTGATGTTTGTGCAAATGGAGTTGCTTCACCTTTAATAGGAGGGACTCCTTCTGGTGGTGTTTATAAAGGGCTTGGCGTTTTCAATGGTGCATTCAACCCTTCTGCAACTGGCCCAGGGATGTTTAATATAGGCTACTCATATACTGATTTAAGCCAATGTACAGTAGTTGACACACAAACAGTAACGGTATATAACGCTCCATTGGTTCAAATTAATGGTCTTTCAGGTTTCTGTGAAAACATCGATACTTTCAACTTAGTTTCTTCCGGTTCTCCCCTTGGCGGATATTTTACTGGTAAGTCAATTATTGATAGCCTTAATTATTTACCTTCAACTATATTACCAAGCGATACCATTACTTATGCTTATTCTGATGTAAACGGGTGTTCAAACTCAATTGATAAAATTGTTTTAATTCATGACGTTGTTGCAGCTTCTATTGCGAGTCTTAATTCCATCTGTGAAAATGATGAGCAAGTTCATTTGACAGGTGGTCTTCCAAAAGGAGGAATGTATTTTGGTCCGGGGGTTGATTCTCTAGCCGGTTATATTATACCATCTAGCTTAACTCCTGGTAATTTCAAAATCTTATATTCATACACAAGTGTTAAAGGTTGTATTGATACAGCATCCGGAATAATTAATATTAAGCCGAAACCTGTTGTAACGCTTGCATCATTGCCAACAGTTTGTGAAGCTACAACCCCGTTCATACTTACTCAAGGGACTCCATTAGGAGGCTCTTATTCAGGGTTTGGTGTTATAAATGAGTTCTTCTATGCAGGAATAGCCGGAATAGGAACAGACAGTGTAGCCTATAGTTATATTGCAGTAAATGGCTGCTCAAACAATGCCACTCAGCCAATTACAGTTGACCCTGCTCCGGTGGCGGTTGCTTCAAACGACACGAGTATCTGTGAAGGCCAAAGAATTACATTGGTTGCTTCAGGAGGAAATTCATACAATTGGAGTAATGGTGAAACTACGAGCAATATAAAAGTATCGCCAACTAGCGCGCAAATTTACTCTGTAGATATTTCAACGTCGGCTATTTGCTCTGTTACCGAAAACATAAAGGTTACTGTTCGTCCTAAAATGAATTTGACCTTTAATACAACAGATGCATCATGTAACAATGCTAATGGCGTTTCAACTGTTAAAACAAATGGTGGAGTTGGACCGTATACCTATGCCTGGACAAGTGGTCATACCACAGCGTTGGCTTTTGGTATTTCTTCCGGTCTTTATGAAGTAACTGTAACCGATGTCTATAGTTGCGAATCCATTGCAGATGCAACTGTAACCGATGTTGATGGCCCACAAATAATATTGAACTCGTTAACCGATCCTGATTGTTTTGATTCAAATGATGGTTCGATTGACTTAGACGTTACCGCACAGACTAACTACAATATTAATTGGAGTAATGGTGAGCATTCAGCTTCATTAAATAATATAGGAGGTGGTAACTATACCATTTCTGTTCTTGATGATAACGGATGTGCAGCTTTCGAAACATACACTTTAACTTCACCTGATTCATTAAGAATAGATTTCAATACTGTTGACCCAACTTGTGGAAATAGTGATGGTAAAATTTATGCAATGCCTAGCGGAGGAACTCCAGGTTATTCTTACAATTGGTTTCCAACTATTGGTACAACTGATTCACTAGTTAACGTTTCGACTGGAGGCTATCAAGTTCAATTCACCGACTTAAACAATTGTTTGATTAATGGGATTGTTAGTTTAACCGATTTTGGAGCACCTACCATTTTACTTGATAGTATTGCTAATCCTGACTGTAGTATTAGTAATGGTTATGTCTCAATCCTTGTTTCACCAATTGATTCTACATACCAATACAATTGGTCAAATGGTGATACAGTAGATTTTATTTCAAACGTTGGAGCAGGAGTATACTCATTAACTGTAAGTGATACGGTTTGTTCTTCGTCGTATGTATTAGAGCTGTTTGGTAATGCAGCAGAGCAACCACAAATCTGTAAAGTAAGTATTGATACTTCAAACAACAATGCAATTGTTAATTGGGATGAAAGTGTTACACCTAACGCTCAGTCGTATAATATTTATAGTGGGTCGGTAGAAAAAGAAAAGTTCGTATTGATTGGAACAGTTCAATCTGGTCAAGGGTCTATTTATATTGATTCTGCTACAGCTGAATATCAAAAGGCATTTGGTTATAGAATTACCGCAAACAATGCTTGTGCTGAGTCAACACCTTCTCAAGGTCATAAATCAGTGTATTTAACTCACACAGAAAATAAACAACAACTTGATTTATTTTGGAACGAATACTTAGGTGCCAAAGCAATCAATTATATCGTTTATAGAAACGAATTCAATGAAGGTTGGAAAGCTATAGATACCTTAGATAGTAAAATAACAACTTTTAGCGAAACCGATTATTCAATGCTGCCAACTACACTTCACTATTTTGTTGAAGCGGTAATTGACAACAACTGTGGTTCTGATAACAGATCTTTCTCAAATAAAACGGTTAATGTAGGAAACATTGGAGTAGATATAAATGAAGTTGGAGATCTAGGAAATAAAGTTGGTTTGTATCCTAACCCAACAAGAGGAAACGTAGTACTGTACCTGGAGTTTGTTGAAGTGAAAGATATAAATGTACGAATATTTAACCTTCAAGGCCAGTTGATTTACAGCGATATATTGGGAGAAGTAGTCGGTAATTCATCACACAACATTGACTTAAGTGCAATGGCTTCAGGTTCTTATTATGTTGAAGTTTCTTCCGATTCTTGGGCAACTAAATTACCATTGATAATTCAATAGATTTAGCAATAAAAAAAAAGCGATATTTACTGACGTAAACAACGCTTTTTTTGACAAACAACACGCCCTTCTTGGTAGACTCATTTGGTAGAAAACACAACTACCTGCGCATTTCATTAACTGAAAGATGCAATCTTCGATGCTTTTATTGTATGCCAGAAGAAGGTGTTCCGCTCAGAGATAAAAAAGAATTTATGTCAAGCGAAGAGGTTCTTCTAATGGCTAAAACGTTTGTTGATTTAGGCGTAAATAAAATTAGACTTACGGGAGGTGAACCACTGATTAAAAAAGATGCACCAAATATTATTCGTCAATTAGGAGCGTTGCCGGTTGAGTTAACTTTAACAACAAATGCCGTTAACGCAGATAGTTTCATTTCTGTTTTTAAAGAAGCTGGTATTAAATCTTTAAACGTAAGTATTGACTCCTTAAAGCCTGAAATTTTCAACCAAATATCTAGAAGAAATTTTGCAGATAAAATAATTTCAAACATTAATTTATTGCTGGATGAAGGCTTTAAGATTAAGTTAAACGTTGTGTTAATCAAAGGTATCAACGACTCCGAAATTATAGATTTCATAAAATTTACAGAACACAGAAACGTTGAAATCCGATTTATAGAGTTTATGCCCTTTGATGGCAACAATTGGAATTGGGATAAAAAAGTATCATTTGATGAAATTATTTCGATTACAAATAAGCATTTTGGTACGTCTCAAATTGAATCATTACCTCTTGAGGTAAATCATACATCCAAAAATTTTAGAATTAAAGGGTATCAAGGTAGCTTCGGTATAATTAGTACGCTAACTAATCCTTTTTGCGATTCATGCAATAGGATTAGGTTAACAGCTGATGGGAAAATAAAAAATTGTCTTTTTTCAAACGATGAGATAGATTTGTTATCGTTACATCGAAAGGGGTTTGATGTAAGGCCTTACATCATTGATTCCATTTACAATAAGAAAAAAGCAAGAGCCGGTATTGATTCTTTTAGTGATGAAAATGCGGTAGATGTGTTTTCTAAGAACCGATCCATGACCACCATTGGAGGTTAGTTAATGTTGAGCTCCACCCATAATTCCAAATACATGTAAAATTGAAGGAAAAACAGCATCCATGCTTTCTTCGGCTCCTTTGGTAGAACCTGGTAAAGCCAAAACTAGAGTTTTACCGATTGTTCCTGCAACACTTCGTGACAACATAGCATAGGGCATTCTGTTTTGTCCGTACGATCTTATTGTTTCCTCAATGCCTGGAATCTCCCTATCTAACAAAGGTCTAATAGCCTCAGGAGTTACGTCTCGAGAAGAAAGCCCAGTGCCTCCAGTAAAAATAACCAAGTTCACTTTATCCGAGCAATACTTCTTAACTTTAAGTTGAATGGAATCAAATTCATCTGGTATAACTATATAATCAAAAATTGCAACGTCTAAAGACTTTAGCTTTTCAATAATTGCTTTTCCAGCTCTATCTTCTTTTTGTCCAGCTGAAATTGTATCAGAACAAACAACAACTGCGGCATTTAACAGTCCTTTAAATTTGTTCTTATAATCTGATTTGCCACCTTTTTTATTCAACAATTTGATAGCATGTATTTCAATGTCTTTATCAATTGGCTTCAACATATCATAAATATTTAGCGCTACAACACTGGCGCCATGCATAGCCTCAACCTCAACACCTGTTTTGTAAATTGTTTTAATAGTCACTTCAATAATAATTTCAAGTCCATCAATTGTATACTCTATCCCGGTAAACTCAATGGGCAAAGGATGACAATCAGGTAAAATCAATGGAGTGTTTTTAACACCTAACAGCCCTGCCGATTTGCTCATGGCAAAAACATCACCTTTCGGTACTGTTCTATTGTTAATTGCATCAATAGTTGCTTGTTTGCTGACCACCACTTTGGCTTGCGCTGTAGCAATTCTTAATGTATTCGATTTATTTGTAATATCTACCATAATTATAGTTCGTTCAACCTTTCAGGTTATTTAATTGTGGAAATTCTATTGGATTCCTCAATTGTTTGTAATGTAATTTTTACTGAACCCCTTTACAGAATACAGAGAACTGAATCTACTTATTACTTTTCCATACATATTCACCATCTTCAAATATTTCTTTCCCAAAAATTGGTGCTTTATATTTTATTTCTTCAACCATATATTGACACGAATCAAAAGCCATTTGACGATGTGCTGAAGAAGTGAAAACGAACAAGCAAATTTCTCCGGCTTTTACTTTACCCATGCTGTGATAAATATGAGCACAGGTTAAATCAAATTTATCAAATGCTGATTCCCTAATATCATCAATCGTTTTATTTGCCATTTCGGTGTATGCTGAGTAGTCAATTGCAGCAACCTTTTTACCATCAAGTACATCAGCACGTACCTGGCCTAAAAAAATATCATGTGCGCCAATGTTGGTTTTTACTTGGTGGTGAGCAATTGATGTTGCAATTTTTTCAGGACTTATTGCCCCTTCAATAAATACGTTTTTAGGTGCTTTGTTCTTTTTCATGTTCTAAATATTTTTCAATACCACCAGCTAAACTCATGGTATTTATTAAGTTGTTTCTTTCAGCTATTTCCACAGCTTTTTTACTTCTTATTCCTTTTTGGCAAATAAAGATGATGGATTTAAATTTTTTTAACTCAGCAATTCTTTCTTCTAGTAAATCCAATGGAATGGAAAGGTGCTTGATGTTGTCAATTTGTGGCAACTCCCAATTGTTTCGTATATCAACAATTTGAGCTTTATTTGAATGAATAAAAGTCGCGAATTCTTGTACATTAATTTCATGTAAATTGAACTTTTTTGTGGGCTTTTTAACTTTGGTGTTGGATTTTCCATGGCTAAAAGCAATAACATTCGATTGGTTGTTTAAGCTATTGTATACCCAAATTTTTCCGCTTAAAGGAGTTCCAATTTCTAAAATCACTTTCATTGCTTCCATTGCCATATGGGTTCCAATAATCCCTGTAAAGGCACCTAAAACCCCAAGCTCGTTGCAGTTGGGGGCAGTTTCTTTATCGCTGCTTTCAGGGAACAAATCTCGATATGTTGGCCCACCATTCCAGTTAAAAACCGAAACCTGCCCTTGGTGTAAGTGCACCGAACCATAAACCCAGCATTTGTTTAGTTTAACACAAGTGTCGTTGATTAAATATCGAGTCCCAAAATTATCCGTGCAATCAATCACCAAATCATAATCAGCTAAAATACCAGCAGCATTGGCTTGATCTAACTTTACGTTAAATGCTATTATTTTGGCTATTGATTCATTTTTAAGTATTTTTTTACGGGCAATCTCAGCTTTCAATTCACCCACATCAGATTCATTAAAAATCACTTGCCTTGGTAAATTAGAACGTTCAATAGTATCAAAATCTACAATGCCTAAATTACGTACACCAGCAGCAACCAAATAAAGTAGAGTTGGGCAACCTAAGCCACCAGCGCCTATTACCAATACAGATGTACTAAACATTTTTTTTTGCCCGCTTAAACCAACCTCGCTTAACGTAATTTGTCTACTGTATCTTTCCTTGTCTGAAGCTTTAATCATAACATCATCCTCCTGCAAACGGCGGTAAAAATGCTATTTCATCACCATCACCAACTTTGCTGTTTGCATTTAACAATTGCTGATTTAAGGCCAATTGGTATTGCTGATTTTTAAAGCCAGTAAAGATCGATTCAAAATGCTCTTTTATGGCATCAGAATTGGTTTCGGTCGGAATCTCAAAACTGGTTTCGTTGGTAGAAGCGATTCCTGCTAAAACACCAAAAAATTTAATTTTAATTGTCATGTTTTTCTAATTCTTCTAAGGTGTTGATGTTTGAAAAATGTTCAATATTCTGATCGAAAATTAATTCTGAAAAATTAACGGATTTAATTGCCTTTCGCAAGGATAATTCATCATTTAAAAGTTGCTTCTCAAAAGTTTCAATACATGTTTTTTTATAAATCGAGACAAGCGGGTGAACTTGATTTTTGGTGTTTGCTACAATTGCATCAAACCCATTTAAATGTTGGTAAAGCCTAGTAATTATTGATGTGGTAACCAACGGAACATCGCAGCTTAAAACAGCAACATTTTGTGTGCTAGCATCCTTCAACCCTGAAATTAATCCTGCTAAAGGACCCATATTTTTAACCTCATCGGCAACCAGTTTATAACCCAACTTGCGGTACCGCTGATAATTGGTGCATATAATTATCTCTTTAGTTATCGGCTTTAATGTATTGATGGCGTGCTGAATCATAGGGAGGTCTTTGAATAACATCATTCCTTTGTCAGTGCCCATTCTGGTGCTGTTGCCGCCTGCTAATATTAGGCCTGTAAGCATTAAATTATCCATGAATAAAAATGAGTTTTACACTTGCAGCAAACAAGACTGAAGCAAGTCCATATTTTAAGTTTTTATTGTTGATGCTACTCCCAAAATAAGCTCCAAGAAAACCACCCACTACAGCAAACCCAATCATGTAATAAATCATTGGGTCAAAAGAAAGCCCTGAGCTTAACTGACCCATTAATCCTGATAAAGAATTTACCCAAATAAACAAAGCCGAAACTGCTGCTGCTTCTTTGATTTTACCCCATTTGAAAACCAAAATTAACGGGCTTAAAATGATTCCGCCACCTATTCCAATCAAGCCCGAAAAAAACCCGATTAATGCTCCACTAAAAAGCCCTTGCCAAAGTTGTAATTGGGTTAATTTATGGTGCTCGTTAATTTGAAATACCATTCTGAAAATAGCAAATAACAGAATCAAACCAAGTATGATTTTATACCATGTAGCATCAATTGAAAGCATGCCGCCAACAAATGCAGCAGGTATTGAAGCTACAGCAAAAGGCAGAAAAAGCTTCATGTTGAAATACCCTTTTTTAGCGAAATGGTAAAACGATATTCCGGCTACAAACAAGTTTAAAATTAATGCAGTGGTTTTCATGGTTTCTGGCGCGAAATTAAACAACGCCATCAATGCTAAATAGCCACTTGCTCCGCCATGACCAACTGAGGAATATAGAAAAGCAACCACCGGTAAAAGACATAAAAACCAAACCATGGTATTTGATTCAATAATTGCCATTATATTAATTCAACGTTTTCGGTTTTTAAAAATTCAGACCATTTAAGGTTGAGGTTTTCATAAGTAGCAATTGCTTTTCCCCCAGTTTTTGTAAGTTGAGTTCCACCACCCTTAAAGCCACCAGTTATTTTTACAATCAAGGGCTCATTGCACAATTTGTTCATGGCATTGGTTAGCTGCCAAGCTTTTCGGTAACTCA
The DNA here is from genome assembly GCA_905181855.1 of uncultured Flavobacteriales bacterium. GTDB lineage: Bacteria > Bacteroidota > Bacteroidia > Flavobacteriales_G > Salibacteraceae > JAAZVO01. Next base: position 72,541 of record CAJIZE010000003.1, read on the forward strand.
TGTTCAGACTTTTAGCAGCTTTACTGATAGAACCTAATTCGTCAATTTTTTTGAGTAAATCAATGCGCCCTTTCGCGATAAAATCACCAGTTTCGTTTTCTATCCAGATGCGGGTTTTTATTTTAAACATTAGCGTTGTGTAGAGTCAAATATAACGCTTTGCTTTTAATAGATTACTAAAACAAATAGGTAGGAACCTCAGTGCCGGCTTTAATTAATCCAGAGTTTTGAGTTAAATATACAATGCAATTGGCTTCAGAAAAAGATCTGAGCATAGCAGAACTTTGCATGCCTAATATTTCGGTGGTTTTAAAATCGGTAACTCCTTTAAGCAATAAATCGCGGACGCCGCGAACTTCAAAATCAGCTTTAAGCAGAGTAGTTGTGTTGCTTAAACCACTATTTTGGTTGCCTGATAATAGATCTAACGCAACCAATACATACATGTAAAAACAGGTTAAGGCAGCTGCAGGATTTCCTGGTAAAGCAAACACCAATTTATCTTTTGTTTTTCCAAAAAACAAGGGTTTGCCCGGCTTTTGTTTCACTTTATAAAACAATTGCTCAACGTCTAGTTCTGCAAGAGCTTTACTTACAAAATCGTAATCACCAACAGAAATACCACCCGATAAAAGCAATACATCAGAGCTTGTTAATGATGCCTTAATTAGATCTACGGTTTGTTGGTAATTATCTTTAACGTGCTCAATTATATTCACCTCATACCCATAAGATTGTAATACCGCGTTTAGCATTACAGAATTGCTTTCGTAAATTTTACCATAAGGCAGATCAATGCTAGGTTTAACCAACTCGTTGCCGGTCACCACAATGTTTATAACGGGTTTTTTGTGAACCAATACTTCCGTAATTCCTAACCCTGCCAAATAACCAATTGACGCAGCTGTAATTTTTAAATCTTTTCTATATGCCAATTCCGCTTTCGTAATTTGCTCGCCTTGTGGCCGAATATTTTGGCCAACACTTGGTTGTTTGGTAAACGATATTTGATTGCCTGAAACCAAAACCTGCTCTTGCATAATTACAGCATTTGCACCTTTCGGAACAGCAGCGCCGGTAAAAATACGAACGGCTTCACCAGTTTTTAATTCAAGGTTTTTAGTTAAATTTCCTGCGGCACTTTCACCAACTAATTGGTGAAATGCTGTGGTATCAGAAAGTTGAATTGCATAGCCATCCATCGCCGACTGCGGAAAAGGGGGCATGTCAATAGGTGAGAATAGATCCTTAGCTACAACATAGTTTAATGATTCGGTTACCAACCTTAATTCGGTTCTTCTTTTAACGGCATTTTCTTTAATTATATCTAAGGCTTCTTGCACTGAAATCATGAATACAAGTTTAGGGTTTTTAGTAATCAGTTTGTTCAGTTCTCAGTAATCAGTAGCCAGTTTTTGCTTGGTGTCCATCAACAAAACTAGCATTGATCATTCCATAAAATCAATCCAGCCAAAGGTGGCTGAGAGATTCCTTTTTCAGGAATCGTCTCGAAGTCCCGAATTGTATAAAGTAAACACAGATTGAATAATTAGTGTAAACAGATAAACAGAAAACGGATGAACAGAAACTTTTAGCCAAAAGCAAGAAGACAAAATCTAGCAGCCATAAGTAATTATAAAACTTTTATCTTTCAACTACTAAACTACCCAACTCACTAACCCAACTCGGCAATTTGCTGGTGCAAAGCCTTTATCTTAGCTTCAGCATCTGCCAGTTTTTTCTTTTCGATAGCAACAACTTGTTCTGGAGCGTTGCTTACAAAGCGTTCGTTAGATAGTTTTTTAGAAACCCCAACAACAAAACCTTGTGTGTATTTCAGTTCTTTTTCAAGTTTTTCTTTTTCGGCAACTAAGTCTATGGTTTCATCCAACGGAATAAAATATTCAATTCCATCAACGATAAACCCTTTAGATTGTACCGGTTTTTCATCCGCAAATGTTACCTTAGGAAGTACTGCAAGTTTTTGAATCATTTCAAGATAACCAAGGTTTTTCAAACCTACTACCACCAAATCGAGTTCTTTTCTGGGCGACATTCCTTGTGCATTACGCAAGTTCCGAACTTCGCTAATGATTTTCTGAGCTACTTCAAATTTTACTAATAAATCAGCATCAACAGCAGTTTCTGTCGGCCATTCGGCAACAATAGCGCAATCTTTGTCGGTTCTATCTTTTAATTGATGCCACAACTCTTCCGATATAAATGGCATAAATGGGTGCAGTACTTTTAAGACTTTTTCGAAAATTTCTTTTGATTGCTCCAACGTAATTGGATCTGTTTTTTGCTGATAAGCAGGCTTGACAATTTCCAAATACCAAGCGCAGAAATCGTCCCAGATTAGCTTGTAAGTTACCATCAACGCATCCGAAATTCTGAATTTGTTGTATTGGTCATCTAACTCGGTAACCGCTTTGTTTATACGGCTGTTCATCCAAGCTAAAGCTTGCTGGTTTTCAATTGGTTGCGGTTTTACTTCTGTTTCCCAAGAGGATACCAAACGGTAGGCATTCCATATTTTATTGGAGAAATTTCTTCCTTGCTCGCACAGTTTTTCGTCGAACAACAAATCATTCCCAGCAGGCGAGCTTAGCAGCATTCCAACCCGAACGCCATCAGCACCATATTTGTTCATTAACTCAATTGGGTCAGGGCTATTACCCAACGACTTGCTCATTTTACGGCGTTTTTCGTCACGCACAATTCCGGTTAAATAAACATGTTTAAAAGGTTTTTCGTTTTGATATTCGTAACCAGCCATAACCATACGAGCAACCCAAAAGAAAAGAATTTCAGGGGCGGTTACTATCGTATTGGTAGGGTAGTAGTACTTTATTTCTTCATTGTCAGGATTGTTGATTCCATCAAAAACTGAAATTGGCCAAAGCCAACTTGAAAACCAAGTATCAAGTACATCTTCGTCTTGTTTTAAGTCGTCCGCTTTAAGCGATGTGTTTCCAGTTACTTTGATTGCCTTTTCAATAGCCTCCTCAATTGTTCTTGCTACAACAAAATCGTCTTTTCCTTCTCCATAATAGTATGCCGGAATTTGATGTCCCCACCACAGTTGACGTGAAATGCACCAATCGCGGATGTTTTCCATCCAATGCTTGTACGTGTTTTTAAACTTGGCCGGAACTAGCTCAATGGTATCGTTCATCACATTTTTAAGCGCAGGTTCGCCAAGCTCTTTCATGTTTAAATACCACTGTATTGAAAGTTTTGGTTCAATCGGAACATCGGTTCTTTCGGAGTAACCTACTTTGTTTTTGTAGTCTTCAATTTTCACTAAATTACCCGATTCCTCAAGTAATTTGCCCATTTTTTTACGAGCAATAAATCGGTCTTCGCCAACCAACACTTTAGCTGCTTCGCTTAAAGTTCCGTCATCGTTTAAGGTATCAATAAATTCAAGGTTGTGTTTTTTGCCTAGTTCATAATCATTAATGTCGTGAGCTGGAGTAACTTTTAAAGCACCCGTACCAAACTCAATATCTATATAATCATCAAAAATGATAGGAACTTCGCGATTCACTAGTGGAACAATAGCTTTTTTACCTTTTAAGTGCTGATACCTCGGATCTTCAGGGTGTACACAAATTGCAGAATCACCCATAATAGTTTCAGGGCGCGTTGTCGCGATGGTAACTGTTTCGGTACTGTCAACTATTTGGTATTGTACATAATACAATTTGGAATTGACTTCTTTATGAAAAACTTCTTCATCAGATACTGCTGTTAAAGCTTTTGGATCCCAATTTACAATGCGGTAGCCACGGTATATATTTCCTTTTTCAAAAAGATCGATAAAAGTTTTATAAACCGATTCGGATAGACTTTCATCCATAGTAAATTTAGTCCTGTCCCAATCGCAAGAAGCACCAAGTTTTTTAAGTTGTTCAAGTATTATTCCTCCATGTTTGTGGGTCCAATCCCAAGCATGGCCTAAAAACTCATCTCTACTTAAATCGAATTTGCCAATGCCTTGTTCTTTTAGCTTATTAACCACTTTGGCTTCAGTTGCAATTGAAGCGTGATCGGTACCCGGAACCCAACAAGCATTAAACCCTTGCATACGAGCACGGCGAATCAATACATCCTGTAAAGTGTTGTTTAGCATGTGCCCCATATGTAATACTCCAGTTACGTTTGGCGGAGGAATTACAATGGTGTATGGTTCTCTTTCATCAGGGGTTGATTTGAAAAAACCTTGCTCCATCCAGTGGCTGTACCACTTAGATTCTATCTCTGATGAATCGTATTTTGAGTTAATCGACATGCTTAAATTTTAAGAGTGCAAAAGTATTGAAATTATGTGTTTTGGTGATTAGTTATTCAGTTTTCAGATGATCTGTTTTTAGTTGATTCTGTACTAGAGATTACGGTAGCATGACAAAGGTGGTTGAGTATGTCGAATTTAGAATAAAACAAATTGTCTTTGCGAAAGAGACACGATTGAAGAAATCACAATTTGTTGTGAATTGATTGCTTAGTCATTCTTCTCAAACCTTCGGAATTGCTTAAGCCTTTTAACCTACTACCCTACATACTCTTCAGCCAACCCACAAAACGGCTTAAGTTTGAATGTTAATCTGTATGCTACGTAGTATTTTTTACTAACTTGTGTGCATTATTCACTATTTAACCAATTATCATGAAAAATTTTAACAAGAGAGTTCTCTCTCTCTCTCTCTCTAGGCTTACTGCTTAGTAATGACAGTTTACAGGCACAAGCGCCACTAAACCACATGCTTAACGCTTCATTAAATTACGACTCCCTCACAACTATAATTGACAGTATTTATAGTGACACTGCCCTTAGGAGTTCTAATATGTCATCGTACAAAGCTTATAGCAGAGCTAAAGCTTTTTGGAAACCAAGACTTGGTTATGACGGTACCATAAAGAGTGGCTGAGGGATTTAATTGAGACGGTAGTCGAGGTTAAATAGTCTCGAAGCCCCGATTAAAAAATGGTCTAGTTCGACATGCTCACCATGACCAATTTTTCTTTACGCCTCAGCGGCATTAAGAGAAGGTACTAACCAAAGCTTTCGGTGTTTTTAATAAATCCTCCGCCTTCGGAGACTACGTACTAGTCGCTTTGTTTCTTGTGTTTCCCCATGCATCGTAACCACATCGAGTTAAAGAAATGTTAACACCCATTAACGCATAAATTCTTTATCTAAATTTGTTTTAGAAATTTAAAAACAAACAATATGAAAAACCTTGTATTATCACTAGCCTTAGTTGTTGCAGGTGCATTTACTGCCATTGCGCAAGTAGGAAGCGGCCCTGAAATAGCTTTTGAAAAAGACGTTCATGATTTCGGTAAAATGAAGCAATATGGAAATGCCTCAACCGAATTCAAATTTACCAACACAGGTACTGAGCCATTAATAATCTCTAACGCAAGAGGGTCTTGTGGTTGTACAGTTCCATCATGGCCAAAAACGCCTATTAAGCCAGGAGAATCAGCAGCAATAAAAGTAAAATACGATTCTAAAAGAATAGGTCCAATTAACAAGTCAGTAACCATTACTTCAAATGCTTCTAACGAGCCAAATACGGTTATTAGAATTAAAGGGTCAATTGAAGCAGCACCACAAGGTGGAAATGCACCGGTTAATACACCAGTTAATATGGCTCCAACAAACAAATAATTATACTTTCTTTAAGTTTTAAAAGCCGTTGATTTTCAGCGGCTTTTTTTTGCTCAATACTTGCGTTTAAATACCAATTCTTTCATTTATTTTCGCAATTCAAAATTGTAATTATGCCAGAATTATCCAAAAAAGCCGTTTTGATGCCTGAGTCTCCAATTCGTAAATTGGTGCCGTATGCTGAAGAAGCTGTCAAACAAGGTAAAACAGTTTATCATTTAAATATTGGTCAGCCAGACATTGAAACTCCGGTAGAGGCAATGGATAGCGTTAAGCTAACTGATTTGAGAGTTTTGGAGTATACTCATTCCGCAGGCTTTGAACATTACAGAGAAGGGCTTGCACAATATTACCGAGATAAAGGATATGATGTTCAGCGAGAACATGTAATGGTTACCACTGGCGGCTCTGAGGCTTTACAGTTTGGTTTTATGAGTTGCTTTAACGATGGTGAGGAACTTATTATTCCTGAGCCGTTTTATGCCAATTACAATGGTTTTTCAATAGCGGCGGGAATTAAGGTGGTACCTATTCCATCAAGCATTGAAGATGGATTTTCATTGCCATCAATAGAAGAGTTTGAAAAGAAAATAACACCAAAGACGAAAGCTATTTTAATCTGTAACCCTGGTAACCCAACTGGTTATTTGTATTCTCGAGAAGAGTTGTTGCAGTTAAAAGAAATTGTAAAAAAACACGATTTGTTTTTGTTTGCAGATGAAGTGTATAGGGAGTTTTGCTATGATGGACAAGAGCATGTTTCAGTACTGGAATTTGAAGATATTAGAGAAAACGTAATATTGGTTGATTCTGTATCGAAAAGATACTCAATGTGTGGAGCACGTATTGGTGCATTGGTAACTCAGAATAAAGCGGTTTTTGCTGCTGCAATGAAATTTGCTCAAGCAAGATTAAGTCCACCAACTTTAGGTCAATTGGCAGGCCTTGGTGCGCTTCTGACTCCACAATCTTACTTTGATAAAGTAACCAAAGAATACGTTGAAAGAAGAAATGTTTTAATCGAAGGCTTAAGAAATATTGAAGGTGTTGTTTGTCCAAACCCTGGAGGGGCTTTTTATGTTATGGTTGAGTTTCCGGTCGATGATGCTGAGAAATTTTGTCAATGGTTGTTAGAAGATTTTGATTACGAAGGCCAAACTGTAATGATGGCTCCAGGTAATGGGTTTTACACCAACCCTGAACATGGTAAGAAGCAAGCTAGAATTGCTTATGTATTGTTAAAAGACTCACTTATAAAAGCTGTAAAATGTTTGGATGTAGCTTTAAAGCAATATCCGGGTAGAACTATCAACTAAAAGTAGCTTTAAAGGCTCAAACCTTTATAATTAATGTTAATTTTACCCCCCGTAATTGAAAACGCTAAAAGTAGATGTCGGGAAGCTGTAAATATATATTTGTAACAGGAGGAGTAGCATCCTCGTTAGGAAAAGGAATTATCTCCGCATCTTTAGCAAAACTGCTTCAATCAAGAGGTTATTCTGTAACCATTCAGAAATTTGATCCATACATAAATATCGATCCCGGAACGTTAAATCCGTATGAACATGGCGAATGCTTTGTTACAGACGATGGAGCCGAAACTGATCTTGATTTGGGTCATTACGAACGATTTTTAAATGTTCCTACATCTCAGGCAAACAATGTAACTACTGGATTGGTGTACCAATCGGTAATTAACAAAGAACGAAAAGGAGAGTATTTAGGAAAAACGGTTCAGGTTATTCCTCACATTACTGATGAAATAAAAAAACGGATTTTAATTTTAGGTCAAACCGGAAGGTACGATGTTGTTATTACTGAAATTGGTGGAACGGTTGGAGATATTGAATCGCTTCCGTTTCTAGAATCTGTACGTCAATTAAGATGGGATTTGGGTCAGGTAAATACATTGTCCATTCATCTTACTTTGGTTCCTTATATAGCTGCTGCAGGCGAATTGAAAACAAAGCCAACACAGAATTCGGTTAAGTCGTTATTGGCTCTAGGTATACAACCAGATGTAGTGGTTTGCAGAACAGAATATGAGTTAGGTGAAAGTATCAAGAAAAAAGTGGCTCAATTCTGTAATTTAATGCCAAATCAAGTAATACAATCTATCGATGCAGCATCAATATATGAGGTGCCAATGATGATGAAAGAAGAAAAACTTGATGAAGTAGTTCTTGAGAAATTACAAATGCCTTCTACTCCTGCCCCTGATTTAAGAGTATGGGAAGAGTTTTTACAACACCTAAATAACCCCTCAAATTCAGTTCGTATTGCCTTAGTTGGAAAATATGTGGAGCTAAAAGATGCATACAAGTCAATAGCAGAAGCGTTTATTCATGGTTCAGCAGATACTCAATGTAAGGTTCATTTGTCATGGGTACATTCAGAAAGTTTGAATGAAGGAAACATGCATGAAAAACTTCATAGTTTCGATGGTATCTTAGTTGCTCCAGGTTTTGGAGGTAGAGGAATAGAAGGTAAAATTGAAACAGTAAAATATGTAAGAGAGAATAAGGTTCCATTTTTAGGTATCTGTTTAGGAATGCAAGTTGCTGTTGTTGAGTTTGCTAGAAACTTGTTAAAATTAGACGATGTTCATTCTGCTGAATTAAAGCCAGAAGCTAAGAATAAGGTTATCGATTTAATGGCTGATCAGTTAGAGGTAAAAAATAAAGGTGGAACCATGCGATTGGGAGCATACACCTGTAGACTGGAAGATGATTCAAAAGTGATGCAAGCTTATAAAAGGAAAGAGATTTCTGAACGACATAGACATAGATATGAGTACAACAACTCTTATTTAGAGCAGTTTGAAATGGCAGGTTTGAAAGCAACAGGAATTAATCCTGAATCCAATTTGGTTGAAATTGTAGAACTTGAAGATCACCCTTGGTTTGTTGGAGTTCAATTTCATCCTGAATACAAAAGTACTGTGGCTAATCCACATCCTTTATTTATAGGGTTGATACAGGCAGCTGTTGCTCATCAAAACGCTAGTAAGCAAAAGAATAAGGTAAAATTAAAAAACAACAAGTAAGTAATATTAAAATTACTTTTGCACCCTTAAAAAAACACCATTAAATGGATAGAAATTCCGTAACGGGCTTCGTTTTAATAGCCCTCATACTTATAGGTTATACTTACTTCACATCACCTTCGCAAGAAGAGATTGATAAAATTCAACTTCAAAGAGATTCAATCGCTCAAGTTGAAGATCAAAAAAGAATTGAAAGAGAAACGCTTGAAGCACAAAAAGTGGCTGAGGTTGAAATGACCGAAGATGTTGCTGTTGAAGCACTTCCTGATTCATTAAATGAAGAGAAATTAAACGATCAATTTGGATCATTTGCCAACGCAGCTCAAGGCGAACGTGAAATAGTTGTTTTAGAGAATGAACTGTTAAAGCTTGATGTTTCAACTAAAGGTGGTAGACCAATTACCGCGGAACTTAAAGACTATAAAACTTACGGAGGCACTGAGCTATATTTATTCGATGAAGATTCTTCCAGGTTTAATTTTAATTTCTTTTTCGACAACCGATTAATTAATACTGAAGACTTATACTTTGAGCCAAACTTTACTACTATTAGTAATGATGGCGAAGAACAAAAAAGTTTAAGTATGAGGTTGTACGCTGGTTCTGAAGATAAATATTTGGAGCTTCTGTACATACTTAAACCAAACACATACTTAATTGACTTTACAGTTAATGTTGTAGGGTTAGAGGATTTACTTAGAGCTAATAATCAAGAATTAGCTTTTAACTGGAGCATGAATGCCTTATCGAAAGAAAAAGGCAAAGACTCGCAGTATTTAGCTACTACAATTTATTACAAGTACGTTGATGATAACTTCGATTACATTTCAGAAACTAGTGACGACGTTCAAGAACTTGAAGCATCTACCAAATGGATTTCTTTCAAACAACAATTCTTTTCAGCTGCGGTAATAGCAAAAGATAGGTTTGATAAAGTAAACGGTCAAATGGAGACTAAAAAACTAGAGTCTTCAAAAAAATACACCAAATTTTTAGGCGCGAATATTACGCTTGATTTTGATGATATGTCAAACGCTTCGTTCCCGATGTCTTTCTACTTTGGACCAAATCACTTTCAAACGCTACAGGCTATTGGTTACGATTTAGAGCAACAAATCGATTTAGGTTGGGGGCTTTTTGGATGGGTAAACGAATATCTAATTATTCCTGTTTTTAATGTTTTGGATAACTTTAATTTAGGTTACGGACTGATTATTTTATTGCTGACACTTTTTATCAAACTGTTGTTGTCTCCACTAACTTACAAGAACTATTTATCGAGTGCCAAACAGAAAGTGTTAAAACCTGAAATCGATGAGCTAAATGCTAAACATAAGGATGGTGATGCTATGAAAAAGCAGCAGGCATCAATGGCGTTGTACAAAAAGGCAGGCGTTAATCCAATGGCTGGTTGCATTCCAATGGTGCTACAGTTTCCTATTTTAATTGCGATGTATCGTTTCTTTCCATCGTCAATAGAGTTGAGGCAGCAGAGTTTCCTTTGGGCGGATGATTTATCATCGTATGATTCTATTTACGATCTTGGTTTTGAAATTCCATTTTACGGTGATCACATAAGTTTATTTACGTTGCTAATGGCAGTTTCAACTTTCTTGTATACTAAGTACAATACTCAAACAGCGGCAATGGGTGGAGCACAAGGTCAACAAATGAAAATCATGATGTATATGATGCCATTTTTCTTCCTAGGTTTCTTCAACAATTTTGCTTCAGGATTAAGTTATTACTATTTCCTATCGAACATCATTTCAATGATTCAACAATGGGTTATTAAAAGATTCTTCATTAACGAAGATGAAATTCATCGTAAAATTCAAGAAAATAAAAAGAACCCCAAAAAGACCAAGGTTTCTAAATTCCAAAGGAAATTAGAAGATATGGCCAAACAACGTGGTTACGACGCAAACAAGAAAAAGTGATTCGGATACTATCAATATTAATTATTGTAAGTTCATTTTTTGGATGTAAAAATACCAAGCCTGTTTCTGAAGGCAAATCTGCAGAAACACAGCAGCCAGAGGAAGTTGTGATTTCTACTCCTGATAATACTCCTTTCGTTATTTTACCATTAGTGTATCCCGAAAACAGCATTGTTGGTATTAAACGTACAAGTTGTTTCGGAACATGCCCTGTTTACACGATGTTTTTATTAGACGACTTTACCCTTGTTTATAAAGGTAAAAGGAATGTAGATAAACTTGGTGATTATAGTGCTCAAGCATCAAAAGAAGAATACGATTTACTAATTGCTTTTGCTGACGAAATCGGCTATTTCGGTTTTGAAGATCAATATGTAACAGATGTTTCTGACATACCAACAGTATATACAACACTTGTTAAAAAAGGTAAACGCAAAACCGTAGTAAACCTTTTCATGGGTCCTGAACAATTGTCTGAATTAGAATCATACATCGATGCTGTTTTTAAAGACAAAGACTGGGTGAAAGTCGAAGATTAGTAATTGCCCTTAATAATTGATTTATTAAAGGTACTACCCTCGTAATGTTTCAAACCCTTTACTCATTTAAATATTTCATGAGCTAAGGATTTAATAATGCAAGACACTATTGTATCCAAAAAATAAAAAGCCTCCAAGAATTTTAAACTCTTGGAGGCTTTTTTGAAATAGTTGAGCAACTAATACTTAATTACTAGCTGCTTGAGATTTAATTAAGTTTAAAGCAGAACCTGCAATAAACCAATCAATTTGTTGAGCGTTGTATGTGTGGTTTAACATGATGCTATCATTTGAACCATCAGCATGAGAAACTTTTAAAGTCAATTGTTTGCCAGGAGCAAAATCTACTAAATCAACAAAATCAAAAGTATCTTCTTCTTTTATTAAATCGTATTCAGCTTCGTTGTTAAAAGTTAAACCTAACATTCCCTGTTTTTTAAGGTTGGTTTCGTGTATTCTAGCAAACGATTTAACAATCACCGCTGCAACACCTAAATGACGTGGTTCCATTGCAGCATGCTCGCGCGATGAACCTTCACCATAATTATGATCACCAACAACAATACTTGGAACACCAGCAGCTCTGTAAGCTCTTCCAGTGGCAGGTACTTCACATTTAGCTCCAGTTAACTGATTGGTTACTTCATTGGTGTTCATGCCAAAAGCATTTACAGCTCCAATCAAACAGTTGTTTGAGATGTTATCTAAATGACCTCTGTATTTTAACCAAGGGCCCGCCATTGAAATATGATCGGTAGTACATTTTCCGTAAGCCTTAATTAGAAGTTTAGCACCGGTAATATTATTTTTATCCCAAGCTGGGAACGGCTCTAATAATTGCAAGCGACTAGAATCTGGAGCAACATTTATAACTACTGCGCTGCCATCTTCAGAAGGAGCTTGGAATCCGTTATTTTCTACTGCAAAACCTTTTACAGGTAATTCCATGCCTTTTGGCTCAAACAACATTACTTCTTCGCCTTTCTCATTTATTAACTTATCTGTAATTGGATTGAAGTCTAATCGACCACTAATAGCTATAGCAGCGACCATCTCAGGAGAAGTAACAAAAGCATGTGTATTTGGATTTCCATCAGCACGTTTAGAGAAGTTTCTATTAAACGAATGAACGATAGAATTTTTCTCTTGTTTGTCAGCACCTGCTCTGTCCCACTGTCCAATACAAGGCCCACAAGCATTTGTGAATATCGTTACAGAAGGGAATTTCTTGAAAGTATCAAATAAACCATCGCGCTCAGCAGTAAAACGAACCTGCTCAGAACCTGGATTAATCCCTAATTTAGAAACTGGCTTAACACCTTTATTAAATGCATCATCTACGATAGAAGCTGCACGTGTTAAATCTTCGTAAGACGAGTTGGTACAAGAACCAATCAATGCCCATTCAATATCTGTTGGCCAGTTGTTTTCAGCAGCTTTTGCTTTCATCTCTGCTACAGGAGTAGCCAAGTCTGGTGTGAACGGCCCGTTAATGTGCGGACTTAATGTATCTAAATTAATTTCAATTACTTGATCGAAATACTTTTCAGGATTAGCATAAACTTCATCATCTCCAGTTAAGTGATCAGCCACAGTATCAGCCAAAGCTACAACATCAGCTCTACCAGTAGCTTTTAAGTAACGACGCATTGAATCATCATAGCCAAAAGTAGAAGTAGTAGCGCCAATTTCAGCACCCATATTACAGATGGTGCCTTTTCCAGTACAAGAAAGGTTCTTAGCTCCGTCGCCAAAATACTCAACGATAGCACCTGTTCCACCTTTTACTGTAAGGATACCTGCAACTTTTAGTATAATGTCCTTGGCTGAAGTCCATCCGTTTAAACGGCCTGTTAACTTGACACCAATTAACTTAGGAAACTTAAGTTCCCAAGCCATACCTGCCATTACATCCACTGCATCAGCTCCACCAACACCAATAGCAACCATCCCTAGTCCGCCAGCATTTACAGTGTGCGAGTCAGTTCCAATCATCATTCCTCCAGGAAATGCATAATTCTCTAAAACCACTTGGTGAATAATACCTGAACCTGGCTTCCAGAATCCAATGCCATATTTTTCACAAACAGAACTTAAGAAGTTAAATACTTCATTATTCTTGTTTAATGATTCTTGTAAATCTGCATCAGCACCTATTCTGGCTTGAATTAAGTGGTCAGCATGAGCCGTTGAAGGCACTGCTACCTTTTTCTTTCCAGCTTGCATAAATTGAAGCAATGCCATTTGTGCCGTTGCATCTTGCATAGCAACTCTATCTGGGGCAAAATCAACATATGATTTACCTCTTTCATAACTATCTGAAGCATCACCTTCCCATAAGTGAGTGTAAAGGATTTTTTCAGCAAGAGTAAGAGGTTTGTTAACTGTTTTTCTTGCAGCAGCTACCCGTTCCGGATATCTTTCATAAACTGCTTTTATCATGTCAATATCAAATGCCATAAAATTGATTTTAAAGTGTTTTACAAGTACCGCGAAAGTACTAAATTGTTATGAATTTTGGTTTCTATTAAGCCATAGTTTGTTTTCGGTAAACTATCCTTTGAATTTGATAATTGAGCTTTATCATTAGTTGTTGCCGTTCGTAATCAGGATTGACAAGAAGTTAATTTATTAGATAAATTTGAACTAACAATCAAGTTCTGATTTAATTCAATATGGCAAATAAAAAATCTTTAACCAAGCAAAATATATTGATTGCCCTTTCAGCAATTAAAAGCCAGATGTTGAGGGCGATTTTATCCATGCTCATAATTGCAATTGGCATCACTGCATTGGTAGGGATATTAACTTCAATAGATGCAATTAAATCGTCTATTACAGATGAATTTACCAGCATGGGAGCAAATACGTTTACCATTTTAAAGAAACGAAGAAGCGATGGGGATGATGATAAAAAATTTGAATCAATTTCGTACCGTGAAGTACTAGATTTTAAGAAACTGTACAATTTCCCATCAACAGTTTCGATTTCGGATCAGGTGAGTTTTAACTCAACAGTAAAGTACAAAAGCAAAAAAAGTAACCCAAATATTTCGATACAAGCAGTAGATCAATTCTACCTTTCGACTTCTGGTTACCGTATTGAGTTTGGTAGAAATATTACCGAAAACGATGTGAGGGCAAACAGCAGAGTAGTGCTGCTTGGAAAAGAATTGGCTAAAACCCTGTTTGTAAATGAATCAGCAGTTGACAAGATTATAAGCATTGCCGGAGGTAAGTATAAGGTAATTGGAATATTGAAAGAAAAGGGCAACGCATCAGGTTTTGGTGGAGATAGAAATTGCTTGATGCCAATAAGTGTTGCAAGGCAACAATTTCCTTTACCTGATGCATCATACGGTATCAGCATTATAGCTAAGCGCCCAGAAGATTTGAATCCTGCAATTAGTGAAGCAACCGGATTGTTACGGGCATTAAGAGGAGATGAGTTAGATGAAGAAGATAGTTTTAGAGTTCGCCGAAGCGATAACCTTGCGTCTATTTTAATTGAAAACTTACAATACGTTACGGTTGCTGCAACAGTAATTGGTTTGATAACCTTGCTTGGCGCAGCAATTGGGCTAATGAATATTATGTTAGTTTCAGTAACAGAAAGAACAAAAGAAATTGGAACCAGGAAAGCCGTAGGAGCTAAAATGTCAACTATTAGATCTCAATTTTTAATAGAAGCGATTGTTATTTGTCAATTTGGAGGTTTGGTGGGGATTGTACTTGGAATTATCATAGGCAATGTAATAGCAGCATTGATAGGAACCAACTTTATTATACCTTGGGTTTGGATTTTTCTTGGCGTAACACTATGTTTAATAACAGGAGTATTAGCAGGGTTTTATCCGGCTCAAAAGGCAGCGAAATTAGACCCGGTAGAGGCATTGAGGTATGATTAAATTTATTAGCCTTGAGTTTATTGAATTTAAGGTGAACAAGGTTGAGGTTTTAGTCAAAGTTGATTTCGGAAGTTCAAAGAACGTCGAGCTACTCTCAAAATACCATTGAGTTGCCTTGAAATGCCAACAATTACGCTAGAATAGAGTAAAAAAAATCCTGAGCTTTTCTAACTCAGGATTTAAATCTTGTTCAAACTTTAACAGCTAATAACAATCCTATTAGCACTATGTGGTTGATTGAAAAACTTAGTCTTCAACTACTTCAAAAGTGATTGTTTGTTCGATGTTTCTGTGTAATTTAATAGTAGCAGTATAAGTTCCAATTTGTTTAATCGGTTCTTCTTTAATACTAATATTTTTTCTTTCAACAGCAACACCTGATTTTTGCAATTCATCAGCTAATTGTAATGTGTTGACCGAACCAAATATTTTGCCGTTTTCGCCAACTTTAGCACCAACTTTTATTACCATTGATTTCAATTCTTCAACCATTTTCTCTGCCTCAGCAGCAACTTTAGCCTCTTTATGAGCGCTTTGTTTCAAAGTTTCTTCACGCATTTTTAAATTGCCTGAAGTAGGATAAATTGCCATTCCTTTAGGAATCAAAAAGTTTCTAGCATATCCATCTTTAACAGATACTAAATCATTTTTGTAACCTAAGTTGTCTACGCTTTTTCTTAATATAACTTTCATGCCTTGATTCTCCTTATTTTAATTGATCAGCAACAAATGGCAACAATGCTAGTTGACGTGCTCTTTTAACAGCAACGGCAACTTTACGTTGAAACTTTAATGATGTACCAGTAATTCTTCTTGGTAACAATTTACCTTGTTCGTTAATGAACTTTAATAAGAATTCAGGGTCTTTATGATCTATATGTTTAATACCACTTTTCTTAAATCTGCAGTATTTATCTTTTTTAATCTCGATGTTTATCGGGGTGAGGTATCTAATATCTTCAGCCATTTCTTTTCTTTTTGAGGATTAAATAATTTCTTTAGGAGTCTTTGGACCACCTTCTTGAGTTCTTCTCTTTAAAGCCCAAGCGCCAGCGTTTTTGTCTAATCTAGTAGTTAGAAAACGCATGATTTTCTCATCACGTCTCATTTCTACTTCGATTTTTTTAATCGCGTCAGTAGGAGCTTCAAATTCGAATAATTGATAAAAGCCTGTGCTTTTCTTTTGAATAGGGTAGGCTAATTTTCTTAATCCCCAGTGCTCTTGGTGTACCAATTTAGCACCGTAGTTTTTGAGTACAGTTTCGTACCCTTTTACTGCTTCCTTTGTCTGAACATCAGACAAAACGGGAGTTAAAATGAAAACAGTTTCGTATTGATTCATGTTTTGTTAATTTTAATGTTTTTAAAATGGTCGGCAAAAATAGTAATTATTTTCACTTGGAGCAATACCTGCGGTGTGTAGATTTTTAAGACTTATTCTAAGGAAATGAAAATTGATAAAGGTTTGAAATTCATTAATATATAACATCAGCATTCAAAGTTGTTAATAAATCAAATTTCATTTTAAGGATAATTACTGCTTAAAGGTTTCCTGTTTCAATATATTTGCCTTTCAGATTATGGAAAATTTTGTTGTTTCTGCACGTAAGTATCGCCCTCAGCTCTTTAAAGATGTAGTTGGCCAAGAGGCAATTACCCGCACCTTAGAGAACGCCATTAAGAACAACCATCTTGCGCAAGCATTTTTGTTTTGTGGGCCAAGAGGAGTTGGGAAAACAACCTGTGCTAGAATTTTAGCTAAAACTATAAACTTAGAAGAGGGCAAAGAAGATTTAGAAGAGGGCGAAGATTTTTCGTTTAACATCTTTGAATTAGATGCAGCTTCAAACAACTCGGTTGACGATATCCGTTCTCTAACTGAGCAAGTGCGGTTCCCACCTCAAGTAGGAAAATACAAGGTTTATATTATTGATGAGGTTCATATGTTATCACAAGCGGCGTTTAATGCGTTTCTAAAAACTCTTGAAGAACCACCTGCGCACGCAATTTTTATATTAGCGACAACCGAAAAGCATAAAATATTACCAACTATTTTATCAAGATGTCAAATTTTTGATTTTAAAAGAATTGTGGTAAAAGATGTTGTAACTCACTTAACAGAAATCGCCTCAAATGAAGGCGTTACGATTGATGAAAATGCACTTCACATTATTGGTCAAAAAGCCGATGGTGCTTTGCGTGATGCACTTTCAATTTTCGATCAAGTGGTAAGTTTTTGCGGAAAGACAGTAACCTATCAAGATGTAATTGAAAACTTGAATGTTTTGGATTACGATTATTATTTTAAAATATCAGAAGCACTATTTACCCAAGACATAAGTACCGTTTTACTTGCGTTTGATGATGTTTTATACAAAGGATTTGATGGCCACAATTTTATTGTTGGCTTAGCAGCTCACTTCCGTGACCTACTTGTTTGTAGAGATAAATCAACTTTAAAGTTACTTGAAGTAGCTGACAATGTTAAAGAGCAATATTTTCAGCAGGCCGTTAAGTCGGATGAAAAATCGCTTTTAAAGTTTATTGAAATTTGCTCCGACTGCGATGTGAATTACAAGCAGGCAAAAAACCAACGGCTGTTGGTTGAGTTTGCGCTCATAAAAATGTGCTCGATTGCTGATACAGGACTAAAAAGTGCTGAAAAAAAAAAGACACATTTAAAATAATTTCGGTTGCTGCATCAGTTAAAAAACCTGAACCACCACAGCTGAAAAGCACCCTCACTAAACCATATAAAGCACCAGAAAAGGTTGCCCTTGTTGAAGAACAGATAGTTTCAGAGCCTGAAGTTAAGAAACTCGTTGAGGTGAAAATTGAAAAACTTGCAGCTTCAAAGACCAATATTTTTTCTACAGAATCAAAAAAGGGAATATTTGATGTGTCAGATGCTTCGCTTGGTTTAGGGAATCTTTTGGATACACAAAAAAAGGAAGAAGAAGTTAAAAAAACAGTTGAAGAAAGCGATGCAGAATCTACAAAAGGGCCAGCGACTCCTTTTGATCTGGACGGATTAAAATTTGTTTGGAGCCTGTATCTAGATGAGCTCAAAGCTAATAATGATATTGGTTTTTTCTACAGTGCTATGTCAGTTGTAGAGCTGAATTTAGACGAAACAACTTGGGAGATTAATTTTGTGCTTAAAAATGCAACCGAAGAAAAAGAATGGTTGAATCGGAAACCAGATCTTATAGGTTTTGTGAGAAATAAATTGAACAATTTTAAACTTACACTGAGCTGGATGGTAGACGTTAATACTGACAAAATTCAATTGTATACCAACCGCGATCGCTTTGCCCGATTAGCTGAAAAAAACCCAAAGCTTTTGGATTTAAAAAGCAAGCTTGATTTAGAGATTGAGTAATTCAATTGACAACATAAACTGGAAAGAAATTAATCGATTGGCTTTACCTGCAATAATTGCAGGAATTGCGGAGCCGGTAATCTCGCTAGTAGATACTGCAGTTATAGGCCAATTAGGTGCAACCGAACTTGGAGGGGTTGGAGTAGGGGCATCCTTGTTTACTTTAATAATGTGGGTGCTAGCTCAAACAAAAAGCGCTATTTCTGCCATTGTTTCAAAAGCAGTTGGCGCAAACAACCTAAAAAGTTTAAAATCGTTTATTCCTCAGGCTTTAATCATGAATTTCATACTCGGCGCAAGTGTTATGATTTTTGCTCTCCTTCTAAGTGTCCCTATTTTTAAATTGTACAACGCTCAAGGCGATTTATTAAATGTAGCAAACAGCTATTTTCATATTAGAGCATTTGGTTTACCAATTGGCTTATTAGTATTCGGAATTTTCGGAGTGTTTAGAGGTCTACAGAATACATCATGGGCAATGATTATAAGTTTTGTAGGAGCAACAGTTAATGTTGTTTTAGATATCATTCTGGTGTTCGGGATAGAAGGAATTGTACCTTCATTTGGTGTTGAAGGAGCAGCTTGGGCGAGTGTTGTTTCACAATTCATTATGTTGGCGCTAGCAGTCCGATACTTGTACAAGAAAACGGACTTTCAACTTATCCAAGTAGTAAAAATTCATCCTAAAATTAAATCGTTGCTTAAAATGAGTTTCGATTTATTTATAAGGGCAATTGCACTGAATATTGCGTTTTATGCTGGTACAAGCTTGGCTACTTCATTGAGTGATGAGCATGTCGCAGCATTCACCATAGGGGTAAATATTTGGTTGTTCTCCTCCTTTTTTATTGATGGTTATTCTAATGCAGGAAATGCGCTTGCAGGTAAATTGTCAGGAAGGAATAATTTCAATTTGTTATTGAAGGTAACTCACAAGTTATTAAAGATAAACGTTTTTATTGGGGCATTACTCGGGTTAACTTATGCATTGGGTTACAAATTAATTGGCAGCTTTTTTACAGATGATGAATTGGTGCTAGAAATATTCACGACCTCTTTTTGGTTAATTATTATATCACAGCCAATCAACGCGATTGCGTTTACCTTAGATGGCATTTTTAAAGGTCTGGGAAAAACAGCTTTTCTAAGAAATTTATTACTTGGAGCAACGTTTTTGATGTTTATTCCAAGTGTAGCCATGTTTCATACATTTACACCAGGATTAATCGGGATTTGGGTTTCGTTTATTCTCTGGATGTCGTTTAGAGGTTTCCCCATTTACATTAAGTTAAAATCAATTGTTCGAAATGCGTAATTTCTTAGTGCTATTTTGCCTTCTGTTTTTTGTTGGATGTTCTGATTCAGGATCAAAAAAGAAAATTAAAACTGAAGCGATGGTAGAGCAAGCGTCTAAACGTTTATTAAAGCAGAAACCTGTAGTTAAACAACCATCGTTTTTGCCAACATTATCCAACAAGAATTATGAAGACATTCTGCTGAAATACGGCAACGAAAACAAAGAGACTGATTTGCTGATTGAAACCGAAATGGGTAATATTAAAATCAGGTTATACAAGCAACCCAAAATGCATCGCGCAAGCTTTATTTACTTGGCTAAGATGGGGTATTTTAACACTACCGTGTTTTATCGTGTTATTGACGATTTTGTGGTGCAAGGAGGTAATTCGGATAATTGGGATACCCAAAATTTGAAAGCTAAGATTGGTAATTTTAAAATGAAACCTGAGTTTTTTACTGAGCTTTACCACAAAAGAGGAGCTGTGGCAATGGCACGTAACTATTCTGATAATCCTGATAAACTTTCATCACCATATACTTTTTATATCGTTCAACGTGGTAAAATAAAACCAGAAGGGATTAAGTATTTAAGACAAATGGAAGATCAAATTATTCCTGGTGATCAGGCTGACTTTTATATGAAATTTGGTGGTTCCCCAAGTTTAGATGCTGAACATACTGTTATAGGTGAGGTTTTGGAAGGAATGGATGTTGTTGACGCCATCGCTAAAGTTGACACTGACGAAGGCGACTGGCCTAAGAAAGACATCAAAATGACGGTTAAGGTTTTGAATTAATCCTTCAGATAAAATTTATCATTATACAATAGAGGATTTGCCGCCATATCTGGTGTATAAAATTTGGCCATGGCTTCAAAATCCACTTGTTTGTTTCCTGTAGGATAAAACAGGTGTTTAAATCCAGCTCGTTTGTTAGGGTAATCTAAAAATCCCATAGCAATGGGTAAGTTGCAATCTAAGGCAACATGATAAAATCCTGATTTCCATTTTTGAACCCTTTTACGCGTTCCTTCTGGCGAAAACAGAATGTAAATGGGTTTGCCGCTTTCAATCATTTTTTTGAGTTCGCCAGTGAGGTTGTTTTTTTTAGAACGATCAACGGGAATTCCTCCTGTTGCCCTGAAAAACCATCCAATTAAGGGGTTTTTGAAAAACACATCTTTAATTAAAATCTTTGCAGGGTAGCCGAAAATAGTAAGAGCGCAAACGGTAAATATAAAATCCCAATTTGATGTGTGAGGTGCTCCAATGGCAATACACTGATTAACTTCCGGAGGAATACCACCTGAAGTTTTCCAACCACTAATTTTAAAAATTCCTTTTGCTATGAGTTTACCTATCAAAGTTTAATCTTTTTTCAAAAATATTAATCAATTTAGAATTCCGGCTTTTTATCGAAGTCAAACTTGAAATTTACCAAATAGAGTTTCTTTTTAGCTCTTGTAAAACAAGTGTAAAGCCACCTTAAATAATCTACAGTAAGCCACTCTTTTTTGAAAAAACTTTGATCAATAAAAACACAATCCCATTGTCCGCCTTGAGCTTTGTGGCCTGTTATTGCGTAGGCATATTTAACTTGAATTGCATTAAAATGTGGGGTTGATTTAATGTACTCCCAAATTTTCCGCCTACTGCTTTCTTCAGGAATATCTTCTTTAATGGTTAAAATGAAGGCATCCATTTCTTGTTTCGACATGGATGCAGTTACACCATTTAATGCAGCTTTAATGAGCTTTAAATCAATTTCAGGATTGTTGTAGTGGTCTTTTAAACTGCATTGAACGTTCAGAAATTCTTGATTGTAAATTCCTTCTTCATTTTGAATACGGTTAATCTCAATAGTGTCACCGTTGGCAATAAAACCAATTCCATCATAGTCTTTGGTCCAGTAATAATTGTTTTTAACTACCATTAAAAGTTCACCACCAGTAATTGGTTCATCATGCTGAAAAACTCTGTTTCTTATTTGATTGTTATACAAGTTTGCCGTCTTGTTAGATCGAGTTAAAACAACGGTTTCTTCTACTCCAAATTCTTGGTATGCTTCTTCAAGTTTTTCATGAACTTCTTGCCCCGTAATTACTTTAATGTCGTTAAAAGAATCAAAATTGAAATCTGGAAACTGCCCAATATTACTTTCAATATTGCTTCGGATTAGAGTGGCATTAAACAATATGCCTGAATCTTGGGCTTGCCTTATAACCTGTGTTAACTGAATGTGTTTTATTCGTTGACCTATTAAGTCGCCCATAAAATTTGGGTCGAGGGCTGCTGAAAACAATTCATTGACAGGTGGTAATTGAGCAACATCGCCAATGAAAATAATCTTGCAATCTTGCCCCATAAAAACATATTCAAGAAAATCTTCAATTAAAGGGTTCCCCATGAAACCTGGCTCCTCTGAGCTAATCATTGATGCTTCATCAACAATAAAAACCCCACCTTGGCTTTTGTTTTCGAATAATTTAAAATTTTGATAGCTACCTATATTATGCGCCTGATAAATTTTACGATGAATGGTTGATGCAAACTTTCGAGTGTATTTTTGAATAACTTTTGCTGCTTTACCTGTTGGTGCTAGTAGATAATATTCTCTTTCATTCTTGGTTAAAAATTGAACTAGACTGTCAACAATGGTAGTTTTTCCTGTGCCGGCAAATCCTTTTAGTATAAAAATGTTTTGAGTTGGAGAAAGGGCAAATTCTTCAAGTAAATACAACGCTTCTTTTTGGTCGGCCGTTGGGGTAAATTTTGAACTGAAAATAGAATATAAACTCACCGTACAAATCTATTTTACAACAGTCAACTAAATGACAAACTTCAAATATTATTTCACTTAAAAATTCAGCCGAATTTTTTTTAGATTTGCAATGCTTGTAAATTAAAATTATATTTAAAAAACATGGAATTAAGCTTTTCTAAAGTTGGAACATCAATTTTTATTACAGTTGCGGGTCTTGCATTTTTAATCTTTGGTTTTGTTGGAAATCAAAACTCATGGTTTTTAATGGCCGCAGGAGCAATTTTTATCGGAGGAATAGTCGCTGGATTAGGCGGTTTGAATATGTTCACCAAAAGCGTACGAAGTAGAGTAATAGCTGTTTTAATAGTATTTGGGGTGGTTTTATCAGCCTTAAATTTTAAATCCATAAAAGACCCTATCGAATTTAGAACTCAAAAGGTTGAAAGAAACGATAAAGTAATTCAACAATTAAAAGACATCAGACAAGCTCAAATTGGTTTTAAAAGCGCACGTAACGTGTATGCTTCTGATTTTGAGACATTAATTAGCTTTTTGAAAAATGATTCAATAACAGTTATTAAAGCAGTAGGTTTTGTTCCAGATAGCTTAACCGAGGAACAGGCAATTGAGAAAGGTATTGTTATAAGAGATACTATTTATGAGCCTGCATTAGGAAGTGTTTTTAGTAAATTTTACACCAAGGACAGAGATGAAAGATATAGTTTGAATATTGATTCTCTCAAGTATATTCCTTTTTCAGGGGGTGAAATTTTTGATATTCAAGCTGGACAAATCCAAAGGAACAATTTGTTGGTTCAGGTTTTTGAAATTACCGCGCCAAGAGAGAAAGTTCTAGTTGGCTTAAATAAGCGAATGATTAAGATGGATAAAGACCTGAGAGTTGGGTCAATGATAAATCCTACAACAAGTGGAAACTGGGGTGAGTAATATCTCTTCGGTTTCTTTAAGTACTGAGAGAAGTGCGAATATTTTTTTAGTCCAGAATAACTTTAGTCAACAAACTGCAGGTCATTGCTTGTTGCAATTACAAGTATCAGATGATTCACTAACAGTATCTATTTTAGATAAAAGTACTGCTAAGCTTATTGGTTTTGCCGCATTTGTTTTTGATAAGTTAAAGAGCAGTGTTCTACTCCAAATCAAAAGTATTTTCAAAACCAATGATTTGTTTAAATTGGATTTTGCCCAAGTTGTTTTTGTTATAAGAAACAGGCATTTCACCTTTATTCCAAGTCCTTTTTTTGAGATTGGTAATGCCGATTCTTATCTAAAAGCATCAAGTTATTACAATCAAAATTTAAAGACAAGCCACAAAATAATTGAAAGCGTAAAAGCAATTAATGTGTTTCAGTATGATCCTGAAATTATTGATTATTTACATCATTATTACAGTAAAGGAACAGTTACGCATCATCACAACGTGTTAATTGAAGGTTTTTCTTTACTAACAAGATTCAATATTTCAAATCAGGTTTTTGTAAATCTAACCGACACTTTTTTTGATGTGGTAGTTTTTATTAAATCGAAATTTGTATTTGCAAATTCGTTTTACTTTAAAACATCTGAAGATGTAGTTTATTACCTGCTTTTTTCGTTAGAACAATTAGGATTGAATGCTAAGAGCAGCAAGGTTTCTTTACTTGGCAATAAAGTAGACGAGCAACTTAATGATAAAATTGCAGAATACTTTAATGCAGTTGAACGGTTGCCGCTTACTTCTTTTGTAGGCAGAGATGAGGCTTTACAAGCTCTAAAATCAAATGAATATTTCACAACAGAAAATGCATTCTTGTGCGTATAATAGGAGGAGAATTTAAAGGTCGTTCAATACAGGTTGCTAAAAATTTACCAGCCCGACCAACCACAGATTTTGCCAGAGAAGCTCTTTTTAATGTACTAAACAACAGTTATCATTTTGAAGGTAGATCGGTTCTTGATTTATTCGCAGGTACTGGGTTAATTGGTTTAGAGTTTTTATCAAGAGGAGCAAGCAGTTTGGTGTCTGTCGATTTTCACCAAAATTGCATAAAACATTTACGTCAACTGAGCCGTAGTTTTGAATCTGATTGGACGGTGCTAAGAAAAAACGTATTCAGTTTTGTTCCGAATTGCAAGGTTGGTTTTGATTTTATTTTTGCAGATCCACCATACGACAATCCTAAACTAAAGGATATTCCAACTTTGATCTTAAAGAATGAAACCATACTTAATAAAAATGGTTTGTTAATACTTGAGCACTCAAAACGTGATATCTTTTCAGAACACATTAATTTTGTAGAAACGAGAAAATACGGAAACGTAAATTTTTCTTTTTTTCGCAAATAGTGATTAATCATGAGAAAAGCTGTATTTCCTGGGTCGTTTGACCCTTTTACCAATGGTCATTTTGATATCGTAAGCAGAGCATTACCCTTGTTTGATGAAATTGTTGTGGCTATTGGACACAACTCAAAAAAGAAATATTTATTCGATTTAGAATCAAGAAAAAAGTCTATTCAAGGTTTGTTCGAGAACAATCCAAAAATTTCGGTTCAAGTATATGAAGGCCTCACCGTTGATTATTGTTTGTCCATAAATGCTCCTTATATCTTGCGTGGATTGCGAAACTCAACCGATTTCGAATACGAAAGAAATATTGGTCAAATGAACAAAGCGTTGCAGGATGAAATAGAAACGGTATTCTTTTTGACGAGTCCAGCCCTTTCTGCTATAAGTTCGACAATTGTTCGAGATATTTACAAAAATGGCGGAAACATAAATCAGTTTACCCCATTGGATTACAAAATAGAATGAGACTTTTAATATTCGTTACTTTTATTTTAACCTCTTTAAATTCTTACGCACAAACCATTGTAGGACAAGTTTTGTACGGTAGTAACAACGAGTATGTTGAGGTATTTTTAACCGATTATTTTACCTACACCGATACAGTTATAAATGTAGTTAAATTGAATGATTCTTTATGTTTTGAACTAAACCTTAATCTAGAAGAAAGTCAGCAAGTTACTTTTAAGATTAATCATGTTTATTACACCTTTTTTGTTGAACCAAATGAGACTTATAAAGTTGAATTCCCTCCATATAACGGTGAGGCATCTAGGGTTTTAAGTAAACGGAAAACAGTTAATCCTATCATAATTAAAGATGGACAGAATAGAATTAATGAAAAACTTGAAGAGTTTAATTATTCGGTGGATAATTTAATTACCGAAAATGCTCAGTTATTTGTTCGTAAGACAGCAGAGAATGTTGTTGCTGCGTTTAAACTAAATATTGAGACTAAAACAACTACCGAGCAGAGCGCTTTTATAAGGACTTATTATCACTTTGTTATTGCCCAATTACAATTAACTACCAATTATTCCAGACAAAAAATGATGGATGAATATGTTGTAAATGTTACTCCAAAAATAGCTCATCCTGAGTATGTTAAGTTTTTTAAGGATTTCTTTAGTGGATATAGAAGATTCTTTGCTGTTACTTCACTTCAATTGAAATTAGAAAGTTCTGTTAATGTTCATCAAAACCCTGATTCACTTTTGTCGGTGCTGAACACCAATAAATTTTTAAAGCAATGTACTGATAAACAAAAGGAAATGGTTTTGGTGACGGAGCTGTATGATATGTATCAAGATGCTACGTACAACAGAGCTGCAATTGAGTCCGTTTTGAAGAAAATGAAAGTTAGGAGCTTGTATCCGGATGTTCAAAGTATTGTGAAAAATATTCTCAATAAATGGAATCTGCTTGAAAATGGAAGTATTGCTCCAGAGTTTGAGTTTAAGTTACCAAATGGTGAACTAAAGAAAATTTCTGACTATAGAGGTAAATATGTATATATAGATTTTTGGGCAACCTGGTGTACGCCCTGCATTAACGAAATGAGGTTGACTAAAGCCCTTAATGAAACTTATAAGGAACAAGTTGAAATACTTTCAATTTCTATTGACGAGTCAAACAAAAAGTTTCAAAAATTCACCTCAAAGATGACATATGATTGGGTTTTTGGGCGAGCGTCAAATCTTGATAAATTAAAAGAAGATTACAGAATAATGTTGATTCCAAAATATGTGTTGATGGGTCCTGACGGTGAAATTATAAAATTAAATGCAGCGCGCCCCTCTAGTGATATTGAGAAAGAATTTTGGAAGATTAAAAAGGCAAATGCGCCAAAACCTAAAGATAAAGAGATTTGGGAAATGAAATAAAGTCGATTTCCAAGTATTATTGTAATTAGTTAAGTCATTTTTCTATTTTTGAAAAGGTTAATTCGGAGCAGAAAGAAAATCATGTATAAAAAATTTGTAAAGAGTGTATTTTTATTGTGCTTAGTAAGCATGGTATCTGTCCTTTTGTCATCATATGAGAACGAAGGGAAACTTAAAATTAAGGGTGTTGTTAAAGACCCAGATGGTGAATTCATAGACGAAGAAATTACTGTAACGCTTAAAGAATTCGGAAAAGAAGTTTCTAAGACTTCAACCAATGCTGTGGGTAAATTCAGTTTAGAGGTAGATTACCAAAAGACTCAAACGCTTCATTTTGATGCAAAAGGCTATGTATCAATGCACATTCAAATTGATTCTAGAATCCCCTTACCTAAAAGCGATAAAAACTATACGATTTCTCCGTATTTGAACTTGTTAAGCGATACAGTAAAAAATATTAACCTTAGTGTTTTTAGAAAACCGTTTACCAGAATTGTTTATTTTCCAATTGATGACTTTTTTGATGTAGATGCATCCTCTCTTGATGAATTCATTGCTGAATCAAATGAGGATCCCAAAGTTTATATAAAAGCAAGCTTATCTGCTAATGATTCAATTCCTGTTAAAAAAGGGAAAGCGAATATTATTGTGGATGAAAAAGTTGTTGAGTCTGTTGAGATTGACTCAACTGGAGCTTTTGAATTTAAGCTGTTTTATGATAAAAAAGCCACGGTGGAATTAGAGGTTGATGGTTACTACCCTTCTTATATTGAGCTTGACACCAAGGCTCCCTCAAATTTTTCAGCTTCAGATTTTGAATTTAGTCCAGTGATTAAAATTATTTCAAAGTCTACCGAATACATCAATCCAAAAGCGTTTGATTTACCTGTTACTCAATTTAAATTTAATGAAGATTCTGCCAAGATAACATATAATACTGCGGCAATCGATACGTTTCAAACGGTTCTAGACGAATCTAAAAAACTACCTATTGAAGTTTATGGAAATGTGGTTGATTCAGCAGGTTCACCATTAAAGGCCATTCAGGTTAGACTTAAAGATGGTGATGAAGAATTGGCGTATATGGAAACAAAAAAGAACGGATCGTATATTCTAAAGGCTCCTTTTGACAAAGATATGTACTTAGAGTTTTCGAACGAGTTATACCATAAGAACATAGTAGAATTAAACACGGAGCGCGAGAGCAAAGAATTTAAGAAAATTGAATTAGAGGCTCCTGAAATAACGATGTACTTATTGAATGATGCCTATGTTGATGAAAAGACTTTTGATGAACCAGTAGCCTATTTAGAATACCAAGATTCAACAAACAATTTTACGGCAGATCAAGACGTAATAGAAAAGTTTGAAAAAAGTTTAGATAAAGTAATCGAAACTAATACTCCTATTGTTGAACTGGCCAATGAAGAATATCCTGTTGAATATAAATATGTAGCGCTTAAAGGGATGGTTGAAGATGTTCAAGAAGGAAGAGAGTTGGATAGTGCTACTTTTAAAGTGTTTGTTGGTCCAGTTGAAGTTCACAGTGTAACTACCAATAAAAAAGGGCAATATAATATTTCGTTGAATTACGAGAAAACATATCGAATTGAAGTTAAACGTAAAGGTTTCTTTAACATGCAATTTGAATTTGATACGCATATTCCGGAAGAAGATAGAACCAGAGTAGCAGAGCAAGAGTCAGACGTATCTATGTTTAGTAAGGAGTCTGGAATGAACCCATTTGCATTTAAAATGCTTTTTAATAAAGTTTACCACGATACGCTGGTTACTAAAAGAATTGAATTTGCTAATGACCTGCAAGTGCAAGCTGCATTTGGTGATATTCTTAAACAAAGTGAAGAAGATATGCTTCCTAAAATTTTGGTTTTGAATTTGCAAGTTGAAGGATATTCAAAAAGAAAACATAAAGAATTGAACATATTTTTAAAGTTAGGCGAGGAAGTTGTTGATACCATGGAGGTGGATCGTGATGGTAAGTTTACTGCTGAAGTAGATTTTAATGAAAACTATTCATTCAGTTTTGAAGGTGAAGGTTTTTATACATCATTTGTTGAGTTAACTACTGTAGCGCCTGGTGAGGGGAAACTTGATACCGTTTCCACAGATCCTGTAAAGGTTTTTAGTAAGATTGATGACTACGATCCATTGATTTTTCAAAACCCTGCTAGTAAACTTGATTACAACGCTAGTGCTAGTAGTATTTCGGTTGATAGTTCTGTTATTAATTATTTTTATGCTGAAATTGATAGAACCGCTAAGTTAGCCGAGCTCTCCACAAAACGATTAAGTATTATTGGATATGCTAAAGATTTAACAGACAGACGACTTAAAGGTGTTATGGTTTATTTAGTGGAGGACGGAGAAAAAGTTGATTCTATAGAAACCAATAGAAGAGGTGTTTATGAATTCAAAGGTAAGTTTCAAAAAACAGCTTTACTGAAATTTGAAAGCAGCAGATACTACTCAACATTTGTTGATTTAAACACAACGATGCTGGTTGATTCAATAAAGGATATGAGTGCAAACATCAATGCCGTTACGTTAGTACCAAAGAGTGAACCTGATATTGATAACAAAGTGTTTAACATGCCAAATCAAAAAGTATACTACACAGTGCAAGACAACACTTTTGTTAATGATTCAATGGCAAACGATAACTTTTTAAAAGTGCTATTTGAACCTAAAAGAGAAAAAGAAAGACGTTTAGCTGAGTTAAAGAAAGCAAACGCTGCGAAGAAGATCGTTACAATTAAAGACAAATCAAAACAGCTAGGAACATTAACAGCAGGAAAAATGAAACCACCGAAAATGGTTCTAGCTAAAATCCCTGAAGAAGATGATTTTTCAGCTGCAATTTACGATGATGCTGCAACCAGAGAAGAAAAGCAAAAAGAAGCTAGTTTGGCTTCAACAGCTGCTGGTACTCAAGATTTCTTATTGTCAATGTTTGCTGTAGATACGTCAAAAGTGGTTATTGATATTCAAGATGTTCAGCTTAGTGCTGAAGAACTAGATGATTTTGAATTTGTTGAGCTTGAATTACCTGAACCTGACCTTCCGAATGAGCAGCTTGAGGAGCAGCAGCAAGAATTTATAAATTTCAACAACATATTGGCAGATTTATTTACTCGCAGAGGTTTGGTGGTGGATAATGTGCCAATTGACAGCACCTTTAATGCAACCCGACCCTTAAGAGTTTATTATACTCCGACAGGTCAAGGTGTTTTTCAGAAATTTTCTCACAGAATAATTACTGATGGCAAAAAAATAGAAATGACACATAAACTAAACTGGTTCTTCGTAGATTATTATTATATAGGGACTGAAGAAGTAACCGAAACAGAATATTTAAGTGTTTTGGGAAATTACAATATCAAATTAGAACAAAATTAATATCACATGATTAGAATATTAGTAATAAGTTTATTTCTACTTGTAAACACATTTTTATCAGCACAGGTTGTAAGTTTTGTTAAGTACGGTGTTGAAAACGGATTGATACAATCTCAAGTTCAGGCTTTTGAGCAGGATGATTATGGTAGGCTTTGGGTGGGCACTATTTCAGGTATTTCAGTTTATGATGGAGTATACTTTAATAATCTTACAACGAAAGATAGCCTTGCTGAAAACTGGGTAACAGCAATGCTGAAAACAAAAAATGGTGACATGTGGATTGGTCATCGGGCTGGTTCAATTTCAAGATGGAGCAAAGAGACCAATGAAATTGAAAATGTTTCGATTGAACGATATAATGAATTTCAAACTATAACCCAGTTTGTTGAAGATACTGCAAAAAATATTATAGTTTTTTCTACAAACGGTTCAGGGTTGTTTATTTATAACGTTGAGACAAACGTAGTTGAAAAAGTATTATTCACTGAAAGTACCGAAGCCAAGTTTATCAGTACCCTTTATCTAGATAAATTCAATAATTTATGGGTCGGTACTGCAAATGATGGAGTATATGTGATTCAGGGCGATGACTTAAAAGGGCAAGATGTTCCTTCAATACATTTAAATGATATCAATGGTTTGTCTAGTAACAAAATAAAGGACATTGAGTTTTTTAATGAAGAGATTTGGATAGCAACTGCAGATCAAGGTTTAAGCAAATTAAATCAAGATCAAATTCCACTGTTAATGCAAAACAATAATATTTCTGAAATAACATTTGATTTTACCAATGCAGATGGCCGTTTAACTAGTAATAAGCTTTCATCACTTCAATCCGATGGAAAGGGAAACTTATGGATAGGAACACATGATAAAGGTGCTCTAAGAGTTGTTTTAAAAGGGGGAAAACTATATTTTCAGTCGTATGGAACTCGACAAGGGTTAAGCTTTTACGATATCAACTGTATTTTTCTTGATCGTGAACACAGTGTTTGGTTAGGAACAAATGTTGGTGTCAATCAATATGTGTCTGATTACTTCTTGCTTTATGATAAAAGTATAGGTTTAAAAAGTAACATGATTCTTTCTGTTTGTCCAAACGGAAAAGGTAACATGGTATTGGGTACAAATCAAGGTGTTAGCATGCTTATTAATGGAACCAATACTGATAATGATGAATTGAAAGTTCAAGATTTAAAAATCCAAGGACTTGACGATAAAAGGGTAACTGATATATTTAAAGATTCAGAAGATAACTTATGGTATTCTACAGCAGATGGGTTGCTTTTTAAACAGTCGGCTGATGGCGGATTTCAAAAAGTAAACATTGAGAATGTGCTTCAGGATTTTATTTTTTGCATTCAAGAGGATGATCAAGGCAATATATGGTTAGGAACTAGGTTAGGGGCAGCAAGACTGAATAAAAAAACTTATAACCTAGATTTTTATGGTGAAGAACAAGGATTAGGAGGAACACAAGTATCGAAAATAGCCAAAGACACCCATGGTAACTTATGGTTTGCTTGTAGCGGTGGTTACCTTACAATGTATAATGGTGAATCGTTTAAAGTTTTTAGAGAAGAAGATGGTGTTAAGCCATTAATTCTATGTGTTACTGCGGATAAACTAGGAAATGTTTATTTCGGCGCTTATACAGGTGGTTTATACAAATACGATGGATCGGAAT
Organism: uncultured Flavobacteriales bacterium; assembly: GCA_905181855.1. Taxonomy (GTDB): domain Bacteria; phylum Bacteroidota; class Bacteroidia; order Flavobacteriales_G; family Salibacteraceae; genus JAAZVO01. The sequence goes on from CAJIZE010000003.1 coordinate 104,431, forward strand.
TCACTAATTATTCAGCAGCAAATACAACTTTAAGAACAGAGTCGCCATACGCGCTTGTTGCTGACGATAAAAATAACATTTGGATTGGTACATCATATGGTGTTGAAAAATTCGATCCTCGAACAGAACAATTCACGCATTATGGAAAAACGGAAGGATTTTTAGGTCTTGAAGTAAACTACAACTCAATTTGTACTGATGAAAATGATAACGTTTGGTTTGGGTGTATTCTAGGGGCGGTTAAATATAACCCTTCTGTTGATTTTGAGAATGTAGTTAAGCCGATTGTAACCTTGCAAGATCTAGAAGTTGATCAACAACCTGCAGAATTTCCATTTGACAGTGAGTTTAAGCCTGAGCAAAACAACCTAACTTTTAAATATACGGGTGTTAGTCTAAATAACTCTAATAAAGTGCGTTACCAGTATATGTTAGTTGGAAAAGATACAGGATGGTCGAGACAGAGTGAGTTTAGACAAGTATATTATTCAAATCTAAACCCTGGGGATTATAATTTAATGATAAAGGCGATAAATGGTCATAAAACTGAAAGTAAGATTACGGAATATGTTTTTTCAATCACAACGCCTTTTTATCAAAGCTATACCTTCTATTTAATACAAGTAATAGTAATTGTGGTAATGTTGACAGCTGCAGTATTTTATGGTCGTAAAACGGGAGGGTCAAGAGTTTCAACAGTTTTGGCAACCATTGCTTTAATTATTGTTTTTGAGTACGGCATAAACTACGTTGAAGATAACATTGAAGGATTCTTGGGCAACGTAGCCTTTATCAAAGTGGGTTTAAACGTTCTTCTAGGTTTAATGCTGTTCCCTATTGAAGTAATGATTAAGAAAATGATCATTAAAGATGATGTTGAAGGGGATTCGAATGATGACTCTTCGGATACAGAAGAACTAGAAGGTACCCCTTCTTAATTCTAATTTGCCTACAATAGATTAAAATGAGAAATAAAGTCTTTAAAATATTTGTTGGATGTATTGTATCTTGTTGTTATTTTTTGGTAGTAGGAAGTTCAAACGGTAGAGCGACAGCAGAAAACGAAGGAAATACAGGGGCTCCAGGTGATGCTTCAAATACTTGCATAAATTGTCATAATGGAGGGCCAATTCAAGTTGAGATTGACCTTAAAATGCTTAATGCTGCCAACGAAGAAGTTGTTAAATATATACCCGAAGAAGAGTATACGCTGAGGGTTGAAATTAGCGGTACATCAGGAAGTATTTCAGGTTATGGATTTCAACTTGTATGTCTTTCTGATATAGATAATAGTGGAGTTGTAGGGTGGAACAACCCTGGATCAAATGTAAAACTTGCTGCAGCTAAAGGACGGAATTATGCAGAACACAATGGTATTTCAAATACAAATGTTTTTGAAGTTGGCTGGAAAGCACCAGCGGTAGGAAAGGGAGACTTAACCTTTTATACCTGTGGTAACGGAGTAAATAAAAATGGCAAAACCTCTGGTGATGGTGCTGCAAAAACTACATTAAAGGTTACTGAAGGTGATTTGTCAGGTCTTAGTGATTATTACAATCATGCATTTAAAGTCTATCCTAATCCTTTTAACGACCAAATAATAATTGAAGGGCAACCAGAATCTATAAAAATAGTTAACCAGCAAGGTCAAATGGTTGATGTTAACTATAATAGGGGTACCTCGATTGTAAATACTCAGAAATTTAAACCCGGCTTATATTTCTTGATATTAAAGATGGAGAATCAAACAAAAATACTAAAGCTTGTAAAGTTTTAAGTCTGGATCACACCCACATTGTAAGGTTTTTCTTGAGGCTTATTGTTTGCCATTTCAATTCCCATTGATATCCATGTTCTAGTGTCTCTTGGGTCAATAATGGCATCAACCCACAATCTCGAAGCAGCATAATAAGGAGACATTTGAGTATTGTATCTAGCAGTCATTGTATCCAATAGTTCTTTTTCTTTTTTCGGAGTAATTGTTTGACCTTTAGCCTTTAATGTGGCTACTTCAATTTGTAAAAGAACCTTAGCGGCTTGAGCACCGCCCATTACTGCAATTTGTGCTGAAGGCCAACAAGCAATAAGTGTAGGATCATATGCTTTTCCACACATGGCGTAATTACCGGCTCCAAATGAGTTTCCAATTATAATGGTAAACTTAGGCACAACAGAATTACTCATGGCATTTACCATTTTAGCACCATCCTTGATTATCCCGCCATGCTCTGATCTTGAGCCAACCATAAACCCAGTTACATCTTGAAAAAATACCAGAGGAATTTTCTTTTGATTACAATTCATAATAAATCTTGCGGCCTTATCAGCTGAGTCTGAGTATATAACTCCACCAAATTGCATTTCTCCTTTTTTGTTTTTCACCAAAATACGCTGATTGGCAACAATACCTACGCTCCATCCATCAATACGTGCCAACCCAGTTACAATCGATTTACCATAAAGTTCTTTGTATTCTTCAAAATCAGAATTATCTACTAGTCTGCTAATTAGATCTCTTACATCATAAGGTTTTTCTCTTGTTGCAGGTAAAATACCAAAAACTTCATCTATACTGAAGTTTGGTTCATTTGACTTTTTACGGTTATAACCGGCTTTAGGGTTTCCTCCGATTTTGTCAATTATGTTTTTTATTCGGGTTAAGCAATCATTATCATCAGCGCATTTGTAGTCAGTAACACCTGAAACCTCGCAATGTGTTGATGCTCCTCCAAGTGACTCATTATCAACATCTTCACCCACAGCGGCTTTTACTAAATAGGAGCCTGCAAGAAAAATACTGCCAGTTTTATCTACAATCAACGCCTCATCTGACATAATAGGAAGGTAAGCTCCACCCGCGACACAACTGCCCATGATAGCAGCAATCTGGATGATTCCTTTTGATGACATAACAGCATTGTTTCTGAAAATCCTTCCAAAGTGTTCCTTGTCAGGGAAAACTTCATCCTGTAAAGGTAAGAAAACCCCTGCGCTGTCTACTAAGTAGACAATAGGTAGGTCGTTCTCAATAGAAATTTCTTGGGCTCTTAGGTTCTTTTTGGCCGTAATAGGAAACCAGGCACCCGCCTTTACTGTTGCATCATTTGCGACAACGATGCATTGCACTCCTTTAATGTATCCTATAACAATAACAACACCGCCTGAAGGACAGCCACCATATTCCTCATACATTCCATTCCCAACAAAAGCACCTATTTCAATTTGTTTTTTATTCTTATCCAATAAGAAAGCAATACGTTCTCGAGCGGTTAATTTTCCTTTGCTTTTATGTTTGGCTATTTTTTTCTCACCTCCTCCAAGGTGAACTTTATCTAGTTCACGATTCAGTTTTGATACCAATAATTTATTGGTATCCTCATTTTTATTGAATTCTAAATCGGAAACATTGATCATACAGCTAAGTTTGGCTCAAATATAAGCACCACTTTTAAATAATATATCATCATTATTGAACTGGTTGAAAGAGGGTTTTATTTTTAATTCGATTGAGATTTCGAAAATTAATTTTACTTCTGACAGTAGACGAAAATCAACTTAGAAGTATTAAAATAAATTATTGTTAATATTCAAAATTTCGATTTCCGAATGTTAAGTTATATATGGGAAATACTAAAATTTGAATAATGAAGTTTAAGGAAAAAATATTACTTTACTGCACAATAGGGCTAATCATAACTAGCTTAGTGATTGCAGTTTACTTTGTTTACAGAAAGATCGGATGTTTGGATCCGTAACAAACAATGCAAATGCTGATCAAAAAAGCTTATCAGTTAGTTCCATAAAGTAGTCCAGCGAATTGTTTGTTTAGGTTGTATGGTTTAAACTTTCTTTTTAGAGACCGTTAAACCAAATTTATTAATTCAACTTTTTATTGCGTTATTTGTTACAATTAAAAAACCGCATGAAATACTTATATACCCTAGTTGCATTGTGTCTTTTTTCCTCCTGTAGTTTCCTTTCATCTAATAAAGAAAATAACTTTGGAATTGAAGGTAAAGCGGAATGGATGTTTGAACGATTAAAAGATCCAATGACGAATGAAATTCCAGCCGGAATAAGGAAAAGGGAGATTGCATTTGCTGAAAATTTACCTAAAGATGTTCAGTTTCAAAGAAGAGGAGCCAGCGTTTGGAAACAGGCCGGACCGTTCAATATTGGAGGTCGTACTAGAGGAGCTGCTGTTGATGTAACAAACGACAGCATATTATTAGCTGCAGGTATTTCAGGAGGGGTTTGGCGTTCTACAGATCAAGGTAATTCATGGGAACACACAACAAAAGACGCATTTCAATTTAACGGCTCATGCATAGCTCAAGATACAAGAGAAGGCAAAACAAATGTTTGGTATTTAGGAACGGGCGAAAATATAGGCAATTCTGCAAGCGCTAATTTTTCAGCAACTTATGTAGGTAACGGTCTATTTAAGTCAACTGATGGCGGCAAATCATGGTCTGGGTTGACTTCAACTCAAAGCAATACAACACAGAGCAAAGAACCTTGGGATATAGTTTGGGATATAAAAACTGATCCTAGTGATTCTATAAACGACGTTGTTTACGCTGCAATCCTTGGACGAATAATGAAAAGTACCAACGGTGGAGATTCTTTCCGATTTGTAAATGGAAATAAAAGTGGTTTTTTGTCTGCTTATACAGATGTTGCGGTTACCAGCTCTGGTGTTGTTTATTCAACGCTAAGTAGTGACGGAACCACCAAAGGAATTTTTCGTTCGGTTGACGGAGAAGCTTGGGATAATATTACACCCTCAAATTATCCAGCAGACTACAAGCGAGTGGTAATTGCTATAGACCCTAATAATGAAAATAAAGTTTATTTTTTAGGTGAGACGCCCGGTGCAGGAAAGTTTTCTACTCCCGGTGATGCCTTTTCAGAGGCCAATTCGCTTTGGAAATATGTTTATAAAAGTGGCAATGGAACTGATACCAATAATTTGTGGATTAATTTGAGTAACAGTATTCCGGCCGATGAAAGTTTTAGAAAAAGTTACAGATGCCAGGGTTCTTATGATGTCGAAATAGCTGTTAAGCCGGGAGATTCGAATGTTGTTTTTATTGCTGGTACAAATATGTTTAGATCAAACGATGCATTTGAAACCAGTGCTCAAATTACACATATTGGAGGTTATAATCCTATTAGTAGCCCCGATTATAGATATCCAAACCATCATCCTGATCATCACCAAATTTTATTTTTGAGTAACCCTAATGAAATGTTCAATACCAATGATGGTGGAGTCTACATTACCAGAAACGACATGGCAAGTGACGTAGTTTGGGAGGATAAAAATAGAGGTTATTTTACCACTCAATTTTACACGGTAGGAGTTAACAGAACAACTTCAGGAAACAAAGAAGTTGTAGGAGGAATGCAAGACAATAGTTCTGGCTTTACTCGAACTGTGAATAATACTGTTCCGTGGTCTATTCCTGCATCTGGCGATGGTTCGTACTGTGCAATTGGAGCATCTGATGATTATTATTTTTCTTCGCAAAACGGAGTTACTTATAAAATGGAACTTGACCAAGATGGAAATAGAGCCGATTTTAGAAGGATTGACCCTGAAAATGGAAGCTCATACTTTTTTATTAATCCATTTATACTAGATGATGTAGATCAAAACATAATGTACATGTCGCAATACACGAATATTATGCGACACAACAACTTATCATCAATTCTTTTAAATAACAGTGGCAACAAATTAAGTGTTGGATGGGAACGACTTGTGGTAAACACTGCAGGCGAAAGAGTTTCAACATTGGAATCAACTTATGGTAACCCTGATCACAGATTATATATTGGCACTGATGATAAGAAAGTGTATCGTTTAGAAAATGCTGATACAGCAATGGGATTGCCCACTGAAATAACACAAAAGGTTGGAACAGGTAGTTTTGTTAACGATATTGCTGTTCATCCATTCGATGGTGATAAATTGATATTAGTGTATTCCAATTACAACGTGTATAGCTTATACTATTCGAAGGATGCTGGATCAAGTTGGGAGAAAATAGCTGGAAACTTAGAGCCAGAATTAAATGGTTCATATCCACCTGCTTTGGATGGGATTGGGGATGGGCCGTCTGTTCGAAGTGCGGCTATAGTGCCAGTTGAAAGCGGTGTTATCTACTTTGTTGGAACATCAGTAGGATTATTTGCTACAAAACAGTTAAATGGTGATTCAACGGTGTGGGTTCAACAAGGTACTGATGTTATAGGTAACGCTATTGTAGATATGATTGATTATCGAAGGTCGGATGGCTTTATGGCTATTGGTACTCATGGGAGAGGTGTTTTTACCGCTCAGATTGTATTGTCTAGTCAGGTAGTTGGTATTGATGATATAAAAAATCAGCATTCTGAAGCAAGTAAAAATACTATCAAAGTATACCCAAACCCTGCTTCAGATTATTTGAGAATATCAGCACAAGGCAATTCAGTTAAAGTTTATAGCCTCGAAGGTGCATTGGTTTTAAGTCAAAAATTGGCTTCAAATTTAGCTGAACATAAATTAGATATAACTAATCTGAAAAACGGCTTATATACTTTTGTAGTTTTAGATGATAACTGTTCTAAAACTGGTAAATTTGTGGTGAATAAATAGCAACTTGTTTTTTATATTTTCTAAGGTACTTACTTTTACAATTGCTCCTATAACGTGGGTGATTATTTTTCTTGTATTGGCTATGATTATAGCCAAAAAAAGAAGAAAATTTCTAATCTGGTCGTTTTCAGTTTTTTTCGTTTTCGGAAACTCATTTTTACTTGATGAAGCACTAAGGCATTATGAAGTAAATCGTGTTAATAAAACGGAATTAGGTAAATACGAGGCAGTTATTATTCTAGGAGGGTATTCAAATTACGACCCAACGAACAACCAAATTAATTTTGGTGAATCAAGCGATAGGTTTATCTATGGCCTTTGGTGTTACAAGAATAAAGTAGCGGACAAAATAATTATTTCAGGAGGCTCAGCAAGCTTGTTAGGTCTCGATAAAGAAGGAAGTTATGTTTATCCGTTTTTAACTCAGTTAGGAGTTAAAGCTAAAGATATATTGGTTGATTCAATATCTCAAAATACCTATCAAAACGCAGTTAATGTAAAGCAGATTGTTGAGCAAAATAATATTGAAGGTAGAATTCTATTAATTACCTCATCAGTACATATGTTACGTGCCTCAAAATGTTTTAATAAGCAAGGTATTGAGGTTGTTCAATTTCCTGTTGATCGAATTTCTGGTTCTAGAAAATTTCATTTAGAGCATTTAATTTTGCCACAAGCAGAAACTTTACAAAAGTGGCAAGTATTTATACATGAAATGGTTGGAATTTGCGTTTACAAGATTAAAGGATACGTTTAATGAGGCGCTTACTACTTATTTTATTTAGTTGTTTGATTGTTCTTTCAGCTTGTGCTCAAGAAAGACCAACTAGGGAGTCAAAAGAAGGATATCTAAAAATTGAGCAGAGAGTTAATACCAGAGGTGAGAACGTTCGTGAAGCGCTTAGAGATGTTTCTAAATCATCACAGAAAAAGAACTCAGAGAATAAAAAATTAAAGAAGAAAAAAGTTGGAAAAAGGCTTACTGTTAAAAAATTAAAGAGCGGTAATGAAATAGATTTTTACGAAGGTGAAAAAGCTGTTGTTAAAACGCGTAAAGACGAACGGTATAAGGGTAAAATAGTGATCATAAGCCCTAAAGAATATAAAATTGGCGACTCATTAGTTGTTATGAAAGATTTGGTGTTACTTAAACGAGGATTTGGTAAGTCGTTTGTACAAAAACTTTCGGGAACAGGCTTGTTTATTGCGGGCATTGCGGTAACGGCCGGTGGAGTATTTATAGGTTCCGAAGGCTTAAAGGTGTTTACCTTAGGGGGGCCATTTATTATTGTAACCGCAGCCGCTCTTACAGCAGCAATTGCCATTGATATTGTTGGTATATCAATTATGGCCGAAGGAGTTAAATTGATTGTACAGCCAACCAAGTTTAAAATAGGCAAGAAATGGTTTATTAAAGCTTGACTTTCAGTACTTAAGGTTGTCTAATTTTAACTTTAATTGGTTGTTATTGATCTAATCTAAAAATGATTGTTCAATTACTAAATATTGATACTAAAATTCAATCTTACTTGTGTAAGATTCGAGCTTCGATACTTTGTGTTTTTTGGATATCAACTGCAAATTCAGTAAATATCACAATTGACGAGTTTTCAAATGGTGACTCCATTTCATGAATTCAAATCCGGTTTCAAATTGTTAATAAAACCTATACATTTAATTTAGTTCATAATAGGGCTGTTAAAGTAACATTTTAGATCGATCTTAACGGGAGTTTATAGAGTAAAAAACAACACATGATTGGACGTGAAAAATTCTTATGAGTAAACTTCAGGGGAATTGCCAAAGTTTGGGGCTCAGGTTTGAATGAAACCCAGACCTTAGTGGAATGATAGAATTGAAAACGCAATCAATAATTACGTGCTAATAAAAAGTGAAACGGTGGTCAAATACATACGAGAAAGTTAAAATGTACTCTTCATAATGACGTCATAAATCATATAAATGTAGTATTTTTGGAATATTTTGCTTAAACAAAACACTGGATTGATGCATATAGGGTTGCGCAACAGCTTAATTACCAAAATTTTAAGAACGTTTTTTGCCTTAATTTTAACGTTTTGTATACTTCCGGAAAGTGTTCAGTCTCAAGAAATGAGGGTTTATTCTCAAGGGCCGGGTTACAGGTTTTTACCTCAAAAACAATACAACGGAATTCCTGTTACTATCTATAACGACAGTTCTAAGACATACCGAAATCAGTTTACCTTAAACATTGAAATTGATGGAGTAGCAGATAGCTTTACGCTAGATTCTTTGTTGGCGGATCAAGATTCTACCATAATTTTTGCTTACCCTAACTTGGCAAATACCCTAGACTCACACTTAATAAAAACCTACTTTAGTTTTAGTGCAGCTCAGTTAAATCCGTTTAGCGATACTGTTTGGAACCAGTTAATTATTACTGATTCTCTTTTAAGTAGAGATAATCTGATAGATTCGAACCTAAGCTATATAAATCTTGAAACAGATTCTGTTGGAAACATTGCAGGTGTTTATGTGCCCGAAATGGTAGGTGTAACCTTCGAATTGAACGTTATTGATACCTTGCAATCGGTTGATTATTTTATTAAAAATGCATCGGCTCAGGATACCTTTAAGGTTAACTTATACAGCTTTAGCAACCAACCTGATTCAGTTTTAGAAATACAATTAGTGAATTTTACTGATTCACTTGATGGATTCAAGAAAATTACATTTGATTGCTTCAATGACTTGCATCCAGGTAAATATTTAATAGCTATTGGTAAAACTGATTCTACGGGAAATGGTTCTTCAATAGGTGCAACTGAAACCTATTTTGATACAAGTTCGGTTTGGTTAGAAAATGAAACTAATGGTTGGGAAAAAGCTGCAGTTAGCAACTATTCAAAAAACCCAATAGTTCAGTTTAATTTCAATGGCAATAAAGTTTATCCAAATTTAATAGCGTCATTAACTGACAGCAATAGCTGTGAGGGTAACAGACACCTTTTTTATAAAGACACAACATTTGCTGGTTCAATAATTTGGAATGGAACGAGTGCCTTAGATTCGTTTGTAAACGAGACATCTCAAATGCTATTGGCCGAACATATTATTCAAGGTTCAGGTTGTTCTTTGTATGATTCAATTTACAGTGTGGTTTCTGATGTTCAACTATTCACCTTAAATGAGGACACAGCTGTTTTTTGTGAAAACGATAGTTTAATAAACATCATTGGTTCAATCAATTACAACAACTATTACTGGCAACTTGAAGACAGTGCTATAATAAATTCGGGTTCATCTCATACTGCTCCTTCTGATACCGCAGGATTTTATGAGTTTACTGCAATAGCAACGAATCAAAACGAACAATGTATTCAAAACGACACCGTTGTTTTTCAAATAAACGACAAGCCATTAGCAATAATTAATACAATCGCTCCAATTTGTGGTAACGATTCGGTGCTGTCGTTAATTAGTTCAGTTACCGACACGGCATTTGGGGCTTTTTCAGGTAATGGAATAAGCAACGGGTTTTATTTTGAGCCAGATTCAGCACATGCCGATTCGGGAGGCCTTGATTCAATGCAGATCGTTTACACAAGAGAATCAGATTTAGGTTGTGTAAGTAGAGATACATCTTTAATCGAGGTAGGTGCTTATCCAGTATTCAGCTACAACAATATAATACCTGAGTTTTGTGACTATGATACATTGAACCTTGCAAATGATTTTAACGTTACTTCGTTTGAAGGAGGAGGTTATTTCGATGGGCTTGGGGTTGATAGCGTATTCTTTTACCAATCGTCAGCAACAACTTACGATTTGAAATATTATCAAACTGATGTTGTGTCGTCAAAACTATCTTGTTCTGATTCATTGAATTTAAGCGTGGTAGTAAACCTAACGCCAACATTGTCCTTCGATTTAGGATTTGACAGAATTTGCATAGACTCAACAAATGTACCTCTGGATAGCTTGGCATTTCCTATTGGTGGAGTATATTCAGGTAATGGAGTCATTCCTAATGGAGGCTTATTCACATTTATTCCAAGCATTGCTGATACAGGAACCCATGTTGTTGGATACCAATTTACAACAAATAAAAATTGTTCAGCAAGTATATCAGATACTTTAATAGTAGATTCATTGCCGAAGGTTGCGTTATCTGCAATTCCTGATTTCTGTGTTGATGGTGATACTTTACATCTTGCTTCTTATGCAACTCCATTTGGAGGTATTTTTAGCGGATCAGGCGTTGCTTTTAATTCATTGGGGTATGTATTCGATCCTGACTCTGGTTCATTAGGGTCGTCAAATTTTGTGAATTATTTGTTTCAAAACCCTATTTCTGGCTGTAAGGCTGATAGTACCGTATTGGTAACAATTAACAATAAACCACAAGTTGCGTTTACGGCATTACCTGATTTTTGTATTGGTGATTCGGCATATTCTCTTACTCAACATACTCAATTAGGTGGGGTTTTTAGTGGAACCGGAATTGATTCAGGTTTAACTATTTTTAATATTGATACGGCTGGTGTAGGCACACACATTATCAATTACACCATTATCAACGCAAATGGATGTGTTGATAGTGCATCTCAAACAACAACGATTAATTCTTTACCTGTAGTTAGTTTGTCCATATCTACTGATACAATTTGTTTTCAAAGCACTCCTTATCAACTTTCAGGTGGATTACCTGCCGGACCAGGTGCCGGAGCTTACACAGGTAAAAATGTTTCATTTAATCAATTCAATGCCTTTAATGCAGCAGTTGGAACGGACACCATTACTTACACCTATACAAATCCAATTACAGGATGTATTAATGCTTCTACCGATACTATTTTAATAACGCCTTTACCTCAGCCTGCTTTTAGTGTCAACATTGACAGTATTTGTAACAATGAGCTTGCTTTTAACATTGGTGGTGGAGTTCCCAACGTAAGTAATGTATTAACAGAAACTTATTCAGGTGTCGGCATAACATCAGGTCAATTTAATCCTTCAACCCAATTGCCAGGAATTTATACGATCACCTACACAGTAGTTGATTCATTAAATTGTACAAATCTCATTACTGATGATATTACAGTAAACTCTATACCATCAATTAATTTTGGAACGGTTAATAATATTTGTTTTCAAGATACATTAAACATATCGGCAAGTATTACCGGAGCATCTTCATGGCAATACAAGCTAATTCAAGGAACCACAAATACAATACACCCTATTACTGGTTTATTTAATGCAATTCAAACAGGGTCAGATACCATACAATTTTCAATTACTGATTTTAATGGCTGTATGGACAGTTCAACACAATCAATTTTTGTTGATACAATTCCTATAGTAAGTGTTGGCTCCTTTGGAGTAAGATGTTTAAACGGAAATCCAGTTAGTTTAAATACTGGTTCACCATCTGGAGGCATATATAATTACAAAGGAGGGTTTGTGTTTGGCTCAATAACCCCGACTACTTTTGGAGCCGGGCTTGATTCAATCAAATATATATACAGTGATCAAAACGGGTGTACCGACTCAAGTTATAATACAGTATTGATTGATACTTTACCTATCGTAATATTAGGAGCGCTTGCGGACTTATGTATTAATGGTAATCCCGATACACTTACTGAAGGAATTCCTTTTGGTGGGGTCTATACTTCAAGTCAGGGCATGCTTAACGATTCGGTATTTGATCCTAATTTAATCCTTCCAAACATCTTTCAGGTCGTATATACTTTTACAGATGGTAACGGTTGTAATGGCGCAGATACTGCTAATTTGGTAGTTAACTCTATTCCTGTAGTTCAATTCGGAACCACAATTCCAAATACATGTATCAACGGCGCATCAATTAATCTACTTTCTACAATTGGCGTAGCATTTCAAGCAACCTACCCTAAAGGAATATTCTCAGGAGTTGGAATTGATAGTGCAGGAAATTTTCTTCCAATCAATGCTGGAGTAGGTGGTCATAACATTAATTATCAATATACAGATGGTAATGGCTGCGTAGGTAATATTACTGATAATATTATAGTTTACAACTTGCCGAAAATTTCTTTTGTGTCGCCTTTAAGCGATTTATGCTTGGGTGAGGATACATTGATTTCAGCATCTGCTTCGTTTTCTACTGATTTTATTTGGTCAACCGGCGAAACATCTAGTGTCATAAGAGTAGGACCTTCAATTAATACGGTTTATACCGTTACTATTACCGATCAATTTACTTGTAGCAGTGCGGACTCAGTTGAATTAACCGTTAAAAATTCATTCGATATTGTGGCAAACTTTGATACATCTACCATTGAATTTAACACTTCTGCAACTTTAGACCTAATTGAAAATGACAATGGATATCCAAATGATATAGATCGGTATACAATATTGCGCGGACCAGACAATGGTATTATTGATGAAGCATTTAATCCGGAAATAACCTATACACCAAATGATGGGTTTAGACGAACGGACTCTGTACTATATGAAATTTGTGACAACTATTGTCCAGCAATATGCGATACCAATCGGCTTAAAATAAAAGTATTTGGTGACCCAACTGTGTTTATTCCTAATGCTATTTCGCCTAATGGCGACGGTATAAATGACAATTGGTTCGTACCCGGAATTACATCAGATTCGTTTAAAGACAACGAGCTATTTATTTTTAACAGAAATGGAAACGTAGTTTATAACGTGAAAGGTTATCAGAATGATTGGGAAGGTCAATCTGGTGGATTGTTTAGTTTTGGTAGCGAAAATTTACCTGATGGAACCTATTATTACGTTTTAAAGCTTAATGATGGAGGTGAAGATTTAAGTGGCACCATCGAATTGAAGAGGTAATGAGATTGAATATTAAACATATACTATTAGTGCTTTTCGTCTGTGCCTTCGGTGTTGATTTATATGCTCAATCAAGTTATTCCATTTCCCAATTTAGTCAGCACAAACCCTTAATAAACCCTGCTACAATAGCCTCAAATGCAGAAGTGAATGGCGCTATGTTGTTTCGGAAACAATGGGTAGGGATTGAAGGTTCTCCTACAACTTCAATTTTTGACGTAAACCTGCCAATTCGTGCTTCTAACAATCATTTAGGGTTATCGGTGCTTGCAGATTATTATGGAATTAATCAGAATATTAACGTTAGTTTGACCTATGCTTACAAGGCGAAACTTAATAGAAACGAGTTTTTATCCTTTGCATTATCACCTTCATTAGAAATGATTCAAGCGGATTATTCATTATTGAATCTTGATTATGTTGATGATGTGACATATTTGAATGCTACCCCAAATGGTATAGCACCTAACTTAAGATTTGGAGCTTTTTACCAAACAAAATATTATTATTTAGGGGTTTCAACACCAGCTTTGCTTACCAATGAATTTGGTATTAATGGTTCGGGTACAACCTTTAAGATGAGTAATGTTCAATACAACATTATGGCCGGGTATAATCGTGAATTTAATAGCAAATGGGATTTACAGTATGCTACCTTAATTAGACAAACCCCGGGTTCACCAATCCAAGCAGATTTATTATTTCAAACTCAATATCTTGACAAATACGGTGCAGGAGTTTCGTATTCTAGCTCTAAAACTGTAAGTTTCATGTTTAACATGTTAATAAATCCTAATTTCAGATTGGCTTATTCCTATGGTTACACATTCTCCCAACTAAGAGCTTTAACTTCGGGTAATCAAGAAATTATGCTTGTTTTTGGTATTTGGAATAAAAAGAGATCGTACATAAATATGCCTAAATTGTTAGAGCAGTATCAAAATGAACACAAAAATGACGTGGGAACAGAAACAAAAAAACCAGATAAGAACTTTGGAAAACAACCTTATTCAGGTGGAGGGAATTAACCTTTTTGAGCTGCTGCTGCTTTAGCACGTGCTTTTCGAAGTTTCCTGTAATACCGCATGTCTTTTACCGGAGCCTTTTTCTTTTGAACTTCTTCATGGAAAAAGTACCTTAAATCTAGGGTTAAATAGCTTCCCTTTGATTCAAATATTGATTCGGTTTGTATAAAGTCTTGTGTTATACGAAATCCTGATTTATAAATAGTGACAAACGGTCTGTGAAAAGAAGCTCCGAAGTAATAATAGCCACTTTTTTTGGTTCTGTATTCCCATCCTAAATTAGCAAGCATGGATGGAACAACCCAGCTACGTCTTATTGATAAATGGTAAATGTCGTCGATATCTGTACCTACGTCGCTAGGAAAAAAATCAATGGATGCTCCAAATGCCGCATTCATATACACCTCTTGTGATAATTTGATATATACCAATGCCAAAGTCGGTATTTCATAGCCAATAATTGAAAATTCTCTTGATTTTAATTCAGTGGTAAGTAAATCAATTATATCGCAAGTATAGTTTCGTTTTACGTAATTAATTCCACTCTCTAGTGAAATGTTTTTGGTAAACCCCTTACGCAACACCATACCGAATGAATAGCTTGGTTTGTTGTTTAAATCAAATTGGAAATTATTTGTTATTTGAGTTTCAACTTTATTGGTAATGACGTTAGAAGGAATAAGTGGCTTAAATTGAATACCAACCGTCAGTATTTTTTCTTGAGCCAAACAGACATAGCTTATACACCAAGTATATACAATTAGTAACAAGTGCTTTCTCACAAAGCAAAGGTAAACATCATACTAGGTATTGTAAGTAGAATGTTTGAGTAATGGGTTTTAGCCACTAAGCGGAAGCTATTCTTTTGTTTCAAGTTTACCATCAGCATGAAGAGCAAACCTACCTCTTGATTTATCATGAACTTGATCTCTTTTAGACCAAGGCCATCCACCAAACTGTGTTTGATGATAGTCATTAAAGGCCTGCTGAATTTCAATTTTGCTGTTCATTACAAAGGGGCCATGCTGAACTACAGGTTCATCAATTGGTTTGCCTTGCAGCAACAATAATTTGGCTTCCGTTGAGCCATTTTCAATAACTACTTCAACATCAGACTGAAGATCAACTGCATGATAATACTCAATGTTCTTACCGGCAATTTTTATTGATGGGCCCTTATAAAAGTATAGTGTTCTGTTTAATCCAGGAGCTGCTTTAGGTAAAGTCCATGTTCCATTTTTATCAATTTTAATATTCCAAACAGCAACATGATTTAATGCGTCGTTTGCCCATGAATTAGGCGGTGGAGTCGGAGCTGATTTGTCTTCTAATTTTCCGGCTACAACTTCAATCTCAGTAGTTATCCCATTTTTATCTTCAACCTTTATTATAGGAATATTTTCTCCCCAAAGCATGGTAAAATGAGGGTCAACCATTTTACTTTTTCTTGGTAAATTAAGCCATATTTGAAAAAGTTCCAAAGGATTGTCTTCATTTTCATCAAGCAATGGAAACATTTCGGAATGCTGAACACCTTTGCCCGCAGTCATCCATTGTACATCTCCATCTCCATACCTACCGGCGGCGCCTAAAGAATCTGCATGATCTACCATGCCTTCTCTAACAACTGTAATCGTTTCAAAACCACGATGCGGGTGGCCTGGGAATCCCGGTATTTTCTCTCCGTGGTACATTCTGAATCCATCTTTCAAAATGAAATCTTGCCCAATATGCCTACCATCTAGTGAACAGCTTGGGCCCATATCTTTGTTACCTTTTGGATATTTATCTTCATGATGAACACAAAATAAAAAGGGATCTTTTGTTTCCCATTGAAAACCTAATGCTCGAAAACCTAAAATTGTTGGATTTGCGCTTGATTGATTGTTATTCATATCTGAAAAATCTTTGTTTTTTCCATATCCTGGAAATGTAATAGCTATCATTGATGTAATACCTAATGAGAGCCGCGATAAAAAATCTCTACGATGAATTTGTTTTTTCATGTTTTAAAGATAACAAATATATAAACTTTCAATTACAATTGTTGTATGTACAACAAATATATTGAATATTGTTTTGTCATATTTTTTAATGCGAATTATTTCTTTCTTTGTTAAGTGATAAAATCAGTTGAATTAAAAAAAAAGTACGGTAATTTACAGGTACTAAAAGGCATCAATTTACATATAGCGAAAGCAGAAATAGTGTCAATTGTAGGTTCTTCGGGTGCAGGAAAGTCAACCTTATTGCATATTTTAGGAACACTTGATAACGCTGACAGTGGATCCATGTTTTTAAACAATGTAGATGTACTAAAATTAAGTTCTAATCAGTTGGCAGCCTTTCGAAACAAGCAAATTGGGTTTATTTTTCAATTTCATCATCTTTTACCAGAATTTACAGCACTAGAGAATGTTATAATTCCTGGTTTAATTGCAAAAAAATCTAAATCTGAAGTAGAAAAAGAAGCAGAAAAGTATTTGGAATTTTTAGGATTAAGAGATAGAATTGCCCACAAACCATCTGAATTATCAGGAGGTGAGCAGCAACGTGTTGCTGTGGCTAGAGCATTAATTAATAATCCGGGAGTTGTTTTTGCTGATGAGCCATCAGGGAACCTTGACTCAGAATCCTCAAAAAGTTTGCACCAATTATTTTTTGATTTAAGAACCGAGTTTGATCAAACATTTGTGATTGTTACCCACAACAAAGAGTTGGCTGAAATGGCTGACAGAAAATTGATTATTAAAGATGGTCTGGTTCAATAATGAATGAATCAGAGATTAAGGATGTTTTAGATCATCAATTCAGCAAATACAATCGAATAAGTTTTATTGATGAAGACCCAATCAGTATACCTCATAAATTTTCGAAAAAACAAGACATTGAGATTTCTGGTTTGCTTGCCGCAACTATTGCTTGGGGAAATCGTGTTTCGATAGTTAAGAATGCGACTAAGCTTGTGCAATTAATGGATTATGAACCTTATGATTTTGTAATGAATCATTCTTCATATGACTTAAATCGCTTCAGTTCATTTGTGCATCGTACGTTTAATCCTATTGATTTAGCATTTTTTATTCTTGGACTAAAAAACATTTATACGAAACATGACTCATTAGAAAATGTTTTTACGCATTCTGAAGGTATTAAAATGGGAATTGATAAATTTCGAAATGCAATGTTTGAAACAGCTCATAAACCAAGATCTGAAAAGCATATTTCTTCTCCATTGAAAGGTTCGGCAGCAAAAAGGTTAAACATGTATTTGCGGTGGATGGTAAGAAATGATAATCGTGGAGTTGATTTCGGAATTTGGAGAAAAATAAAACCTTCTCAGTTGTATATTCCTCTTGATGTACATACGGGCAATGTAGGTCGCGAATTAGGCCTGTTAACCCGTAAACAAAACGATTGGAAAGCTGTTACTGAATTAACAAACGTTTTGAAAAAGTTTGACGAAAATGATCCAATTAAATATGATTTTGCAATGTTTGGTATGGGGGTGAATGCTTAGGTAAATAAAGTTAATTTGTTGTTTTAAAACTCCAAATCAATTTTAATTTTGAGTTCTGCTTTTCGTTGTAAATTTGTACCTTCATAAAACCCAAGCCATCGCTGGCAAAAAAATTCTAAAACATAATTACTTGAGTTTAGTAAAACAGTTTTTTGTTTTGATTTTAATCTTGTTTTCTTTTCAAGATAAGGTTAAAGCATCACACATTTTGGGAGGTAGTATTTCTTACGTTTATATGGGTGATCCTGACAATGATGGTAATCCTAATTATCAAATAAATTTAGTTTTATATCAAGATTGTAATTCTAATAACTGGTTTACAACTGGTGGTTCTTTTCCTCTTCCAAATGCACGTGTAGGTATTTATGAAGGCCAGCTTAATCAAAACAATATGTCGAGATCTGACGAGCTTTTTTTACCCCTTGTTGACTCGGGTTTGGTAAAGCCGAATTTCTCAGATACTTGCAAGTTTGGTATTTCTAACTATTGCGTTTTTGAAACTGTATATTCTACTGTGGTTGAACTTGATGCAACTACTCAGGGATATCATTTTATTTTTGATGTATGTTGCAGAGCAGATCCTCAACCCATGGGCAATGGTCCTAATAATGTCTCAGTAGGATCTGGCGAAGGGTCGGTATTTCATACTTGGGTTGGTTCAAGTGCAAAAAAAAATAGTTCAGTAATTTTCCCTCCAATAACAGAGCCTTATATCTGTTTGGGCGATACATCAATAGTTAATAATACAGCCCAAGATTTAGATGGAAATATACTCACCTTCGAATTTTACAAACCATATGATGGTTCAGCTGCAGGAGCCAATAGTGCTGCACCGGGAAGTTTTTCTTATCCGGTAACCAATCTTGTGAATTATTTGAATGGTTTTAATCAGTCAGTACCATTTGGAACAACGGGTTTTGTCTTTATTGACCCTACAAGTGGTCTTAGCCTTTATCAGTCAGGAACAAATGGAATATACTTAATAGGAATTAAAGTTACTGAACGTGACACAGCAGGAACAATTGTAGGAGTGAGCGAACGAGAATTTCAATATATTGTAGCACCATGCCAAAATTCTAAACCAAATTCAGCTTCAAAAGTTATTGGTACAAGTGATTCATTAGTGGTGCAAGAAGGTGATTCAATTTGCTTTCCAATTGGTTTTTATGATCCAGATGGAGATACATTAAATTTAAGTTTTTCTGGTGATGCATTTAATCCTTTTTTAGCTTCTTCTGCGAGTTTTAGCACTCCAACTTACCTTGACTCTATAATAAGATCTTCAGTTTGTTGGCAAACTACATGTGATCTAGGAAGGGATGCTTTTTATCAAGTCGTTGCTTCTGCAACTGATAATGGCTGTCCGCCGCGCACAACATTCTCGTCTCATAAAATAACAGTTATACCCTTTAGATTACCGAGTAAAATAAAAGGAGACACGAATGTTTGTCATGGACCAATCTATCAATACAATATTGATTCTATCATTGCTAAAAACTTCAATTGGCAGGTCACAAATGGGCAATTTATTGGAAACACTACAAGTAATAAAGTTTTTGTTAAATGGAACAATGGAGTATTAAATGGTGCTCTTTCCATATCACCCGTTAGCGAGTTTGGATGCACTGACGGCACATTAAATTTAAACGTTATCCTAAAATCTATTGCTCCTGTAGAAGCAGGAACAGATATTATTTTATGTGATGGCGATTCGGCTATTTTGGGAGGATCTCCATCAGGTCCGTTAAGTTATATTTATGCCTGGTCTGATGGCGGGTTTTTAAACAATGACTCCATAACCAATCCAATTGCAAAACCAGATACTACTGTTAATTTTGTGCTAACTGGAATTGACACTAGTGGATGCTTTGTTACTGATTCAGTTTCAATCGGAATTACCCTAGATCGACTTACCGCAGGGCCAGATCTTTATTCTTGTCCCGGCGATTCAGTTCAACTGATTGGAAGTGGAGCAGATATTTATTCGTGGTCTCCCTCAAACGGATTGTCTTCAAATTCAGCTGGGCAGCCTCTTACTTCACCATTAGATACAACAATTTATGTATTAACCGGAACATTTAATGTTTCAAATTGTGTTTATACCGATACAGTAATGGTAGAAGTTGATACCATTGTGCCTACTAACTTGGTAGATTTAAAAAACTACTGCATAGGTGATACAGTTGACATTGGAGGACAACCTACATCGCCTCAAAACACCACTTTTAAATGGACTCCCAATAATTTCTTAAGTTCCGACACGGTTTCAAATCCACTTAGTACCGTTCCGAGTGATATAACTTATTACTTAGAGGTGTTCAACGGCGCATGTTTTGGTTACGATACTATTGACATACATGTTGATACAATACCGTTTTTAAATGCTGGAAACGATACATCCATCTGCGCTCAACAATTCACAGTTATGAACCCTACAGGTGATAATCTCACAAATTTTCAATGGTATCCCGATTCTGTTTTCTTTAACGATACTATAGCAAAAGCAATTTTTGCAGTGTTTGAAACGCAAACCATTTCGCTTCAAGCATATGGAGCGACCGGTTGTATTGCAAGAGATTCTGTTTTGATAACTCAACTTGAATTACCTAAGCCAAAATTTCCTTCGGATACTTTACTTTGTTTTGGAGATACACTAATCTTAGATGCTGGTCCCGGTCAAACATTTGTATGGAGCCCTAATATTGATATTTTGGATACATCAGTGCAAATCCCTAAATTCTATACGCTTGATACTACAACTTACACAGTTGATATTTTAGGTTTAAATTCTTGTTTAGGAAAAGACACAATTACGGTTAACACTGGGTTCGTTTTTATTACAGGTTCAAATGATACTTTAATTTGCCCTGGTGATACTTTTAATCTTTTTGTAACAGGAGGAGCTTCATATAGGTGGTATAACTCTAAATTTATTGCAGACTCTACTATTTCAGATCCAACTGTATTTCCTTATTCTTCAACTTCATATTTGGTTGATGTAACTAGTGCTTCAGGTTGTATTAAAACGGATACCATACTTGTAGAAGTTAGCAATGGCAACTTTGTTACCGCAGGAAATAATATAACTATTTGTTATGACGACACCGCAAACCTTGATGTTATTGGTTTAGTCAATTTTAGGTGGCAACCTAACTTTCGAATTACGAGCACAACATCATCTACACCAAGTGTCTATCCTTTAGATACTTTGGAATACTATGTTTTTGGAACCGATTCAAACAATTGTCCAAATGCCGATTCAATAATTGTTTTTGTAAGACCTGAACCGCTAACATTGGTTAGGGCTGATGAAAATATCTGCAAAGGTGATACTGCAAACATTGGGGGTATCACACTCAGTGGAATAAGTTATTTATGGA
The DNA here is from genome assembly GCA_905181855.1 of uncultured Flavobacteriales bacterium. Taxonomy (GTDB): domain Bacteria; phylum Bacteroidota; class Bacteroidia; order Flavobacteriales_G; family Salibacteraceae; genus JAAZVO01. Next base: position 125,848 of record CAJIZE010000003.1, read on the forward strand.
CTCCTGACACATCAATTAATAATAGTAATATATCTAATCCAATCGCAAGTCCAAAAGTTTCAACTCCATATATTCTAAAGGTAACCAATAGCGATGGTTGTAAGAGTAGGGACACCGTGAATATTAACGTCTTTACAATTTTATCAACACCTGATACTTTTGTTTGTGTTGAGGATGGATTTACAGTAACTGCAATTCCACGATTCGGTAACCCTCCATATCAATACAATTGGTCGCCAACCGATGGATTAAGTGATACAACTATTGGTGCTCCGCAAATTTTAAATGTTAAACCGACGGTTTATACCATAATAATAACCGACTCAACAGGTTGTAGCGATACAGCTACAATTGAAGTTGGAGTGGGTGTTAAACCAGAGGCTAACTTTGAATATACGGTGGTGCCAACTTGCGATAACGCAATTTTAAAATTAAGTAATAAAAGCAGTAATCACAGTGCTCAATATTGGAAAGTTGGAGCTGATAGTTCAGCAGAAGAGAACCCTGTTTTTACAATCCCATATGGTGAGGATACTAAGGTAGAATTAGTTGTAGTTTCGGATGATAGATGCCTAGATACTTTAATCACATCTGCGCAACTGGTTACTTTCGAAGATTTTCTTCAACAGCCAATGACCAGCGTTTTTACTCCAAATAACGACCGAATTAACGACTGGTTTGAGTTTCCACTTGAGCAAAGAATGGAACAATGTACCGAATTGCAGATTTACAATAGATGGGGGCAACTAGTTCATCAATCTGAAGATATATTCCATTCATGGGATGGCAGAACTGTAAGTGGCCAGGAGGCGCCAGTAGGCGTTTATTTTTACGTTTTGAAGATCAACGCCCTGGAATGGAAAGGATCGGTAACATTACTTAGATAACTTGTCGATAAAACTGACTAATAGTAGTTTTTTAAAGGTCAGAATTGTATTTATTTGCCGACTAATAAAAAATTGATGGAACATTACGAAGTATGTGTGATTGGTGGAGGCCCTGCGGGCTATGCTGCGGCCATGCGTGCAGTAGATTTTAAGAAGAAAACTGTTCTGATTGAAAAGAGTAAAGTTGGCGGTACAGGTATCTACAATGGAGCTCTTTCCTCCAAAACTCTTTGGGAAATATCTCAAAAAGTAAACGATATAAATGAATCGATTGCTTCAAAAGGCCGGAAACCTTTTGACTTGAGTTGGGATGAGGTTAAACAAACCGTTAAAGAGGCCATTTTCGATCGTAAAATTCAATATTCAGCACATATTAAGCTTTTGCAAGAAGGTATAGCAGAAGGTGAGTTTAAATTTGAACGTGGTGCAGCTAGAATGTTGAGCTGCCATATGGTTGAAATTATCAACAAAAAAGGAGAGAAGAAAAGAATAACAGCAGACAATATCATTATAGCAACGGGCAGTAGACCTCGTTCCATTCCAAGTATTCCAGTTGATGGAAAAAAAATAATGACTTCAGATCACATTGAGAACATTGATAATTACCCAAAAAGTATGGTGATTCTTGGCGCGGGTGTGATAGGGTGTGAGTATGCTACTATTTTTTCGAATTTCGGGAAAACTAAGGTCTACCTCATTGATAAGGCAAACAAAATATTACCTTTTGAAGATGACGATATAACCAAGATTGTATCTCAGAATCTCAAAAGAAAAGGGGTAGTAATTCATCACGATACTGATCTCAAAAGAATGGAGGTCATTGATGACCAAGTGGAGTATGAAATTGAAGATGGCGATGGTAATGTTGAAGTTATTAGAGTGGATTGTGCCTTGATGTCGATTGGCCGAGCGCCAAATATTGAGGGTATTGGAATGGAAAACGCCAATGTATTTATGAGTGAACGTGGCCACCACATTGGCGATAATGATACTCAAACAAATATTCCTAATATATATGCTGTTGGTGATGCATCTGGTAGAATTGCATTGGTAAACATGGGTGAACTTGAAGGTCGCCACGCAATTAAAAAGATTTTAAATCCTGATGTTAAGCATCTTTCATATTCCAATGTTTCAACTATTATGTTTTTGCATCCAGAAGTTGCAACAGTTGGATTGAATGAAAAAGCTTGTATTGAACAGAACATTCCTGTTAAGGTTGTAAAAATTGATTATTCTTTAATTGCTCGCGCCATTGCTATGCGAAAGACTGAAGGGTTTTTTAAAATCATTGTTACTGACGATGAGGAAATGAAAATAATTGGTATGCGAGCCATTGGTGTACATGCTTCTAGTGCTATACAAGCGGTTGCTTTATTAATGCAAACCAACCAATCCGTTATAGAGCTGGCTGAATTGGTACATCCTCATCCATCAATTATTGAAGGGATACAAGAGTGTGTTAGAATGCTATTGAATAAGTCTATTTTTAAATCCTTTGTATTCGAAGATGGCCTTAAATGTTATCGTTTAAATAACGGGGTTAAAACACCTTTGCAAAGACTTTAATTAGGGTTAGAGTAAATGGGATCAGTTAAGAATTCTTCATCGGTAAGTGCTTTTAAAAAGGCAATTAAATCAGATTTTTCTTGATTTGTTAAGAACAAACCGTTAGCTATTCCTGATGAATCTCCATTTGAATCAATCTTAACCATTATGGGGGAAATGGTATTTGAAATATTAATTCCGTCGTTGTAAAAATCAACCACTTCTTCAAGGGTTTGAAACCTTCCATCGTGCATATATGGTCCAGTTTTTTCAACGTTTCTTAAAGAAGGGACTTTGAACTTTCCTCTATCACTTGCTTTTCCAGTTACATTCATTAGACCGTCCTTAGGGTTAACATCCAAGCCATTGTTCTCAAATATTAAACTAGTGAAGAGTGGAACAGAATGACAATGAAAACAGTCACCACCAGGTGCGTCAAAAAGCGTTTTTCTTGGCTCGGTATTAAAAATTGAAAGTCCGTTTGTTATAGAAGGAGTAAATGGTATAATATTCTTTCGCATTTTGTCAAATTCAGAATTTGCTGAAATAAACGTTAGTTCAAATTGAGCAATAGCATTGGTTACCAAGGTAGAATCGATTGGAACGTCACCATAGGCTTTTTTGAATAATGTTGGATAATCTGTGTGGGCATTTAATTTTTCTACCACGTTGCTCCATGTTTCTTGCATTTCAAGCGGATCATTAACTGGCATTAATGCTTGATGTGGCAAGTCTATAGCTCTGCCGTTCCAAAAAAAGCTTTGATAATAAACCAAGTTCATAATAGGCATAGAGTTTTTTAATCCTTTAAGTCCACCAACTCCACCGCTTAAGTCTTTTCCGTTATCAGTAAATCCATATTCTTGTGCATGACAGCTTCCACAACTAATGGTGTTGTCTTTTGAAAGTAAGGTTTCATAAAAGAGTTTTTTCCCCAAGGCAATACCTTCTTCAGTTAAAACTACCGGTGGCGCAAGGGGCACAGGGAAACTATCAGGAATTACTAAGGTGTAAGGTGTTTGAATAAATTCAGATGGAGACGATTTATAGACACTAAAAATATCACTTGTACAACTGTCCAAAAACACAACAACCAAAACCCAAACAAGTATCCTTTTCATTTAGTTCACAATAATTTTTTGATGCATCTCTCCTGACTTTACAACGTAAAAACCCTGTGAAAGGTTTATTTCATGCTTATAGTTTTCAGTTATTGGTGAAATTTGTATCAATTTTCCTTGAACTGTAAATATTTGAATCGGTTCCTTAGAGAAGATCGTAATAAAGCCATTCGAAGGATTTGGGTAAACTAAAAGGTTATTAGCTGAAGTAGTTTTTAGATTCTTAACGCTTAATACTCTACAGTATTCATTAACAGCATTTACAGCTTTATTTATATTCAATCTACCTCCACTTACCGTTTTACCTTGTAAATCCGCCAGAGAGTCAACTCCCGATTCAAGAATAAGTTCTTTCATTTTTAGAGCAATTGCAGCATCATCATAATTGTATTCCGAAAAGAACAAATCGCAAGCATTACTGTACATTAACGCAATTGCGCCGGCCACCTGTGGCGTTGCCATTGATGTGCCAGTCGAATAATCGTAGTCTTGCGATAGAACAGTAGATAATATATTTGTACCAGGCGCTCCCAAGTCAATAGTAGTTAATCCATAAGCCGCTCCTTGATTTCTTAAATCTTGATTGGTTGTATTCGTTACCGACATTAAATAATCAGAAGAGCAAGCTGTAGGTATATCGCCCACCGCATCAATATCGAATGCTCTATTTGCTGTAGCACCTGCTGATATAATTCCTGTTGACCCTAAACTGTCGTAAAAAGCACACCATAGAGGGTAGTTGCTAGGCTGGCCATTATCTTTTCCAAATGATGAGTTTGTTGAAACAACAAACGCTCCTGAATCACCATTGGTTTCGTTGTATTTTTTTCTCATTTCATAGGCATAACCATATGATTTTAAAACGGTAGATTCTTGCGTGGATGAACCTTGAATAGACATTACTTTAACGTTCCAATTTACACCAACAAGACCAAGGCTGTTGTTACCAATTGCACCAATTATTCCAGAAACGTGTGTTCCATGATAGTCATTTGTTACGTTGCCTGAGTTGTTGTAAACGTTCCAACCTTCAACATCGTCAACATAGCCATTGTTGTCGTCATCAATATTATTGCCTGCAATTTCATGTCTGTTTTTGAAATAGGTTAAATCATCATGTTGAGCAAAGCCTCCATCAATAACTGCAACAACAATGGTATCACCATAAATGGTTGTTCCTCCTTGTGTTTTTGACCATGCTTTTTCTGATTCCATTATGTTATGACACCAAGAAGTATTGTAACGTGGATCATCAGGAACGGAATCTAACCTGGTTTGTAAATTGGTATGATTGGCTTGTACTTTTAAAACTTCTGAAAATTCATTTAATCTCATTTTAGCATCGTTCAAACTAACGTTTTTGCTATGCTTTAAAAGAAATAAATTCATTGAAGGAATCAGTTTTTCTGCAATTTCAACATTAAAATCAGCGTAATAGTTGTTCATGGTTAACACAAATAATTGCGCATTAACATTAGGTTGAAGTAAAACCAATAGGTCTCCTTCTACAAAATCATCAATGTTTTCGGATTGGCTGTTTGCGGAAAGGAAAAGGCAAGTAAAAAAAACTATAAAAAGGCATCTCATAAACGTCGATTGTATTGTAAAAGTAACTATTATTAGAGCATATTATGTCGTCTAATTTTAAAATATACAATGCCTCAGCTGGTTCTGGAAAAACGACCACTTTAACAGTTGAGTATTTGCGCTTGGTACTTTCAACCACAAGTTCTGATTATTTTAAATCCATTTTGGCAATCACCTTTACCAATAAGGCTGCATCAGAGATGAAACTTCGGATTATTGAAGAACTTAAGAATATTTCAACAAATAATTATTCTGATCTAGCCTATTTAGTTGAACTAGAAATTTCACTGAACTTAAGTCGAGATGAATTCGTGAAAAGAGCAAGTGTTGTTCTAGAAAGTGTATTGCATCAATATGGAGAGTTTTCAGTTTCTACTATTGATTCGTTTACACATAGATTATTAAGAACGTTTTCAAAAGATTTAAATCTACCATCTGGTTTTGAAGTTGAACTTGATGTAAATAAAGTATTAGCTGATTCTGTTGACTTATTAATAGATAAATATGGCACTGACAAGGACCTATCGGAGATAATTTTAGCTTTTACACTTGAGAATCTGGAAGATGAAAAAACATGGAATATTGAAGGCTCAATCAACGATTTTGCTAAAGTTCTATTAAGCGATGGCAGCAAGGATAATTTAAAGCAAGTTTTAAAAACCAAACCAAAAACATTTTTTAAAATTCGAAGTTTTTTAAAACAAACCTCAGTTGAAATTGAAAATAAATTAGAGTCAATTGGTCAAAAAGGATTTGACATTTTGGATGAATTTAACATAAGAGTTGATGCCTTATCGCATAGTAAAAGAGGAGTATATGGCTTATGGCAAAAATTAAAAGGAAAAACA
>CAJIZE010000004.1 GCA_905181855.1 uncultured Flavobacteriales bacterium
ATATTTTGTATTATTCAGTATGGTTGGGCTCGCAGCCTGCGAAGCTGATATTGATTTGGACATTAAGGATGCTACAAATAAGATTGTGGTTATTGAATCACTCTTGCGGGACAATACGCTTACCCCTAGTGATCAACAATTAATAAAGGTTACCCAAACCACAAGTTATTACAACAACAACGACGACAAATCTGTAAATAGTACTACTGTTGAATTGGTTGACAACAACACAAATACTGTTTTATTTGCACAGCACCCAAATGCAGATTCATCTGACTATTATATCTTACCTGCTAATTATTTTTTTACAGTTGGACATACCTACCAATTGAATGTTACTGTTGACGAACAAACTTATTCTGCAGAATCAGAGTTAAAATTTGTGCCTATCCTTGATACGCTTGAGTTTTTCATTAACAAAATTCAATTCTTATTTGCGTCACCGCAAAGACCAATTGCTGAGGAAGATACAACCTTTGATATTTTTACAGGTTTCGTTGACAACTCTGAAATTGGAGATTACTACTTGTTCAATTATTATGTTAATGGCAAATTAGCATCTGTTAATCCTAGAGACAAACGAATTATTGGTGATAATGGTTTTAACGGGCGATTTCAAGCATCTATTATTCAATTTAACAACGACAGAGCTGTTTACGGCGATACCATAACACTAGAAATGCTTTCGTCATCTAAAGAGGTATCTGACTTTTACGACATAATGTTTACCCAAACAGATTTATCAGGTAACCCTTTTGCAGGGGCTCCGCCAGCTAACGTTCCAACTAACTTTAGTAATGGCGCACGTGGTATTTTTCAGGTAAGTTCGGCTTCTCGAAAAACGGTCATATTTAAAAGGAATTTATATCCTTGATGTAATCGTAATATTTTGGTTAATATAATAATTCTATCGCTAAACAAAATGTTCATATTCACGTTCTATTGACAATTTTTATGAAACGTATTCTACTCTCTATATACTTTACTGGCCTAATAGCAATGAGCTTTGCTCAAAATGGGGTTGTTAAAGGCATCATTACAACCGAAACAGGGAATGAGCCTATTCCATTTGCAAACATTATAATTGAAGGAACTAGCGTTGGTGCCGTTGCTGATTTTGATGGTAAATACCAAATCAATAAAATTACTCCTGGATTTGTCTCACTTCGAATTTCAGCAATAGGCTTTGAGCCAAAACAAAGTAATGAGATACTAGTAACTAATGCTAAACCTGTTGAAGTAAATGTCAAACTAGCTTCAAAGGCATCAGAACTTAATGAGGTGGTTATTAAGGCAAGCCCCTTTATTAAAAAAGAAGAATCCCCTCTTTCAATGCGTACTTTAGGTTTATCAGAAATAGAAAGAAATCCTGGAGGCAATAGAGATATATCTAAAGTAATTCAATCGCTGCCAGGCGTTGCATCTTCAGCTTCTTTCAGAAACGACATTATCGTTAGAGGGGGCGCACCTAATGAAAATCGTTTTTACCTAGATGGAATTGAGGTACCTAATATTAATCATTTTGCCACACAAGGAGCTTCCGGAGGACCTGTAGGAATGATTAATGCAGATTTAATAAGTGAAGTACAATTGTATTCGGGAGCTTTTCCTGCCAACCGCGGCAACTCACTCAGCTCAGTATTGGAGTTTTCTTTAAAAGATGGCAATTCTGACAAAATAAATCTTCGAGGGACTTTAGGCTCTTCGGACGCTGGTATTACTATTGATGGTCCTGTAGGTGATAAAACTACTTTCATGTTTTCGGTGAGGCGTTCTTACTTGCAATTCCTATTCGCCGCGATCCAACTTCCATTTTTACCTACTTACACAGATTATCAATACAAGTTCAAAACCAAGTTGAATAAGAAGAATGAAATTTCGTTTATCGGATTAGGTGCATATGATGATTTTGCTTTAAACTTGGATGCAAATGATACCGAGTTCCAACGTTATATATTAAATAACTTACCTGTTAACAAACAATGGAATTACACTTTTGGAGTGAATTACAAGCACTTTAGTGAAAAGAGTTTTCAAACTGTTGCCGTTTCAAGGAACATGCTTAACAATTCTTCAGTGAAGTACGAGGACAATATTGAAAATGAAGACAATAAGTTATTAGATTATTTATCTCAAGAAATTGAAAATAAAATCAGAATTGAAAATACAACTAGAATTAACGGCTTTAAAATAAACTTTGGCGCCAATTATGAATTCGCCAAATACAACAATTCTACCTTCAATAAAATCTTCAGAAAATCACCCTTAACAGGAGAGTCAAGCGTGGATACGATTGACTTTTCAACGCAATTCAATATGAATAAATATGGCCTATTTGGTCAAATAAGTAAAAACCTATTAAAAAATAGATTATTAATTTCCATGGGAATTAGAGCTGATGGTGCAGATGTAAATGGAAACGCTCAAAATCTGATTAATCAATTATCTCCCAGAATTTCTGCATCCTATACTATTAACGATAAGTTTTCTTTGAATGCAAACTACGGTATTTATTACCAATTACCTGCTTACACAATTTTAGGTTATACTGAAAACGATGAATTTGTAAATAAAGAAATGGCGCAATACGTTCGTGCAGAGCATTATGTTTCTGGAATTGAATATAGACCATCAACGAGCGAAAGATTTACCGTTGAGGGATTTTACAAGCGCTACAGTAATTATCCTGTTTCAGTTTCGAAAGGAATTAGCCTTGCTAACTTAGGAGCTGATTTTGGCGTTATCGGAAACGAGCAAATTAATTTCACGGGCAAAGGTCGCAGCTATGGTGTAGAGTTTTTATATCAAAGAAAAATGATGAAGAATCTTTACGGGATTGCTGCTTACACTTTGGTTAGAAGCGAATTTAGCGGAGATGATCAGGCATTTGTATCATCTGCTTGGGACAACGAACATTTAATAACTTTAACAGCAGGTAGAAAGTTTAAAAACAACTGGGATCTTGGTGTTAAATGGAGATATGTTCATGGAAGACCTTACACCCCAATTGACATGGCCACTTCAACTTTACGTTCAGTATGGGATGTTACCGGCACAGGTTTACCTGATTACAGCCAATTAAACACGATCCGTTTGAATGCTTTCCATCAGTTAGATGTGCGGGTAGACAAGGTTTTTTACTTTGATAAGCTTACCCTAAATATTTATTTTGATATTCAAAATGCTTACAATTATAAGGCGGAAGCTGTACCCTTTTTAAATATTGTAGAGGATTCAAACAACCACCCAACGGTATTAAACCCTTCTGCTGCGTACAATGATCAAGTGTATGACACTAAAATAATAACAGGTGCTGACGGAACTGTTCTTCCTTCATTAGGAATTATTATCGACTTTTAATTCCCCATCATTCCCTCGTCAGCAAAACTCAAATAGGTTTCCCCTGCTACAATGATGTGATCCAAAACGTTTATGTCAAGCAGTTTACCGGCTTCAAATAGTTTATTAGTTAATGAAATATCTGCTTCACTCGCTTCTAAGTTTCCCGAGGGATGGTTATGACAAAGAATAATGCCTATAGCGGATTGCTCTATGGCTTCTTTAAAGATTATTTTACCATCTGCAACGGTGCCGTTAATTCCTCCAACGCTAATTCTCTTTTTTGTTAAAAGTTTGTTTGAGTTCGACATCAGTAACACCCAAAACTCTTCGTGAGCTAAATCTGAAAGGTGAGGATAAACGATTTCGAATGCTGCTTTAGAAGATTGAATCTTTGTTTTTTCGAGCGTTTCTTGAGCTCTCCTGCGTTTACCTAACTCAAGAGCTGCAATTATTGAAATAGCCTTGGCCTCCCCTATGCCCTTAAACTTTGTGAGTTCCTTTACGGATAGTTTGGTAAGCTCAATTAGATTGTTGTTGGAATCAGCTAAAATCTCTTTTGATAGTTCAACTGCCGATTTCTCTCTGTTACCTGAACCAATTAATATAGCAATTAGCTCTGAATCACTTAGTACAAACTTACCTTTGTTTAGTAGTTTTTCTCGTGGCCTATCGTCTTCGGCCCAATGCTTAATAGAATGGGAAGTGTTCTCCATAAGCGCATAAAAGTAACCAATAGAAAACAAAAAACCCGTCGAGTAATTAAACAAGACGGGGTTTTAACCTTTAATATTTTTATTGCTTATAGTCCGGCAACAAATTTTGTTAACCTCGACTTCAAGTTTGAAGCTTTGTTTTTATGAATTACATTCTTCTTAGCAAGTTTATCAACCATCCCTGAAATTCCAGGTAAGCTTGCTTCCGCTGCTTTTTTATCAGTTTCAGCACGCAAATTACGAATAGCATTACGCGTCGTTTTATGCTGATACCTATTAATTTCAGTTTTTTTCTCCGTTTGACGGATTCTTTTTAATGCTGACTTATGATTTGCCATAATATTTTTTAATTACTTTCTAAAAATTGTAGCCCCTAGGAGAGTCGAACTCCTCTTTCTAGGATGAAAACCTAACGTCCTAACCGATAGACGAAGGGGCCGTATTAAGAACTACTCCGATTTTTTTCGGAATGCAAATTTAACCAAAATTCAATTTATCAAAAATATTTTTTAATTTATTTTATATCTTCTTGTTCACTTTTAAATTTAAAGCCTAATCTCTTATCAGTTGTGAGTTTAGAATTATTGGTGAGCTCTGATATTTGTGATATAGAAATTTGAGCCATACTATCAAAAGGAGGTGTTTGTAACTCAAAGTTTAACGCAAAAACTATGATGTTATCTATCACTTTTCTCATTTTATTTTCATCAAATACATCATTGGCGAAATCATTAAAAACAAAACCTAAACGTTGTTTCCCTTCAACGAAAAAATGATTCTCTTTATTGATGAATATTCTGGCAACCAAATACCCAGAATCACGAGTTCTATTAAACTTAAATGAATCGCTTAAAAAATTATAGACGTTAATCATTCCACAATAAGCCATAGATGGTTCCTTTTTCACATACGATTTTTTCCAAATTTGATGTTTATCGTCAAAGCCAAAAACATTGGTATGCATATGAAACAAAATTGTATCACCTCCAATCTTAAGCTTAGCATCAAATTTTTCACTAGAAACATAACTTACTTCAACTCTTTCATCTTTTTGCTGAATAAGCTTTGAATATTCTTGAACCGATTTTTTTACGATTTTTTTCAATAAATTAAATTGCAATTGAGTATTAGCATAAACCTCCTGTTTAACTATTGCTTTTTTCTCAATTAAATCAATTATGTCTTTAGGTGTATCCATCTGCTTAGTATGCTTTAGCAAATAAAACTTTTTGGAGTGATGGGTTTCCTGTTAAAATACAGCTACCATCTTCCCTCTTGTTGTTTAATGGAATACATCTAATTGTCGCTTTTGTATATTCCTTTATTCTATTTTCTGTTTCAGCCGTTCCATCCCAATGAGCATAAACAAAACCACCTTTTTTAATTAAACTTTTAAAGTCTTTAAAGTCACTTGCGTGAAAAGTATTATCTTCTTGAAAAGTTTTTGCTTTAGTAAATAAATTGCTTTGAATTTGCTCAAGCAGATGTTCAATTTTTGTTGGTAGATCCATCATCGAAATTTGTTCCTTTTCTAACGTATCTCGTCTTGCTAATTCTACCTCGTTATTCTCCAAATCTCTAGGACCTATTGCGAGTCTGATCGGAACACCTTTAAATTCATACTCCGCAAACTTCCATCCTGGCTTGTGCGTATCGCGATTATCAAATTTTACAGATATTCCTTTTGCTTGCAATTCCTTTTTCAACTCCTCAGCTTTCGCCGATATTGCATCGAATTGCTCATCATTTCTGTAAATTGGAACAATTACAACTTGAGTTGGCGCTAGTTTAGGTGGAATTATTAATCCATTGTCGTCAGAATGAGTCATTATTAATGCCCCCATTAAGCGGGTTGACACTCCCCAAGATGTAGCCCAAACATAATCCAATACGCCCTCTTTATTTGCAAACTTCACATCAAATGCCTTTGCGAAATTTTGACCAAGAAAATGTGATGTTCCCGCCTGCAGTGCTTTTCCATCTTGCATTAATGCTTCAATACAATATGTTTCTAAAGCCCCAGCAAATCGTTCTTCTTCTGTTTTAACACCTTTTATTACTGGCATCGCCATATACTCTTCGGCAAACTCAGCATAAACATCCAACATTTTTTCAGCTTCCCCTATAGCTTCATCTTTTGAAGCATGCGCGGTGTGCCCTTCTTGCCATAAAAACTCAGCAGTTCTTAAAAATAACCTTGTCCTCATTTCCCAGCGAACTACATTTGCCCATTGATTAATCAAAAGCGGTAAATCTCGATATGATTGAATCCACTTTTTATAGGAATTCCATATAATGGTTTCGCTTGTTGGTCTTACAATAAGTTCTTCTTCCAATTTAGCATCTGGATCAACCACTACTCCACTTCCGTCTTCAGCATTTTTTAATCTATAATGAGTTACCACTGCACATTCTTTTGCAAACCCCTTTACATGAGCAGCCTCTTTACTTAGATACGATTTAGGAATAAAAAGAGGGAAATAAGCATTTTGATGGCCTGTATCCTTAAACATTTTATCCAATTGTTGCTGCATTTTCTCCCAAATGGCATAACCTGAAGGTTTAATAACCATACATCCTCTTACATCTGAGTTTTCAGCTAAATCTGCCTTCACAACGATATCATTGTACCACTGAGAATAATTCTCACTTCTCTTTGCTAATCCTTTTGCCATTGTTTTTTAATTATCACGCAAATTTAAGTTCGTAATTAAAACTTACTCTACTTTATGTACTTTTATTAACAAAATTTGATTTAACATATCATTAAGATTTAAGGCATGATACTTGCAAAGTTTTAACAAAAATTAAGAATAATGAAAAACTACACTGTTTATCTACTATTTACCTTACTCATTATATCAGGATGTTCAAACCTGAACAATCTTAACAGCATAGATGATGACATGTATTACAATTCATCAGATATTGCCGCTGAAGAAGCTTTAGCTGTGAAAATTGAATATTCAGACGACTATATCGAAGAGAATTCTAAATCTCAGGAGGAGGAGTATTATGATGAAAACTATTCGAATTCATCTCCCAATATACAATACAACGCTTACACACCTTTTTACGACCCATTTTGGGGGCCACCTGCTATGCGTAGGCCATCGTTTTATTATAGTTACAATCCATGGAGTTCTAATTTTGGGTTTGGCATGAATAACGGGATGGGTTTCGGGAATTATTATTCCGCATATAATCCATACTACCCTTGGTCTTACAATTCATTTTCACCGTATAATTATTATGGATACGGCAATGGAAACAATATTTATTATGGAGGTGGAAACACCATCGTAATCAATGATAACAACTCTAGACCGGTTCATTATGGGCCACGTTCAAATACAGGGTTAATATCAAATGGAAATTATAGAACCGCTAATGTAAATCCTAATAATAGAGTAAAAAAAGCGTCTTCTGTTAACCCAAATAAAATAGTAACAAACCCGTCAAGAACTGACGAACAAGGTAAGTTTTCAGAAACAAATAAGGTTAATCCAAATAGCCCTTCCATTGCGGATCCAAATATCAGGAATACTAACGCCGGTTCTGAAAGAAGCAATTCAATCAGTTCATCAACGCAAAGAACGACAAACAAACCAAATGCAAGAGCTACCGGCTCCTCTAAAGTAAACTCAAAAACAAGAACAAGTACTTCTTCTGGGAATTCTTCTCCAACGAGGGGCTCATCACCAAATAGGAGCACTAAAAACAACAATTCAGACTCAACTCCATCAAGGTCATCGTCATCAAAATCTTCTGGAGGGTTATATTCTTCGCCAAGTAGATCATCATCTGGTAGCTATTCAGGATCATCAAGAAGCTCTTCTTCACCAAGACGAAAAAGATAGACCAGATGAAAAAATTAATAACACTTATATTAGTAGGCTTCTCATCGCTTTTAGGGGTCGCACAAAACGAGACTGACGCGGTTAATCTGTCTTTTCAATCTGTTAGTGGTTCTGCTCGAAGTATGGCTATGGGTGGAGCAAACATCGCTTCAGGTGCAGACCTTGGTGCATTTAACGTAAACCCTGCAGGCCTAGCCTTAATTAGAAACAAAGGTGTAAGCTTTACCGCCGAATTCAGTAATAGAACAATAGACACCAAATTTTACGAAAACAAAAAATCAAGCTTCAAACCAAAATTAAATATTTCCAGTGCAGGGTTTGGAAGCCCAATGGACGTGCAAACATCTGGGTTATGGAAAAATGTAAACTTCGGTGTTTCATACAACAGATTAACCTCCTTTTATGGAATTGAAAGAAGCTCAGGTATCAACAGTCAATCTTCATTGCTAGATGTTTTTTTTGACCAAGTAACAGATGATGGTTACTTTCATATTAACAATCATCCAAATGACTATGCTTTTACAGCAGGTTTAGCTTGGGATGCATTTTTAATCGACACCATAGATACAGATCAAGGTTTTGCATACGTCAAAGCATTTGATTCAAAAAATCAGAATCAAGAAATCGAGACCATAACTTCAGGTTCGAATGACGAAGTGAACATCACATTTGGTGGAAATCACAACAACAAATTATATATTGGTGGTAGTGTTGGTATTGCAATGTATGATTACACAAAAACTGAGTCTATTACAGAAAACGTAAATTCGTCGGACACATTAACCAACTTAAAACACTTTACTTACAATCGAGATTTACAAACAACTGGTGGTGGAGTAAACTTAAAACTTGGACTCATTTACCGAGCAAATGATTTTTTCCGAATAGGTGGATATTTTCATAGTCCAACATACTATAATCTTGAAGACAAATGGAGCTCAAGTATTTCAGCGAGTTATGAAGGGTTTGAAGACTTTAATTACGAATCCAACAATGGATTGTATAACTACAATTACTTAACTCCATTAAAAGCAGGAGCTGGGGTTACTTTTCTTTTTAATAAAATGGGGTTACTATCTGTTGACTACGACTACATTGATTACGGAATGGGCAGATTCAAATCAGTAAGCCAAAACAGTTACGATTTTTCTTCTGAAAACACATTAGTTAAAAACGCTTTAACAAAAGGAAGCAACCTTAGGCTTGGTACAGAATGGCGATTTGGTAAATTTTATACTAGGAGTGGTTTTGCGTATTATTCAAATGCCTATAAAGACAATCAAACTGCAAATAATGGATTCCAAACAACCACTTTCGGAATTGGTCTAAAAGGTAACAATGCTTTTATGGACTTAACTTTTACAGGCACAAAACACAATACGAACCATACCTATTTATACAACCCAACAGGGCAAATTGAAATTCAAGCTACCGAAATTAACCAATATGATTTCAACTTGATGTTGTCAGTAGGGTTTAAGTTATGATCAAAAAAAAGAGGCCAAAAAGGCCTCTTTAAATATTAATGTTAGAAAAAATTTTAATTTAAAATTTTGCTAAAGAATTTGTTCATTTTTTCTTCTTCTTCTTGAGCTAAAGTTTCATCAACTAAAATTCTACCACAGTGCTCACTAAAAATAATTTTTTTACGTGCGCTAATTTCCAATTCTCTTTGAGGTGGAATTAAAAAGAATGAACCTCCAGAAGCTCCTCTAATTACAGGAACAACAGCTAAACCATTGTTCATGTTTGCTCTAATTCTTTTGTAAGCATTAAGTAATCTATCCTCAATGTTCTTAGCAAACTCGTCAGACTTCTCTCTTAAAAGATCTTCTTCTTTTTGAGTATCAGCCATGATGTTTTCTAACTCACCTTGTTTATGATTCAAATCTTCTTTTCTATCAGCGAATTTTGCTTTAACTGCCTCTAAAACTTCTTTTTTATTTTCTATTCTAGCTTGAAATTCTCTAATTCTTTTATCACAAAGTTGAATTTCCAATCCTTGGTACTCAATTTCTTTTGATAAAGCTTCAAATTCTCTATTATTACGAACATTATTCTGCTGTTCTTCGTACTTTTTAATTAAAGTATGATCATCTTGAATTTCGATTTTTTTATTTGCTATATCTCTATCTAAATCTGCTATTTCAGAGTTATACTTTTCAACCTTCTGATTTATACCTGCAAGTTCTGCTTCTAAATCTTCAACCTCAAGAGGCAATTCCCCTCTCATGTCTTTTATTTGATCAATTTTTGCGTCAATTAACTGAAGATCATATAAAGATCTTAGCTTAACCTCTACACTTATTGCTTTTGCTGCTTTTTTTGCCATATTTTAGTAGTAATTAACCGGATTAGTATTTACCGTAGTTAAACGGGTTGCAAATGTATTAAAATTTCTTTTTAAAAAATCACCCATTAACTCAATAGTATATTGCTCTGATTCAAAATGACCAATATCCATAATGACTATATTTTCATCAGCATCAAAAAATTCATGGTACTTATAGTCTCCTGTAACAAAAACATCAGCGGCTTGGCTTTTAGCATCATCTAATAAAAATCCTCCGGCACCGCCACAAAAAGCCACTTTGCTAATTGGTTTATCAAGCAGTTTAGTATGCCGTATAACCTTACAATGAAAGGTGCTTTTTAAGATCTCAAGAAACCTGTTTTCATTCACCGGTTCAGTTAAGTCACCTATCATCCCCGAACCAATACTTTTATTGGTGTTATCTAGTTCATAAATCTCATAAGCCACTTCCTCATAAGGATGCTTTTTAAGCAATGTATTAACAATCTTAGATTTTAAAGGTGCTGGAAAAACAAGCTCAATTTTAATCTCTTCCTCTTCATGAACTTGCCCTTTCTCCCCTAAATAGGGTTTGGCATTTTCACCTGCTCGATAAGTTCCAATTCCAATTGTATTAAAGCTACATTGATCATAGTTACCAATATTACCCGCCCCTGAATCAAACAATGCTAACCTAACTTCATCAGCCTTGTTCGTTGGACAATAAGTAACAAGCTTTTTAAGCACATTGGGTTTTGATTTCAAAATCTCTGTATTCAGCAAATTGAGCTTTTGAGCAATTTTATGGTTAACTCCTAAACTAACATTATCCAAATTAGTATGCATCGCAATGAGCGAAATTTCATTCTTAATTGCTTTAATTATTGTTCGTTCAACATAATTTTCTCCGGTAATACTTTTTATCCCACTAAATAAAATAGGGTGATGAGATAAAATGGTATTGCAATTCATCCTAATTGCCTCATCAACAACCGCCTCAATACAATCGAGTGAAACCAATACCCCTGAAACAATCTGATCTGGAGACCCAGTTAAAAGCTTTGCATTGTCATAAGACTCTTGGTAAGCAAAAGGTGCCCACCAATTTAATGATGTTAATAATTCTTTTATGGTTGTCATCGCATTCTTTTTCGCAAATCTAAGGGCTTAAATTAAATTTGCACGCTTATGTCAACAACTAGAATTTTATTATTTCCTATTAGTGCTCTTTATTGGCTGATTACTTGGCTTAGAAACATATTTTTTGACATAGGAATTTTACCATCAAAAACCTACGGTACCACATTAATATCAGTAGGTAATTTAAAAGTGGGAGGAACCGGAAAAACTCCACATGTTGAATACCTTCTAGGTTTACTTAAAGGTAGATTTACAATTGCTGTTTTAAGCAGAGGGTTTGGTCGTGTGACAAAAGGACCAATTTGGGCTGATGCAAAATCTACTTCACTTTCGATTGGGGACGAACCATACCAAATTTTCTCGAAATTTAAAGAGGTTCCATTTTTAGTTGATGGGAACCGAAGAAGAGGTATTAAATTAATTGAAGAAAAAATTGAGGGCATCAAAGCTGTTATACTTGACGATGCCTTTCAACATCGCTATGTTACCCCAGGTTTAAACATACTACTTACAGAGTACAGCGATTTATACATTAATGATTACATAATGCCTTCAGGCAACCTTCGGGAAAGCAAAATTGGAGCAAACAGAGCTGATCTTATTGTGGTAACGAAAACACCTGAAATATTTTCACCTCAAGAAAGAAGAATAATCCTAAAAGAAATAAATCCAAAACCATATCAACAAGTGTTTTTTAGTTTTCAGAAATATGGAAGTTTTATAAACCTTAAAGAATACGATACTATTCAAAATAAAATCTCAAAGGAATATTATTTTTCAAGAGGGTACTCTTGTATTTTAGTTACCGGAATAGCAAATTCCAGCAATTTATTTTACTACTTAAAAGAAAACCTTAAAAACGTGACTCATTTGAGCTATAAAGACCATCATCGATATGCTGAAGCAGATGTAAAAAAAATTAAAAGTACTTTTGATAACATGAGTGCTGAAAACAAATTTATCATCACTACCGAAAAAGATGCGGGGCGTCTGCTTTCTGAAAATTTGAGAGATTTAACATTAAACTTACCCATCTTTTTCATTAGTTACGAAACAGCTTTTCATGAAGCTGATAGCGATCTATTTAATGAACAAATAAACAACTATGTTGGAAGAAATTAAAAATGCCGCAGCATACATAAATAAAATAATATCGGGTTCGCCTGATACCTGTATAATTCTGGGTTCAGGATTAGGGAATTTAACCTCCAAAATAGATATTCTAAATTCAATATCTTATTCAGATATTCCTCATTTTCCAATTTCAACTGTAAAAGGTCATAAAGGGAACTTAATATATGGTTTATTAGGTGGCAAGGAAGTTTTGGCTTTTCAAGGACGGTTTCACTA
Source organism: uncultured Flavobacteriales bacterium (assembly GCA_905181855.1). Classification (GTDB taxonomy): domain Bacteria; phylum Bacteroidota; class Bacteroidia; order Flavobacteriales_G; family Salibacteraceae; genus JAAZVO01. Next base: position 12,699 of record CAJIZE010000004.1, read on the forward strand.
CTATGAAGGCTACCCAATGGAACAAGTTGTTTTTCCTATTAGAATATTGAAATTTTTAGGCATTAAAAATGTAATCCTTTCAAATGCAGCGGGAGGCGTAAATCCGTCTTTTTCAGTTGGCGATGTTATGGTAATTACCGACCACATTAACCTATTTGCAGAAAACCCTTTACGTGGTAAAAACTACGATGAATTAGGTCCTAGATTCCCTGACATGAGTGAACCTTATGATAAAAATTTAATAGCTTTAGCTAAAAGTCAGGCTAACGAATTGAAAATCAAAACACAAAGCGGCGTATACTTAGGCACTAGCGGACCTACTTACGAAACTCCGGCTGAATATAGATTTATGAAAGCTATAGGTGCTGATGCCGTTGGCATGTCAACTGTACCGGAAGTTATTATTGCTAAACACATGGGCATGCGTTGCTTTGCGTTATCAGTTATCACTGATATGGGTGGCAGTGATGATGTTGAAGAAGTTAGCCATGATATTGTACTTCATGTGGCAAATGAAGTTGAGCCTAAACTCACCCTCCTATTAGAAGGAATGTTAAAAAACATGCCATTATGAAAAAAGTATTCTTATTAATTCTTCCGCTGCTAATTGGTTTAACATCAAAAGGCCAGGAAACCCTAAACATGATTTACAATTGGCAAGATTCAACGTTGATTAGTTCAAATACCTGGGGCAATGTTTACAATGAAATTTGGGGGTTTGTTCAAGATGGTAAAGAATATGGAGTGATTGGAACTACCGCTGGAACTCATATTTTCGACCTATCAGACAAATCAAATATTTACGAAGCGGCATTTATTTCGGGTAAATACCAAGGTGAGTTTGTGATCCATAGAGATTATCATGATTACAATGGTTATTTGTATATTGTTTGTGACGAAGGCAGCAGCAGTTTACAAATTTTAGATTTAAGCGGACTCCCAAACACACCTTTAGTTGTTTATGACAGCGATGCTCATTTTCAAAGAGCTCACAACATTTTCATTGATAAAGAAGCAGGAATCATGTACAAATGCGGAGGTGAACACCAATTAAACCTTTACTCAATTACTGACCCTGAAAACCCAACCTTAATCATGAATTGCGCACAAGATTTATCGTGGTGGAATTCCGTTGGATATTTACATGATATTTATGTTGAAAACGGAATCGCTTATTGTAATGCAGGCGGCAAAGGTTTGTTTGTTGTTGATTTTTCCAATTTAAGCAATCCCTCGCTGTTAGGCTCACTGACTCAATATCCTGACCAAGGCTACAACCATTCGGGTTACTTAAGCCCAAATGGATCCACCTATGTTTTAGCTGATGAAACCCATGGTATGGATATGAAAATATTAGACGTTTCAGATCCATCAGACATAAAAGTAACGTCACAAATTAATTCTAACGTAAACTCCCTTAGTGTGGCGCACAATCAAGTAATTGCTGGTAACACTTTGTACGTTGCCTATTACTATGATGGTGTTTATGTTTATGATATAACCGACCCAGAAAATGCGGTTTTAAATGCAACTTATCCTACAAGTAAAGTAGCACATCGAAATAGTTTTGAAGGAGCTTGGGGTGTTTATCCATTATTACCTTCAGGCTTGTTGCTTGCTTCAGATATGCAAGAAGGGTTTTTTGTTTTCGATAATGTTGTTACCAACGCAGAAACCAAAACCAAAATCGAAGAAACGACGATTTACCCGAATCCTGTTGATAATTTCACCCTTATTAATAATAATGAGAGCTTTGAAACAGCCAAGCTATTTTCGCTTGATGGCAAATTGATAAAAACGTGGAACTTAAAAAATGGTAAAAACGCCTTAAATTTTGAAAAACATAATCTTTCAACTGGTATTTTTGCTGTTGAATTATCAAATAATTCTTTTAGCAAAACAATAAAACTGATAAAAAAATAAATGAGTACCATTTACGATGAGTATGAGGCTGTTATTGGACTTGAAGTTCACGCCCAACTCTTAACAAAAAGCAAAGCTTTCTCAAACGATGAAAACAGCTACGGCAATCAACCAAATTCAAATATCAGTCCTATAACTTTAGGACACCCTGGAACATTGCCTCGTATAAATCAAAGTCAAATTGATTTTGCCATTAAACTTGGCTTAGCGTGTCATTGTGATTTAACTGAAGTAAATAGATTTTCAAGGAAAAACTATTTCTATGCCGATCTACCTAAAGGGTATCAAATTACCCAATTTGATACCCCAATATGTACCAATGGATTTGTTGAAATAGAAAATGGAGCAAAAAAAATCGGTTTAACAAGAATCCACATGGAAGAGGATTCAGGAAAGAGTATGCACGATCAGGATCCATTTAACTCATTGGTTGATTTAAACAGGGCTGGTGTCCCTCTTTTGGAAATTGTTACCGAGCCTGAATTACGAACATCTGATGACGCCTATCATTACTTAACTGAAGTAAGAAAATTAGTTAGGTATCTTGATATATGTGATGGTAACATGGAGGAAGGAAGTTTGCGTTGTGATGCGAATATTTCAGTTCGAAAAAAGGGTGTTCAACAATTTGGTCAAAAAGTTGAAGTAAAAAACATGAACTCCATAAGAAATGTTCAACGTGCAATTGAGTTTGAAATTACCAGACAAATTGATGTTTTAGAACAGAATGGAATTATAGACCATGAAACAAGAACTTTTAATGCTGGTGACGGATCAACAACTAGCATGAGAAGCAAGGAAGATGCAAATGACTATAGATTTTTTCCCGAACCAGACCTATTGCCTTATGTACTGACTAAAAAGGAAATTGACGCAATTAGGCTAACTATGCCTCAGCTACCAAAAGAATTAAAAGAAAAATTTACGACTAAGCTTGGCCTATCAGATTATGATGCTGCAATAATTACAGATTCAAAATCAATAGCCTTATATTTTGAAGAACTCATTTCACAAACCGGCAACTATAAATCAGCTGCAAACTGGTTAATGGGCGATATTAAAAGCTACTTAAACACAAACGGACTTCATATTTCTGAATTTCCAGTTTCAGCAACCAAAATAGCTGAATTAATAAAATTGGTTGATAGCGGTAAGGTGAGTCATTCAATGGCATCGCAAAAACTTTTCCCCCTTCTAATAAAGGATTCTACCAAAGCACTTTTAACAATCGCCGAAGAAAACAACCTTATTCAAGAAAGTGATGAGGATGCCGTTAATGATCTAATTGATAAAGTCTTAAGCAAATTCCCTAAAAAAGTGACAGAATATAAAAACGGAAAAAAAGGATTAATTGGCTTATTTATGGGCGAAGTAATGAAGCTATCAAAAGGGAAAGCCGATCCGAAAATCGCCAATCAACTTTTACGTAAAAAATTAGAAAATTAAGCATGAAGTTATTCAATATATTAACTTTTGGTGCCGCTGCAATTATACTTGCAAGTTGCTCATCTGAAGTAGAAAAAACTGGTAGTACAAATTTAAAAGGACAATTAAAAAACTACAAAGGCGGCGTTTTTGTGCTCAATTATTTGGGCATGAATAAACTTGATGTGATTGATACCATTGATGTAGATGAAGATGGAAACTTTGACCATAAGACAGACATTAATGAACTTGCATTTTATAGAGTGTCATTAGGTCCTCAGAATTTCTTTAACGTAATTATTGATAAAAGCGACAATCTAACCATTGATGCAAACGCTAATAATTTAGGTTCAGATTATATTGTTACCGGTTCTAATGAAAACGATAGGCTAAATATACTTAACCAAAATTTAGGAAAACTATACGGAAGTGCTGACTCATTGAGAGGAGTTTTACAAAATGCTCAGGCTTCAGGTAATGCAGTTTTATTCAGTTCTATATCCCAACAACAAAATTTATTAATGAATGAAATTGGGTTGTTTTTAAAATCATTTATTGATGCGGGTCCTTCTTCTCTATCCTCTTTAGCTGCATTACAAAGCCTTGACCCGGATAAAGATGTTGAATATTTCAAAAAGGTAGAGCAAGGCTTATCTTCAAAGATCCCGAATTCACCTTATTACCTTGATTTAAAAAATAAGGTTGCGCAATTCAGTAGACTTGCTATCGGTTCAACTGCACCAGATATTGAGCTAAACGATCCTAATGGAAATCCTATTAAATTATCCTCATTAAAAGGCAAAGTAGTACTGATTGATTTTTGGGCATCATGGTGCAAACCTTGCCGAATGGAAAACCCAAATGTTGTTAGAATGTACGGTGAATACAAATCCAAAGGATTTGAAATATTCGGCGTTTCTTTAGACAAAACGAAGGATGCATGGGTAAATGCAATTGCTCAAGATCAATTAACTTGGGTTCATGTTAGCGACCTTAAATTTTGGAGCTCAGCTGCTGCTAAACTTTACAATATTAGTTCTATTCCTAAAACATTTTTAATTGATGCCGAAGGAAATATTATTGGAAAAAATCTACGAGGCCCAAGTTTAGAAGCTAAACTTGCCGAAGTATTGGGCTAAAACCTAACTCAGATTTCTATTTTGTTTTGATGATGCGAAAGCTCTCCAATTGATTGTCCTGTTCAATACGTAAAAAATACATTCCAGAAGAAACTTCAGACAAATCAAATTTCATTGCAGACTCAAAGGAAATAACATTTTTCTCAAATATTAACTGACCCTTTATATCTAACAATTTGAGGTTTACGTCGCTCTTTGACTGTTTTGTTTTTATGTACAAAAAGTTAGATACGGGTGTAGGAAACACTTCAAAACTATTGTTTAAGTGTTGCTCATTAATACTCGTAACACAAACTTTCACAATCAAATTTGAATTTACTGAATCACTACAGCCATTTGAGGCCTGATAAACATATTTAATACCATAAACGCCAGTACCTATTGATGTTGGATCAAAACTACCATTAACAACGTTATACCCCTTATATGTTCCTCCAGTGGGCGTTCCTTCAGTAAATGTATATAATGCACCATCTTGGCAAGCAGAGTCAGCAATTGTGAATGATACCGCTGGAGATTGATTAATTTCGAAATTCACCACATTTGAGCCTATACATCCATTCAGACCTAGTACAGAAAACTTACTGCTGTATGTTCCTACACCAATTATATTTGGGTTAAAAATTGCGGTATCCTTTATAGTATCCCAAGAATTCATCCATATACCTGTTCCTAAGCTGGCTATTCCAACTTTAAGATTCTCGTTTGAGCAATAATCACCAGGGTTAAGAACTGTGGCTACGGGCGTATCTTTAATTATAATATTACCTGTTACCGTTTTGGTGTTGGAACCGTTTGCATTTGATGCTTTTAACGAAACATTATAGACACCTGAAGCATTGTATACAACATAAGGGTTTTGAGCTGTCGAATCATCAGCTACTCCGCCATAAAAAGACCAATTCCAGCTGGTTGGTGCGTTTATAGAATTATCATAAAAGTAAATGGTATCACCTGCACAGCCAACTGTTGTTGATGATGAAAAATTCGCTAAAGGTGGAGATGCACCCGCAGGAATACAAAACTGACCGCTATCAACTGATAAGAACTGACCTCCACTTACCAAAACTTTAGAACCCTCAACTATAGCGTAAGAGCCGTTACCAAATCCACAGCAGATACCATCTCCTGCAGAATCAAATATTTTAAATTTATAACATCCCGTTCGCAGGCATTCTGTAAAACTTAAATTTTGACCACCTGACACATCGGTATATGGACCTCCCGAAACAATTACTTCTTGTCCATCCAAAATTTGCCAAGTAGTTTCTGATCCATAATTATCTGTATTAATATTTACCGAAATTTGATTTACTCCGATTTCAACAAGGTTAGAAATCGTTTTAGTATCGCTACCTTGACTATTTGAAACTGTAAGGCTTATACTAAAAGGCCCTGACCCATTAAACACAACATATGGTAAACTCACATTGGTTGTATCTCCAATTCCACCGCCGAAATCCCAAGAAAATTGGGTAGGAGAGCCAGAACTTAGGTCAGTAAAATAAACGGTATCCCCACTACATATGCTTTTTTGCGAATACGAGAAATTTGCAACAGGAGTTGCGCCTAATGTAAACCCAGAACTTGAAAATACTCCTCGCCCAAATGTAGCTGCAATAACTTCATTATCTGATGTTCTATATTGTAACATATCCACCCGTACGTTTGCTAAACCACTATTCGATGGCGTCCAAGTCGGCGAAGCCGCATTAAAATCAACCGAACCCCAAACTCCAACTTCAGTGGCTAAAAGCACTTCTTTATTATCAAGCGGATTAAACAATGCCCAACGAACTGGCATATCAGGTAAATTACCTTCTTTATTGATCCAAGTACTACCACCATTGCTGGTATACCATACGGATACTACTCCATAGTTCATATAAGTAGCTATCAATTCATTTTCTGAAGTACCCACTTGAATACATGAAACTGTACCTGATGGTAAGTTTGAGCCTGTTATATTAATTGTAGTTGGACTTGTAGAAGAATTTGCTCCAGTAACTTTAAATATTTCGCCGGTTTCAGTTCCTATAAACAGGGTTGTTGACGATGTTGTGTGAGGTGAAACTTTAATAGCTTTTGCCATATCAGAAACACCGCTTAAATTGATGGTAGATGATGCGAAGGATCCTGAAACATTTAATACTCTGTAAAGCGTACCGTTGTCTTTTGTTGTATACAACACATGTTTATTGTCATCATAATCGGCAGTATTAATAAAAAAGCCTGTATTATCATCAGACAACAATGTGCCAAAGCTAGACCCAGCATTATTAGATAAATAATAGTTGTTGTAAACATAACTTGTTACCATATTATTTGGTAATACTTGATCTATAAAACAGAATGCTCCATCACCACCCGTTGCTTCGGTGGTAGAGTTTAATCCAGCTGAACCAAACATTTGGGTTCCGTTGTCTTGCGCTCCTGCCAAAAACACGTTACTTCCAGCGGTAGGATGAATTGCGCAAGCATAAAACTGTGTAACATTGTAGTTGTTATTTCTCTCTGTAATTACTGAGCTTGTTGCGGCTGATGATAAACTATTAGTGTAAAAAACACCTCCGTCACAACCAAAAACTAACTCATTTCCGCTTCCTGGCTTAAAAGTAATTTCGTGCTGATCTGCATGGACATAGCTGTAAGGCTTGCTTCCCATTCCAGGATTGTTTGACCATTTTGAAATTTGGCTCCAACTAGTTCCTCCATTACTTGACATATGTAAGTTAATCGCACCAGCAATTACATTGTTTTTATCAGTTGGACTTACTTCCAATATTAAATCATACCAAGCTTGACCTCTTGAAAAATCTGAAGATGAAATACCATTATCATCATCATCAGGCTCACTCATTGATGACCATACAGAGCCTTTATTTGCGGTTCTAATAATTGTTTCCACTTCGCTATTATCCTCTACCATAGCGTATACATAGTTCATGTCAGAAGCAGCACAAGCTACTTCAACTCTGCCATCGCCATTAGAAACAGAAGTTGAATTTGATATAGTCCAGTTTACTCCATCGTCTGAATACAAAACTCGTCCTCCACCTCTATCCGTTAATGCATATGGTGATGCTTTTGAGCCAATCCAAATTCTGTTATCAGCTGCTAATTCAACATCTGAAGCAACAAAATTGGTTGTCTCATTAGGGATATTTACAAGGACTTGCGCCCAGGTAGAACCACCATTTGATGACTGCTGTAAACCTGCTTGAGCAGCCCCATGATATGTTCCTTTATAATAATAAGCATCAACAGCAGCGTACACTACAGATGCTCCACCTTCATTTCTTATTGCAATATCATTGATATAATAAAACGATGTTGTTGTGGATAATTTAGTAAATGAAGCTCCACCATTAGTAGTTTTCCAGATACCCGAACCTCTTGAGGCTCTAGCATAAGGCTCACCTGTACCTACATAAAATATTTGCGAATTGTTTGGATCAACTGCCATGCACGATACCGAAATATTATCCCAAAAATCATTTACTTTTTGCCACGATGAAGAACTGCTAGTAATGTCATTGTTATACCAAAGTCCTCCTCCTACAGCACCAGCCCAAACCTTTTTACCAGTTACATCATTTGGGTCCCAAAGCAACGTTCGTGTTCTGCCTCCTACATTATTTGGTCCTCTTTCAACCCAAGCATTTGAAGAACCTATACCTGGCAAAGCTGGTGACAAGGTTAATTTTTGGTTTACAAATTGGTAAATACTCTCTAAACGAGTAGGTTCAGGTTTACCCGTTTGTGGGTCCATTGTGTGCAAAAAATCTTGTTCAAATGCTTTGTCAGGTGGCAATCCAAATTCGTTGATCTCTGATTCATTTCTGTTCAGATAGAATTCATGACTTGTCAAGGTTTCTTTAAACTCATCCCTATCAGTCGATTTACCGTTTTCAGTTTCATAAAAAAAAGAAACTATAACGGAAACAATTACTAAAAATGGAATTGCGTATTTTCGAGAATTCATATTTCTAAAAGTAAAATGATGTTAATCAAAAGTATAGAAAAATTAGCTCTGATAGGACTATTTATAACAAGTCTATTCTTAGTTGGATGTCCTGATAATTCACTAGAACGTATGAATGCAATAAAAATTACCGATTCTGTAAAACAGTCATATGCCGGTGGCGCAGGAGGCTATGGTAGCAGAGGTACTATTTATCAAGTGCAGGTGCAATTCGACCTATCAGACACCGTTTTTATTGATAGCGTTTGGATAGGTGACAACTTTGTTCAACATGACCTAAAAAACAAAGAAGGTGCGCTAAAATATTTAACATTAAAAGGAGATGCATCAATCATTGCAAATATCGTAAGAACAGTTAAAAACAACAATCCGCCTCCACCTCCTCCAGCTCCAGGAGGATTTCCTATTGAAGAACCAAAGAAAGAGGAAAGCCATAAAACACCAACACCTCCAAAATATGAAGGTGCTGCGTTTGTTAAATATCGATTAAAAGGAAATTCAGAATCCTTTATTGTGACTGAATTCAAAACCGGAAAAAAGATTCAGACTCAGTAATTAAATACCGAAAATTGCTTTAAGGGCATCCACTTTATCTGTTTTTTCCCAAGTAAACAATTCTACTTCCATAGTTTTACTTGTTCCGCTACCATCAACAAAAGTTTTGGTGACAATTTCATTTTTACGCCCCATATGACCATAAGCAGCTGTTTCAGAGTACATTGGATTCCTCAACTTTAGTGTTGTTTCTATTCCATAAGGAGTAAGATCAAATACTTCACGAACCAATTCAGCTATTTCTCCATCGTTTTTATCAACCTTCGAAGTACCGTAGGTATCAACATAAACCCCCATTGGCTCAACAACTCCAATTGCATAAGCAACTTGAACTAAAACTTCGTCGCAAATGCCTGCTGCAACCATGTTTTTCGCAATATATCTTGTAGCATATGCTGCAGACCGATCAACCTTAGATGGATCTTTTCCTGAAAAAGCCCCTCCACCATGAGCGCCTTTGCCACCATAAGTGTCAACTATAATTTTACGACCAGTTAATCCTGTATCGCCATGTGGACCGCCAATCACAAATTTACCCGTTGGGTTTACATGGTATTCTATACCATCACTAAACAAATCATTAATGTGACCGGGTAAAATTGCTTGAACTCGAGGAATTAAAATTGTTTTTACATCGTGTTTAATTTGGGCCAACATTTCATCTTCAGCCATTTTTCGAGCTTCATTAGAATCTGAATTTGGAACAACAAAATCGTCGTGCTGGGTAGATACAACTATTGCAGTAATATTTAAAGGCACATTGCTATCACTATATTGAATAGTAACTTGAGCTTTAGCATCAGGCCTTAAATATTTCATTTCATTTCCCTCTCTGCGCAAATCAGCTAAATGCTGAAGTAGTTTATGAGATAAATCTAAAGCAAGAGGCATGTAATTGCCCGTTTCTTTAGTGGCATAACCGAACATCATACCTTGATCGCCAGCCCCCTGTAATTTTGGGTCAAGTTTATCAACGCCCTGATTAATATCAGGCGATTGCTCATGAATTGCAGATAATACTCCACAAGAATTTGCCTCGAACATATACTCTGATTTAGTATACCCAATTTTCCTTATAACATCTCTTGCAATTGTTTGAACATCAAGATATGTGGTTGACTTTACCTCACCAGCCAAAATCACCTGACCTGTTGTTACAAGAGTTTCGCATGCTACTTTCGACATTGGGTCGAAAGCTAAAAAGTGATCAACAAGTGCATCTGAAATTTGATCTGAAACTTTATCAGGATGCCCTTCTGACACAGACTCTGATGTAAAATAATATGGCATATTTTAATTTTTTAAGCTTACAAAAATAATGTTCTATTTTGAAGTAAGTGATTTAAACACCTCTTCAAGTTTTGTTTCTTCTTCAGTCAACGAAATAATATTCCATTTTTGGCTAACTGAATGTTTAAATATGTTTTCACGGATGTCACTTTTATCATCTGACAAAAGCAACCATTTGTTGGTTCCTCTTGAATTAACTTTACCGACTTTTTCGATTTCTAAAAGCTGCTCTTCGGTAACATCTTCCCTGAATTCAACCAGAATTCCTTTGTTGGCATCAAGGCTATGTTTAATTACGTCTACTTGCTCATCAGCAACAATATCACCTCGATTTATAATAATTACTCTGCTACAAATGGCTTCAATTTCTTGCATTATATGAGAACTCATTAATACCGTTTTTTCCTTCCCAACTCGTTTTATTAAATTCCTGATTTCAACCAATTGATTTGGATCTAAGCCTGATGTTGGCTCATCCAAAATCAATACTTTAGGATTGTGAATTAATGCCTGAGCAAGACCTACACGCTGCTTGTATCCTTTCGACAACTCCCCTATTCTTTTGTGCTCTTCAAGGTTCAGACCGACATCATGAATAATTTCAATAACCCTTTCCTTTTTATTTTTCAGTTTATGAACACCAGCAATAAACATCAAGTATTCTTTAACATACATATCGTAGTAAAGAGGGTTGCTTTCAGGTAAGTAACCTACCAATGATTTTACTTTCAAAGCATCCTCCTGTACATTAAAACCACAAACCGAAACATTACCTTCAGTTTGCTCAAGGTAGCAAGTAATAATTTTCATCATGGTTGATTTCCCAGCACCGTTTGGACCCAAAAAACCAACAATTTCGCCTTCTTTAACCGAAAATGAAACATTATTAAGCGCAGCTTGTGAACCGTACTTTTTGACTACTTTATTTACTTCAATTGACATTTAAATTGGATAGGATGGCGAAAATAACAAATAAACAAGGTTTGTGTTCTCTTGATTTAATACATCGCATTACTTTTACTGCCAGATGTTAGTAAAAGGTACAGTTTATAAATCGACAGGTAGTTGGTACTCATTTAAGGGTGAGGATGGTGCTTTTTACAATTGTAGAATTAAAGGGAAATTTAGAACCAAAGGCATAAAAGCTACTAATCCCGTGGCAGTTGGCGATTTCATAACCACTACTGGCCAATCAGAAGAAGACCTTACAATAACTGAAATTGAGCCTCGTAAAAATTATATAATTCGTAAATCAACTAATTTATCAAAACAGCACCATATTATTTCTGCTAATATTGATCAGGTTGTAATGATTGCAACAGTTGACTTTCCTTACACTTCACTTGAGTTTATAGACCGGATTTCAATTACAGCTGAAGCCTATGATGTTCCATTTGTACTAATATTAAACAAGGCTGATCTATTTGAAGGTGAACATCGAAACCAACTTGAGTTTTATATGAACATCTACGAATCAATTGGTATTCAAGTCTATATTTCTTCCTCAAAAAACAGTGAAGCTATTTCCGATTTGATTCAAGTTTTCAAAAACAAAAAGTCTTTGGTTACTGGTCATTCTGGTGTTGGGAAATCTACATTAGTCAACACCATTGATCCTAAATTAAATTTAAAGACATCAGCCGTTTCTGACCATTGGAAAACTGGCAAACACACCACCACTTTTGCCGAGATGTTCGATCTTTCTTTTGGTGGGCAAATCATAGATACTCCTGGTTTGCGCGCCTTTGGGTTAATTGAATTCGAAAAAGAAAATTTATCGCATTACTTTAAAGAAATGCAACCCTATTTAAACAAATGTAAATTTCATAATTGCACCCACCTTCATGAACCTGGTTGCCAATTAATTCAAGCTGTAAAAGCAGATTTGATTCCACCCTCGAGGTACAAAACGTATTGCAACATTATGTTGGATGATAATAGCGTGCATAGAGAAAATATTCATCAATGAGAGCCCTAATACAAAGAGTAAGTTCTGCATCGGTTGAAATAAAAATGAAGCAAACTGCTGCCATTAATCACGGACTACTTGTGTTAATAGGAATTGAAACTTTAGATACAGATGAGGATGTAAAATGGTTAAGCCAAAAATTATCAGGATTGAGAATTTTTTCTGATCAAGACCAAAACATGAATCTGAATATTAAAGATGTAGATGGAGAGGTGTTATTGGTAAGTCAATTTACGTTGCATGCAAAAACAAAAAAAGGGAATAGACCCTCTTTTATTAAAGCAGCAAGACCTGAGCAGGCTATTCCGCTTTATAACCTTTTTATAAAACAGCTTGATTCTTTGATTAATAAAAAAACCAAAACAAGTCTATTTGGAGCAATGATGAACGTAAGTTTAGTAAATGATGGGCCTGTTACAATTATGATTGACTCAAAAAATAGAGAATGAAGGCGCTTATTTCAATTTGTTTTAATGGTCTTTTTATTGGATTTGTTTTTTGTCAAACGCCAAACGAATACGGTGTAAAAGTGTTTAACGATGTTGCCGTGTACAATCAATTAGTTAAAATTAACCCAAGCTTTAAATTGGTTGATTTAAAAAACTATGAAAACCTATTTTTTGATATTCGATATGCCACTGAAAATAATTTTACGGAACAAATAATTTACAACTCACCAGATGCTTTTGCTAGAAGGTTAGTTGCAGAAGCCTTAAATAAGGCAAACATAAGGTTTAACCAATTGGGTTTTGCCATTAAATTATATGATGCCTACCGACCTTATGACGCAACTGTAAAGTTTTATGAAATCTTCAAAGACACCACTTATGTAGCATCTCCTTATGCAGGATCAAGGCACAACAGAGGTTGCGCTGTTGACATAACTTTAGTTGAGTTAAATACTGGTGTTGAGTTGCAAATGCAAACGGAGTATGATGACTTTACAGAAAAAGCACATCCTGATTATCAAGATTTAAGCGAGGATGCTCTAAAAAACAGAAAATTTTTGATTGAAACCATGCAACAATTTGGTTTTACAGTTTACCCAAGCGAATGGTGGCATTTCGATTTTAACGATTGGAGAAAATATCCATTGATGAACCTTACGTTTGAAGAATTAAAACAATAATTATGACTTTAGAAGAAGCACAAAAAACCGTTGATGATTGGATCAAAACAGTTGGAGTAAGGTACTTTAACGAGCTAACCAATATGGCTCAACTAACGGAAGAAGTTGGTGAAGTTGCAAGAATTATTGCCCGTCGGTATGGTGAGCAATCAGAAAAAGAAAGCGACAAAGAAAAAGATTTAGGTGAAGAATTTGCGGATGTATTGTTTGTGTTGATTTGCCTAGCCAATCAAACAGGCGTTGATTTAACCGAAGCATTTAATAAACGTATGGACAACAAAACCAAACGAGATAAAGACAGACACAAGAACAATCCTAAACTACAGAGTTAATAGGTTGAGCTAAAAAACGCTCCAAAAGTCGCTGAGGCGCAAAGAAAAATTGTCTTTGGGCAAAAGAATGACGAAGTAATCTTAATTTTTTTAATCGGGGCTTCAAGACAATTTCATTTCGACTTTTGTCTCAATTAAATCCTTCAGCTACCTTAGATTGGATTCATTATTTTGGGGCATCGACAGACTCAGTCTCCATGGTTTAGATGCTTTTCGCTAATTCCAATTCGCGATATTCTTTTAATTGAACTTTTGTATCTTTAAAGGGTACAGAACATTATGAAATTAAAACTAACTTTTTTCTTTACCTTTTTAAGTTCACTTTCATTTGCAGGTGGTGGTTATTCTGAAGGTGCAGAGTACATTTACTTAGCCGCTTTTTTAATGTTAGTTGTTCTTCTTTCAATAGGAGGCATCATCAAAAAAGGCAAACAATTACTCTTTACTATTTCTTCTTTCACTAAAAGTAAAATCGCCATGCTTAAAGATAAATGGTCGTCTACCAATGATGAATTTGAGTTTAGTTCGTAAGTAGATAAGCAATATAAACACTTTCTAATTTCTGAGATTACTTCAATCGTGCCTCTTTCGAAATGACGGCGTTGGGCGAAAATTCAGCGTTTACGTAAATGATTGATAGATTCTGAAACAAGTTCAGAATGACCAAACGACACAAAAAACCCCTGACTGGAACAGGCCCAGTCAGGGGTAAAAAAAAGTCGCATTGAAAAAAAACAATGCGGCTAAAAGTTGTTTATTTTATTCCAGCCTACTCAGCTAAAACAATCACTTTGTTGTTTTTAACTTCAACCGTACCGCCATTAATTTGGTATACCATTGATTTTTTATCGTCAGACAAAGAATGCTTCATCTTTCCTTCAGAAGTATCAAAGTGTAGTTTTGCACTAGTAGGAGTAACCTTTAATCTTCCTTTAGTTAACGAAGCAATTAATGGCGCATGACTGTTTAATATTCCAAAATGCCCATCCAAACCAGGACAAACGATTGAATCAACATCACCACTAAAAACGGACTCGTCAGGAGTTAAAATTTCTAATTTCATAATTATAAGTTCTCTGCCTCAAGCATTGCCTTACCTCTTTCTTTCGCTTCTTCGATGTTCCCTACAAGGTTAAACGCTGCTTCAGGGTATTCGTCAACTTCTCCATCAAGAATCATGTTAAACCCTCTAATGGTATCTTCTATTGAAACCAATACACCTGGTATTCCTGTAAACTGCTCAGCAACGTGGAAAGGTTGAGATAAAAATCTCTGAGCTCTTCTAGCACGGTGAACAATCAATTTATCCTCTTCAGACAATTCATCCATACCTAAAATGGCGATGATATCTTGTAGTTCTTTATATCGCTGTAAAGTTTCTTTAACTCTTTGAGCACAACTATAATGTTCTGACCCAACAATTGCTTCAGTCAAAATTCTTGAAGTAGAATCTAATGGATCAACCGCTGGGTAAATACCAAGTTCAGCAATTTTACGAGAAAGTACTGTTGTTGCATCAAGGTGAGCAAACGTTGTTGCAGGAGCAGGATCGGTAAGATCATCTGCAGGTACATAAACCGCCTGAACGGAAGTAATAGAACCTCTTTTTGTAGAAGTAATACGCTCTTGCATTGTACCCATCTCAGTTGCCAAAGTAGGTTGGTAACCTACAGCTGATGGCATACGACCAAGAAGTGCTGACATCTCAGAACCAGCCTGAGTAAATCTAAATATATTATCAATAAAGAAAAGGATATCTCTACCACCAGTTTCTTCATCACCATCACGGTAATACTCAGCTAATGTAAGTCCTGATAAAGCTACACGAGCACGTGCTCCTGGAGGCTCATTCATTTGACCAAATACGAACGCTGCTTTTGACGTTTTTAATGCTTCTTTATCTACTTTAGATAAATCCCATCCTCCATTTTCCATGGATTCTTTGAATTCATCTCCGTAACGGATAATATCAGCTTCAATCATCTCACGAAGTAAATCATTACCCTCACGAGTTCTTTCACCAACACCAGCAAATACAGAAAGACCATCATGACCTTTTGCAATATTGTTAATCAATTCTTGAATCAATACAGTTTTACCAACACCAGCGCCACCAAAAAGACCAATTTTTCCACCTTTTGAATAAGGCTCAATAAGATCAATTACTTTGATGCCAGTAAAAAGTATTTCAGAACTTGTAGAAAGGTCTTCAAATCTTGGAGCATCTCTGTGAATAGAATAACCTTGATCGTGGTTCAATTCACCAATTCCATCAATTGTTTTTCCAACAACATTAAAAAGACGTCCGTTTATTTGCTCACCGATTGGCATTTGAATTGGTGAACCTTCACCTCTTACAACCATTCCTCTACTTAAACCATCACTAGAATCCATCGCAATGGCTCTAACTGTGTCCTCACCAACATGTTGCTGACATTCTAAAATAAGTTCTGTACCATCAGCTTTAGTAACAACTAATGCATCATAGATATCGGGTAAACCTTGAGAAGCATCGAATGATACATCAACTACGGGGCCGATAATCTGTGTAATTTTACCTGTGTTTTGTGACATTATTTTTTATTTTTTTGCTCTAAAAAATCGATGCAAAAGTAAGATAATTAGATTTATATCACATCTTAAAACGAGATTTTATTTTTACTAAATTGCCAAACCAAAAAGTCAATATTCCATCCAACCAAATGATTCATTATCAACATTAAGTATTTGTGAAAGTTTATTACCAATTAGAAGATTTTAAATTACCAAAAAAAAACACTATAACCACTGGTACTTTTGATGGTGTTCACATAGGACATAGAACGATTATTAATCAATTAAATAAGCTTGCAGCTGAGACTGGCACAGAATCAGTATTGTTTACCTTTTGGCCTCATCCGCGCAAAGTATTATTTCCTCATGGCGATCCGATTGAATTAATAAATACAATCGATGAGAAAATTAAATTACTAAGAGATACCGGACTTCAACATTTAATTATTTATCCTTTTTCGAAAGAATTTTCACGTTTAAAAGCGCAAGATTTTGTTCGAAACATATTGGTAGACAAACTAAAATTAAAAGAGTTTGTTATTGGTTACGATCATCAATTTGGCAGAAACCGTGAAGGAAACGTTCAGCAATTAAGAGAACTTGGTAGCCTTCATAATTTCAACATCACTCAAATAAATGCTCAAACGCTTGATGAGGTAAACATCAGTTCAACTAAAATTAGAAATGCTGTTAAACAAGGTAATGTTGCTTTGGCTAATTCATATCTGAACTACAATTTTCAGATTACAGGTAAGGTTGTAAAAGGGAAACAATTAGGACGAACCATTGGTTTTCCAACAGCTAACTTAGATTTAGGATTAGTTGATAAAATACTGCCAAAAAATGGTGTTTACTCTTGTCTTGCGGTTGTGAATAACCAAAAACTAAAAGGCATGCTTAACATTGGTTTAAATCCTACTGTTGAAAACAGCTCTAAAATAAAGATTGAAGTACATCTTTTTGACTTCAATGGTAATTTATATGGACAAGAAATACAATTGCAGGTAATTAATCGTTTAAGAGATGAACAAAAATTTGAATCGACAGATAGCCTAACTTTACAATTGAAAAAAGACAAACTATTAGCATTGCAATCATTTGCGAAATGACACGATTATTAATTACCATTTCACTTCTAACCCAGCTTGTTGGAGTTTCTCAAGATTTTAGTTTAAGAAAATCTAAGCTGAAAATTATACCTGATAGCGTTTTCGTTAAAACTGATCTTACATCTTTAAACCTTTCAAAGAACAAACTAACATCGGTTCC
The DNA here is from genome assembly GCA_905181855.1 of uncultured Flavobacteriales bacterium. Lineage (GTDB taxonomy): Bacteria > Bacteroidota > Bacteroidia > Flavobacteriales_G > Salibacteraceae > JAAZVO01. Next base: position 30,268 of record CAJIZE010000004.1, read on the forward strand.
CGATAAGATAAGCAACCTTTCAAGCCTTAAAATTCTTGATTTATCAAACAATGACATTACTATTTTACCTGAAAGCATTTGTGATTTAACAAAACTGGAAGAACTTATTATTTATAAAAATGAAATTATTGTAATTCCAACTTGCCTTGTTAATTTATCAGAATTAAAAGTGATTGATGCTTGGGCAAACAGAATAGAGTATTTGAGTAATGAACTGACAGGTTTAGATAATCTTAAATTGGTTGAAGTAAGGCTAAACCCGATTGGCCAAAGTGAGCAAAACAGATTAATTGAATTGTTTCCTCAAATAAAATTCGAATTTACATCAGACTGCGGATGTGATTGACCTTATGCTTTCCTCTTTTATTTTTCTTGAATTTACTGCTGTTGTTTTAAGCATTGCTTATGTTGTGCTGGCAACCAAAGCAAGCGTTTGGTGTTGGCCTCCTGCTTTTATTTCGTCAGCAATTTACATCTACATTTTTATTGATGCCCAATTGTATTTCGAGTCTTTTTTGAACGCTTACTACGTTATAATGGCCATTTATGGTTTCTATAATTGGAACAAATCAGGCCAATCAAGCAGCCTGGCAATTGTATGGTCAGGATTAAATTCAAACCTACTTATTATTGGAATTGGAGCGGTAGTTTCAATTTTAATTGGGTTTACAAGTAGCTATTTCACGGATGCAAGTTTCCCTATTATTGATGCATTTACTACTGTATTCAGCTTGATCGCAACTTGGATGGTTACCCAAAAAAGAATTGAAAACTGGCTCTACTTTATTGTTATTGATGTGATTTCGATTTACCTATACACATCAAAAGAACTATATGTAACAAGTGGATTATTTGTGGTGTATATAGTAATTGCCATCTTTGGATTTATCAATTGGAACAAACAACTAGCAACATCAGCAAATTCAGCACAATAGTTTTTACAGGTGCAGAAAGCACAGGTAAATCAACCCTTTGCAAGGGCATTGCAGCCCAATTAAAACTTGATCGTTTGGATGAGCAGGCACGAAAATACCTTGAATCGTTAAAAAGAAAGTACACCTATAATGATGTTCTTGAAATTGCTAAAATTCAGCATCAAGCACAAACGGAATTTTTAGAGATACCTCATCAATACAATTTACTTGACACCGATTTACTAACTATTAAAATTTGGTTGGATGATAAATTTGAAAAACAACATTCTTGGATTGAAGAAGAAATAATAAAATCTGCCGACAAAACTCTTTACGTTTTGTGTTTACCTGATTTTGCTTGGCACTGCGATAAATTAAGAGAAGATGAAAACCGTAGAGATGAAATAACTCAACTCTATAGAGATGCTTTCACTAAATATAAGTTAGATTACATTAATGTAAATGGATCTGTTAAAAATAGAGAGTCTCAAGTTTTAAATCACATCAAAGTATTTTGAAAAGAATTTTCAAACCTTTATTCAACCTATTAAACTGGCTAAGTCAAAAGACTGTTGGCTTAAAACTTTCGCATGTCTATTTGCGATATAAAAGTATGGTTGGCTCAATTTTAAAATCAAAAGCAGAAAACAAATATGTGTTCATTTTATCTCCTCCATTTTGTGGGTCAACACTTTTAACTGAGTTAATAGCTACTTCAAAAAATGTTTCGTTAAATAATTTGGATGGCACTAAAGAAGGTCAGTTGTTACCTAAAGTAATGGCTGAAATGTTTGTAGAAAACAGATGGAGCACTGACGCTTCTTTCAATTGGCCTTTTATAAAAAAGGAATGGCTAAAATATTGGGATATTTCTAAGCCCATTTTATTGGAAAAGAGTCCTCCAAACATTGTTAGACCTTTAACTATTGCTAAACATTTTGAGCCTAGTTTCTTTATTGTATTTTTTCGCAATCCATACGCACATGCCGAGAGTTTTACACGTCGTGGAAAAATGACACCCAACAATGCTGCAAATTTTGTAGTTGAGTGCTTAAAGCATCAAAAAAGGAACATCGAAACTCTAAAGAATGTCTTGCTCTTGCCCTATGAAGAGTTAACTAACGAAACAGAAGATGCGGTAAATAGATTGATTGAGTTTCTACCAGAATTAGTTTCGCTAAATTATACTAAGATATTTAAATCGTACAATTACAAAAAGCAGCATCTAAAAATCACAGATTTAACTCAAAAAAAAATCGCTAATCTGACTAAGAGTCAGATCAAAGACATCAATTCTGTCTACGAATCTGAAAAAGGACTACTACAATTTTTTGGTTACGAGTTAATGAACGATTAGTCCAAATAAGGCTCTCCTTTGATAATACTTCTAGAAATTACGAGGCGTTGAATTTCAGAGGTACCTTCATAAATTTGGGTGATTTTAGCATCACGCATTAATCGCTCAACATGGTATTCTTTAACAAATCCGTAGCCACCATGTACTTGAACTGCTTCTGTTGCTATTGCCATGGCCACTTCTGAACAAAAAGTTTTAGCCATTGCCGCCGCGCGATTAATGTCTTTTTTATTATCTTTTAACCAGCACGTTTTATGCAAAAATGTTCTAGCCATTTCTACCTGTATTGCCATATCGGCCAATTTGAAACTTATGGCTTGATGGTGATTGATCGGCTTACCAAAGGTGATTCGTTCATGCGAATATTGTAGGGCCAATTCATAAGAGCCAGACGCAATTCCCATAGCTTGAGAAGCAATTCCTATTCGGCCACCATCAAGTGTTTCCATGGCGAACGAAAACCCAAAACCTTCTTCACCAATTCTATTTTCTTTTGGCACTTTTACATCCTGAAACATAACCGAACTAGTATCCGATGATCGAATTCCAAGCTTGTCTTCTTTTTGCCCGTATGTTACTCCCTTCAAATCAGCATCAACAATAAAGGCATTGATTCCTTTGTGTCTTTTATCTTTGTTTGTTTGCGCAATTACTACATAAACGCCCGCTGTAGTTCCATTTGTAATCCAGTTTTTGGTTCCATTTAAAACGTAATGATCTACCATATCAATGGCTTCTGTGGTTTGACTTGTTGCATCAGAACCTGCTTCTGGTTCAGATAAACAAAATGCGCCAATAATTTCACCCGATGCCAGACGAGGAAGATATTTCTGTTTTTGTTCTTCCGTTCCATATTTCTGAATACCCCAACAGGCTAGTGAATTATGAGCTGAAACAATAACTGAGCAAGAATTATCAACTTTAGACAACTCTTCCATAATTAACGAATATGAAATATAGTCCATACCAGTTCCACCATATTCAGGGTCGACCAAAACACCAAAAAAACCTAGATCGGCCATTGCTTTTACTTGCTCTTTAGGGTATTCTCCTTTGGTATCTCTTTCAATTACTCCAGGTTTGAGTACTTGCTGGGCAAAATCTCTTGCCATATCTCTCACCATTTTATGGTCTTCGTTTAAACTAAAATCCATGCTTCACTTTTTTTATTCGCAATTACCCTAACTCCAAGAAGAAATCAGTTTTTATTTGAGCCAAAATTATATAAATAATTAATTGGTATGCATGCAGAGTTAATTTAATTAAATTTATTATAACCAGAAAAACCAAATAAAGTTTTTATTTAAGTCCTCAAATACTACTTTTGCATTGTCTCAAAATAGGGGTGCTTATATAAGATAGGCTGAGATTATACCCATAGAACAATTCTTTTAAAAGATTAGTTCTTAGACCTGATCCGGATAATGCCGGCGTAGGAATTTTATTTATAACAAAAACTGGTTCTGCCTCCATTGCCTGTCTAAATCATTTAATAATGAAAAACTGGCTATCTATTTTATTCCTTTTTATAGGATTAAACAATTATGCTCAAACCATTAACGGAACTGTATTTAATGAAAAAAACGAGCCTTTAACTGGAGCAACTGTTCAAATTGAAAACACGTTTATAGGAACTTTCACCAACTCAAATGGAAAATTCAGTTTAGATGCAACCCAAGCTGGCGACGTAATTCTAGTTATTTCTTTTTTAGGATACGAACCATTTGAAATGGCGGTTAATTCAGCCAATAAAAGTTTAAAAATTGTACTTCAAAAAAATGCGATTCAACAAAGCGAGGTAATTATTTATGGAACTCGTGCAAATTCTGAAACTCCAACAGCACATCAAACATTAAATAAAAAGGATATTGAAAAACTAAATATTGGACAAGACATTCCTTTTATTCTAAATCAAACGCCTTCGCTGGTTGTCTCATCTGATGCTGGAGCAGGCGTTGGTTATACCGATATGCGAATTAGAGGCACTGATGTAACTCGAATCAATGTTACAATTAACGGTATTCCTTTAAATGATCCAGAATCACAGGGAGTCTATTGGGTCAACATGCCCGATTTTTCATCATCACTGCAAAGTATTCAAGTACAGCGTGGTGTTGGAACCTCGACTAATGGATCAGCTGCCTTTGGAGCATCTGTAAACCTTCAAACAAACAACAATGCTAATGAGGCTTATGCCGAAACAAACGTGTCGTATGGTTCATTTAACACTCAAAAATACACCGCATTATTTGGAACAGGCTTACTTAATAATCATTGGGCTTTTGATGGACGTTTCTCTAAAATATCATCAGATGGCTATATTGACAGAGCTTATTCAGACTTAACATCCTATTACCTTTCAGGAGGTTACTACGGCAAAATGTCTACTATTAAGGCAGTCCACTTTTCAGGAAAAGAACAAACCTATCAAGCCTGGTGGGGCACACCTGAATCTGCATTAAATAATGATGAAACCGATAAGTTAGATTATGCATCATCGGAAGGCCTGTCGGCTGAACAAACGACCAATCTATTGAATTCAGATAGAAGATACAACCATTATTTATACGAAAATGAAGTTGATAATTATGGTCAAAATCATTATCAATTGCACTTAACACATCGTTTTAACACTAAAGTTTATGGCAATGTATCGTTGCATTATACTCATGGTAAAGGCTACTTTGAGCAATATAAAGAAAATGAAGACTTTAAAGATTACGGCCTGCAAAACGCAACCTTTAATTCAGATACGGTAACAAGTACCGACCTTATTAGACGAAGATGGTTAGACAATGATTTTTACGGTGCCGTTTATAATCTTAACATAGAATTTGATAAAAACACAATCCAGTTTGGTGGGGCTATAAACAAGTATAGTGGTAGCCATTTTGGAGAAATAATTTGGGCTGACATTTCCTCAAATGCAGACTTTAATTTTAAATATTACGACAACCTTGGCGAAAAAGAAGAAGCTTGTTTTTACGCTAAATTAAATAGCTCATTAAACTCGAATCTTAATTTGTTTGTTGATATCCAAACTCGTTTCGTTAATTACAAAGCAAAAGGAATCGATAACGACTTAAGGACTATTTCTATCGATAAAGAATATGCGTTTATAAACCCTAAAGCAGGTTTTAACTATAAAATTAACACAAACAATAGAGCCTTCTTTTCGGTGGCTTTTGCCAACCGTGAGCCAACCCGTAGCGACTTTTTAGATGCAGGAATTACGGAACCCAAACCTGAATTATTAATTGACTATGAGTTGGGTCTTGAACAAAAAACGTTAAAATATCAATCTGCAATTAATGTGTATTACATGGACTATAACAATCAGCTTGTTTCTACTGGTGCACTGAACGATGTAGGCTCAAGCATTAAAACTAACGTTGATGAGAGCTTTCGAGCGGGAGTTGAGATTAGCTTATCATACAGGTTATTTAAAAATTTATCTTGGAGTGCTAATTATACTTACTCTCAAAATATCATTAAAAACTTCACTTCTGTAGTATACGATTACACCAATGGATTCGATGTTATAGAAACTGAAATTAAAAACACGCAGATTGCTCTTTCTCCTTCGCACATTGCTAAGAGCAACATTAATTTCTCATTGGTTAAAAACTTAAGCCTGTCTCTTCAATCAAGTCTAATAGGCAAACAATATTTAGACAATACTACCAACGAAAACAGAACAATTGATTCGTATTTCGTGAACGATTTAGTACTTAATTATTCCTTTGAAAAAGAACTATTAAAGAAAGTAAGTTTCACTTTGGCAATGAATAATCTATTTAATATTGAGTACGCTTCAAGAGGTTATACGTACAGTTATATTTATGGGGCTGAGTATACTCAAAACCACTACAATCCTCAAGCAACAAGAAACTTTTTGGCGGCATTATCAATTAAGTTTTAAAGCTTAATTTTTACCGGAGTAATTTTTATAGGTGTAACGTACTTTTTGTTGCCGTGTGCAATATCAACGATTTCTCTAAATGCAACTACTTTATCTGATTCGTTTTCCCAGATGCTACTATATAAAACAACACCTTTAAACCCATCTTTTTTTGCTAGTTGTATATGCGACACATCCACTCCACCTAAAGCATAAATGCTGTTTTTAGTTTTTTCATTGATTGAAATCAGTTGACGTTGACTAAATGCTGGACTGTATGTCTTTTTTAAAAAGCCATCAAAAATTGGACTTAGCATTATATGGTGGTACTTTCTTTTAGCAGAACTTGCACTATGCAGGCTGTGGCATGAAGTTGTGAACTGAAGTTTAGGGTGAAATAGCTTAAACCAAAATATTTTTAGAGAAGTACGAAAACTGCGTTTTCTATCAGACCTACCTAAATGAATTCCAAGTGTTTTGTATTTTACAGCCAGCTTATGATGGCTGTGTAAAATAATTTTTGAGTGGTATCGCTTTGGTATTAGCTTAAGGTATTCCTCTGTTTTTTTTCGGCTAAATTTTTTCTTTTTTAAATGCAGCACATCTAAACCATGCATAAAGAATTGCTCTATCAACTCAGTTTCGCTTTTAATGCGATTATTAGTGGTTAATAATGCTACTTTCATTTGCTTACTATTGCTGCTATTTCCTTAATAGAAAGTTTATTGTTTTCAAAAGCAGTGCCTATTACAATCATATCTGCTCCTGCTAGTTTAACTTGTTTAGCTTTATCAATCGAGTTGATTCCTCCTCCAACAATTATTGGCAACGAAACATTTGCTTTTATCGCAGATATTACATCTACCGATACAGGTTTATCTGCACCGCTACCTGAGTCTAAATAAATACACTTAAACCCCATGAACTCTGCTGCAATAGCTGTATTAACCGCTATCTCCGGCTTATTATTCGGAATCGGTAACGTATTACTCATATAATGAGCTGTTGTTAATTTTCCACCATCAATCATCAAGTAAGCAGTCGACAATACATCTAGTCCGCTTTGTTTTAAAAAGGGCGCAGCAACAACTTGTTGGCCAATTAAGAACTCAGCGTTACGGCCGGAAAGCAAAGACAAGAATAAAATACCATCAGCCTCTTTACTTAACTGAATAGAATTTCCAGGAAACAAATAAACAGGTAAGTTGCTGAACTTTTTAAGCATTGCCAATTTTTCTGAAAATTTATTTTCAGTTATCAGACTGCCTCCAAAAAGAATTACATCAACAAATTGTTCATCTAAATCAGCAACAAATTGCTCGATGGTATCAACCTTTAAATTATCAGGATCAACCAACACTGCCAGCGAACAGCGATTAGATTTTTGATTGTTTTGTAATTGCTTTAACAACATCTGACAAACTTAGTTTAATTGACCATAAATTAAAACAGTTCCTTCAATCGAATCAACATTTAATTCAGATTTAAAGGCACAGTCAGGCTTTGTAAAGAACAAATCTAAACTTCCGTTTGAAGGCTTAACATCCATGTTGTCCTTAAAATTAACGTTTCCTTTTTGATAAATTTTGAATCCTACTTCTTTAGCGCTCCACACTTGGGTGATTTTTTGGATATCATCGCTAGCCCATATATCCTCAGAATCATTTAAAAATTTGTGTTTAATTCTCACTATTTTATCTGTCACTTTTTCAAGGTCTACTCCGCAAGGATGATTTGAAATATAAAGACCAACATACGGATATGAATGTGTAAGTGAAATGCGCTTGTTGGTATTTGATAATTCTGGAGCACCATAATCGTTTTTTATGAGATAACAATTTTCATCAAAAAATGATTGAATCAAAACATGGCAAATCAATTTTTCTTTCCTAACTTTCTCATTACGTATAGCTATTACCTTGTTTATCTCTTCGGTGTTTCTTTTTAATAAATCTGAAATCTCTAATAATGATTCATCGATTTTCCAAATGATTATTTGGCTCTTGTTAGCTAATGTCTTGTTACTGATAATTGGCATAAACAATTTAAATGTTAGATTGTTACTTTTGCAGACTAAAAAAATTATACTAAATGTCAAATACAACAACTACAACGCGTCCAAAGTACAAAGTAAAAGATATTTCGCTTGCTGAGTACGGAAGAAAAGAAATTACACTAGCTGAAGCAGAAATGCCCGGCTTAATGTCTCTTAGAGAAGAATATGGAGGATCAAAACCATTAGCAGGAGCTAGAATAGCTGGTTGCTTACACATGACTATTCAAACTGCAGTTTTAATTGAAACTTTGGTTGAATTAGGTGCTGATGTAACTTGGAGTTCATGTAACATTTTCTCAACTCAAGATCATGCTGCTGCTGCAATAGCGGCTACTGGTGTCCCTGTTTATGCTTGGAAAGGTATGACCGAAGAAGAGTTTGAATGGTGTATTGAACAAACTTTATTTTTTGGTGAAGATGATCAACCATTGAATTTAATTTTAGATGATGGGGGTGATTTAACCAATATGGTTTTAGACAATTACCCACAATTTGCTGATGGTATTAAAGGTTTATCTGAAGAAACGACTACCGGTGTTCACCGTTTGTATGAAAGACAAAAGAATGGAACGTTACAAATGCCTGCAATTAATGTTAACGATTCTGTTACTAAATCAAAATTTGACAACAAATACGGTTGTAAAGAATCTTTAGTTGATGCGATTAGAAGAGCTACTGATGTAATGATGGCAGGTAAAGTTGCTGTTGTTTGTGGTTATGGTGATGTAGGTAAAGGATCTGCTGCTTCGCTAAGAGGGGCTGGCGCTAGGGTTATAGTTACTGAAATTGACCCAATTTGTGCTTTACAAGCTGCAATGGACGGTTTTGCTGTCCGCAAACTTGAAACTGCTTTAGTTGAGGCTGATATAGTTGTTACAACTACTGGTAACAAAGACATCGTTCAAGGGCGTCATTTTGAAGCAATGAAAGACAAAACTATTGTTTGTAACATTGGTCATTTTGATAATGAAATTGACATGGCTTGGTTAAACGAAAAATATGGTAGCACTAAAAACACCATCAAACCACAAGTTGACTTGTACACTATCAATGGCAGAGACATTATTCTGTTAGCCGAAGGTAGATTAGTAAACTTGGGTTGCGCTACAGGTCATCCATCGTTTGTTATGAGTAATTCTTTTACGAACCAAACATTGGCTCAATTAGAGTTATGGAACAATAATTCAGCTTATGGTAACGAAGTTTATACTTTACCAAAACATTTAGATGAAAAAGTAGCCATGCTACATTTAGCTAAAATTGGTGTTGAGTTAACAGAACTTAGACCTGATCAAGCTGAATATATCGGCGTTACGGTTGAAGGACCATTTAAACCTGATTACTACAGATATTAATAACTAGTTAATAGTTATTCTCAAAAAAAAGGCGAACCAAATGGTTCGCCTTTTTTCTTGTTATAAGAATTTTTATTCGCCCTAAAAATCCCAATTAGGAATTTTACCCGGAACGTAAGGAGCTTTACTCTGCTCCAATTTATCATGAACAGAGTCTAGGTTAACTGAAGTCACATTCAAGTCAGCTAACAGTGCTTTAAATATCTCCCCCGCCACTCTGTAACTATCACGTTGCGTTTGAGTTGGAGCAGAAGTTGAATTATAGACATACCAAACGATTTGGCCTACCCTATCTGTTATGGATGGTGCCGTTTCGAACTCTCTTTTCTTAATGCTTTTATCACCGTTTAATTTAATATCAACAAGTTTCAAATCACTCAAAATTTTATCGATTTCATTCAATAAATTTAAATCAGCATTTGGGGTAACCAAAACAGCTTTTTTAAGCATTTCAGCTCTTTTCTTTAAATCACTTGTGGCTCTAGAGGTACCAAAAGCAGCCCGTTGAAGATCAGCGATTTTTTTTGAGAAAGTTCGCAGGGCTGTTTTATCTTCAGATTTAAGTTTATTCAATTCAAGAGATTCAACTTCAAACGATTTTTTGGAAGTAAGATCTGTTATTTTGCCGTTTTCTCTTTTTGAAACTTGGACAAAATA
>CAJIZE010000005.1 GCA_905181855.1 uncultured Flavobacteriales bacterium
GTTAAATTTCCACTTGCAAAATCATCCATAGATACCCAAACCCAATCTCCGTCAAGCTCCATATAATATGCAACGCGCGTGTGGTTAGTATTACTTGCACTGGCATTATCTATTGTATACGCTATTGCATTATTAGCATAGTTAGCGTTGGTTGCAGGTATATCTAGTTGGTAAACAATGCCATAGCTTGAAGCTTCTGGAACATTACTAACTATTGAAGAGGGCACAGCTGTTAAGCCTGAAGGAGTTTGAGCATTTGCTCCACTAAAAATACAGATACTTAGTAGTGTAAGAATTAATTTTTTCATATTCACTTTTTTTAATGTTTGCTCATAAACAGCAAGTCTATAAAATTACTAAAACTTAAATAATAAACCCTAATATTGACTTAATCATTTTGCAAGATAAACATTTATAAATCATAAGAAACTGTTAATCTTATTACCCAAAATACTTATTGCTTTTGCACTGCTTATTGTGTTTGCTTGCAGGGTTTCTGCCTCAATGCTAGAAGACAATAAATTGGCCCTAAAAAAGCTAAATATTTAATGGTTAAGTTAAGCATGGAGTGGAGCAATCAGAATTGGATAAAAAAGATTAGAGTTTAAATAAATCTTATTTAATCTCAAATACTTAATTTATACCAGGCACTTAATATGCTTTTTAAGGACTTTAAATTTAATGGGGTAATTTGCTTCTTAATAAGCCATAAACAAAGGTTCCTATTAATGCCCCTAATATGATAATTAAAACAAGTAAAAATCCTTTACCAAGTAAGATATACATAGGGCCGGGGCAAGCACCAACCATTGCCCATCCTAAGCCGAAAAAGGTGCCACCAATTAAGTACCTAGCAACACTCATGTTCTTAGGCGTAAATCGAATTATTTCACCTTCAGATGATTGCATAGAAGTTCTCTTAATAAACCAAACTACAACAATTCCAATTACCACTGCTGATCCTATAATTCCGTACATATGAAAGGCTTGAAATTTGAACATTTCGTAAATTCTAAACCAAGAAACTACCTCGCCTTTGTCTAAGGCAATTCCGAATAGGATTCCAATCAAAAGAAATTTTATAAGTTTCATAATAATAATTTTAAAATTGTAGGAAATATAAAGTACGTCATTGCTAAGCCGCCAATAAAAAAGCCGCAGACCGCAATTAGTGATGGTACTTGTAAATTGCTTAATCCACTAATGGCGTGGCCTGAAGTGCAACCTCCGGCATATCGTGCGCCAAAGCCAATCAGAAAACCACCAACGATTAAAAAGAGAAACATTCCGATTCCAAATTCTGAAATACTGAATAATTCAGCAGGTAAAAAATCAACGCCAGGATTAGTAAATCCTAATGCAGTAAGGTCAGCCTTCGTAGCTTCTGATATACCAATGTTTCCATTAGAATTTAAAAATTGAGTTGAAACAAACCCACCGAGAATGGTGCCCAGTACAAACATGAAATTCCATTTTTGACTTTTCCAGTCAAAATCAAAAAAGGATGAATATTTGCCAGCTCCTAAAGCCGCGCATCCTGCACGTAGCGATGCGGAAACGCCAAATTCTCGTCCAAAATACAACAGTAAAAACATACATAATGAAATGACTGGGCCTACTACATACCATTCCCATCGGTCGGTAACAAGGCTATTTAAAAAATCTAACATGATTAGTCAATTTTAAAGGTTAATACTGGGCGGTGCAAATGATTTACAATGTCTTTTGAAATACTTTTTCTAAACACATATTGAAGACCAGTAAAGCCATGATCACCAATTGTTACAAGATCAATGTTATAATCGTTAGCGAAATTTTCAATTCCTTTTTCAATATCAAAATCGCAATATACATGGGTTTTTACATTCTCAAGATTGTGTTCTTTGATATATTCATCCATTTTTATTTTTATACTTCTGCTAGAATCAAAATATTTTGGTGTGGATACTTTTACAAGATGCAATGTTGAATTGAAAGCTTTTTGAATTGTTTTAACACATTTTAATTGGCTGTGTTCTTTTTTAACAAGTTGTGAGGCAATCATGATGTTTTTAAAGCTCATGCCATGTTTTTCTTCTTTAATACATAAAACTGGAACGGGTGAGAGGCGAGCTATTTTTTCGGCAAGTGAGCCTTCAACAAACTCTTTGAACCCTTTAGAGCCATGTGTACCCAGCAACACCATATCAATACCATTTCCCTTAATGTATTTGATTAGTGTATTTATTTTATCGCCAGCAATAACCTTCACAACTTTTTTGAGATTTGATTTATTTGCAAACTCTAATATTTTATCATTAAGAGCAAGTGTTTTGGGCTCAATTTCGTCGGTAATGCAATCAGCAGAAATGGTTCTTTCTTGGTTAGTCAGCATGCTGTCGTCAGGAGCATTAATAACATTAACAAAATGAACTTCTACTTCGATATTATTGGCAATGGTTTCTGCCAATCCAATTGTGTAATTTGAAAGCTCCGTAAAGTTTGTAGGAAGTAATATTTTCATGGCTGTGTATTTAAAAATAAAAGGTCCAAGCTAAAAGCTTAGACCTCAAATTTATTTATCAATTACCCTTAAAATAAGGTAGAACAATAGTTTTTGAGCTGATTGTTATCAATCTTGGTTTTCTAAGGTACTGGCGGTAACGTCTATACCTGCTTCGGTAATGGCTTCATAACCTCCTTTAATGTTTACAAGTTGCTCAAAACCTCTTGCTCTTAGTATAGATGACATAATTACCGACCTATAGCCTCCTGCGCAATGGATGTGATAATTTTTTTCTCTATTAAACTGTTCCATATTGCTGTTCATGAAGTCTAGCACAATGTTTTCTGCTCCTTCAATATGACCACCATTAAATTCATTGATTCGGCGTGCATCCAAAACAACGGGTTTGTTGCCTTTATCAATCATGTCTTTAAGCTCGGTAGCCTCCAAAGATTTAATCATGTCAATTTCTTTACCTGACATTTTCCAGGTATTGAAACCACCTTTTAAATAACCAACGGTATTATCATACCCAACCCTTGCTAATCGCATGATAACTTCTTCTTCATCGCCTTCGTCGGTCACCAATAAAATAGGTTGCTTTAGGTCAATAATTAAGGTTCCCACCCATGAAGCAAAAGGCCCGTCGTTTAATCCAATAAAAATTGAATTGGGGATAAATCCTTCCGTAAATTCGTTTGGTCCACGCGTATCTAGAATCAAAGTTTCTTCTGTGTTTGCAACCAATTCAAAGGCTTCCGCTGATAATGGATTAAGCCCTTTTGATACTACTTCTTCGTAACTACTGTATCCAGTTTTATTCAACACCGCATTTTTAGGAAAATACTGTGGAGGAGGAGCAAGGCCATCCAAGACTAAAGCAATAAACTCTTCCTTTGTTTTTGCAGTTAATGCATAGTTTGTTTTTCGTTGATTCCCTAAGGTATCAAAGGTTTCACTGCTCATGTTTTTACCACATGCCGAACCTTGCCCATGGTTAGGGTAAACAACAACTTTATCGCTCAGAGGTAAAATTTTTGAGTGCAACGACTCATATAAAAAACCAGCTAAGTCCTCTTGGGTAAGGGCGGTTTTAATTGCTAAATCAGGTCTTCCTACATCACCAATAAATAAGGTGTCGCCAGTAAAAATGCAGAAATCTTCACCCTCTTCATCTTTCAATAAATAGGTAGATGACTCCAAAGTATGACCTGGAGTATGTAAAACTTTAAAGTTTACATTCCCTAAAGGTAAAATTTCACCATCAGTTGCCGAATGAATTTTGAATTCAGTTTTAGCCGTGGGACCGTATACTATAGTTGCCCCTGTTTTTTTAGCTAAATCTAAGTGACCCGAAACAAAATCAGCATGAAAATGAGTTTCGAAAATGTATTTCAATTTCGCACCTCTTTCTTCAAGCATTTTAATATATGGCCCTGTTTCTCTAAGAGGATCAATAATAGCAGCTTCACCATTCGACTCAATGTAATATGCTGCTTCTGCTAAGCATCCTGTATATAGTTGTTCTACTTTCATAGTTGTAAATTGTTGTTGTGTTAATTAAAAAAGAGTTCTCGCCCCAAAATGTAAATCCCCATTACTAAGACGAACCAACCAAAGGCGGGTTTTAATTTTTTTCCTTCAATGAAGTTAGATAAATAGGTGCCTACAAAAATACCAACTACAGCAATTGAAGTAAACAATAACAGGAAGCGCCAATCAATGTTTAAATTAGAAACATCACCTAAAAAGCCAGTTAAGCTTTTTACCGAAATGATAACCAACGAAGTGCCAACCGCCATTTTCATTGGAAGTTTTGATAGTATTACCAACGCAGGGATAATAAGGAACCCTCCACCTGCTCCTACCAATCCGGTTAAAAGCCCTACTAAAGCACCTTCTAATAGAATTAGAGGATAGTTGAATTTTTGCTCAACCTGTTCATCATTACCACCTTTTTTCTTATCCTTGATCATCGAGTATGATGCAAAAATCATGAGTAAAGCGAAAATTACCATCAGTAAAATATCTTTGGTGATTAACAACCCTGAAACAGTGAGCAGTTCTTCTGGTATTGCAGGCACTAAAAATTTTCGAGTTATGAAAACAGCAATTAAAGATGGTATTCCAAATATGACAGCTGTTTTGATACTTACTAAGCCTTTTTTGAAATAACTAACGGAACCTACCATACTGGCTGTACCTACAATAAATAAGGAATAGGCCGTTGCTGTAACTGCTGAAATACCTGACAAATAGACCAAAATTGGAACTGTTAATACTGATCCACCACCACCAATTAACCCTAGAGTAATTCCGATAACTGATGCTGCTAAGTACGCTATTACTTCTAACATTGAGAAGGCAAAAGTAGTCTGAAACTTAATTGCTCAAGGTGATGATTATCACAATATATAGATAAACGTATATATGTTCTTGTGGTTTGTCTAACTCAAAAGATCAATCTGGTTGCGGCTTAGTTGCACCATGCCGTTTTTTTCCATTTGCTTGAGCAATCTGGAAATTACCTCGCGAGATGAATTTAATTCATTTGCTATATCTTGATGAGTAGTTTTAACAGTCTGGCTATTTTGGCCCACCGAAATTTTATTCAAATATTCTAAAAGCCGTTCGTCAAGTTTGTGAAAAGCAATGCTATCAATAGTGTTTAAGGTTTCCTCAAAACGTTTGCGATAAGTTTCCATCACAAAATAATACCAAGGTTTGTGGGCGCTCATCCATTCATCCATACATCGAATGGGAATGGCAAGAAACTTAGTATCCTCAACGGTAACCGCTTTTATTTTAGATTTCCGATCTCTTTCTGAGCAGACTAAAGATATAGCACATGTTTCGCCAGGATTAATATAATAAAGGAACAATTCATGGCCTTCATCATCTTCTCTATACACTTTTAACCGACCTGCTGTAACTAGCGGAATGAATTTAATGTATTTACCAGTTTCCATTAATAATTCATCCGCATCAAGCGATTTTTCTACTGCTACTTGGTCTAATTCTTTTTGAAGTTCGGAATCGTTAAGTGTGGGGAAAAGTTCATTGAACGTTGGTTTCATAATTTAAATAATGGCTAGTTCTTTACCAACTTTGGTAAATGCGGTAATGGCTTTATCTAAATGTGCTTTGGTATGGGCCGCTGAAAGTTGAACTCTAATTCGTGCTTGTTCTTTAGGAACAACCGGGTAAAAGAATCCAATTACATAAATACCTTCATCAAGCAATCGATTGGCGAATTTTTGAGATAAAGCAGCATCGTAAACCATTATTGGAACAATAGCAGAGTCACCATCCTTTATATCGAAGCCAGCTTTTTTAATGTTCTCTTTAAAGTAATTGATGTTAGACTCTAAAGTGTCTCTTAGCTCCGTACTTTCATTTAGTAAATCAAAAACAGCGTTAGATGCACCAACAATAGCAGGGGCCAATGAGTTTGAAAACAAATAAGGACGAGAACGTTGACGTAATAATTCTACAATTTCCTTACGGCCTGTTGTAAAGCCTCCCATGGCGCCACCTAAAGCTTTACCTAAAGTTCCGGTAATAATATCAACTCTGCCAATTACATTTTTAAGTTCAATTGTACCACGACCAGTTTTGCCAATAAACCCCGTAGCATGGCATTCATCAACCATAACTAACGCATCGTATTTATCAGCAAGGTCACAAATTTTATCTAGTTGAGCAACGTAACCGTCCATAGAAAATACACCGTCGGTTACAATTATTTTGTTTTTAGCATCCTTGGCAGCAATAAGTTGCTTTTCAAGATCAGCCATGTCGTTGTTAGCATAACGGTATCGAGCAGCTTTACACAATCTAACGCCATCAATGATAGAAGCATGATTTAATGAATCAGATATAATAGCATCTTCTTTACCCAATAGTGGTTCAAAAACTCCTCCGTTGGCGTCAAAAGCAGCTGCGTATAAAATGGTATCTTCTGTTCCTAAAAAGGCTGCAATTTTTTGTTCTAATACTTTATGTATGTCTTGTGTTCCGCAAATAAAACGAACTGATGACATTCCGAAACCATGACTATCTAGAGCTTTATGCGCGGCTTCAATTACCTTTGGATGTGAGGACAAGCCCAAGTAGTTGTTCGCACAAAAGTTAAGAACGGTTTCACCTGTAGATACCTTTATTTCCGCATCTTGAGCGGTAGTAATTATTCTTTCAGATTTAAATAATCCTGAATCTTTAATGTTTTGTAATTCTGCTTGAAGCTTCGTTTTTAGATTTCCGTACATGAGTTTTTTTTACGTTTAGCAAAGATAGTATTGTTGGATACGATTACAATGCTTGAGATTTTAACGTTTTAATTGAACAGAAGCAACAATTTAAAACAAAAAAAGCCGCTCCAACTTAATGAAACGGCTTAATATTCATTTAATAAAATCTTCTATACATGACCTTGCGCAATCATAGCATCAGCAACTTTAATGAAACCGGCAATGTTTGCACCTTTTACGTAATCAACATATCCATCAGACCCTCTACCATGTGTGATACAAGCTTCGTGAATACTTACCATTATTCCATGTAATTTTTCGTCTACTTCTTCGCTCGTCCATGAAAGTCTTAATGAGTTTTGACTCATTTCTAAACCTGAAGTAGCAACACCACCTGCGTTTGAAGCTTTTCCTGGAGCAAAAAGAATTTTAGCCGCGTGGAATTTTTCAATTGCCTCCGGAGTAGATGGCATGTTAGCGCCTTCTGAAACACACATACAACCATTTGAGATTAGAGTAGCTGCTTCGTCACCGTTTAGCTCATTTTGAGTAGCACATGGCAAAGCAACATCACATTTAATTCCCCAAGGTCTGCTACCTGCATGGAATTCAGCTCCAAATTTTTCAGCATATTCTGAAATACGACCTCTACGATTGTTTTTCAAGTCCATAATGAAACCCAATTTCTCAGCATCAATTCCTGCGGCATCGTAAATATATCCTCCAGAATCACTCATGGTAACAACTTTACCACCTAGTTCGGTTGCTTTTTCGCAAGCGTATTGTGCAACATTACCTGACCCTGAAATTACTACTATTTTCCCTTCAAATGAAGTTCCTTTTGTAGCTAACATTTCTTTAGCAAAATATACGTTACCGTAACCTGTAGCTTCTGGTCTGATTAAAGATCCACCATACTCACGGCCTTTACCTGTTAATATGCCTGTGAATTCGTTGCGAACTCTTTTGTATTGACCAAATAAGAAACCTATTTCACGTCCACCAACTCCAATGTCACCTGCTGGTACATCTGTATCAGGGCCAATATGCCTAGATAGTTCAGTCATAAAAGATTGGCAAAAACGCATTACTTCGTTGTCTGATTTACCTTTTGGGTTAAAGTCAGAACCACCTTTTCCACCGCCCATTGGCAGTGTTGTTAGGCTGTTTTTGAAAACTTGCTCAAAAGCTAAGAACTTCAAGATGCTCAAGTTTACGGAAGGGTGAAATCTTAAGCCTCCTTTGTATGGTCCAATGGCTGAATTCATTTGAATTCGGAACCCTCTATTTACTTGAAAGGTTCCTTCATCGTCAATCCAAGGAACTCTAAACATAAGAACTCTTTCCGGCTCAACAATTCTTTTAAGAATATTCGCATCGCTGTACTTTGGGTTTTTATCCATAAATGGAATTACAGCTTCAGCAACTTCGTGAACTGCTTGTAAAAATTCTGCTTCATGACCATTTGTAGATTTTACATGATCCATAAAAGCATCAATTTGCCCTTGATATTTACTCATTTTAATGGGGGGTTAAATTTTGACAAATGTAGGCCATTTTAATATTTACAGAAGCGTTTTAAGCCGGATATTAAGGAGCATCAATGAAACTTTTGTTTGGTCGAAAAGCGGGGAAGTAAGTGTACAAAATACAATTAGGTTGATGCGCTTGATTTTACAGACTAGCAGGTTGGAGGTTACTTTAAAATAACGTCCCTAACAACAACAGATTCATTCATGAAATAGACTCGTTTTTGTTTGAAAATTAAATCTTCGTATACAACAGCACGAACGGCTAATGTAGCAGAGCCTTTCGGAAAAGAGGCAAGTAGGGAAGAAGATAGCGTATAAGATGATTGAGTGTCGTCAGTAATTTCTTGATGCAGCACAATTCCATTTTCATTAAAAATTTGATAAATCAACGAATCTGCACCTATTATTGGATTTAAAGTAATCATTTGATAATCCTTATTTACGTCAATTTCTTCAGGTTCTGTATTGGGATCGTTCTTAATTATTTCAGAAACAAAAGGAAAATCTTGACGAGTAGTTTGAATTACAGTTGGAATACCATTTCCCCCATATACGCTCCAGTTTACATCTCCTGAAAAATAAAACACAGTATCACCCGTGAATTTCACTGAATCTTCAGCAGTGTATCCATAAAGGTTGTTGGAGTTTAAATCAAGTTCAAATCCTGAGCAAGCAACAATTCCTGCAGAAACATTAAAACCGTTGTTGTCATAGAAACTTGCTAATGCTTCAGCGTGCTTAACTTCTGTTTGGTTTCCTAAAGCATCAACAACATATTCGATTTTATTGGTGGCATACAGTAAACCTGAAGCGTTCGGAAAATAGATGTGTTCATCTACAGGATAAACATCATCTATTACTATTTCAATGCTTTTTGTTATTTCGCTCGTGCCATCAGGATTTTTAACCCAAAGAATAACCGGGTACGAACCAGAGTTTCTATATTGATGCGTCGGAGACGCTTCGTTGGTTGAGTCGCCATCACCAAAAGCCCAGTTATAACCATTAACCAAACCAGAAGTGGTGTTTGTGAACACAACTTTTCCGCCTGATAAAACTTCATAATTAAAATCAGCTACCGGTGGTTTTTTACAACTTAAGATTAATAAAGCTGTTGCTAGAAAAACGAAATTTTTAAGATATTTCATAACCAATTCGGGGCGTAAATTTAATGATAAATACTAAATCGAAATATTGCAAATTTGCAAACTGGTTGCATTATAGTTTTTCGCAAAATAATCAATGCGTTTTAGGAGAAAACCCCTTCATGAAATGAAATTGCTAGATTGTTTTGCCCATATAAATATATCATTAACTTTGCAGCCCTTTTTTAAGAGGTATGTCTACAGGAGTAAAAATATTTTCAGGTACAGCATCAACTTATCTTGCTGAAAAAATCGCCAAGAGTTATGGATCTAAACTTGGTGAAGTTTCCGTGTTGAGATTTAGCGATGGTGAGTTTCAACCTTCTTTTGAAGAAACGGTTCGAGGTGATCATGTTTTTATTATACAGTCTACGTTTCAGCCGTCAGACAATCTTTTTGAGTTGTTGTTAATGGTTGATGCTGCAAAACGGTCTTCTGCTAAATCAATAATAGCGGTTTTGCCTTATTTCGGTTTCGCAAGACAAGATAGAAAAGACAAACCACGCGTTTCAATAGGCTCGAAATTGGTTGCTAATTTACTTTCGGCAGCAGGAGTAAGCAGAGTTATTACAATGGATTTACATGCCGATCAAATCCAAGGATTTTTTGAGGTACCTGTTGACCACCTTTTTGCTTCCACAATATTTTTACCCTACATCAAAAACATGGGCCTTGATAACATTATCATGGCAGCGCCTGATACCGGAGGAACAAAGAGAGCTAACGCTTATTCAAAATATTTAAACGTTGATTTAGCAATAAGCTACAAACAACGAAAAGTTGCCAATAAAGTTGATTCAATGACCGTTATTGGTGATGTTGAAGGTAAAAACGTAATACTAGTTGACGACATCATTGATACTGCTGGCACACTTACCAAAGCTGCTGACATGATGATTGAAAAAGGAGCTAAAAGCGTTCGTGCATTCTTAACACATCCAGTGCTTTCTGGAGAGGCTTACGAAAAAATAGAAAGTTCAAAAATTACAGCGTTATACGTCACAGATACTATTCCTATAAAGCAAAAATCAGACAAAATAAAAGTATTGTCTGTTGCAGATTTATTTGCAGGAGTTTTTAGAAGTGTAGTAGATAACGAATCCATAAGTTCACATTTTATAGTATAAAAATAACAACAATGAAGTCAATTACCATAAAAGCATCAAAAAGAGAAAATTCAGGTAAAAAAGAATCTACGGATTTACGCAGAGCAGGAATGGTTCCTGGTATTTTGTATGGAGGTGCTGAACAAACTTTAGTTAAAATTGACGAGCGTCAATTTAAAAACTTGGTTTATACGCCAAACGTTTATCTAGTAGATTTAGATATTGATGATCAAGTTATTAAAGCTGTTTTGCAAGACATTCAGTTTCATCCTGTTACTGATAGAGTAATGCATGCCGATTTTCTATTAGTTACTGATGATAAGCCAGTTGTAATTGCTATCCCAGTTATTACTGAAGGCGCCTCAGTTGGTGTTGTTGCGGGTGGTAAACTTACAGTAAACAGAAGAAGACTTAAAGTTAAAGGTTTGGCCTCAGCGTTAGTTGATACAATAAGCATTAATATTTCAGATTTGAAAATTGGTGATTCTGTAAAAATTAATGAAGTAAAAATTAATGGTCTTGAAATCTTAGATCCTGCAAGTGATGTTGTCTTATCTGTTAAGGCTACAAGAGCAGCAAGAGTTGAAGATGAAGAGGAGGAGAAAGAAGAGGCTGTTGCTGAAGGCGAAACTGCTGAGGCAGAAGCTTAAAAATTGATCGTTACTTTATGAAATACCTCATTGCAGGATTAGGAAATATTGGTGACGAATACAGGAACACCAGACATAATATAGGTTTTAAAATGTTGGATGCGCTCGCAGAGTCATCCAACATTTTTTTTGCTACCAATCGTTATGGTGACACTGCTGAGTTAAAACATAAGGGCCGCACTTTTGTTTTGTTAAAGCCATCTACTTATATGAACTTAAGCGGTAAGGCAGTGAATTATTGGCTTGCCAAAGAGAAAATTCCCACTGAAAGATTGCTCATTGTAACAGATGACCTTGCTCTGCCGTTTGGGGCAGTTCGTATTAGAGGTAAAGGTTCAGATGGTGGTCACAACGGCTTAAAAAGCATTCAAGAAACATTAGGAAACTTCGTATATGCTCGTATGCGATTTGGAATTGGCAGTGAATTTAATAAGGGCCAACAAATTGACTATGTTCTTACTGATTGGACACCAGAACAATCAAAAGCATTACCTGAAAGACTAAAAAAAATGGGCGAAGCTGTTATGGCTTTTGGTATCATGGGTATGGCTCATACCATGAGCACTTACAACGGTAAATAGTTGCAATTTTCTATTCCCGACTGTAAAGCAAGAAAAGTATCTTGTGTTCGTTAATGGCATACCCCTAACCGAATGATTGTTTTGAGGAATCTCATATTTCTAGTTTTTTTATTTGCTTATGGGCTTTCATTAAAGGCTCAATCGGATATCAAATCAACAATTATTTCATTGGAAAAAGATACCATTCAGCTAGACTCATCAACCATTTCTCCTCAATCTGTACAGATTACAATCAATGGTAAAAACGTAGATAAAAACAAGGTTTATATTGACTATGTCAATGCAAGAATCGTCGTTCCAGACAGTTTGAAAAAAGGAAACGTTAAAATCACAGTGAGCCATCAAGCATTTCCAATTGATTTTACCAAGCCTTATTATCACAAGTCAACAGACCTAATTCAAAAAAAATCATTAGCGATTACGAATCCTTTTGCCTATATACCAAATAATAATGTTGATGCACCATGGGAAATTAATGGATTACAAAAGCAAGGAAGTCTTTCGAGAGGAGTTTTGGTAGGAAATAATCAAAATTTATCAGTAAACTCAAGTCTTAATTTACAGCTTTCGGGCAAGTTAACCGAAGACGTTTCAATTCTGGCTTCTATTTCAGATCAAAACATACCAATTCAACCTGGTGGAAACACCCAAAAACTTCAAGAATTCGATCAAGTTTACATTCAAGTATACGATGACAAATCGAAACTTACGGCAGGAGATTTTACACTAGGGAGCCCTAAAAGCTATTTTATGAAGTATTTCAAAAGAGCCCAGGGAGGTAGTTTTGAAACTAAAGTTACGACTTCGGATAAATCGAGATTAAAAGTTCAGGCTAGTGCTGCAATTTCAAAAGGTAAGTTTGCGCGAAACTCAATCCAAGGAATTGAAGGAAACCAAGGGCCGTATAGATTAGTAGGTGCTGATAACGAACCTTTTATAACTATTCTTTCAGGTACAGAACGTGTTTATATTGATGGGGTATTACTGATGCGAGGGCAAGAGCACGATTATGTAATTGATTACAATACCGCCGAATTAACTTTTACGGCTAAAAAGTTAATTACTAAGGACAAAAGGATTGTTGTAGAGTTTCAATATTCGATATTGAATTACCAACGTTCGTTGTTTCAGGTTGCAAATTCATGGCAATCAGAAAAGTGGAAACTTGATTTTAACATTTATGCCGAACAGGACAATAAAAACCAACCGATTCAAACCGATTTAGACGGAGATGATAAAGCGGTTTTGGCTTCAATTGGAGATGATATTTCAAAAGCCATTGTTTCGTCCGTTGACACCGCGAATTTTAACACAAAACAGGTTTTGTATGCTCTGAAAGATACTTCAGTAAATGGAGTTTTTGTCGATTCTATTTATATGTTTTCGCAATCGCAAGAAGCGCAATTGTATAGAATGACATTTAGCGAAGTTGGGTTTGGAAGAGGAAATTATATTCAATCAGAAACTATTGCAAACGGAAGAGTTTTTCAATGGATAGCGCCGAATCAATCAACAGGATTACCACAAGGAAATTACGAGCCAATAATATTAATTGAAACACCCAAGCAACAGCAGATGTATACCTTCAGCGGAGACTTTAAGTCAGGGGGAAATCAATTGTCTTTTGAAACCGCAGTTACCAATTACGACAAGAACACATTTTCAAGTTTTGATGCTACTGATAACATTGGCTCTGCAGCTAAAGTGGATTGGTTAAATGAATCGAAGAAAAGTAAATCGCTGCTAAAGGTAGGAGCAGGGTTGGAGTTTTGGAACCGTAATTTTAAGGAAATTGAAAGGGTAAGATCGGTTGAGTTTTACAGAGATTGGAATCTGCTAAGCAGCAACTTAACCGAAGATCAAATTTCGGTGTATGGCGTATTGGGAATTGAGAATAAAGCCCTAAAAATCACCCATAAAACTAGCCTATTAAACTCCGGAACATCTTTTAATGGATGGTACCATCAATTTAAATCAAACGTTAATATGAAAAAGTGGTCGATAGACTATAATGGCAGACTGTTGAACAGTGAATCAGTAGCTAATGAAACAAATTTTTATCGGCATAAAGGGGTAGTGAAATACGATTTAGGAAAAGTTGTTCTTGGTTATAAGGATGATTTTGAAAACAATTTAAAAGCAGATATTTCTACCGACTCCTTGCAAAAGGTGGCCTATCGGTTTTATGAATATGAGTATTTTATTCAGAACCCTGATTCAAGCAAGAATAAATACCGGTTATTTTACAACCAGCGGAACGATTACGCCCCCATATCAAATAACTTAACGCTTGCAACGGTTGGTCAATCTTATGGAGGCTCCTTTGAGTGGTATCAATCAAACAACTTCAACTTGAAGTCGACAACTGCTTTACGTAGACTGTACATTAGAGATCAAAGTTTAACTACCAACAAGGCGGATAACTCACTTTTGAATAGGATTGAGTATCAATTAAAACTGTTTAAAGGGATGATTAGAACACAATCGTTTTATGAAGTAGGTTCGGGTTTAGAATCAAAAAAGGAATACACTTTTTTAGAAGTTGCAGCTGGTCAAGGAACGTATACCTGGAAAGATTACAACGGCAATGGGATCAAAGAAATTGATGAATTTGAAATTGCCCTTTTTCAAGACCAAGCAAATTTTATAAAAGTGTTTTTCCCAACAAATGAATACGTACAAACATTTTCAAATCAATTCAATCAAAACCTATTTTTAAGCCCATCGTTACTTTGGAAAAACCCTGATGGATTTAAAAAGATTGTTTCGCGGTTTTCTGACCAAGTTGCCTACAGAATAGATAGAAAAACCACCCAAAATGATTTAAATAAAAACCTTAATCCATTTTTGGGTGAGTTCCAAATTGCGGATTCCAACTTAATAAGCATCAACAATTCTTTAAGAAATAGTTTGTTTTTTAATAGAACGGCAAAAGTTTTTGGAGCAGAGTTTACCTACCAAAACGTTGAAGGCAAAACATTGCTAACCAATGGTTTTGAATCACGAACAAATGAGAGTTACACGACTAAACTTCGATTGAATGTTAATAGCAATTTCAGCTTAACGAACCAATACATCGTTGGAAACAAGATTAATTTATCTGATTTTTTTAACCGACGAGATTACCAAATCGATTATTTTACTGTTGAACCAAAATTGACCTATCAATTAGGAACAAGTTTTAGAATAGCCACATTTTTTAAATATCAAGAAAAAGAGAACAACGGCACTTTAACTTTCAATGATTTTGGAAAAGTTTTAACGGGAGATGAAAAGGTATTTTTAAGCACCATTGGCTTAGAAGGTAGGTTGGCAGCTTTGGACAAAGGAAATTTAACGGCAACTGTTAGCTACATCAACATTAATTACAATGGCAACAACAACAGCCCTGTAGCATTTGAGTTACTAGAAGGTTTGCAAAATGGTAACAATGCAACATGGAGTGTTTTTTATCAAAGAACATTGGCTAATAATTTGCAAATTGATATCAGCTACAACGGCCGTGCATCCGAAACTTTCAAGACAATTCACTCAGGTGGAGTGCAGGTGAGAGCGTTTTTTTAAACAAGACCACTGAATAAATAGTCATTCAACAAACAGAAGATTAATACATTTTTGTGCTACAATTACAGAATATGAAAAATATAACCCTCGCATTGCTTTCAATGTCAGTATTAATTGCTTCCTGTTCAAAGCAGCCAGTAGCTAATTTCACAACTGATAAAGACACCTACACAGCCGGTGAGTCCATAGTTTGTTCAAACACCAGTGAAGATGCCGTTGTATATGATTGGGAATATTTGTCAGCTTCATCTGGTCAAACAATTACCGAGCAAATAATAGGCGATCATGATAGCATTAAAATAGAAACAACCAACGCTTATGGAGATGGAGAATTTGAAATAAAATTGACCGTAACCAATGAGAAAAGGGATAATACCGATGAGGTTACTAAAACTGTTAATATAATTGCTGCCACAGGTTCTGTTACTTTCTATACAAAAACTCAAACGCATGTTGATGAAATAGAAGTAACGATAAACGGGGAAATAAAAACGTTAACAAAGCAATTTGAGGAAACCGCAGATTGTAATGAAGACGGAGCGGTTTATTTCGAAGATTTGGCCGTTGGAGTACTCCAGTATTCAGTTTATCATAAAATTATTAAGGTAACAAAAACATACGATATTCTCATCCTAAAGGACAATTGCCAGCGAATTGAAGTGCTGTATTAGGAACCCTTAATCCACAAACAACAACGACGAAATGTAATCGGTAACAACCCAATGCTCTTTTGGTATTGTAAGAAAATCGCCTTCAAGTTTTAATTGGTTTATCGCCATAAAAGGTTTTGACTCTTTTAAGATTTGACGAACAATCGATTGCCCAAAACGCAACTCTATTTCTTTCATATTCAGGCCAATTATAGTTCGCAGGCCAATTAATATTGACTCGTTTATTTGATTTTTAACAGTTAGTTTTTCAATAGAACGATTAATTTTGCCTTCGGAAATTCCTTTCAAATATTTTAAGTTGTTCGATACATTCCAACTTCGCGAAACCGTATTAAACGAGTGAGCAGACGGACCTACGCCAAGGTATTTTTTGCCTTGCCAATAACTAGTATTGTGTTTTGATTGATGTCCTAGTTTCGAATAGTTGGATGTTTCATAATGGTTGTAACCTGATTCAATCAGGTGTTTATCCGCTATAAAAAACTGTTCGTTAACCCTTTTATCTGGAGGTAAAAGTGTGGGGTCTTTTTTTTCAAGATATGCCAACGCGGTTTTAGGTTCAATTGTTAATGCATAGCTCGAAATATGAGCCACATTGAACGCTGTTGCTTTTTTAAGATCGGTGTACCATTGCTCTTCCGTTAAGCCTTTGTAGCCAAAAATAAGATCAATGCTGAGGTTGTTAAAACCTACATCTTGAGCGAATTTCACACAATTTTCAGCTTCAACGCTATTGTGAGCACGGTTCATGAACTTTAGGTGCTCGTCAAAAAAGGATTGAATCCCTATGCTCAACCGGTTTATTCCAGCTCTTTTGAGTTCTATTAATTTTGATTTGGTAAGGTCATCAGGATTTGCCTCTAAAGTAATTTCAACATCATCTGATAGCGTATAGGTGGAATGGATTTTATCCAATAAAGCAACCACGTCATTTTCGTTTAAAAGCGATGGTGTACCACCTCCAAAATAAACAGTTGTTATTTCTTCATTATCAATATAACTTTTCGATAATTCGAGTTCAACACAAATGGCATCAACCATTTCTGTTTTTCGCGAAAGCACTGTAGAAAAATGAAAATCACAGTAAGAGCAAGCTTGTTTGCAGAACGGAATGTGGAGGTAAATTCCGGCCATTATTTGTTTAGTAAAATCCTAAAGGTGGCGCCATCACCAAACTTACTTTCTTTTACGAAAATTTTACCCGCGTGGTATTCTTCAATGATTCTTTTCGACAACGACAAGCCCAAACCCCAGCCTCTTTTTTTAGTTGAATAACCGGGTTGAAAAACCGTCTTTTTATCACCAGATTTAATTCCAGCACCTGTATCAGAAATATCAATAAAAATCTGCGAACCTTTTTCGCCAACCGTAATGATCAAACTGCCAGTTGCTTTCATGGCGTCAATAGCGTTTTTACAAAGGTTTTCAATAACCCATTCAAACAGCGGGATATTTACCTGTGCATCGAAATGTACTTCAGCGTTGTGGTTGATGGTGAACGATACCTTTTTCGATGATCTTGCTTTCATGTAATCAATGGCATGGGTTATTACCATAACCATGTTGTTGGATTCCAGAATAGGAGCAGAGCCAATTTTTGAAAAACGTTCGGTAATTGTTCCCAATCGGTCAATGTCTTTTTCAAGTTCATAAACCATGTCTTCGTCGTTACCGTTGGCTTTCATCAATTCTACCCAAGCCATTAAACTAGAAAGCGGTGTACCCAACTGATGCGCAGTTTCTTTCGCCATACCAACCCACACCTGGTTTTGTTCGGCTTTACGCGAATTACTAAACAAAAAATAGGCAATAAGCATAAAAATACCAATCACACAAAACTGAATAAAAGGGTAATATTTTAGCTGAGTTAAAATCCAACTGTCGCTGTAAAAAATGTAGTTTGTTGCGCCCTCTTGTAGCTCAATTTTAATGGGCGGGTTTTCGCTTCGCATGCTCGCGATAGTTTCCGTAATATATTTCGCATTTTTAATTTTTGTGGAATCTAAATTACCAAATCCGATTACCTCTTTTTGCTCCGCATCGGTGTAAATAACTGGTACCGAAACGGCATTGCTAACCACCTCAGAAATAAACGATTGTTGCAAGTCTTCAAATACAGTTTGAAGCTCTGTAAACAACTTCGAATCTTTGTAATAAACGTAATCTTTTCTATTGCCGAAGTAGTTTATTTCTATGGGGTTGTAGCTTTTTTTCATCAACGAAAGTTGCCTTAAAAGCGAGTCTTCATTTTCGGTTAAAAGCGAGTCTAAATTACGATGGGTTTTTATCTTTTTATCCTCATCTGTAAGTATTACCGGTACCGTTGTGTTACTCGTTACTACGTTTGATAAAAAGGTGTAATCTGGGTTGAAATTTGGGTCGGGATTGGTGAGTCGTTTTATGGCTTCAACATACAGTTCAACTTTTTTTCGCTCTTCGGTTCTGAGCTTATCAAAAAGCTTGTCGGTGTAGTTTACCAAGTTGGCTTTTTTCTGAATAGCTTCAGCCCAAAGCTCCACTTTTTTTCGTTCTTCTTTTGATATTTTACGTACTATAATGGAGCTGTACCAAAGTGAACTTAGCACAATCAGCATAGCGATTACAAAAAGTATGCGTTTCCAAAGTAATTTACGAGTGTAGATATTCACTAATACAAATGTAGGTTTTGGAATAAACTAACATGCTAGTCTAATATTGCTTTGACAAAGCTTGTATTTGAAAAGTTTATGCAGAGGAGTATTTAAAATGCTATTCCAACCTTAACATTCCCAAAAACTCCGAAGGCCGAAAATGGGTATCGAGCCCGTACAATAGGGTCATTTGTGTAACCAGGGGTTAGATAAGTGTCGTATGATGGGCCAATGTCAAAACCTATATTTAAATTATGCTTACTGAAAAAAGTGAGTCCAAGAGGTAAATAGAAAGTTCTAACCAGCGGTAAATCAACCATTGCCCTAGTTGTGAATTTTAAACCAATATATGGAGAAAGAATATTTGGCTCAAGTTTTCTAATATAAACAGATACCCCTGCGCCAACTCCAATTAATCCAAGACCAATTTCAGCGATGGTTCTATTGCCTATAACGCGCTCGTATGTTAAGCCAACATATGACCCTGTACCCAGAATATTACCAGATAGACTATTCCTTTTTAGTAAAACTTCAGCGCTTTTATCTTGTGATTGAACGGTGAAAAAACTAATAATAAAAACGACAAAAGAAAATGCATTAAGTTTAATCATTGGATGCTAATTTATTAACCTAAAGTGCACTTCAGATTTTATTTTTCAAAGCTATTAAAACAAAGCACAACTTTTTTGTAATTTCAATGTAGTTTGGTTGTTTAATAATGGCTTGGAATATACCAAAAATCGCACTAACTTTATGGCTGTGTTCAGAAATGTGCTTCTTGTAATTGTTTCTTTTTGTTTGTTGGGCTTTTCGGGCATAATAGGGGAGTTAGCGTTATTAATTGAATCACCAAAGCCCATTTTATATGGCCAGATTCCACAGGGGCAAGTCCATCATCAACCAATTCAAATTGCAATAAATAATGATGGAGTAGCGTTGTTGGCATGTGCTACTGTTGCGTTACCAAAAAACCCCACACCGTCTGCTACAACTGCCTTTCGGCGAGCCATTAAATTATCGCTTTTTGTCATTTTATTTAGTATAAGATTTTGAGCCGCGAAAATAAATTAAAGTATTGATTTTGCGCTTTTTTATTTTTTTGTAAAAGCAGCGAAATAAACGAAATTTCTAACCTGAATTTAGAGCGTTAATTCAACGTTCTTTTAAGCTCATTAATCCTAACAAACGACTCATAAAGCCTTTCTTCAGTAATCTTACTCTCTTTGAGTAATTTGTTAAAAGTGTTGTGCACTTTTTCGATAGTTGGTGCATCAGCTCCGGGAATATTACCTGAAAACATGAGTACATCAATGCCAGCATTAACTGCCATTTCGATGGCTTTTTCTAATCCATAGTATTTTGAGATGGCTTTCATCTGCATATCGTCAGAAAAAACAACTCCGTTAAAACCCATTTTGGTTCTCAATAAATCAGTTAAAATAGATTTAGATAGGGTAGACGGGATAGTGTCTGAATCAAGATTAGCGTTTATAATATGTGCCGACATAATTGCGGGCACATTGTTTTCCTCAATCAATTTTTGGTAAGGAATTAGCTCGTTTTTATTCCAAGTTTGAGTAACATCTGCCATATCTAAATGGGTGTCGCCTCGTGAACTGCCATGACCAGGGAAATGTTTCAATACAGGTAATATGCCTTTTTTTATCAATTCAGTATTGAAAATACCCGCATGTTCAGCCACTAGTTCAGGATTGTCGGAAAAGCACCGTTTAGGTTTGGCAATAATTGGGTTGTTTGGGTTAGAACATAAATCAACACAGGGTGCGAAATTCACATTGATGCCTAAATCAGCAAACGTGTTCGCCATC
Organism: uncultured Flavobacteriales bacterium; assembly: GCA_905181855.1. Taxonomy (GTDB): domain Bacteria; phylum Bacteroidota; class Bacteroidia; order Flavobacteriales_G; family Salibacteraceae; genus JAAZVO01. The sequence goes on from CAJIZE010000005.1 coordinate 20,444, forward strand.
CTAGAGGCATAAAAAGTGGTTGTATCTGGATTGTTTTTGTCACCAAGAAATGTAGCAGTTACTGATGCAGGAAATCCATACTTGGTTTTTAACCTGTTTACCAAACCACCTTCTTGATCAATTCCAATAAAAATATAATTTGAAGATTGTTTTTGAATGTCTGTACAAAAAGATTTTAGTAACTCTTTAGAATTAACCTTTGATATGTTTTTTTCATAGAGAATTACGCCACCAAGGGTGTTTGCTTTTAAGTACTTAATTACAGATGGGTTTTGTTTTAAAGTAGTAGCATCAACCCCTACCATCACCATTTGGCCAACCATCTCTTCAATAGAAGGCTTTTTGTTTTCTTCTAAATTGACTTTATCAATTTCATTGGTTGTTTCATTTTCAGGATGAGCACCTGAGCAATTTAAAAACAGCAATAAAACAGCAGACAAGGTAAAGCTTAAGATTCGCATAATTAAAATTCAAACAATTTTAACAAAGGTATTTTTTGACTAAGTAATATATGGCTAGTGCTTAATCGATTATAACCGCAAGAATGTTGAAAAGACCTTTACCCTAAATGACGATTGAATCTACCACTATAAAAGGCAATTTAACTTTTCAAGGAGTTACAGAAAACAACAGTGATACAGATAGATGCATAGATTCGTGTAAAGCCAAAGGAGCCCTAAATTCTGAGCACTTAAATTTAAGATGGTGGAGGTAAAATAGTTTAAGAAGTGAAAGGAAGCCGCGGCTTTTTTATGCCCAATAATTCAATTATTTGTGAATTGTTTACTTTGCAGCATGAATTCGACACGCAAAGTAGGTGTAATTGGTGGAGGTAGCTGGGCAACAGCAATTGTTAAGATGCTAACTAACAATGTAGAAGTGGTTCATTGGTGGATGCGAAATAAAGATTCGGCCGATTTCATAAAACAGTATGGAAGAAATCCAAAATACTTAAGTTCAGTTAAATTTGAACCAGGGTCATTAGAAGTTTCTACAAATATGGAAGAGGTAATTGATGCCTGCGACATTTTAGTTATGGCGCATCCATCGGCATTTTTATATGAGCTGTTTCTTGATTTCTCGAAAGAAAAACTTGCCGGTAAAATGATTTTTACCGCAATTAAAGGTATTGTACCCGAAGTGCATTCTATTCCTGCAAGATACTTTCACAAAACATTCGATATTCCTTACGACAATATTGGAATGATCAGTGGCCCTTGTCATGCTGAAGAAGTGGCAATGGAGAAACTTTCGTACTTAACTATTGCTTGTCCTAATGAAGAAAAGGCAGAAGATTTTTCAAATTTTTTGGATTGTAGATACATTAAAACATCTACATCTGATGATTTATTTGGTACCGAAATGTGTGCTGTTTTGAAAAACATTTATGCTGTGGCGGCAGGTATTTGTAATGGTTTAGGTTATGGCGATAACTTTCAAGCATTGCTTATTTCAAATTCGATTAGAGAGGCAGAAACATTTATTGACGCCGTTAGCCCAACACATCGTGATGTGAAAAGTTCGGCCTATTTAGGTGACTTATTGGTAACTGCTTACTCTCAGTTTAGTAGAAATCGAAATTTTGGAAGTATGATCGGTAAAGGCTATTCTGTAAGGAGCGCTCAAATTGAAATGAACATGGTTGCGGAAGGGTATTATGCGGTAAAAAGTATCGTTGAAATCAATAAAAAGTTCAATGTTGAGTTACCAATAATTGATTCTGTTTACCGTATCTGTTATGATAAAATTGCACCATTTATTGAAATGGAAATTCTCACAGACAAACTTTCCTAAGAATAATTAACCCATAATTTCTTGCACGCAATTGTTGTGATGCTATATTTGGATACAATAAAAAGAGTAAAAATGAAAAACATACTATTGGTTTCCTTAGTTGCTTTAGTAGCATTAAATTCATCAGCACAAGAAAAAGTAAAAACCTACGAGAAAGGTTTTGAGCTTACGATAACAAAAGACCTTGAAAAATCGTCGGTAGGTAATCAATACAAATCAAGCACTTGCTGGAGCTTTTCATCAAATTCGTTTTTTGAATCTGAAGTTTTAAGGTTAGGCAATGAACCAGTTGATTTAGCTGAAATGTTTATTGTTTGGAACACCTATATGGACAAAGCAATAAGATATGTTAGAATGCACGGTGAAACTAATTTTGGGCCAGGTGGAGCTTTTCATGACATGTCGTACGTAGCACGAAATTATGGTTTGATGCCAGAGTTAGCGTATCCGGGTTTATTGAAAGGTGAAGAAAAACCAGTGCATTTTGAAATGGACAACATGCTAAAAGCAATGGTTGACGTTGTTGTGAAAAATCCTAATAAAAAATTATCATCAGCTTGGGAGGGCGCAATTGCAGGAACTTTAGACTCATACCTTGGAGAAAAACCTGAAAAATTCAGTTACAACGGAAAAGAATATACATCACAAGAGTTTGCCGAATCAATTGGAATAAACTTCGATGATTATGTTGAAATAGGATCATACTCTCATCATCCATTTTATGAAGAATTTATCATTGAAATTCCTGACAATTGGATGAACGATAAAATTTACAACGTACCATTAGAGGATTTAAAAAACATTATGAAAAATGCCGTTGAAAATGGCTACTCCTTTGCTTGGGGAGCTGATGTTAGCGAGAAGGGTTTCTCTTGGAAACATGGAGTGGCAGTAGTGCCAGAGAACGATTGGAACGAAGACGAAAGAAAAATACAAGATTCTTTGTTATCAATGCCAATTACCAATAAAGTGATTACCCAAGAATACCGTCAACAAAAATTTGACAACTATGAAACTCAAGACGACCATGGTATGCACATTACGGGAATGGCTAAAGATGAAAAGGGTAATAAATACTACACCATAAAAAACTCTTGGGGCGAAACCAACGATGCTAAAGGTTATGGATATGCATCAGAATCATACATGCTTTTAAAAACCATTGATATTATGGTTCATAAAGATGCGGTTCCGAAAGAAATCAGAAAGAAATTAGGATTTTAGGGATTAATAAAGCTCATTTCTTGTTTCCTGAACCTTTTCATTTTCAAGAAACTCATCGAACGAAAGTTGCTTGTCAATAAAACCTTTAGGTCCAATTTCAACAACTCTATTTGCAACAGTGTTCATGAAAGTATGATCATGAGATGTAAACAACACCGTTCCCGGAAACGATTTTAAGGAATTGTTAAATGCGGTAATTGATTCTAAATCTAGGTGATTGGTCGGTTCGTCAAGAATCAAGAAATTTGCTCCTGTCAACATCATACGTGAAACCATACACCTTACTTTTTCTCCTCCTGATAAGACATTTACTGTTTTAAAAGTTTCTTCGCCTGAGAACAACATTTTACCTAAAAATCCTCTTATATAAACTTCATCATTATCTTCAGAGTATTGTTTTAGCCAATCCATCAAATTATCTTTCGATTTGAAATACTCGGTATTTTCATTTGGTAAATAACTTTTGGTAATGGTTTGACCAAAATTGAAAGTACCTGAACTAGCTTTTTTCTCATCTGCTAAAATCTGAAACAGTGAAGTAATGGCGATACTATTGTTACTTACAAAAGCAATTTTATCGCCTTTATTGACCGTAAGGTTTAAACCTGTAAACAGGGTTTCATGCTGGTCTTTATAGCTTAGCTTATCTATCGTTAATATTTGATTTCCTGCCTCCCTGTTTGGCGTAAATATTATTGCAGGATATCTTCTTGATGAAGGTTTGATGTCTTCAATCTTCAATTTTTCGAGTAGCTTTTTTCTACTTGTTGCTTGTTTTGATTTTGACGCGTTTGCACTAAAACGAGCAATAAATTCTTGCAGTTCTTTTGCTTTTGATTCAGATTTTTTATTGGACGCTGTCTTTTGCCTTAATGCCAATTGACTTGATTCATACCAAAACGAATAGTTACCAGTAAATGGTGTCATTTTACCAAAATCAATATCTACGATACTAGTACATACCGTATCTAAAAAGTGTCTATCATGCGAAACAACGATTACTGTATTTCTGAAATTCAATAAAAAATCCTCTAACCATCCAATGGTTTTAATATCTAAATCATTGGTTGGTTCATCAAGAATTAAAATATCAGGATTTCCAAATAGGGCTTGAGCCAACAGAATTCTAATTTTCTGTGATCCCTCTAAATCTTTTAGTAAAGTGTAATGTATATCTTCAGTAATTCCTAACCCGCTCAATAGAGCTGCAGCATCCGCCTCAGCGTTCCAACCTTCCATCTCAGCATATTCAGCTTCTAATTCAGAGGCTTTCATGCCATCAGCTTCACTGAAATCAGGCTTGGCGTAAATAGCGTCTTTTTCTTGAATGATTTCCCATAACTCAGTATGACCCATTATAACTGCATTTAACGCAGTAAAATCATCAAACGCAAAGTGATTTTGAGATAAAACCGCCATTCTTTTACCGGGTTCAATGGCAACATGGCCTCTGTTTGGTTGAATGTCTCCAGAAAGAATCTTTAGAAAAGTGGATTTTCCTGCACCATTTGCTCCGATAACTCCGTAACAATTATCGCCTGTGAATTTGATGTTTACTTCATCAAATAAAACCCGTTTACCGAATTGAAGTGTTACGTTTTCTGCTGAAATCATATAATATATGTAATAGATGCATTAGAAAAAACGCATCGGTGTTTGATTATGTTGTTTCGGAAAGGGTTGTTTCCGTTTTTTTTTAGAATGGTTAAATCAGAATTTAAAAATTATCAAAATCTATTAAATTCTTCAAGGTCATCATGTTTTTGGGTGAGTGACCTACAAAAATTTCATCACCATAAATAATAATTGGGCGCTTAAAAAAGGTGTATTCATTTAATAAATGCTTTCTAAAATCTAGATCAGTGAGTTTTTCTTCATGTAAGTTTAGCATTCTGAATTTCATAGCTCTTCGGCTAAACAAGGCCTCATAGCTACCAGCCATTTCTTTCATTTCATCTACTTGCTCAGGCGTAATTTTGTTAGATTTGATGTCTTGAAATTCAAAGCCATTGGTTAGGTCAAGTTCTCTAATAATTCGCTTGCAAGTGCTACAGGTAGAAAGATAAAATACTTTTTTCATTCAGTTGAAATTTAGTGCAAAAATAATGAAGATGAAGTTAGGAAATGCCAAAAAAAGTAGTCCCATAAGAATCCTCTTAAATCCTCGGAATCAGATTATTCCGATATTGATCGGATTAGGTGTAGCTGGGTACCTTTTTTATTCAGATTATGATGCTGAAGCATTTAACTCTATTAGCTGGAGTTGGTGGACTTTAGTTTGGTTTTCCTGTGCTTTCTTAATGGTTGTAACCCGCGATATCGGTTACATGTACAGGATTAGGGTTTTAACTAACAAAGAAATTAAATGGGGCAATGCATTTGATATTATCATGCTTTGGGAGTTTGCTTCTGCCATTTCTCCATCAGTAGTTGGAGGGTCAGGTGTTGCTCTTTTTATTGTTAATAAAGAAGGAATTAAATTAGGAAGAAGCACTGCTGTTGTTATGGTAACAGCGTTAATGGATGAGTTATTTTATATTTTAATGGTTCCGTTAGTCATATTTATTGTTGGCTCAGCCAGTTTATTTCCAGTAGATATGCAAAAGGAGATTTTAGGATATTCCCTTGGAACAAAAGAGATTTTCGTCGTAGGATATATCTTCATATTTATTCTTACTTCAATAATAAGTTTTGCAGTGTTTATTCGGCCTCAAGAATTCAGAAGGTTTTTAATCCGAATATTTTCTTTACGGATTTTAAAACGATGGCGCAAAGGAGCTGTTGAAACAGGATCTGATATAGTTACCACGTCAACACAATTAAAAAAAGAAAAATGGAGTTTTTGGGCCAAAGCGTTTGGAGCAACCTTGTTTTCATGGACAGCCAGGTTTTGGGTTGTAAACTTCTTGATTATGGCCGTTACTTCTGTTTCTTTTACGTTTGGTGAGCACATGCTAATTTATGCAAGACAATTAGTGATGTGGGTTATCATGCTTATAAGTCCTACGCCAGGAAGTGCAGGTATTGCAGAATTTGCTTTTAAAGGCTTTTTAGGTGAATTTATTATGCCCATTGGCCTAGCTGCCTCAATTGTTATTCTCTGGCGCTTATTAACTTACTTTTTATATTTGATATTAGGCACAATTGTACTGCCTAATTGGATAAGAAGAACATACCTAAAAAGAAACTTAATTAAGTTCAAAGATCCTATTAAAGCATAATATTTTTCATCAGAAGGAGAGCTTTTAGGCTATTTAAGGTTTCTTTGCATAATTAAACTTTCTGATCATGAAAAAACAAGTTCACCCTCAAAAAACTATTGCAATTGCATCACGAATTGTTATGCCCAACGAATGCAATACTCTAAACAATTTAATGGGGGGCAATTTGTTAAGTTGGTTGGATATTAATTCGGCAATTTCAGCACATCGTTTTTGCAATAGAATTGTTGTTACAGCAGCGGTTAATAATGTAGCATTTGATCATCCTATTCGACATGGCGATATCGTAACCATTGAGAGTAAAGTTTCCCGCTCGTTTAATTCGTCAATGGAAGTTTTTTCGGATGTTTATGTTGAAGATCATAGAACAGGAAAAAAACTTAAATGCAACGAAGCTATTTACACTTTTGTAGCAGTTGATCAAATTGGCAGCCCCATTGATGTTCCAACTCTTCAACCAGAAACAGCGTTGGAAAAATCAAGATATGGCTCAGCTTTAAGGAGAAGACAACTGTCGCTTTTATTGGCAAAAAAAATCCAACCAAAAGAAGCATCTGAACTTTATGATTTTATATGTAACGTTAATTAATTTGCTACCTACTAAAATCTTTCTATAATGACCTTAGTTTGAGAAAATCATTTTTTAAATATCTGTTGATAGTGTGCTTTAGATTTCCCCATTGGAATAATTGAATTTGAGCGAGAAAAGCAACGGTTTACCTGTAGTTAAAAATATTCAAGGATATAAACAAGCTGCTCTAAAAAGCGGAAAAATGAAACGAGACTAAACTGGAAATGGTAAGAGAAAAAAGCTTGTTATAAACCATCAATTGCTTTATTTGCATGATGCAGTTTATAGACACCCATACTCATCTTTTTGCTGAGCAATTTGAATTAGACCAAAAAGAAGTGATTCAACGAGCTCTAAATAGCGGAATCACTAAAATGTGTATACCGCACATTGATCAAGAGTCCACAAAACAGTTCTACAATCTTTGCAATGCATACCCAAACAACTGTTTCCCCTTAATGGGGCTGCATCCTACATCGGTAACCAAAGAGTACAAAACTCAACTGGATTTTATTTTTAAGCAATTTGAAGATGGAGAATTGAACCTTGACCAAGGTAAATTTTATGGGGTTGGTGAAATAGGTATTGATTTGTTTTGGGATAAAACATCACTAAAGTATCAACAAGAAGCTTTTGAGCAACAACTGTTGTTTGCAAAAGAAAAAAAGATGCCCATTATTATCCATGCTCGTGAATCGTTTAATGAGTTATTTGAAATAGTAGACAAACACCTTGATGAAAACCTTTTTGGTATTTTTCATTGCTTTACTGGTAATATTGAACAGGCACAGCATATAATGAAGTATGAAACTTTTTTAATGGGTATAGGAGGGGTGCTAACTTTTAAAAATAGCGGCTTGGATAAAACTCTTGAAAAGGTTCCTTTAGATTTTTTAGTTCTTGAAACGGATTCTCCATACTTAGCGCCAATACCTCATAGAGGAAAGCGAAACGAAACAAGCTATCTTACTTTGGTAGCAGAAAAAATGGCATCTGTTTATCAATGTTCATTAGAACATATTGCGGATGTTACCACCCGAAATGCGAAATCTATTTTTAACTTCGGCGAAGAATGAAATCAAGCGTTTTAATAATTTATACTGGCGGAACTATTGGAATGGAGGTTGACCCTATTACAGGATCACTAACTCCACTGGACTTTCATCATTTGGAAGAGCATTTACCTGAGCTAGGAAAATTCAATTTGAATATTGATTCTATTTCATTTGATGTACCTATTGATTCATCAAATATTACGCACCATGATTGGAAAAGAATAGCAAAACAAATAGAAAGTAATTACAGTAAATACGACGGATTTGTTGTGTTACATGGGTCAGATACTATGGCCTATACGGCATCTGCTCTAAGCTTTATGTTGTATGGTTTAACTAAACCTGTGATTTTATCTGGTTCACAATTGCCTATTGGTCAAATCAGAACTGATGGAAAAGAAAACTTGATAACTGCAATCGAAATTGCCGGAACAAAGAACGAAGATGGATCAGCAAAGATTCCTGAAGTGGCAGTGTTTTTTGAAGATGAGCTATATAGAGGAAACCGAACCCATAAAAACAGTACGGAGTATTTTGATGCATTTAATTCACCTAACTATCCTATTTTAGCTAAAGCAGGGGTAAGTATTAAATACAAATCAAATTATATTCATAAGCCTATTGATGAAAAATTTGAAGTGCTAACTGAAATGGGCGATGACCTTCAAGTACTGTATCTATATCCAGGTATATCATTAAATAGCGTAGAAAGTATTTTAGTTACACCTAAATTGAAAGTGTTAATTATGCTAACATTTGGAGCAGGAAATGCGCCAACCGCAGATTGGTTTATTAATTTGTTAGAAGCTGCAATACAAAAAGGTATTGTGGTATTTAATATATCACAATGTGATACCGGTACGGTTCAACAAGGAAAATATTCAACCAGTAGTAAATTAGAAAAGATTGGAGTAACCGGCGGTAGTGATATACTTATTGAAGCAGCAATCACCAAAACAATGCATTTGTTAGGAAAAAACCTTGAACCAAATGAACTTCGATTTGCATTGTCAAGATCACTAAAAGGTGAAATGGCTTAATAAAAATGAGTACAAATTTAAAAACTCCATCATTGCTGTTATTTGCCCTTGGGTTTATTCTTTATGCAAATACAATATCTTTTGATTATGCTCTAGATGACAAAATTGTGATTATTCACAATGAATTTACAAAACAAGGAATTGATGGTATTAAAGATTTGGTGTCGAACGATGCTATGGTTGGTTTTTTCGGGAAAAAGAAGAATCTAGTTTCTGGAGGTAGGTACCGGCCTTTCACTCTAATTACCCATGCTTTAGAGTGGGAGTTTTTCGGGAAATCGCCGGGGATAAGTCACTTTATAAACGCAATGCTTTATGGATTGTCATGCTACATATTATTCCTTTTATTGGCTGATCTTTTTCCCATAACTAATAAATGGTGGATGTCAATTGCTTTTTTCACAAGTTTACTATGGGCGACGCATCCTTTGCATACAGAGGTTGTTGCCAACATAAAAGGAAGAGATGAAATATTGAGTCTTTTGTTTGCCTTAGTTGCGTTCAGGTATTACCTCAAAAGCTATTCGTTATTTACGTTTACTCGATGGATTTTGGTTTTGCTATTTTTTGGCCTAAGCCTAATGTCAAAAGAGTCATCGATTACCTTTTTAGTGATACTTCCTTTAGCTGTATATTTTTTCAAGGAATTTGATTTAAAAAAGGTAGGTATATCCATGTCACCGTTATTGATTGCGACGTTTGTGTACTTAATTATCAGATTAAATGTAATAGGAGGAATGCAAACGGAAGTAGCAAAAGAATTAATGAATAATCCATATGTTAATGCTACCAATATTGAAAAATATGCAACAACCTTTTTAACTTATCTGCTATATTTTAAACTGTTGGTTTTTCCGCATCCGTTAACCCACGATTATTATCCAAAACAAATTGAACTAGTTGGTTTCACAGATTTTGGTGTTATAGTTTCGATTTTAATTCACATCATACTACTTGTTGTTTTTGTGAAGACTCTTAAAACTAGAAAAATTATTGCTTTTTCAATTCTTATTTATTTTATCTCATTTTCTTTATACAGCAACTTGCTGTTTTCGATTGGCACTTTTATGAACGAAAGGTTTATGTATGTGTCAGGTATTGGATTCAGTTTAATGCTCGGCTACCTGCTTATTCAAGTTGTAAAAAGAAATGAAAAATTAGGGTTGGGTATATTGGTGGTAGTTAGTTTGCTGTCATCAATTAAAACAATTGCAAGAAACTATGCTTGGCAAAATGACCAAACTCTTGCATTAACTGATGTCGAGGTTTCAACCAAAAGTGCCAAAATGAAAATGTCAGCCGGATTAGCTCTTTTGGATATGGCTAAAGTAGAAAAGAATAAAGAATTAAAAGATCAATATTTGAATGAAGCTTTTCTCCACCTTCGAGAATCAATTAATATTTATCCAAGTTACGCACAACCAATGATTTTATTAGGTAACACTTATTCTGAAGTAGGTGATTACAACAATGCAATAATGATGTATGAAAATTGTCTCAAACTTCAAGGCGAGGTTAATCATGCATTTCAAAACCTTGAATATGTTGGTGATAAAGCAGTGAAAACCCAAAGTTTTGGAGTTGCGGTTTTAGCTTATCAAACTTATTTAAAGTATAAAAATGATGAAGTTAAAATATACGGCAAGCTTGGCGAAGTATATGGAAAATCTCTTGGTAATTTGTTGAAAGCAGAAGAATTACTATTAATTGCTCATAATTTTGATAAACAAAACACTAATATTTTACAAAAATTAGGGGTTGTATTCGCTATTCAAGGGAAAGTTAATGAAGCGTTAGATATATTCTTGCAGGCAGAAAAAATTGAACCTAAGAATCCTCATGTTTTAATAAATGTTGGGCTAACCTACAACAACTTAGGGTTTGCTGAAAAAGGTGATCAATACATACAAAAAGCAATTGAAATTGACCCATTGGTTGCACCGCAGAATAATTAAATCTTCAAATTAATAATTAGATAATAGTTGCGTGCTTGAGTGAGATTAAAATTTTTGTATTTTGCCGGTCTGTTCATTGATAGGTCAATTCGAGAACAAGCTAGGTGAAGGAGAGGTGGCCGAGTGGCTGAAGGCGCACGCTTGGAAAGCGTGTTTACATCACAAGTGTAACGAGGGTTCGAATCCCTCTCTCTCCGCAACTTATTTTTTTATCAGTGAAGCAGGAGAGAAGATATAAAACCTCGGATTCGAGCAGAAAACGGAGTTGATGATTTAACTACTTAGGCAATAAAACTACCTAAATAGTGATACTTTTTAAAGAATATTTATGTGATAAAACGATGGCATCGTTGAATTTTTTGATGCTCTCCACATAAAAAAATATATTTGTAAATCTAAAATTAAAATAAACAGTAAATCAAACCAAAAAATCATGAAATTAAAGATTAAATTGTTACTTTTTTTACACTTTTTACAAGGTAAAAGAACCCTAGCCTTAGCAGCATTACTAGCCGTTATGGTTTTTGGTTTCAATAATTCGTTAACAGCTCAAGAAGAAGAAATTGACGAAGCTACAACCGAAATGGTTGAAGGAGATTCTTCCTCAACAGACTCTGCTGCAATGGCAGTTAAAACAGTTGAAGAAGTTGCTACCCCTGCACCTGTTGAAGAGGTGGAAGTAGAAAAAACTTTTCACCAAGTACTTAAAGAAAAATTTATTGACGGTGGCCCGATGTTTATGTCATTCGTTTTAATCTGTTTAATTTTAGGGTTGGCTTTAAGTATAGAAAGAATCCTTTATCTTTCTCTTTCAACGACTAACACTAAAAAATTATTAGAAGAAGTTGAAGGCGCTTTAAGCTCAACCGGAGTTAAAGGAGCAAAAGAAGTTTGTAGAAATACAAGTGGGCCTGTTGCTAGTATTTTTTATCAAGGCCTTGAAAGGTCAGATGAAGGGCTTGACATGGTTGAGAAAACGGTAGTTTCTTACGGCTCAGTTCAACTTGGATTGTTAGAAAAGGGATTGTCTTGGATTTCATTGTTTATTGCTTTAGCTCCTATGCTTGGTTTCTTTGGAACTGTAATAGGTATGATTGGGGCATTTGATGCCATTGCCGCAGCAAATAACATATCTCCCGGTATTGTTGCTGATGGTATTGGTGTTGCGTTAATTACAACTGTATCGGGTCTTCTTGTAGCGATGGTTCTTCAAGTTTTTTACAATTACATTTTATCTACTGTAGATTCTATCGTAAATGATATGGAAGACGCTTCAATATCTTTTATAGATTTATTAGTTAAACATAACGCTAAAAAATAAGCATATGTTGAATCTATCTAAATTTATTGTTCCGATATTCAGCGCACTAGGAGTTATTCTTACTCTTATGACTATACTGGACTTTGATGATGCAATTTGCGTTAGTTGTTGGCCAGTAGATTATGTATTGTACTTCACTTACCTTCTTTTTGGGTTAGGACTCTTAGTCGCCCTTTTTGGTGCTGTGGTAGGAATACTGTCTAAACCATCTTCTTTAAAAGGTTCATTAATCGGAATCGCTGCTATGTTAGTAGTATTTATAATCAGTTATGTTATGGCTGATGGTGAAATATTAAAAGATTATCCAGAAACAACCACCGAGACTTCTTCAAAATGGTCAGGTGCGGGATTGTATATGTTCTACATCTTGTTTGTAGGTGCAGGAGGTTCAATTGTTGTTACTTCAATAATGGGGTTAATTAAAAAATAATTATGGCAGGCAGAAGAGAATTACAAGAAATAAATGCTGGTTCTATGGCCGACATTGCTTTCTTATTGCTTGTTTTCTTTTTGGTTACCACCACAATGGATACCGATTTGGGCCTCGCAAGAAGATTGCCGCCGCCATTAGATATAAATCAGCCCGAGCCACCTCCAATTAAGCAACGAAATGTTTTTGTTGTTTTGGCTAATGCCAATGATCAATTGTTGGTTGAAGGTGAAATGACAGATATTTCAGAGTTAAAAGAGAAAGCTAAAGAATTCATTGCTAATCCTGATAACCAAGAAAATTTACCTTCTAAAACAGTAATTAACGTTCCTTTTTTTGGAGATTATGCAGTTAGTAAACAGGTAATATCATTGCAAAATGACAATGGTACATCGTACGATTTGTACATTCAGGTTCAGAACGAATTAGCTGCTGCATACAATGAGCTAAGAAATGATCTTGCTCAGAATGAATTTGGCGTGTCGTATGACTTTTTAGTTGAATCTAAGGACAAGGCAAAAGTAAAGGCTGTAAGAAAGATTTTTCCACAAAGAATATCAGAGGCTGAGCCTAAGAACATTAATATCGGAGGGAAATAATTATGTCAAAGTTTAGTAAAGGTAAAAAGAGTAGAGGCGCAACAATATCTACAGCATCGTTACCAGATATCGTATTTATGCTACTTTTCTTTTTTATGGTTACAACAGTTATGCGTGAAGTTGACTTAAAAGTTAAACTATCGCAGCCTGAAGCATCCGAAATTGAGAAGTTAGAAAACAAGGCTTTGGTAAGTTATATATACATTGGTGAACCTAACGACTCAAAGAAATTTGGTACAGAACCGCGTATCCAGTTAAATGATCAATTCGCTAAAGTTTCGGATGTTGCTCCATATATTGAGCAAAAAAGAACCGAAGTTGTTGAAGCGTTAATTCCGAAATTAATTACCTCATTAAAAGTAAATAAAGAAACTAAAATGGGCGTAATTACCGAAGTTAAGCAAGAGCTTAGAAAAGTACAAGCACTAAAGATTAACTACTCTACGCTCGAAAAAGTGGAACGAAAAAGGAGAAGATAAAGCTTTGAAACATATTTATAAAGCCCTGCTCATTGAGTGGGGCTTTTTATTGCAATAATGTATCATAAACTTGTTACCCTATTATAGAACGGGTCATTCTCAAGATGTTACCCTGTAATGACCACGTGATGCTGAACTTGTTTCAGCATCTATAGGAAACCTTTTCTGAACATAATGATTTAAGCCCCTTTGACGATCTTAAGATAACATTTTTTAACTTGGGGTATTCAGTATCGTTAATTCAAATTTAGCTTTCCACCCTTGAACTGTTGCTGTTCTTATAAAATGAATAAACTACAAAGCCCAATAGTAGGCCACTTGAAATCACAAAAGTGATGTCTCCAGAATTGGCTCCAACGGTTTCAACAGTGGTATCAATTTTTTCTCGTTGAATCATGAATGCAACTAAAACCGCCAAGCCATTGTTAAGAAAATGCCCTATAATTGGCAACCATAAACTTCCTGACCAATAGAAAAGGTAACCGAAAAGAGCTCCTAAAAACATTCTTGGGAAGAAACCTAAAAATTGCATGTGCAAGGCACTAAAAATATAGGCAGTTATCCAAATTGCTAAATGATGATTTTTTGTTCCTTTTTGCATAATTTGCTGTAATCCTCCTCTGAAAAACAACTCTTCGCCAATTGCAGGAATTATAGCAACCACTATTAGGTTTGCGGCTAATACTCCATAAGTTTCCATATTTAGAAGAGCCTCGGTAAGTATTTTTGCGCTTTCTTCAGATCTTCTCATCCACGATTCAAGATCCGCCAGAAATCCGGGAAGGTGCATACTTGAATTAGCAACCGCCATCCAGTTAATAAGTGGCAAGGCAACAATCATAATTGCCAATACCATAAAGGTCGACTTTAAAGAAAATTTTGAGTTAAGTTTGAAAAACTTTAAAGGTTTGTATCCGAAAAGTATAGAATAAACAATCGGTGGAACGATAAACAGTCCAGCTGCATTAAAGAGTTGAATCAGCCGTAAGGCATTTACCACCTTGGGGCCGCTTATTTGGCTAGTGAAATTCGGGTTGTTTAATAGGTTGAAATCGTAAACTAAAATTGCAGCAACAACGCCGAAAAAAGAAAAAAGAAAAAAACAAACCATAGCAACAATTCCAAATGCTAAGAAATGGTAGGAAGTAGATTTATCAGCGTAAGATTTTAGAAAAGACATAGCAACCTTTGGTTAATTTTGTCCCCAAATTTAAGTATTGATAAAGATTGACAATATAGAGCTTAATGATTTTCCTTTGATCTTAGCACCTATGGAAGATGTCAGTGATCCTCCTTTTCGAGCGCTTTGCAAAGAATATGGCGCTGATCTTATGTTTACCGAGTTTATCTCATCAGAAGGTTTAATCCGGGATGCGGTAAAAAGTGTTCAAAAGCTTGATATATTTGAATACGAAAGGCCAATTGGAATTCAAATTTTTGGTTACGATATTGAAAGCATGCGCGAGGCTACCCGAATTACTGAACAGGCAAACCCCGACATCATTGATATCAATTATGGTTGTCCGGTAAAAAAGGTTGCATGCAAAGGTGCGGGGGCGGGCATTCTTCAAGATATACCGAAAATGGTTGAAATGACGAAGCAGATTGTAAACTCAACCAGTTTACCTGTTACGGTTAAAACTAGACTTGGGTGGGACGACAGTACCAAATACATAGTAGAAGTGGCAGAGCGTCTTCAAGACGTAGGGATAAAGGCTATTTCAATTCATGGTAGAACCCGAAAGCAGATGTACAAAGGCGATGCCGACTGGAGTTTAATTGGAGACGTTAAAAATAACCCAAGAATGAAAATCCCTGTTTTTGGCAATGGTGATTTAGATTCTCCTGAAAAAGTTCTTGAAATGAAAAACAAGTTTGGTGTTGACGGAGTAATGATTGGTCGCGCCGCCATAGGTAATCCTTGGTTTTTTAATGAAGTAAAACATTTTTTGGTAACCGGAGAACATTTAGCGAAACCAACCATTGAAGATCGGGCAATGGCAGCAAAAAAACATTTAGAAATGTCGTTAGACTGGAAAGGCGAGACTCTTGGAGTCGTTGAAATGCGGAGACATTACTCCAACTATTTTAAAGGCATTCCCAATTTTAAACCCATTAGGCAGCAATTGGTAACTGAATATTCTCCAGAAAAGTTATTACATATTTTGGATAATGTTCATCACCAGTTCGTTGAAGCTGTCTAGATTTACTTTTCTATACCCTCCAACTGAAGTAAAAAGGCATATTCAAGAGCTACTTCTTTTAAACTTTCAAAACGCCCTGAAGATCCGCTGTGGCCAAACTCCATATTGGTGAATAGTAGTAGTTGATTGGTGTCGGTTTTAAGGTTGCGCAACCTTGCAACCCATTTGGCTGGTTCCCAATATTGAACTTGCGAATCATGATACCCAGCTGTTACTAAAATATTGGGATAATCTTGAGCTACTACTTGATCGTAAGGTGAGTAGCTTTTCATATAATTGTAATACTTTGTTTCGTTCGGGTTTCCCCATTCTTCATATTCCCCAACAGTGAGCGGAATACTTTCATCAAGCATGGTAGTTAATACATCAACAAAAGGAACTGCAGCGATCACGCCATTAAATAAATCAGGCTTCATGTTAACTACTGCTCCAATCAGCAAACCACCAGCTGACCCTCCATAAGCATACAATTGTTTAGGATTGGTAAAGCCATCTTCAACAAGCTTTTCTCCACAAGCTATAAAATCATAAAAGGTATTTTTTTTATTAAGCATTTTACCTTCTTCATACCAATTTCTACCCAAATATTCACTGCCTCTTACATGGGCAATTGCAAAAGCAAAGCCTCTGTTTAAAAGGCTTAAACGCGAAATTGAAAACGAAGGATCAATGGTATGACCGTATGAACCATATCCGTAAAGTAAAACCGGAGCATTTCCATCTTTTTTGAATCCTTTTTTGTAAACCAAAGACATCGGAATTTTTTCGCCATCATGCGATGTTCCCCAAATTCGCTCAGTAATGTAATTACTAGGAACATGACCACCCAGAATTTCTTCTTGTTTTAATAACGTTTTTTCGCCGGTAATCATATTGTAGTCTATAACTGATGCAGGCGTGGTCATGGAGTTATAACCGTAGCGTAGAATATCAGTTTCGTAGCCAAAATTTGTTCCTACATAGATAGAGTATGTCTCTTCTTCAATGTTCAAAAATTGATCGGATGACCCGTCGGCGGACATAATTCGCAATCGATTAAGGCCGTTTTCTTTTTCATCTACCACCAAAAATTTTTCGAAAATCTCAATATCTTCAATCAATACATTGTCGCGATGAGGAACAACGTCCACCCAATTAATTAGTGAATTATCTGATTCATTACAGCGCATGAGTTTGAAGTTCAATGCGTTTTTATTTGTCAAGATGTAGTAGTAACCAGCGGCATGTTCCAAAGAGTATTCATGACCTGCCTCTCTTGGTAAAAACAACCTGAAATCTTCGTTTGGTTTGTCGGCTGAAAGCAATCTGTACTCATCGGTTGTGGTTGATGAACTGTGAATCACAATTTCTTTTTTAGATTTCAGTTTGCCTATTCCAACACTAAAAAGCTCGTCGTTTTCTTCAAACACCAATTTATCCTCTTTTTGAGGAGTTCCTAAAACATGCTTATAAACTTGAAATTCACGGAGTGTCTGTTTGTCTTTTTTTACGTAAAAAACCGTTTTGTTGTCTTTGGCCCAAACCGCTTTTTCCGATACGCCTTTAATTTTATCAGTAAGCAATTTACCAGTTGTTAAATCAACAAATCGAATGGTATAAATTCTTCTGCTTAAGGTGTCTTCACCAAAGGCCAAAATTTGATCGTTGGTAGAAATAGACAATCCACCAGCTTCGTAATATGACTTGCCTTTAGCAAATTTGTTTACATCCAAAATGATTTGGTCTTCAGCGTCTAAATTGTGTTTTCGGCAAAAAATAGGATGTTCTTTTTCACCTTCGTATTTCACAAAATAATAGTATCCACCAAGCTTGTAAGGAACACTGCTGTCGTCTTTTTTTATTTTACTTGTTATTTCTTCAAACAAGTCTTCTTGCAATTTTTCGGTGTTTTTTAACACTGATTTGGTGAACGCATTTTCGTCGTTTAGATACTTGATGGCGTCTGCGTTATCTCTTTCGCTCATCCAGAAATAAGGGTCATTTCTGGTATTGTCGTTGGTCTTTAATCCTTTATTTATCTTTTTTGCAATGGGCGCTTTGATTGACATTGATTGTGGGTTGTTCTTGCTTTGGCAAGAGATTATTAATGTTAAAATAGGGAGTATAAAAAATGAATTTCTCAGGCTAGTCAAGGTGGCGTTATTTATTTAAATAATTTAATATTTTATTGGCTCTATTTAGAAATCCAGTTGAACCATTTTTCAATTGCGATTCAATAACAGCTTTTAACTCAATTTGTAAATCAGGATAAATTTTAGAAAAATTAAAAAGCACTGACATGGCGCTCGCTTTAATTGCAATTGCTCCTTTTGGATCCATCAATAATTTGAAACAATTATCAATCATCAAGGATGTATTTACCTCTGATACTTCGTGGGTCATATAAAACTTAACAATACACCTTTTATTGGCATCATGTACACTTTTGTTAAGAAGGTTTACTAGTTGGTATTCATATTTACCAGCAAGCTGAGGAGACTCTTCAAGAATGTGGCTGACCGCAAAAGCAGCCCTTTGGGCTAAAAGAGTTTTAGGGCAAAAAAACAATTCCATTAAGTTATCAAACTTCGATTCCTTATCATTAACAAATTTGAGAATAAATAAGGCTTGTCGTTTTCAATGCTCCACTAAAATGAGCTCCTTTAATTTGGCATTCATAACCTACTAAGAAATAGCAGCGATGCATTTTAATTCAATGGCAATAGGTGTAGGCAGAGCATTAATCGCTACCGTGGTCCTACACGGTTGGTTGTCTTTGAAATATTCAGCATAAATTTTATTGAAAGTATTGAAATCTCGTTTCATATCTACTAAAAATACGGTAACATCAACAAGATGTTCCCATTTAGCACCAGATGCTTCAAGCACCATTCGAACATTTTTAAAAACGGCGTGGCATTGAGCCTCAAAATCGAAGTTCACAAAATTGCCTTTTGAATCAATATCAAGTTCCGGTACTTTGCTGTCTCCATTGCCAGAACCCGCTTGTCTTGGTCCAACTCCGGATAAAAATATAAGATTACCAACTTTTCGTGCGTGGGGATATAAACCTACTGGTTTGGGAGCCTTATCAGTACTTATTTTTTTACTCATTAGTCGTGTTTTTTACAAAGATAATTTTCAGAAGCTATCATTTGATATCCGATAACTATCTTTGAGCACTATTCAGATTCCTATGAAAAAAACCTTCCTGATGATGGCACTGTTGGTTGGCTTTGGAGCTCAAGCACAGCACATGTCACCTTTTTCATTTAATACAGAATTAGATAAAGAACCAACTAGAGCTGAAATACAGCCACCTGAAATAACTTCGATAAATTTAGAAGATGAGAAAAATGAATTCTCTTATCGGTTTGGGATTGCGCTAAAAGCAAATATTGAATTTAAAGATTTCAAACAAGTATACTCTGATGGAGACAAGAAGGTATGGCAAATTCAAATTGAGAGCCCTTCAGCTAAAGGATTGGGACTTTATTTTGATCAATTTTTAATTCCTAATGGAGGAGAGTTGTTTGTTTTTACAGATGACAAAAAGCAGCTACTTGGTCCATTTACTAGTGCTGATAATATTGATGGTGGGACGTTTGCTACAAGTTTTCTTTTAGCTGATAAAGTTATTTTAGAATACTCAGCGCCAAATTGGGTAATCGAAAAGCCAATTGTTGATTTAGAAGAAGTAGGTTACTTTTATAGAGATGTTGAAGTGAAACCAGTTAATTTAGATAGAGATTTTGGTGACTCAGACCCCTGTGAGATAAATGTGAATTGTAGTGAAGGAGCCAATTGGCAAAACCAAAGAGATGCTGCGGTGAGAATTAGTTTTAGAGATCAAGGGTCCTTTTATTGGTGTTCGGGAACGATAATGAACAATACGGCAGGAGGATGCACCCCCTATATTATTTCGGCCGATCACTGCGCTGAGAGCTCAACTTCATCTGATTTTGGACAATCTATATTTTATTTGAATTATCAAAGTGTAGATTGCAATAATCCACCTGGCGAAGGCGCTATTAATTATACAACAATAACAGGATGTTCTAAAAAAGCGCAAAGCACTACTGCCGGTGACAAGGATTCAGATTTTTTGTTAATAGAATTAAACGACACCATTGCTAAATCTACAGATATTTATTATTCAGGATGGGACAATTCGGGTGATATTCCAACCAGTGGTGTATCGATTCATCACCCTGCTGGAGATGTCAAGAAAATCTCAACATACGGAGCCGCGGCAGTATCTGATACTTATGGTGGAGTGAAAAATAACACACATTGGCGCGTCAATTGGGTCACTACTGCTAATGGCCACGCTGTAACTGAGGGTGGTTCTTCAGGTTCGGGAATGTTTGATCAAAATGGAAGATTAGTTGGAACATTAACGGGCGGAGCAGCAACATGTAACAGTCAAACAGCCCCTGATTATTACGGTAAGTTTTGGCATCACTGGGATCAAGATGATACAGCTGCAGATAGAAGATTGGATTTGTACCTTGATCCTAACTCAACAGGTACAAAAACGCTAGACGGAACAAGAAGACCTTGTCAAGGTCATGTCATGTCTGTTGATAGAATTTCAGAAGATGACATTAAATTTAGAATGTTTCCAAACCCGTCAAACGGAATTTTGGAAATTAAAAGAATACCGAAAAATGCTAATATTAAAATATATAATCAGCTTGGGAAAGTTGTTTTTTTAAGAAGCAACTACCATCGAACTTCAATCTCTCTTGATTTGGTGGCAGGGTTTTACCTAGTAAAAGTTTCGAGTTCAGTTTATTCAAGCACCCAAAAATTAATTGTTAAGCCATGAGAATAGTATTAATCTTATCGTTAGCGCTTTTGTTTGGGTGCAAGGTGAAAAAAGAAGCTGCTGGATTAGTCGGTCAGCAGGGCACTACAGCTGTCGGAAAAACGGCTGAATTACAAGTAGAAGATGCTAAACAAAAGCAAGAAATAAGCATAGTCCAGAATGAAGAACCTGCGAAACCAAATGAATTAGAAAAGCGAAATAATTCGGAGGACACGGAACCAATTAATATTTATGTTGAAGAATTATCAAATGATGTTTCTGTTGAATTAAAGGATGATTTTTTCACCATTAATAATGCAGAAATAATTGGACAAAGACTGAAGGTTGATGTGACTTACAGTGGTGGTTGTGGAAATGCTGAATTTAGAGCTGTTTGGAATGGGATGGCAATGAAATCAATGCCCCCTAAAGTTAACTTGAAACTTTATTTAGACGATAGTGATAATTGTGAAGCTTTAATTTCAAAACAAATAATAGTTGATTTATCGAAATTTAAACAGGTTTCGGCTGACAGAGTATTAATAAGGTTAGCAGGTAAAGATGAACCTATGATGTACAATTCGTCATCAAGAGATTAATTCAAAAAAACTGATACTAAATTATGGGAAGAGCATTTGAATATAGAAGAGCTGCAAAAGAGAAAAGGTGGGATAAGATGTCTAGAATATTCCCTAAATTAGCTAAAGCCATTACTATGGCGGCTAAAGAAGGGGGACCTGACCCAGGTATTAATGCAACTTTAAGAACATCTATTCAAAATGCTAAAGGGCAAAATATGCCAAAGGATAACATTGAAGCTGCTATAAAAAGAGCTACAGGTAAAGATGCGGAGAACTTTGATGAAATCAACTATGAAGGTAAAGGACCTCATGGGGTTTTGGTTTTTGTTGAAGGAGCAACGGATAATGCCAATAGAACTGTTGCAAATGTGAAACATTATTTTACTAAATCTGGCGGTATAATGGTGCCCACTGGCTCGCTTGAATATATGTTTAAAAGGAAGGCCATATTTGAATTCCCAAAAACTGATGAATTGGATATCGAAGAACTTGAGCTTGAACTTATAGATGCTGGGTTAGATGAAATAGAAGAAATAGAAGGTGTATTTTTTGCCTACGGGGATTATACTGATTTTGGACCATTATCAAAAAAGATAGAAGAATTAAAAATCGAAGTGACAAAGGC
Source organism: uncultured Flavobacteriales bacterium (assembly GCA_905181855.1). Classification (GTDB taxonomy): domain Bacteria; phylum Bacteroidota; class Bacteroidia; order Flavobacteriales_G; family Salibacteraceae; genus JAAZVO01. Next base: position 42,332 of record CAJIZE010000005.1, read on the forward strand.
TAGCCTTCAAAGGGTGGCAACATCGCCTGTGGAGTTTTCTGACGAGCAACTTGACGACATTGAAAAGATGTTGGATAAGATGGAAGAAGACGATGATGTACAAGCGGTTTACACTAACATCGCTTAATTAACATAAATCATGAAAAAAATTGCGGTAATTACTATAGCATTAGTAGTAAGCATTCTTTTGAGTGCGCAACAAAATATACCTTCTTCTGAAATTTTATTAAAACTTAAAAAACTTAATAAAATTGGTACGGTACTTTATTTGGCAGCACACCCAGATGATGAGAACACCAGGTTAATTTCATATCTCGCAAATGGTGAGAATTTAAGAACGGGCTATTTATCATTAACAAGAGGTGATGGAGGACAAAACCTTATCGGTACTGAAAAAGGAGAGTACATTGGATTATTGCGTACCCAAGAATTATTGGAAGCTCGAAAAATTGATGGAGGTGAACAATTTTTTACACGAGCTGTCGATTTTGGTTACTCGAAAACTAGTAAGGAAACTCTCGAGAAATGGAATGAAGAAGAAGTTTTAAGTGATATAGTTTGGGTAATAAGAAATTTTAAGCCAAATGTAATCGTACTAAGATTCCCTCCAAACAGTAGGGCAGGTCACGGACATCATACAGCATCGGCTATATTAGCTGAAAAAGCCTTTGATTTAGCAGCAGACCCAAATGCTTACCCTGAACAGCTAAATAATGTTCAAGCCTGGCAGGTTCAATCATTGTATTTTAATACATCTACTTGGTGGGATAAAACTATTCCTGAACAAGCTAAGGACAATGCTGATTTTATATCAATTGATATTGGCACCTACAACAACCTTAAAGGAATGTGGCATAATGAAATATCTTCTGTGTCAAGGTCAAGTCACAAAAGCCAAGGATTTGGAACGTCGAAAGCCAGAGGTAGTCAAAAAGAATATCTTAAATATGTAAAAGGAGACAAGAAAAAAGTGCTTTTTACAGAGGAAGAAACTAGCTGGGCAACCATAAAAGAAGGAAAAGAAATATCCGATATAATTGATAGCGTTGTTAAAAACTTTGACGTGCTGAATCCATCAAAAAATATTGCTGAAATGGTAAATATTTATAGTCAAATTGAAACTTTGAATTTTGATCAGAAAGAGCAAAAGCTAAAAGAAACGCAAGAGATTATTCAAAATATGTTGGGCTTGTTTTTAGAAGCAAATACAACTTCTGAATATGCGGTAGAAGGTGATTCAGCAGAAACAAGAATTAAACTGTTAAACCCTTCTGAAATGGCATTTAGTTGGGATAGCTTTGTTTTTGAAAAAGTAACGATAGATGTAAATAAGGAGGTAAGCAATAACCAAGAAATTATAGTTAATCACAAATTTAAAGTTCAAAATAAAAAATTGTCTCAACCTTATTGGTTGTGGGAGAATTTCGAAAATATGTTTGTTGTTTCTGAATCAAATAAAATCGGAGTTCCTGAAAACACAGCTGCATATAATGTCCTTGCCAAAGTGACTATAAATGGCAAGTCTTTTTCGTTTGATATTCCTGTGAATTTCAAAAAATCGGATAGAGTTAAAGGTGAACTAATTGTAGACTTTAAAGTATACCCAAAAGTTGCATTAACACCCATGGTAGAAAATGTAATTCTAAGCGATGATCATCCAAAGTTCGTTTCAGTAAAAGTGCGATCATTTTCACAAAACCAGAAAGTAACTGTAAGTGCAATTGCCCCGCGTAACATTAGAATTTTACCTTTTTTGCATGAATTAACTTTTGAAAAGACAGGAATGGAGAAAGTCGTCACCTTCGAAGTTTCTACGCTTTCAGAATCGGCTGACGAGAAAATTTTATTCGAAGCAATTGTTGATAATAAAAAGTATAACAGAGGCTATAAAACAATCGAATACGACCATATTACTAAACAAGTATTGTTTCCTAAGTCAGAAGTAAACCTTAAAAAAGTTGATTTAAAGTCTGATGTTAACAACATAGCTTATGTAATGGGGGCAGGCGATGAAATTCCTGATAATTTAAGAGAGGTTGGATTTAATGTTACCATATTAACGCCAAACGAAATATTAACTTCAAGCTTAGAATCGTTTGATGCTATTCTTGGAGGTATAAGGGTTTTAAACACGCAGAAAGAAATGGAATTTTGTAAACCCATTTTACTTGAATATGTGAAAAATGGTGGGACTTTAATATATCAGTACAATACAAACAGAGGAGTAAAAACAGAAGGACTTGGCCCTTATCCTTTTACATTATCTCGCCAAAGAGTGACTGATGAGTATGCCAAACCAACATTATTAGCTCCTGACCATAAAATCATGAACTTTCCAAATAAATTAACGTTAGTTGATTTCGATAATTGGGTACAAGAACGCGGGTTGTATTTTCCTGGCACCTGGGATGAGCAATACACACCCCTAATCGCCTGGAGTGATCCTGACGAAGAAAAATCCAAAGGCTCAGTAATAGTCGCTGATTATGAAAAAGGAGCTTTTATTTATACCGGAATAAGTTTTTTCAGACAATTACCCAAGGGTGTTCCAGGAGCTTATAAATTGTTGGTAAACATGATTAATTATAAGCCTACAGTTGGAAAACAATAAGCCGCCTTTCTTTAAAAGTTGGAGCCATTTTTATTGGTTTGTATTGGTTTTTCTTGTTTTAAATATTCTATTCTACTACTTCATTTCAAAATACTTTAGCTAATGGAGTTATTAGATTGGTTTGTGATGTTAAGCACCCTTTTTGGGATAGTGATTTACGGGGTTGTGAAAACACGTAAAAACGAAAACATACATTCCTACTTTCTAGGTGGCAAATCTATGGGATGGGCAGCCATAGGATTATCGGTAATGGCAACTCAGGCAAGTGCTATAACGTTTATTTCTACGCCTGGGCAGGCTTATGAAAGTGGGATGGGGTTTGTCCAAAATTATTTTGGTCTTCCGCTAGCACTGATCATTGTAGCAGCGGTTTTTATTCCGATATATTACAAGCTAAAAGTATATACCGCATATCAGTACCTAGAGCAAAGGTTTGATTTAAGAACAAGGCTTTTGGCTGCGTTTTTATTTTTAATTCAAAGGGGGTTAGCAGCGGGAATTACCATTTATGCTCCCGCAATAATATTATCAGCAGCATTGGGTTGGGATTTAACTTATACTATATTATTTGTAGGGATTCTAGTGATAATCTATACTGTTTCAGGAGGCACAAAAGCGGTCAGCTTAACACAGAAATGGCAAATGATGATAATTATGATGGGAATGTTCATTGCATTTTTTGTGATACTGAATAAAATCCCTGATGATATCTCGTTTATTGATAGCTTGTCTATAGCAGGTAGCATGGGTAAACTGGAAATTGTTAATTTTTCATTCGACCCAAGTGTGAGGTATACCTTTTGGACAGGCATTACCGGGGGGCTTTTCTTGGCTCTTTCCTATTTTGGTACGGATCAATCTCAAGTTCAAAGATACCTTGGAGGGAAATCAGTAAAGGAAAGTCGATTGGGTTTGATGTTTAATGCCCTTTTAAAGGTGCCTATGCAATTTTTTATATTGTTATGTGGTCTTATGGTATTTGTTTTTTTTCAGTTCCAAGAACATCCGGTTCTTTTTGATCAAGCATCAGTAGACAGTGTAAATAAAACGGAATATGCGGATGAATTTAATGCATTAAACAATCAACATTTAACCCAATTTAAAAAGAAACGACTCGCTATTCAGCAGTTTAACAAAGCAACTGAAGGGTCAGAAAAAGCTCAACTTAAAGAGGAATTATTAAGGCTTGAAGGTGAATCAAAAGTAATTAGGAATAAAGCCAAAGATGTGGTTAAAACAGCCTTGCCTGGTAACAATGCTAAGGACTCTGATTATGTATTCCTTTCGTTTATATTAAATTACCTTCCTACAGGTTTGGTTGGTTTGCTATTGGCAGTCATAATATCGGCTGCTATGTCCTCAACCGCCGGAGAATTGAATGCGTTAGGGTCAACAACATTGATAGATTTTTATCAAAGACTTTATAAAAAAAAGGGATCTGATAAGCATTACGTAATTGCATCTAAAGCTATTACTGCGTTGTGGGGAGTTATCGCTATAATATTTGCATTATTTGCCAACATGGTTGAAAACCTAATTGAAGCCGTAAATATTTTAGGGTCACTTTTTTACGGAACAATTTTAGGGATTTTTATGGTAGCATTCTTCTTGAAAAGAGTAGGAGCTAAATCAATTTTTATTTCAGCTATAATCTCCGAAATAATCGTAATAAGTATTTACGTTTTCTTTGGCGACATCATTGCCTATTTATGGCTTAATATAATAGGCTGCTTATTGGTAATGGCTTTAGCTAGTTCTCTGGCATTATTTGGTAATAAACCTCTAGTTAGCCCAAAGGTTCATTAAATCATCTATTTCATTTTCAATCTTATCTGATTCAACTTTTGACAATGATTCATCATTTTGTAAAAGACTAAGGCTCTCCTTAGCGATGTTTAATGCTCCTGGTAGGTCACCAATCTTCTGCATTATTTTAGCAAGAAGAATTGCGTTTACATGATTTATATCTCCTTCATATGCAACAATTGCCCATTCAACTGCTTCTTTCAAGTTTTGATTTGAATCGAAACAATATTGTGCAGCAAATTTAAATTTTTCAGTCTCATTTTTATCTGCCTTCTCAATGTCTACTCTAATTTTATTAATTAATTCAGAATCATCAACAGAAAACGACAATTGAAAAGCCTGGTTACCAATCACGATAATAACACTACTGAAATTGATTCCACCTTGATAGGGCATAATAGCAAAATCCTGTCCTTGGATTGAACATTCGAAAGATGGTAATTTTTCCAATTGAAAGATGTTAATCGGTATTTTTGAATCTTTTTCTGAATCTGCTTTTAAACTATAATATTCAGTTTGAAGAGTCAAACTATAGGTGCCATCTTCACCAACTTTAATTCCTCCAACATAGTTTCCTTTTACTAAAGTTTTTTCTTCATTAAATAATAAATCTTTATTGGTTCTTACAATAAAATTGGTTTTTCCTCCAGGGTAAAATATTCCTCTATCGTCAGCTAAGTTTTCGATTAAATCTTCAATAATAGATGCTTTGTATGTAAATGAGATTTCAGCAGAACCAACTTGTTGAGTGACAGTAAAAGAAGGGCTATTTCCTGGTAACTGAGCAAAAAGTACTGAACTGGACAATAAAAGAAAAAAAGTTATAGTTGATTTCATAGAAAAGTTTTTGTTAAGCGGGCAAATCTAACGAATTATTAGCCGCAGCTAAACACTAAAAACGATGCCTTTTTTATTCAATTCTTTTAACCAAGCTAAACTCGAAAGTATCTGCGCATCGGTGATTGCAACATTTTGTGCGCTTAAAGTATTTACTAATGTCGACTCAAATAATCTTGTTGAATTACTCTGTAATTCGCTTAAAAACAAGTATCCAAATATTGATAATTCTTCAAAGTGCACCTTATGCGTCCTTAAATTTCGATATATCAAAATAGGATATTGGCCTAGGTTGGTATTCCATTGTTTAAATGGCTTATTATGAAGAGGATGCTGTAAAACAATTAATTTGTGGTAAGGATTCACAAAATACGGTTGTGCAATAGAGTCTATTTTATACAACTTTGGCAGCTCAATATTGGTCATGGTATGAATTTCAATTTCGAGCCATTCAAAAAGAAGTAATTCAGGTAAAAAAGTATGAGCTAATTTGTATGCAGAATTTTCATCGTTTACATAATCAATTAGCTCTTTTGGCATTTTCCATACCTGAGTGTTTTTACAGTTATGCTCCTTAAAAAAATCATTACATAAATTAAAAAAATCTTCATTTCCAAGAATCTTTTTAGTAATAGGAAAAGCCTGACCTAATATGTCCTTAATGACATTGTATACCAATCTTCTGTACTGCGGAATTCTTTCAAGTCGCGCCTCAGTTAAACCAGTTGAGTCGCCTGTTCTGGTATAATTAGCAAGTTTTTGCTGTGCAAGAGAAGTTGTTTCTTTAAGCATTAACTTTTATTTTATTCCAATGTTTAGAAGTGATTTCTTTAATCTGCTGTATCTCTTTTTGTAATGATTCCATGTTAGGGATATTGAAATCGCGCTCTAATAAAATTGGAACTTCAGGTAACTTAGGTAATGACCAATTCAACAGGTCGTAAACAGGTTCAATAATGGGTTGTCCATGGGTATCAATAATTAAATCATCACTGATTTTATCATGACCTGCAATATGCATGTATGCCACTTCATTAAGAGGTAAATTATCAATAAAATTATGTTCATTGTAATTATGATTGAATGCATTTACGTAAACATTATTAATGTCCAAAAGCATTTTACAGCCTGATCTAGTCACTATTTCTTTTATAAATTCTGATTCAGAAATTTTAGGAGCGAGCGGTGTGTAATACGATACATTTTCAATAACCAAATGCATTTCTAAAATGTCTTGTACTTGCTTGATTCTTTCTATAACATGATTCACTGCATCTTCAGTAAAAGGGATAGGAAGTAAGTCATACAAATGAGCATTATCGCACTTAGAATATGATAAATGCTCAGAATAAATTTGAATGTTGAATTCGTTAAGGAATGATTTTATTTTTTTAAGAAACGGTATGTCCAATTCGTCCGGCGAACCAATACTTAATGATAGTCCATGAGCGGATATAGGAAAATTGGCAGCTATTTGTTCAAGTTTATCACGCCAATAGCCACCCATGTCAATCCAGTTTTCGGGAGCAAGCTCCACAAAATCAGGTTTTAAAATAGGGTTTGATTCTTTTGATAAAGCAATTGTTTCATCTGCAATATCTCTTCTGAATCCTAATCCAACTCCTCTAATTTTATTCATAGGCAAAAAAAAGATGGGACAAGCCCATCTTCATTTTATCGTTATAGTTAAGTGAATTACATTCCACATTTACCTTCACCACACTTATGTTCTCCTGATTTGCTTTCGCCTTCAGTTTTTTCTGCTTTTTTCTCAGCTTTCTTTTCTTCGCCACATTTTCCTTCGCCACATTTGCTTTCGCCTGTTTTAGATTCTTCAGCTTGTTCTCCTTCAGCTTTTTTCTCTTCACCACATTTACCTTCACCACATTTTAATTCAATATCGGTGTTGTTGAAAATACTTGGTGCGGCATCATTAAGACCTAAAACATCTGAACGCAATTCAGCTCCTGTGCCTAAATCAGTTGAAGTAAATAAATTTTCTGCACTTGCAGGATTAGCGATTAATCCTAATGCGCCTAACGCTAGTGCACTAGCCGCAAGGCTTTTTAAATTTTTGTTTTCCATAGCTTTTGTTTGATTTTGTCTAAAAGTATAAAATATTTAGTTAAAAGTAAGAACTTATTTTTTTGAAAATGTCAGACCAATTGCATTACAACTACAAATGGCTATTGGTATAATTCGGCTAATTCTATCCATATGACTGACTTAATTTCTATTTCTTCTGAAATTTTAGATAGCTCTTCAATTTTGCTTACAAGCTCTTCACTTGGCAGGTTTCCAGAAGAAATCTCTTCATTTAGCAGGCCTTTTTTATTCTCCAGCACAGGGATTTCTTTATCAAGGGTTTCAAACTTAAGCTTGTCTTTATAAGTGAGTTTGTTTTTAGATTCTTTTTTTGGCTTTTCAACTTTAGGGGATATATTTTTTGTTTTGGTAGCCTGAAGCTTAGCAAGTTTTAAAGATTCACGATAATCTGAATATTTGCCTACGTGATCTTTAATTTTTTCGTCTCCTTCAAATACAAAAGTATGATCAGCAACTTTGTCAAGTAAATATCGATCATGAGTAACTAGAACTACACAACCTATGAATGATTTAATATAGTCCTCGAGAATCGATAAAGTAATGATATCAAGGTCGTTGGTTGGCTCATCGAGAATTAAAAAATTTGGATTGCTCATTAGAACCGAAACTAAGTACAAACGCCTTTTTTCTCCTCCACTTAAGGTAGAAACGAATTTGTGTTGTTCTTTTCTATTGAATAAAAATTTTTCAAGTAGTCTTGCTGCATCTACTGTTTTGCCATCTTTTTGTTCAATGACTTCGGCTATGTCTCTAAGCACTTCTATTACACGAACGTCTTTTTTTAGTTTTAACCCTGCTTGGTTAAAAATGCCAATAGATACAGTTTCGCCAACTACTACTTTACCGGTATCGGATTGTTCAGTGCCCGTTATTATGTTCAGAAGTGTTGTTTTTCCTGCCCCATTTTTCCCCGCTATTCCTACTTTTTCGCCTTTTTGAAATTTGTAATTGAAATTACTGAAAAGCATTTTATCGTCATAAGATTTACTTATGTTATGTAGTTCTATGATTTTGTTTCCTAACCTTTCAGGTTTAAAGTCTATTGCAATTGATTCTTCATTTAAGTTTTTTGACGCTTCTTGTTTTATTCCGTCAAAATTGTCCACCCGCGCCTTCGACTTGGTAGTTCTCGCTTTCGGTTGTCTTCTTATCCAATCAAGTTCTTTTCTGAAAACATTTTTGGCCTTTTCTAAGTTTACGGAGTCGTTTGCTTGTCTTTCAGCTTTACGTGTTAAATAATAAGTAAAGTTCCCTTGATAAGAGTATAACTGTTCGTTGTCTATTTCAATGATGTTATCACATACATTTTCTAAAAAATAGCGATCGTGAGTAACCATGAGCAAACTAACGTTTGATGCCGATAGAAATTTCTCGAGCCATTCGATCATTTCTAAATCAAGGTGGTTGGTTGGTTCATCAAGAATAATTAAATCTGGATTTGAAAAAAGTATGGCTGCTAGAGCAATTCTTTTTTCTTCCCCTCCTGATAATTTAGTAGCCAATCTGTGTACATCATGCAAATTGAGAACACCTAAAATTTGAGTAATTTTTGATTCTGTATCCCATAATTTTAGCCGGTCCATTTCAGGAATAAGATTCTCAATTGCCTTAAAGTCTTCTGTATGAATGGCAATTTCGTATTCACGCAATACTTTTATTGAAGGAATTTCTGATTGAAGTACATTTTCAAGAATAGTTTTGGCCCCGTTTATTTTTGGATCTTGATCTAATATTGCTACTGTTATGTCTTTCCTGAAAGTTACTTTACCAGTATCAGGTGGTTCAATTCCCGCAATAATTTTAAGCAAACTGGTTTTACCAGTGCCATTTTTTGCGACCAAGGCAGTTTTCTGTCCTTTCTGAATTCCGAATGAAATTTCATTGAAAAGTAGACGGTCTCCATACCTCTTACTTACGTCTTCTACTGATAGTAAATTCATCGGGCGAAGCTATAATAAAAAGCCCATTCAAACCTATAAGGTGAGGGTGGGCTTAAAGAATAGTTGTTAATTTTTATTTGGTTGTTTTATCGCCAATATGCGTGTTTAGAAACTCAATCATTGATTCGTGAAATTCAAATTTATTTTCTTCATTTCTAAAACCATGACCTTCGTTTTCTTTTACTAAATATTGAACACTGGTTCCTTTTGCTTTTAATGCTTCAACCATTTGATCGCTTTCTGCTTTGTTTACTCGTGGATCTTTCGCTCCTTGAGCAATAAACAATGGCGATGTAATTTTATCAGCATTTAAAGCTGGCGAAAAAGCTGCCATCATTGAACTATCGCTTTTGGGATGACCTACCATTTCGTACATCATTCCTAGGTACTGCTCCCAGTAAGGAGGGATTGTGTTCATAAACGAAAAGAGATTTGAAACACCGACATAGTCAACACCACATGCATACAAATCAGGAGTATAGCAGAGTCCCGCTAAAGTAGCATAACCACCATAAGAAGCACCATAAATAGCGATTCGAGTGGGGTCAGCAATTTCTTGATCAATTAGCCATTGAGCGCCGTCTGTAACATCATTCTGCATGTTTTGTCCCCATTGCTTAAAAGATGCCTCCCAAAAACTTTTACCGTAGCCTGTGGATCCTCTAAAATTCATTTGCAAAACCGCAAACCCACGATTAGCTAAAAATTGTACTTCAGGATTAAAACCCCAATTATCTCTGGCCCATGGCCCGCCATGAACATTTACAACAACTGGTAAATTTTTAGCCTCTGTACCTTTCGGAAGTGTTAAATATCCATTAATTGTTAATCCATCACGCGATTGATATTTTATAGGTGTCATTTCGGTCATTTGATTTTCATCTAACCAAGGGCTAATGTCAACCAGTTTATCAAGTTGGTTATTGGCTTTATCATAAAAGTAATAGCTACCTCTTGTTTTATCGGAATAAGATCGAACGATATATTTGTCCTCAGCCTTGTTAGCCGAACCGATTCCTACCTCATAACCTAGTAATTTACTTTCAATGGATTCCATCATGTTTTTAGTCTCATCGTCAAGGTATTTCCGGTATCTTTTGTCCGTAGTATATGAAATTGCGGTAAGCACTTTTCTTTTGTTTGAGTAGGCTATGTAGCTTACATCAACTTCTGGGTGTTCAAATAGTATTTTAGTTTCTTTACCGGTTTCAAGGTCAAAAACAACAGCTACACTTTTATCTCTTCCAATATTAGATGTTGCATAAAGGTTCTTGTTGTCGAAGGTGAAAAGCTGAGGAGAAAGGGACTCTTTGAAATTGGTTGTAATTACTGTCTTGAATTCCGAGTTTTCATCAACCCGGTGAAGAAGGGAAGTGTTAACACCATCAGTGGTAATTGCGATTCGTAGTTTGCCTTCATGGTCCGTCATCCAACTTGAAATGTTTCCGGGGTTTTCGAACAAAATTTCCAATTGACCAGTATTAATATTTAATCTATACGGATCAAAAATTTGAGGGCTCCGTTTATTTAATGCAACTAAAATGTAGTCATCAATTCCTTCTAACTCATCAAGTAATCTAGTCATTACTCCGTCAAAAGCTGTTAGTTCTTGATAGCTTTCACCATCAATATCAACACCAAAGAGGGCGAAATTCTCATCACCATCATTGTCTTTAATAAATAAAATCCGATTGTTGTTGGCCCACATATAACCTGATATGTCACGCTCAGTAACACTAGTAATTCTAGTTTTTTCGTCGGATCCAATTTTTTGAACAAATACGTTCATCCTGCTTTTGTAGGGGGCCATAAACGCCATGTAATCTCCATTTGGCGAGATTTGATAACTGGAGCTTTCAGAGTTTTTAAAAAAGTCTTGTAAAGGAACTTCAGGAGTATTCATTTTTTGTAATTTTGTTGATTCTGAGTTCTCACATCCAATAATGCTAACAATTAACCCAAAACCGATTATTAATTTAAAGAGATTTTTTTTCATTATAACAATTTTTTCAAATGTAAAATTTAGCATTAACAATTCGCCACCACTTATGTATTTTAGGAATCAGAAACACCCATTATTAGACTAGATTAGTCCAAATTATGATTTAATAATATTTTTTAGGAAGGCCTACTGAGTAAAGAAATGCTCTAGTTCTTTAAGGGTGTTTTCGTTGGTTGAAATATCGTTTACAAGGGTGCCTTTTTCGAGTATTACAATTCTGCCACAAACATCTGCAACATGGCTTAAATCATGCGATGATATTAACATGGTTACTTCGCCATTTTGGTCTAAATCTTTAAGAAACGTTTTCAATCTAATTTGAGTAGAAGGGTCAAGGTTAGCAAATGGCTCATCCAGTATTAAAATTTCAGGGTCGCCAATCAGTGCGGCTATAATCCCAACTTTTTTTTGATTCCCTTTAGATAAGTCTCTAATGTATTTCCCTTGGTTCAAGATTTCGCCATTAAACAACTCGAAAAATTGTTTTAAAAAATCAGCAATTTCTGATTTCGATTTTTGATATAAAGAGCCAATAAAATAGAAATACTCTTCTGGAGTTAAAAAATCGATAAGAAAATGTTCATCTAAATATGAACCTGTGTATTCTTTCCATTCTTCATTATTCGAAACTATAAAATCTTTAAGCTTTACGATTCCAGATTTTGGTTGAATTAAATCCAATATACATCTGAACATTGTTGTTTTGCCAGCTCCATTGTTTCCAACCAATCCAATGCTTTGACCTTTTTCAATATATAGTTCTTCGATATCTAGAACAACTTTATTACCGTATACTTTTTGAAGGTTTTGAATGCTAATCATGATTCTCTGAAGTTTGATGCCATTTGATATTTCTTGGTAATTATTCTTTGTTCAACAATTTTAGAAAGAGGACCTTTTAATAAAATACCTATTATTCCAACCATTGCCAATGCAAGTATCCCTGCTTCTTGAGAAACCAATACATGAAATGGGGCAAAAACAAAGACGGGTAGCCCCATCATTGGAAGAACAATAATAAACTGCTGATAACTTGTGCCTTGATAATTAAAGAACGTGCTTTTAGAGAGATCTATTTTTTTTGGATTAAGGGTGGAGAAATACATGACTACCCAAAAGTTTATACCCATATTGAATAAAGCCATTGCCAAATTTACTTGGATTATTTCAATTCCATAAGGAATGTAGATTAACGAAAGTAAAAAGGAAATAAATGTAATAAATGAGAATAAGTAGAATTTACCGATTACATATTTCTTGATTTGAACATTGCGCGCCATCAAAAGGTCAAAATAACTACTTTCCCAGCTAAATAAAAATTGTCCGTAGTTAAGAACAAACATACCTGTAATCATTAATCCGGCCACAATGAGCATGAAAACATTGGTACTTTGCGGGTAGAGCATGTAGCCATAAAGAAAGAACACAAACGAAACAATGGTAACTGATTTCGGTCTTTTGTTACGCCATATCAGCTTTAATTCTAGTTCAATTAATTTTCCAATTTCGGCAAGAGGCTCCAAAAACTCTAATGATGTGCTTTTAGCATCTTTCTTTTTAAGTGTGCCTAAATTCTCGATGTAGGCTCTCGATTTAAAAAACTTAAAAACCCCGAAATAGGTCAATACGAGCATGACTACTGGAATTAAAGCAAGAAACTCGTTCCTAATTATGGAGGTGAAAAATAATTGAGAGTAAGTGGTTAATATAAGTATACTGTAGTAATCAAGAATACCAATTAGTACGATGGATAAACCAAAAATTGCTACGATGTAGGGTTTCTCCATTAGCAACTTTTTAAGATAAATCACCAAATAACTATTTACAAGATTGAAACTTACTAAGGCTATAAGCCAAGCAACTGCTCCACTGGTAGATTCGTATTCAGCGACCCAACCAAAAGCAAATGGAATGGTCAACAATAAAATTGAAGAATTAAAGATGCTTAACCCAGAACGGAGCAAAACTAAATTTAGAATTTTATGTTTTTTTATTGGTAAATGTAAATATTGAGCAATAGAAACAACAGGAGATTGCTGCATGTAAAAGCGTATAAATATATCAGCTAAAAAATAGTAGATAATCCCTTTATTGAAATTATCAATAGGGCTTTGACCGGGAAAAAGGTCCATGAGTATATCGCCAGCCATGTAACTGAGAAATATAAAATTTGCAGCGATATAGACAAAGAACAAAGCCATGACAATGTTTATTGCTAAATTCTTTTGCCAAACAGAGGACCTAAAAAATTCTTTCCACTGATGCTCGAATATAAATTTCATTACAAATTAAGAGTTGATTGATTTCAAATATAAACAAGAGGGTCAATAAATGGGGTTGAATCGTACAGAAGGCAATTAACAGTTGATGCCTAAACCCAAAGGTCTTTTTTCTCTAAATGAACTTCTTTGCCAAAAAATATTTTAGCATTGTGCTCAAATGCATCCGTATAATCTGAGATAAAAAATTCATGATTTCCGTGTTTATGGATGCAGAGGAGATTTTTGGATCTTAGAACCTGTTCTACTTTAGAAGCAACAATTTTGCTGGAATCTAAAATATCAATATCATGACCAAGAACCGCCCTAAAATCATCCGTTAATAATGGATAGTGGGTGCAACCTAAAACAAGAGCTTCAATATTCATGAAATCGCTTTGTTTTAAATATTTTTCAATTACAAGTTTACTGATGTTGGTATTTGAGAAATTTTCTTCAACTAGCGGGGCAAGAAGCGCAGTAGATTTGCTGGCAACAACAATTGAACTATTTGAATCAGCAATTTTATTTTGATAAATATTGCTTGATATAGTTCCTTTAGTACCAATTACGGCAACGTTTTGATATGATGAATTACTAGAGACTAACTCAACCATAGGGTCAATAACATTTACTATATCAATACTATTACCATATTTAGTTTTAATTGCATCGTACGCATAGGCTGATGCAGTGTTACAAGCTATAACCACAAGCTTACAGCCTTTCGATATAAGATAATCGGTAATTTTTAGAGAATACCTCTCTATCGCTTTTTTAGATTTATCACCGTAAGGTAGATGAGCGGTATCTCCGAAGTAAACGATTTGCTCGTTTGGTAAAAGGCTATAAATAGCATTGGCGACTGTTAAGCCGCCAATGCCGGAATCAAAGATTCCAATAGGGTTATGTGAGTGGAGTTTTATTGTATTCCTAATTTAGTTTTAACTAAAGGTAATATATCGTCTGTTTCAGGGAAATATAAAACGACCCCAGCGCTAGTATCAAGAATATAAGAATATTCATTTTCTTTTGCAACAGCTTCAATAGCCGTATTTGCTTTTTCAAGCATAGGTTGCATTAGTTCTTGTTCTTTTGTTTGAATGGATTGTTGAGCCTTTACTTGAAAGTCTCTAATTCTTTGCTCTAAGCTACCAAGTTCCTCTTCTTTTGACTCTCTAACTGGAGCAGCCATTACCTGAGCATTAGTTTGATATTCAGTCAATTTCTTTTCGTATTCGGAAGTCATGCTACTCAATTGGTCTTCAAGGGATTTAGCAAAAGTCTGTAAATCTGTCTCAGCTGTTTTTCTTTCTGGCATCAATAGCAAAAGGTCATTTGAATTAACATGACCAATTTTTGATTTGGTTTGAGCAATTAATCCTGTTGGGATAATTAACATTAGGGCAAATACCGCTTTTATAATTTGTGTTTTCATTTTTCGAATTTTAATTTTGGCAAAAATATGTTTATTTAGTAATCTACTTTAACTTGCGGAGAACTTCTTCGCTTTTGTCGTATTTAGGGTCAGAGTATAAAATGTTGGTTTGGCCTGCCGAATCAAATATAATCGCATAATTGTTCCTGTCTGCCATTTCTTTTATTTCTTTGAAAACTTTATCTTGAATTGGCTTAACCAGTTCCTTACGCTTATTAAAGAGCTCACCTTCCAACCCAAATTTTTGTTTCTGATAAGCTCTAGCTTCTTTTTCTTTTGTGTCAATTGCTTGTTGTTTTTTGTTACGCATTTCATCCGTAAGCAATATCTGTTCCGCTTTTAAAGTTTTACGTAATTCTTCAAGCTCAGCATATTTAGCCTCAATAGTTTTTTGCCATTGTTCAGAAAGGGCATCAAGTTCTTTTTGAGCTTCAGCATATTCTTCAACATTTTCAAGAATGTAATCAGTGTCTATGTATGCAAAACGTTGAGCTTTAGAGGTTGTGCCAATTGAAATTAAGATAATAAAAGCTAATATTTTTTTTTTCATAGCAGTAAAATTAAAGATCACCTAAATTGGCTCCAATAGTAAATGTAACTTTATACTTGGCCATGTTCGGTGCTGAAGGTATGTCATCAAACCTATAACCCCAGTCAAGCCCAAGCAATCCAAACATGGGTAAAAATATACGAACTCCAAAACCAGCAGTTCTTTTAACATCAAACGGATTAAAGGTTGAAAAACTATTCCAAGAATTTCCGGCTTCAGCAAATGCAAGCCCATAGATAGTTGCTGAAGGGTTTAATGTAAACGGATAACGAAGTTCAGCTGTGTATTTTGAAATAACTGTTCCACCATTAACTGGAGAAACTGAGTTGTCATCATAGCCTCTCAAAGAAATGATCTCTCGTCCATCAAGAGCAAAACCTGTTAAGCCAGCTCCACCGAGATAAAACCTTTCGATTGGTGCCGCGCCAACTTTTTTATTATAATGACCTAAAAACCCAAAACCTATCTTAGTATTTAAAACCAGATTTCCAATGAGTGAAGTGAAAGTCGATGATGTGAATTTCCATTTGTAGTATTCCACCCATCGATACCGCTCTTGATCCGAGATGTCAGAGTAATCTTTATTATTAAAATAAGAATAAGGTGCCGTTGCTTGTAACGAAACTTTGAACTGAGAACCCATTCTTGGATATATTGCTTGATCAATAGAACTTCGAATTAAAGATCCTTTTAGGAATAGATTGTTGGCTGTTCCGGTGGCGAAAATAAACTGATTCCAATCCTGAAGATCATAGTTTTGATATGCTAATTCTCCTTGCGCTGTGAAGTAATCATCTGGCCATTTCAGCCTTTTACCAAGTCCTAAGGATATACCTGAAATTTTCACATATGCTCTGTTAGGGTTTAGCGCTTTTTTGCCATCTGAATTGGTTGAGTCGGTTAAGAATTTCCTAGCGTTAGATTGAATAGAACGATAAGCTGTAACTGAAAATGAATTAGGTTTTTTGCCGCCTAACCAAGGTTCGGTAAAAGACATATTGTATGATTGATAGAAAAATCCGTTACTCTGTGCCCTAATAGATAGTCTTTGTCCATCACCTGCCGGTACAGGCCTCCAGGCATCTTTTTTGAACATATTTGACAAGGCAAAATTGTTAAAAGAAACGCCAAGCGTACCAACGATACTTCCCCCTCCGAAACCACCAGATAGTTCTATTTGATCCGAAGGAGATTCAACAACTCCGTATTCAATATCAACGGTACCATCCGCTTGATTTGGCTTTGGGTTAACTTGCAGTTGCTCTGCATCGAAATAGCCTAATACAGATAACTCGCGTTGAGATCTTATGATGTCAGACCGGCTAAATAATTCACCTGGTTTAGTTCTTATTTCACGGAGCACAACATAGTCATTGGTTTTGGTGTTTCCTTTAATGGTGACTTCATTTATTCTTGCTTGCTGGCCCTCATAAATTTGAATTTCTAAATCAATAGTATCAGTTCTTACACTAACCTCAACAGGGTTCACTTGAAAAAATAGGTAACCATCGTCCATATATAAAGAGCTGATATCTTTGCTGTTTGGATCCATGTAAAGTCTTGATTCTAGTTTCTCAGGATCATAAATTTCACCTTTGTCAATCCCAATAGTATTGCTTAGCTGACGTGAGGTGAACTTTTTGTTCCCAACCCATTTTATATTACCAAAATAGTACTGTGGGCCCTCGTTAATTTCCATATAAATAGAAACCGTATTGTTATCGTTTTTAGAAATCGAGTCTTTAACAATGGCAGCATCCCGATATCCTTTTTTGTTGTATTTCGTAATGATAGCTTCTTTATCTGCATCAAAATTACTTTCAATGAATTTCGAAGACTTGAAGATTCTCACTCTAGCATTTTCGCCGAAATATTCAAATATTTCTTCAAACCCTCTTTTCTGGCCTTTATTCATAAATGCTATCGCAGATGCCAAAAACATTCCATCAAAATCGATTAATGGCCTAAATGAAGATTGCTCTTTTGTTTCTTTAAGCGATGACTTTAGTTTGGTTTGAGAAAATGCATCGTTGCCAACAATTGTAATGCTTTGAATTTTTACTTTTTCGTTTTTATTTACATCAATCATTAACGAAACATGGTTAAAAGAAGCGGTGTCTTTAACTTGTTCGATATCTACGGTGCAATTGTAGAAACCTTTATCAATAAATAGTTGTTTGATTTTATTTGATGTAGACAGCATCAAATTATCGGTAACAATTTTTTCGCGATAGAGATTAATTTCCTCTCTTACATCATCAATTTCAGTTTTCTTTAACCCTGAAAACTGAAACTTAGAAAGCCTTGGTCTTTCTACAATTAGGATGGTAAGAAATATTGTTTCGCCGGTTATCTTATCAGACTTTATTTGAATGTCACCAAATAGTCCCTGATCCCATAAATTGTTGATTGCATTAGAAATATCGTCACCAGGTATGGTGATTTTTTCTCCTGCTTTTAAACCGCTAAGTAGACCTAGGGCATTAGGGTCAAGAATTTGAGTGCCTTCAATTTTAACTCCGCCAATAATATAATCTTTCGGACTATTAAAGGAAGGTTTGGTGTCTGAGCCAATTAATCTTTGTTGAGCAAACGAGGTAATGCTACAAAGCATCAAACTTAGTATTACTAGGTGAAGTTTAAATTTCATTATTTGCTTGCTATTTGCTCACTTGTTTTACCAAACCTTCGTTCTCTACTTTGAAATTCAATGATCGCTTTGAATAGGTCTTCTTTTCTGAAGTCAGGCCAAAATTTGTCAAGAAATTTCAATTCAGAATAAGCCAATTGCCAAAGTAAAAAGTTACTTATTCGGTATTCACCTGAAGTACGAATCATTAATTCAGGATCGGGGTAATCTTTCGTTGATAAATATGAACTAAAAATAGCTTCATCAATTTCATCAGTAGTAAGTTGACCGTTTTTGATGTCGTTGGCTACCTTTTTTGTGGCTTCCAATATCTCCCATTTTGCGCTATAACTTAAAGCTAAAATCAAAGTTGTTTTTTTATGGTTTTTCGTTTTGTCAATTGCCACCTGAAGTTCGTCAAAGCATTTTTTTGGAAGACTTTTTAAGTCACCAATGGCTTGTAAACGAATATCGTTGTCTTTTAGTGTTTTAATTTCTTTATTTAAAGTAGAAACCAACAACTCCATCAAAGCATTTACTTCAAATTTTGGTCTGTTCCAATTTTCAGTAGAAAAAGCATATAGTGTCAAATATTTGATGCCTACTTCAGCGCAACCTTCAACTGTTTCACGAACTGCTGTTATTGCATTTTTATGACCAAAAATTCTTGACAAACCTCGGCCTTTTGCCCATCTGCCATTCCCATCCATAATTACCGCAACATGCTTAGGTAATTTAGACGGTATAATTTTATTTCTTAAGTCCTCTAAAGAATTGTTCATTTAATTGAATGGTCGCCAAAAGGTGGCAAATATATTAATAAAAGGGGGTGAAATGACAGCTAGAAGGATCCTTGGTTATTCTAAAAGCAAGGCCAAAACTCATATAACCATACCAATCATTGGTCTGTCGATTTCCACGTTGAGATTCCCAATTATTGTTAAAGGCTGTTAATTGGTTGGTGCTCCTATTTGAAACACTTGCTGTTAGTGCAGATACCTTGCTTGGGTCAGGATAAAATCCGCTAACATCATCGAGATAGTCTGTGAATGTTTTTCGCATTCCCCAAGCTATATTTATTGAAAGACGTTGGAGAATTCTAGCCTTTATACCAATCCCAATAGGAATATTTAAATTAACTCTGTTATAAGACTCTGTTTGACCTTCTGTCATTAGTAACCTAAGATCATACAAATTACCGTTTAGCTCGGTTTTGGGTTCCATATAAAACACTCCTAATCCACCAAAAAGGTACGGGCTTATTTTATCGTTTTCATTGAAATTGCGGTATTCTAAAAAATTAAATTCAAATACTGAGGAAAATTCATAGATAGGTGAATTGAACGAAAGATTCCTCAGGTTATTAGTAGGATTAGAAGAAAGAGCATCATCTCCGTTTACTTTAGCAATTAGAATTTGATTTTTCCAGCTCCACCGTCCGTCAAAATTATTTCTAATAAAGACGGAAAAACCAGTGTTTAATAAATCTGAAGTAAAATGACTGGTAGTATTTAGGTCTCCAACATAGTAAGATTGACCAAAAGTTGCCCCTAGCTCAACATTAGGTTGAGGAAAACAAAATGAAGATATAGTTAAACTTAAAAAAAGGAGCTGAATTTGTTTCATGAATAATGAACGAATTTAGAATCGTATTATTAGAAACGAGGTTTGATGCTTTTAACTTTAAGAAACTTGTAATGAACCTCAACCATAGCCTAAAGATAGTAATCGTTTGATGAGGCGCTACCTCTTTGCTCACCTGTTGTCGTCCAATTTGGTTTGTCTGCAGTAACGTTTGGCGACACAAACCCTGCTGCAACACCGCCATAAGCTAATCGTAATGCATCATTGTCGTAAAAAACTGTAATTACTATCAGTAAAGATTGTATTCTGGTTAGGGTCATTGTTGGCAAATATAAAAAATCGAATGATTCAAGAAATGATATTTCTTTTATCTAAACCCCAATTTAATTTATTTCGAATGGTTCCAAGATAGGTGTGATGCCTTAATCGAAGCAATTGAATGAAAAAACTATTCTTTGTAATGGTCAATTCTATCGATGAGTCGATGGCTTTAGACCTAGAATCGAGGGTTACAAGAAATGAACTGCTACGGCCTTCAATTTTAAGTTTTAAAGTTTTGTGGTCAGGAATAACAATAGGTCTTACATTTAGGTTGTGTGGTGCCACAGGTGTAATAACAAAGTTTTTTGATCCAGGAAACAGGATTGGGCCACCACAGCTCAGAGAGTAGGCGGTAGAGCCTGTTGGGGTTGCTACTATCAGGCCATCTGCCCAATAGGTATTGATAAATTGGTCGTCCAAAAAACTATGTATGCTAATCATAGAAGAAGAATCTTTTTTATGCACGGTGACTTCATTTAATGCGAAGTTTGCTCCTTCAAATAAAGGGGTAGAAGCCTCTAAACGTATTGTAGCACGTTCATATTTTTCGAAATCATTCTCTAAAATGGCTGGAGCAATAAGATTATACTCGTTTATTGAGGCGCCAGATAAAAAACCAAGACGACCTGTATTTATTCCCAAAATCGGAATTCCTGAATCTCTTATAAAAGTTGTGGCATCAAGGTAGGTGCCATCTCCACCTAGCACCAACATTAAATCTACATTGAAATTGTGAAAACTTGACCGATCATAAACCTGAACACCTTTTACGGCATTGGTTCTTGCATTAATAAAATCGTAAAATGGTTCATTAATAACCAACTCAATGTTGTTATCAAACAGATCTTTAATAAGCAATTCAACCTTTTCATTTAAATCGCTGGGATAAAGTCGGCCAAAAACTGCAACGGTTTTGCTCATTACATGTTGAGGTATTTCATGAGCTGGTCGTATCTATCATTTAGGTTGTCATTAACTAATTTTTTGTTGTAAGAAGCCGTAATTGTATATTTAAACCGTTCCAAAGAACTCATTATAGATTGTACATTTTCAACATTAAGTTTGATTGTTAATTCCATTTTAGTAGAATCTGGAAATCGAGTGATAAACGAACCAAGAATTTTAGCATTATCTTCCTCAACAATTCTAGAAATTTCGAACAAGGAATAATCACTCATGCTCATTTCTAATACAATTATAGCACCGGGAGTTTTAACAACTGGCATTTCTGCTATTGTCTCCATTAATAGTTTTAAGGTGATTCCACCTAGATATTTGCTTTGGGCGTTAATTACCGGAATGGAAGAAATCTGAAAATCAGAAACTTTCTTAATAACCTCAAATAAATGTTGATGATTTAAAACGAACGCCATTTTGTAATCTTTTGTTAAAGAAGTTAAGCTAGTGCTATCGTCTTCACAATTATACAAGGAGTTTTCATCAATCATACCTTTATAAATACCGTCTTCAACAATGGTTAAATGCGATAACTTATAGTCGTCCATTAAACCCAATGCTTTAGAAACTTTATCCGATGGACTCAGTACTGGAATTTCTTCATTTATTAATTGTTCTGCCAACATATATCAAAGCCAAATGTAAAGAATAATTCAGCTAATTTTGAAGCCAATTTTAAAGTATGATTAGGTTAAGTGTAAACGTAAATAAGATTGCAACTTTGAGAAACGCTAGAGGACATGATGTTCCAAACTTGAGCAAGGTTGTTCAGGATTGTGAACATTTTGGAGCTCAAGGTATTACGGTACATCCAAGACCAGATGAACGACATATAAAATATCAAGATGTGTTTGATCTTAAAAGTATCGTAAAAACTGAACTTAACGTTGAAGGTTATCCAAATAAAAGTTTCATGGATTTGGTCTTAGCGGTTAAACCTGCCCAGGTTACTTTGGTTCCAGATCCTCCTGGCGTGCTTACATCAAATGCAGGTTGGGATACCATCTTTCATCAAAGTTTGTTGTCTGAAGCTGTGGGCGAGTTTAAAAAGAATGGTATACGAACATCAATTTTTATTGAAACTGAATTAAGGTTGTTCGAGCCTGCCAAGAAAGCAGGTGCTGATAGGATAGAACTTTATACGGAATCATATGCGGATTCGTATAGAAAAGGGAAATCGGATGCTATTAAATGTTTTACAGAAGCAGCTGTTGAGGCCCAAAAGGTTGGGCTAGGTATAAATGCGGGACACGATCTTAGCTTGGAAAACCTGGAATATTTCGTAGAAAACATACCTGGCTTGCTAGAGGTTTCAATAGGGCATGCCTTAATTAGTGATGCTTTGTATTTCGGATTGGATAATACCATAAAAATGTATTTAAGATTACTAAACAGAGTATGAGTTTAAATTTTAAAAAATTTGGCGAAGGCGAACCTTTGATCATTTTACATGGGTTAATGGGAATGCTCGACAATTGGCAAACTCAGGCAAAGGCTCTTTCTGAAAATTTTGAAGTTTACCTAATTGACCAAAGAAATCATGGCAAATCATTTCATTCTGATGAACATAATTACTCTGTGTTGGCAGAAGATTTATTCGGGTTTATATATGAAAATCAACTGCATGATGTAAATTTATTAGGCCATTCTATGGGAGGTAAGGTTGTTATGAAGTTTGCCCAAAACAACCCTCACTTGGTTAATAAATTAATAGTAGCAGATATAGCACCTAGGCATTACCCAGTGCACCATCAACATTTGTTAGATGTACTTTTATCCATCAATTTGAACGGGATAAAGAGAAGACAAGAGGTTTCTGAATTAATGGAAAGGAACATTGAAAATAAGGTAATTGTTCTGTTTTTACTCAAGAATTTATATTGGATCGAAAGAGGAAAACTAGCTTGGAGGTTTAATCTGAAATCAATAAAACGAAATATTTCCTTGGTCAGTGACGAAATAAAAGATAAACCTTATGACGGAGAAACATTGTTTGTTGGGGGTTCTAACTCAAGTTATATTTCAGAGCCTGATCATGTTGACATAAAAGAATATTTTCCTAACAGTAGAATAAACATGATTAATAAAGCGGGGCATTGGCTGCATGCTGATCAGCCAAAAGAGTTTTTGAGAATTTGTACTGAGTTTTTAATTGATTAACTAATCAAAATCAAGCGTAAGTTTAAACCTCAAAATTCTTCCATTACCGGCATCGGCAACATAAACTATTTGATTTAGGTAGGCTACAGCTTGAGGCTCGTTAAATTGCACAGCAGAATTGCCTGACCCACCAAACGAGGCTTTAATGTATTTTGTTTCAACCGAACCAGGAGGGGGCTTGATTCCTTCAAGACCGGTTAAAGTAAATTGATAAAGAGAATCAGTTTCAGCATCTACAACAAAAACAAAATTTGTTCCGTCACCAGATATTGTAATCCCTTTTGGTTCTTTAAACCTAAATGGTCTTTGTAAAAAATCTTCAGCCTGTGAATTATCGTTCACTACAGTTTGTTCTGGCCCATAAGAAGCGCCAAAATCACTTTCGGTATAAGTAATGTAGTTTATCTTTAGTACAGCGTCTTCATCCAATGAAGTAGAAATAAAACTTCGGCTTGTATTTGCACTAATTTGTGGTGGTTGTGCAAGGCTTGTAATTCCAAAAGGTATTTTAAAAAAATCTCGATACAGTATTCCTCCTGATGAGATGAAAACTGGTGTAAATTCTTTGTCGTTGTGGCTGAAAAGTAAAATAGATTGGTCAGGTGCAATGATGTCAGAACCTAAACCATTTCGAGTAACATAAAAGTCATCGTTTGCCAAGATAGCAATGTCGTTAAAGGTTACGTCAACATCTGAACTTTTTACTGTGTTTCTGAAATAGAAAGGATGAATTATTTTGTTTGTTATTTTGGCTTCATTTAAACTATAAGTGCCATTGTTCAATGAAATTCGATAAATACAAGCTAAGGTGGTAATTTGCCCTAATGCATCAGTGGTATCAGCAGTGCCTAATGCAAGGATTTCTAAACCTCTATTTTGAATGATTTTTGTTACTCCTTGAACTTTAAAACGTGCCAATTCGTTAAGTGATTGATCTAAGCTTATAATCTCTTCTGTGCCTTGGTCAACTACATAAATTAGCTCATCAAACCCTGCCAAAACATCAGTTGGATAAACGAATCCGTTCAGAATTGGTTGGATAGGAACATAAGATACTGACCTAGCTTGATAAGCTGGCTGGTCAATAAAGTTTAAATCAGTTTTTTCACCGAAATAATTTTCACAAGAAGATAGCCCAAGAATCAACCCTAATAATATGATTATTCTAGATAAAATCATTCTCTTTCCATTTTGTTCCAGTTAAAACTAACTCCAAAAACATGTTGAAGTCCAATGTAATTAGTTGGATTAATTCCATAATCTATTTTGAAAGGATGAGCACCAATACTGGTAGCTAGACCTATTCCAAAAGTTGGTGATTTTTGACCTTTAACGCTTAGTTTGTAACCTGTTCTGACCTGTAAAATATTTTTAAATGAATAAGCTAATCCAAAACGTAAATTCTCAGCATTGTCGTTAGGGTGGTCAAGTTCTGCTGCAAAAAGCACTGAATGATTATCAGATTTATAAGGCAAAAATGAAAACCCCATTCTAAAAATAGTTGGTACGGTGTAGCTATTAACAGCTACTGTTGAATCACGATTAAAGCCAACCTCTGTAAAAGTTCCTTTTAATGAAGAGTTGCCTCCAAAATCTTGTACTTTAATTGCAAAAGCTAAACCTTTGAAATCGGTTGTGTATGAAAATGCGAAATCAGCGGTAGCCGCATGATTTGTGTATTGAGCGAGCTGCTCAAATATGTATTTAAATGTCACACCCATAGCAAACCTGTCGCTAAGTTTTTGAGCATACGTAAGACCTGTAGCTATATTGGTGGCATAAAAATATTCGCCAGTTCCATAAGGCTGGAATTCCGTTCTAACTTCCATTGCATCAGTGCTAAGAGCGTTAATCGAAAGGCCAAATCGTTTGCTGTTATAAGGAACAACTGCACTTACAAAATTTTGTTGAACGCCTGCACCAACTATCATACTTGAGGCAGAAGCATTAAATGAATTGAAATCTGTAATAAGAGCAGGGTTATTAATAATAGAATAACCATCATAGTCTAAAGCAACACTTGCGCCTCCCATGGCAATAGACCTTGGGTTTAGGTCGTTTTTAAGAAAACTTAAAGCAGATAAGCCTGCTCTCTGACCACCATAATTAGGGAAAATTTGACTGAAACCAGATGTGGTTAATGCTAACAGAATGATATTTAAGAATAGTTTTTTCATTAGAATTTAAAACTGATTCCTCCTAAAATCTGTCTTGGTTGTAGGTATCTTGCTGGGTTATCTGCAGGCGTACCGTTCTCTTCAGGCCCTATGTATCTAGGGTCTCGCCAGCCATTAGGAACATCATCACCGTTTTCGTATGCACTACCTGTAACCGGATTTATAATTTGGGAGTTTTTAGAGTTGGTTAAATTTTTAATTTCGATAGAAACCGATAAGCCACTTCTGTTTTTGAAAGGAAAATCGCGGGATAATTTAAAATCAACCCAAAACCATGGATCTGCTTGTTCTTGGAGATATTGTTCGTCTACGGTAACAAAAAGTGGTCTTCCTAATCCATTGTAGCCTTCTAAAGCGACAGGTGTATATCTGAAGCCCGATTTATATGTAGCAACTGTAAAAAATCTAAAATTATTTAAGTTTAAACCAAACAAGGTTGTGTTTGAGTCACCCCTAAACGTTATGCCTGTTTTAATATCCCATGGTCTGTCAAAAGCCAAATATTGTTCTGTTGAAAGCTCAACCTGACCAGTTTGTTCAATTTGTAAACCGGCCTCACGGGCAGAATTTGATTTACCTCTTGCAATTTGATATGTAACATTGGTGAAAACGCTAAAATTGGTTAACAGTCTTGCCACAAACCCAAATTCAAGACCCATGATTTTAGCGTAATCTTGATTGATGTACATTCTTTTAGATACAAATCTTCCGGTTTGATCTTTTACAAGTACATTTCTTGAAACTATGTAATCAAATCTGTTGTTGTTAAATGCAGAAACGGTGATTGCTATATCTTTTGTCAGCTGTGATTTTGTTCCTATTTCATATGAAACATTAATTTCAGGTTGTAAACTCGGGTTACCCAGAAATGATAAGAAAGATCTATCTTGATAAACAGGATCTAAACCTGCATAAACGAATCGAGGATGAGGTAGTTTCATACTATGACCGTAATTAAAATACAAAACATTGTTTTCGGTAACAGGGAATGAAACATTTATTTTAGGTAATAATCTAGATTTTACACGAGTGCCAAACAAGCCGAAACTTTCGTTGATGTAATCTTCACGAACTTGATCAATAACTGGTGAAGTTGAGTCAGCAATTGCATCATCGGCAAAAGAACCTGGCATCCAATAATTATAACGTAAACCTAAAGTTGCTTGTATACCCTTATAAGTGATAATATCTTGAACATAAAAACCCCCGGTAGTTGGGTTGACTTTCCAAATATCGTTTGATGAACCAATGCTAATTGATGGGGTAGAAGTGTTTTCATCTATTACGATAGGAGCGCCAACCCAGGGACGAGTAACATCAACCCATTGATATTCGGTTAGCTTTAAATCTTTTCCGAATGTAAAACGATGCGCTTTGTTGTTTGGGTAATAGCTTAATTTTATTTTAAAAGTGTATTCTTCAACATAGTGGTCGTGCCACGTGGAAGTGATACCTCCATTATTGATTAGCCCTGGGCCAGGCAAAACAAAAGTTACGGAATCTTCAGGGTTAAACAATGAAACTGGGGCTGTCACAATTGATTCTTCATCATAAATTTGGTCTACTGTTTCATCTCTAAACGGTCTGCCATTAGCATCAGCTCTTAGATTGGTGAACAGTCGACCCGCTGAAAAATTTAAATTTAAGTTGTTGTTTATAAAATGATTTAAATTTAACGCGGTTAGGTTTGAGTGATGCGTATAAGTAGTTGCATTGTCTAAATTTAAACTTCTATCAAATTGAAATCCAGGTGCGAGAATAGCGTCAAAACCAACAATTTGCAATGACCTTGTGTTTTGATTAATCGATAAACTATGTTGGTTAGTGAAAGTTAATTTGGTCCCTGGCTTTATTTGATAAGCAAGTTTAAAAGTATGCGACCATTTATTGTCATAACGTAATGCCCATGATGAGTCATTTCCTGAAAAAAGTGAACTATGAAGTTGATTGGCAGTTGCACCAAAATATTGGTCAGTAAAGTTAAAACTGAAATTACTAAAATAGGTAAGTTTTCCATTTGTAAACGGAATTGGACCAGCTACCGAAAGCTCACCGAAATCCGTTCTCCATTGCATTGCACCATCATATAGATTTCCATAATTGTCGGTTTCCCAATTACCTGCTATTTCAAATTTGTCACCACCTTCTTTTATTTTTGTTGAAATAACACCAGAAGAGCCATCACCAAATTCAGCTCCAGCACCTCCTGTAATGAGTTTTAAATCGCCAATTGAGCCAGATGAAACTTCAACACCAAAACCAGTACCGGCTAGTGGATCAGAAGCAGAAATTCCGTCAACTAAATATTGTGTTTCGTATACACGCGCACCTCTAATTTGAAGCCCATCAGATGTTTTGCTAACGCCTGCTTGCATTGCTACTACATCTTGAACATTTTTAACGTTCATTTGCGAGATTTCTTCTGAAGATATTTTCACCTCTGAGGAAGCAGATTCTAGGTTTACCAAGTTTTTTTGTCCCACAACTACAACCTCAATAATAGAATGGGCTCTTAGGGTTAACTGAGTATTTAGGTTTGTTGTTTTGTTTGCTTCAATTTCAATTCCATTAAAAATTTTATCTGAGTAACCGATAAACGAAATTTTCACAGAGTAATCTCCAGGCTTAATTTCTTTTATGGCATAGTTGCCATCAATATCACATGATGCACCTGTATAGGTTCCTACCAGTTGAATCGTTGCTCCAATTAGCACGTCTTTTGTGTCTCCATCAGTTATTTTGCCCGAAAGAGTACCGGTTTGTTGAGCAATGCCAATTAAAGTAAACAACGAAAACAAAGTCGATATAACTAGCTTTTTCATCATAATCCTAATTCAGTTAGCATTGATTCTACTAGCGTTTTTTGAGCCACTGGATCTTTGTCAAATTTGTAAAGCTGAATTGAATAAAAAATTTGATTGGTTGAGCCTCCAACACTTCGTTTAGCAGCAACCACTTTAGGTCCGGTCCAACCTGAAACGCCTCTTAATTGAGCCTCGTAAATTGGTGTTGCATCCTGTGTGGGGTTAAATGGAGATACACCAATAATTATATTGGTAGGACTTAATGAAGGAAATGTTAAATTATCTACAGGATAAATTACACTATCACTCATTATCCTTGCATGACCATTGCTTGTTGAAATACTGTCAATAGGAAAAACTTCAGAAATAGCGGAAATGTCATCACCCAATGAAAAGGAAGTTGTCACAAAAGCTTTGCCGCGATCATTAAAAAAGGTTTGTAAGCTTGGCGCCATAAAATCAAGAAGAAGCCCACTTTGTTGATTGTATGAATTTGTAAAAACATTCGCATCTGCATGAATGAATAGATACTTGTATTGTTCTATAATTAAGCTAAAAGTAGGTTCCCAAAATTTGGGTTGCTTTTCAGCAATTTGGTAATTTAAGAAGTCATAAGATTGACTAGACAAAAGGTTTTTGTAAGTTCCAGTAACCAAATCATCTTGGCCTGAAATAAACAACAAATCAGAGCTAGACTTTGATGAAATGAAAATCTCATTACTTGTATCTACTTTACTTTCAGCTCCGGCAAAATCAACTACTTTTAAATAAAAGGTGTTGATTCCGTTGTTGTTAAAGTCATCGATTAAATCAGTACTATATTTCCCGTTATAATGAACCTTAGCATCAGTAATACCATTTGTTTCAACAGTATTGCTAATTACAGATATTAAACTTGCATTGGTCGGAATCTGGTACCAAGTACCATTATTAACTTTTAAAAATGCATTGGTTACCGTTTCGTTACCGTCATTATCGGTAGCAAGCCAACTAAAAGTTGCTACTAAATGAATCGAATCTTCAGGCAACGATGTTTCTATAAACTTTACTGAAGGGGGTGTGTTTTTTAATGGAATTTTAAGATAGGCAGGTGTAGGGTCAACAACATCGAAATTATCTACAGATCTAATGTAAAAATCAATATCAGTTGTGTCAGATCCAACAGATAGTTCGAAAACAAAGGTGCTATCTTGACTAGTTACAAAACCCCAATTAGTATTGTCTAACGATATTTCAAAACCTTTAATATATCCATCCTTATCTGTTCCAAACCAGCTTAATTCAACCTTTGAGTTTAACCGGTCATCACCTGACAAATTAATGGACTCAAAAACCAATTGCGTTTCTGGCGCAATATTGTCATGCTTTTCACCTTTTTTACAAGATGAAAATCCAACAGCTAAAATAAACAAGCAAACTAAATAGTGACGCATTAAATAAATGTTCTAGCTCGGCAATAATCACCGAACTAGAACTTTAAAATTTATTGAATAATAATTTTTTGAGTTTTCAATAATTGACCCTCTTTTGTTTTTAATTCAATTAGGTATAGGCCTTTATTAATGAATGAAACATCAAGGGTAGTAATTGGAAATGCACTGATTTTAGTGTAAACATTTTTACCAGTTACATCCAATATTTCAATTCCAAAAGTATTACTTTCTCCACCGATAGATCCAATATTTAATACACCATTAGCTGGGTTTGGGAAAATGTTAAATTCATGATTGTAAATGTTTTGAACAGAACTTGTAGTATCCTTTACACAAGGAACAAAGCCTGATGGCTCCAACGAAACATTTAATCCATAGATATCTTCGTTGTTACGTGGTAACAATTTGTAATTGTTAAAGCTATAATAATACATACCTGAAATAGAATCCATGGTCATGTTAGCGTCGGTAATTACGGTATCAACTTCCATTTGACCATCGTTATCATAGTAATAAGCATCTGTAACCAATGAAACGTGCAATGAAGCAAAAGATGATCCTGATTGACGACCAGCCAAAACTCTCATGTTTGTTGAAGCACCTTGAGTTCCAACTTCATATTCTCCGAAACCTGCATCAGGGTTGTTCATGTATATCTGACCACCTGAAGGATCTTTAGCGACTACCAGCATGCTTTCATAAGCTTCGTGGTTAAGGTTTGCATCAGAAGGGTCAACTGCTGTTGCTGCAAGAATTTTAAAATTACCTGTTTTGGATACTTTAGTAACGCCAACTCTGGTGAAGCCAAAGTTTTCTTCAACTATTCCCTCAATAGTAACTTCATCACCTCTACAAAGAGCAATTAAATCAGGATTTCCAACACAGTTGATACCGGCAAATTCACTTGCACCTTGCTGTTGAACATAAATGTATCCAATATCTGAATTTTTAGCAGAAGCAGTAACATAACCTGTAAACTCAACACTTGCACCTAAGAAAGAGGAAAGGTCAGACCCTCCAAACGTTTTTTGAATATCAACTATTTCTAATCCATTGTCTCTTACCGTATAATGATAAACATTGGTAGTTGTTTGAGCAGAAGGGGTAAAAGGAGAAGTAGTAGTATTAGCAGCGTCGTCAGTTGCTTCAAGTATGTACCTAACAACAGTTCCGTTAGCTTGAGCAGAAATACTAGCTTCGTATTTGTCGCCAGATGTATTTGTCATTGCAACACTAGTAAACGCAGAAACTGGGTCAGTTAAATTGTATGAGTACAAAAGGTTTGCAGAAACAACTGTACCATCAAAATCGGTAATGTTAGATGATATTGTAACTTGGTCAGAACTACCAGGCACAACAACGTCTCTTTCAATATCGGCAATATTTGGAGGAGCTACACCAATGTTATAATCGGTAGAAAATGCAGGATCTAATTCATAACCTCGACCTGTAGGGTTTCCAGTACAACCGTTTTCAGAATGTATAACAAATCCTCTAACGTAAGTATACTGAGTTCCAATTGGAGGAGCCACGAAACTACCAGTTGTTGATGGCGATTGTGGGTTTACGGTTTGATGAGATGGTAATTTTTGAGCTAAAAAACGATCCGAAAGGTTTAACAAATTTCCATTTGCATCAGATACGTCCATACTAACTCTGCTACCACCACTAAAATAATTTACAGCAACAACAGTAACGTTTTGCACTTCAATATAAGAACCTTCCCATTGCTCGCCAGTTTCAAGTATGTTAACTCTTTGGTCATCATTTAAATCGCCAACTGATACGACAACCGGGGTTGGAGCATTCATGCTACCTAAAACGGTAATTGCTGAAGAAGAAACTGGGGTTGCCTGAGTTTCGCCATCATAAGCACCTAAGGTTGCAGTAACACCGATAATATCACCGGCAACTAAGTTTTCAAATCCTGGGGTAGGATCTGAGGTTCCATCAATTACTCCCATTAAATCCAAACCTCTAAAAGGTCCACCTGCACCATTATCTGCTGTATCTAATACAGAAACAAAAGGTCTTGACCCACCTGTAATAGAACCTGATGCAACTTCTGATAGATTTCCATTAACAGCTACAACAGCTACAAAGTAGACTGTTTTATTTTGATATTGTGATGTATCTTCACATGCCTGAAGAGTTGCTTGGTTAACAAATTGTATGTCATAAACTGACACGGTATCTACTTGAGCAAAGCCTATTAGGCTTACAAGTGTAAAAGTTAAAAAGAATAATTGTTTTTTCATAAGTATAAGTGTTTGTGGATAATAGGGTTTTGTTTTTCTTTTTTTAATTATTTAATTACTACAAATTTTCCTTTGGTTATCTTTCCTGTTTCTAAATCTTCAACCGAAAAGAGGTAGATGCCCCTAGCAATAATTTGGGTATCAGAACTTAATAAATCCCAAGCATGTTCACCGCCTGAGAAAATGTTTTCTTCAGCATTTTCACTTCCAAATGTTGAAAACCACCTTGTGTCGTCTCCATTGTATTCTGAATCGTGGTAAATTTCATCAATAAAATCACCTGCTGCTGTAAAAACTCTAATGATACAATTGGCCGGCAAGTTAGCAAACATTAATTTTCTGCTTTCTTCTTGGAAATTAGAAATGCCTTCCCAAGCTGCTCCGGCATAATAAGGGCTTGGGTAAGCAAAAGGAGGGTTTTTGTCCGTTTCGGTGTTAGCTATGGTGCCAGGAAAAACCCTAAAGTTGTTACTTAAAAGTGTAGACTCTAATGGTTCTAAATTGCTTTCAGGGTTTCCTCGGTCAAATGCACTTACTGAAATTGCATATTGCCATCCGTTGAGTAGATTTTTTACGCTGTACTTATAAAAAAATGTATCTCCTTCAATTACTTCTGGTGTTGCCAGTTTTACACTTTTAAAACCAATTTCTTTGAAATACCCGTTGCCCTTAATGTCGAACTCTGCA
The DNA here is from genome assembly GCA_905181855.1 of uncultured Flavobacteriales bacterium. Classification (GTDB taxonomy): domain Bacteria; phylum Bacteroidota; class Bacteroidia; order Flavobacteriales_G; family Salibacteraceae; genus JAAZVO01. The sequence continues at coordinate 74,890 of CAJIZE010000005.1, forward strand.
ATTTTTACTAAATCTTCAGAAAGATTAGGAACGGTCGTAACATCAAACCCAAGTTTAGTCATGTAAATTCTATATCCCTCAAAATCTTGTTCTTGAGTTATTGGGTCAATAGATGATTCGCTATTGTTGCCCCAATAAACATCAATTTTGTTGGTATCAGCAAAAACTTTTGTTTTAGGTATATCCGGAGGCGTCGGCAATATGTATCTGGTTATTTTTCCATCTTGATCCAAATCTTCTCCTTCGTCGAGCTTACCGTTAAAGTTTGAATCCTCACCATTGTATGCCGTTTGTGCCCATTCTGCATTTTCAATTAAATTTTTTCGTTGAATTTTGTTGTTGTCACTATTAGGGTTTCCATCACTGTTCTTTTTAGCATAAACAAAACCATAAGCAACCTTTATAGTATCACCCGGTGCCATGTCGGCAAAGGGGCCAACTGACAATAAGTCACTTCTGTTACCGGCACCGTTAATTTCGGCTTGGATATCTGTATCAATTCCGTTAACGCATAATGGGTCGGAAGGGGTCAGCCAACATGGTTCATCGTTCAATCCACTTGTCATTTTTGAATAGCGTTGTTGATCAGTGCTTGGTAAAAAGTACAAAGCATTCGAGGTATTGTTAAACTCCCAAGCCGAATAATGAGACTTGAAATCGTCATTAAATTGGCCCGTGTTTGAAAGTGTATCAATTGATGGATGTCTGAACCCTAACTTATCTTCACCTCCTAAAAACTTTTGTCCTGCGTAGCTCTCCGTGAAACCAATATCGCCCGAGTTATCATAACAATAGGCCAGGTTTAAACTATCCATAAATCCATTTCCTCCTTTGTTGTAAAACGCTGCACCGCCAGTGCCAGTAGGAGTAACGTTTATGTTACGAACAACGGTGTTGGCCCAAAGAGCAAAATATGGATTATTTATGGTAGCTGAGCCATCGTTAATTATTGTGTAATTTACAATAACAAAGAAATCGCTAAAACTGTAATTCCAATTGTAGCTTTCTTGAATAACTCTAACATTTAAGGGGTTTATGTGGTTTTGAATCGGAATAGCCGTTCCAGGCACTTGAACGTTTTTGTCAGAAAATTCAGCTATGAAATCTTCATGTGATATTGCTTTAGGATTGTATGCAGGGCTTTCGAAAAGAGAGCTTACATTGGTTAGTTTAGAGCCTGTTTCTGCCGTAAACTCAAATCCAGCTCTGCCAGGAGCGTAGCCTTGCGGTGCATCGTAGGCAGAAGTTGATATTATCTGTTGCCCACTAACTTCGCCTCCAAACCAAATGCCTGATTCGAATAAATGTTCAATTCCAGAACCGGCAGGATATTCACCACTTTGGTCACTTGATCCATCTCGGTAGCCTCTAAAAGCATTGCCGTAAGTACCAACATTTGTAATAGTAATTCGAACATTTGACGCTGACGTTACCTGCTCGTCAAACGACTCATTTTGCGCTTTTACATTCGGGCTTAAAATGCCGAACAGTAAAATTGCTAAATAAAAATAATACTTTGCCAATGTTCTGCGAAATTAGGATTCTTTCAACTTGTACAAGCTTTAAATTTAGGTTAACTTATTAACCTTTGTTTATTACTTTTATTTAGTCCATTGCTAATGGGTTACTTTTTAATGAATTTAGCACTAAAAATTTCCCCATTAGCGGATAAAGAATTTAAAAAGTACATTCCAGAATTTAGAGTTTGAACATCCACAATAAATTCTGAATTAACATTAAAGGTGAAGAGGCGTTTGGCTACCATTTTTCCATTAACATCGGTGACAGTTAGCTCGGTTTTACCAATACTTACAGTTGACCTTATACTTAAAGTTTCTTGAACAACAGACTGAACAATCAAGTCAGGTGCTGACGCAGATGCTTCATCTATTCCTACTTCTATCTTTTTTATCAAAAAATCTAGTTTCACGGGCAAGTGATCGCTTAAATTATAAAGCGCTGTATCAATACCGGCTGGAACCGAGTAGTTTTTTGGTGAGATGATAGATTCATTAAACCTGTTACCATCTTGCCCAATAGCTTTGTATGAGTTGTTAATGTATTCAATATTTTTTGCTCCGTTCATAGTTGCCCCTGATCCAAGGATAAAATCAAAACGATCGTCCATGCCGCCACCGGATAAACACCCGTTTGAAGTAACTCTGGTAGATTGAGTGTGGTAGTATTTGTAGCTAGCGTTGTTGTGCCAGTTTCCTATTTCGTCAATTGGATCCTCAAAATTGTAGTCGGATGAAGTCCAGTTAATTAAATTTTGAAAGCCCTGCTCTGCTGCATCGTAAACATTAAAATCACCACACATGTATACATTACCTTTTATATCGTTGTTTTCAATGTACTCCATTACCGCTTTTGTTGCTAAATCACGTTGAGTTTCATCTGCAGTAGTAGAGCCAGCTTTTAGATGTGCCGAAACAACAGTAATAAATGTTGTGTCAGAACCGGGGCTTAATTTAGGGTCTTTATAATAGAGCGTATAAAAATCAATAACTCTTACAAGGTAGGTTCCATTCGATGATTGTGTTAAATAGTCTTGCTTTTTCAATTCAAAAACGTCTGAATCGTAAAAAAGCATGTTGACCAAATTGGAAGAATTATTAGAATATCCACATTGTTTCCAAGAAGTTTCACCATCAACGTTAAGTGCGTTTTCGATTATTTTATTTGGGTTTGCGAAATTTGATCCGATTTCATTACAGACTAATAGGTTTGGTTGAGCATATTGGATGATTTTTTTAAGAGCAGCATCTTTAACATTGGCGTCGTTATTACTGCCATTGCAAAAGTTTGATGTCTCTCTATAGAATGTTAAATTGTAGGTCATTAATGTTCCTGTTTGGTAATCTTGTGCTTGCAAATTCATACCAATCAGCAATATAAAAATTAATATATTTAAAGTAGTTTTCATTTTAAAAAATTGAGGCCCAAAATTGCAGATTTTAATCAAACTTAGCGGAGAAAATTTCATAAGCGATTATTTAATCGTTAAAACAATTCAGTTTCACATTTTTTAAGAGTTTTGAAAACTGAAAAAACTATATTCGCTGCTCATTGTTGAAAAGTGATAGACCGTCTAGTAATTATTCCTACGTACAACGAAAAAGAAAACATCGAAAAGATGGTGCGGAAGGTATTTTCGTTACCTAAAGAATTTCATCTTTTAATTATTGATGATGGCTCACCTGATGGAACAGCTGATATTGTAAAAAAACTTCAAAAAGAGTTTGAAGGGTTCCTACATATGGTTCAACGAACCGGTAAGCTTGGCTTAGGAACAGCGTATATAGCTGGTTTTAAATGGGGTATTGAAAAAGGGTATGAGTTTATTTTTGAAATGGACTGCGACTTTTCTCATAACCCAGATGATCTTGTTCGCTTGCACGATGCTTGTGAAGCTGGAGCAGACGTGGCTATTGGATCACGTTATTGTAAAGGCGGGCGCGTAAGCAACTGGCCTCTTGGCAGAATTATGATGAGCTATTTTGCGTCGGTTTATGTTCGGATTGTACTTTGGATGGATATTAAAGATACCACTGCGGGCTTTAAGTGTTACCGTCGTAAAGTTCTTGAAACCATTGCACTCGATGAAATAAGATTTGTTGGTTATGCTTTTCAGATTGAAATGAAATATAGATCTCTCAAAAGAGGATTTAAGTTGGTTGAAGTGCCCATTACTTTTGTGGATAGAATTGAAGGAGTTTCAAAAATGTCAACCAATATATTTAAGGAGGCTTTTATAGGGGTGCTCCAAATGCGATTTTCCTAGAAACATGAAAACAGATTTTTTAATCAAAGGCGCTACTGTTGTTAATGAAGGCAAGCAACAAGTGGCTAATGTTTACATTGCTAACTCCCGTATTTTTAAAATTTCAACAAATTTAGATCAACAACTAGAACCAATTGAAACAATTAACGGAACTGGGAAATTACTATTACCAGGTGTAATTGATGATCAGGTTCATTTCAGAGAGCCTGGGTTAACTCAAAAAGCTGAAATTGCAACAGAAGCTAAAGCAGCAGTTGCAGGTGGCGTTACTTCTTTTATGGAAATGCCGAACACTATTCCAAACGCGCTTACTCAAAAATTACTTCAAGATAAATACGATCGGGCTGCAGAAGTTTCCTTAGCAAATTACTCATTTTATATGGGGGCTTCAAACAATAATTTAGATGAAGTTTTAACAACCAATCCTAAGGATGTTTGTGGTGTTAAAGTATTTATGGGTTCATCAACGGGCAATATGTTGGTTGATAAACAGGCTACATTAGAAGGAATTTTCGGTGAATGTGAAATGTTGATTGCGACACATTGTGAGGACGAACAAACTATACGGAACAACACGAAGATTTTTAAGGAAAAATATGGACATGATATTCCTTTTTCAGCTCATCCTAAGATAAGAAACGCCGAAGCTTGTTATATTTCATCTTCAAAAGCGGTTGAATTAGCAACAAAGACAGGAGCGAGGCTACATATTTTGCATTTGTCTACTGCCAAGGAAATGAGTCTTTTTAGAAATGACATTCCGTTAAAGAATAAAAAAATTACAGCTGAAGCATGTGTTCATCATCTTTGGTTCGACGAATCGCAATACGATACAAAAGGGGCATTTATTAAATGGAATCCAGCTGTGAAATCAATTGCTGATAGAGATGCCATACGAGCAGCAGTAAATAGCAATTTAATTGATGTTATTGCAACAGATCATGCGCCGCATACATTTAAAGAAAAATCGTTGGATTATGTAAGAGCCCCATCAGGAGGTCCTTTAGTGCAGCATGTTTTACTTGCTATGCTTCAAATGGTAGATCAAGGAATTTTTACCCTTGATAAAATCGTTGAAAAGTTATGTCACGCACCAGCTGACTTATTCAATGTTGTTGACAGAGGTTACATTCGAGAAGGATATTATGCGGATTTAGTTTTGGTTAATAAAAGTGATTTTTCAGTAACAAAAAGCAATATTTTGTACAAATGTGGCTGGAGCCCATTTGAGGGGACCACTTTTAATAACACTATAGACAGTACTTTTGTAAACGGTATTTTAGTTTATAATAAAGGGAATTTTAATGAAGAGAACAAAGGCAGCAGGCTACTTTTTAATCGTTAGTATTTTAGTTTTTTCTTGCTCAGAAAAGAAAGTTGAACAATTGCCTGAATTTCTCATAGCTGAAGACACTTTAATGAATGTTTTAAAAGACATTCATCTACTTGAAGGATATATAGCTCGAAACCCTAAAAAATCTAGATCTACAGATACTCTATATCAAAAAGGATATCAAGAAATATTTAATCGCTATAATATAGATGAGGTAAGGTTTAAAAAAACATATAAATATTATGTTCTTAAACCAAAAGAACTTGAGCTGATGTACGATCAAATAATTGAGGATTTAACTACCGCGCAAGCGGCGCTTCAAAGTGTCGATAAATTGTCAGACAGTAGTTCTGTAAAAGCAGACCCAAAATTGCCTAAGAAGTTTCGGAAAGATAACAATCAGAAGAATGCTTCACAGAATCAGCAACAGGAATGAACCCAATATTCAGCTCACGTTGAGCTTTGCTGTTGTCGTACTTTTTTAATACATGCCCTGATTTAGCCGTTTCTTTGGTTAGATGGCCTCTCTTTTGTGTAAATAACTCAATAAACCGTATGACTCTCCACCCAATGGCCGATAAAAATTTATTGGCATAAATCGATGGCCTTTTGACTGTGAGTGAATCTGCAATTAGATTAAACAGGTCTCTAAAAATTAAATTTTCAGAAACTACCAAATAACGGTGGCCGTATTTTTTCTGTTCGTGAACTTTAACCAAAGCTTCAGTAACGTTGCGTACATCTACAAATCCATTTGAACCTAGCGTATAGAAGGTTATTCCATTCGCAATCATCTGTATTAGTGAAGTGCTGCTTTTGCCCCAAAGGCCAGGGCCAATAATAACCGAGGGGTTTATTATACCAACATTAAGGCCTTCTTCCATGCCTCGCCATACTTCTAATTCGGCAAGGTGCTTTGATACGGAATAGTTAGTTGTATGTTTTTCTTTTTTCCATTCAGCGGTTTCGTTAATTCCTTTTTCTGAATAAAAATCTTCACCTATGGCTGCTGTAGAACTTGTGTAAATGAAATTTTTAACTCCAAGTTCAACACATAAACTTATCAAATCGCGAGTAGCTTTGAGGTTGTTTACATACAGTTCTTTTGCATCTCTAGGGTGAAAAGAAACTTTAGCTCCACAATGAAAAACAGTGGTTACTTTTTTAAGTGTTTCAATTATGATATCAATATCTGAGAACGATCCTTTAACCCATTCAATTTGATCAAAATAATCAGAAGGTTTGTTGTACCATTTGCTAAATTTAGAATAAAGAGTTTTGTGATTTTCAGACCGAACAAGGGCTAAAACGTGATACCCTTTTTCTAATAATAGCATCACTAAATGCGATCCCACTAGGCCCGATGCTCCAGTAACAAAAACGGTTTCTCTTTTATTCAAATCAAGGCAAAGAAAACTGATTTTTTCACTAAAAAAATTAGTGAGTGGTTAATCTTACAATAAGTTTATAAAAGCGATTGCTAAAGATGCATTTCAAATTGTAATCTGAACATGAGCTCGTCTGGAGAAGTGCCTTCAGTTACATAGGTAAAGTCCGTTTGAACTTTTAGGCTATGCCCAACTACATATTTCGAGGCTCCAACGGTGTATTGATTTAGTTCATTGCGTCCCGTAGCTGCTTCCGGAACAACATTAGTATATCTTATTCCAAGTTCTACATTGTTTTCAAATAAATAACCCATTTGTAAATTAGTCCCTGAACCGGTATAAAAAGACCCTTCTTTAAGCGTTTGGAGTTCATCAAGGTAAACCACAGGATTTGATGTTGTTTTGTTTGCATATTCAGCCATAATTGACAGCCCATTGTATTTAAACATTAAGTCAGCAAATACAGTTTTTAAATCTCTCTCAGCAAAAGCTGAATCAAAGTAATCACCCAATTGGCCTCTTTGTCTTGTTGCGCCTTCATTATAATCGTATGAAACACCTATGGCTAGTTTAGGTTTTGATTCACGGTTTAAATCACTGCCAAAGTAATCACCCTTACTGGCGAATTGTCCAAACGGTAGAATCTCAATTCTTCCTGTATAGTCATACCCTGCAATATTATCAGCGGTAAAGTTACGGCCTTCACCATTTGAAATAGAAAAGACTTCCCTGATTATAAAGTCGCCAGCACTAAAATGATGTCTTAACTGAACTCCTGCGTCACGATCAATGTTAAATTTTGAATTAACCAAACTTCGATCTACAAATTGCAATTTTGACGAGCTAATAACCCTTTCGCGATTGCCCGGTAATTTTGTTTGACCTGCCCACAGTTCAAAGTTTTTATAAAAATTCCATTTTAAAACGGCATCCAAAATTATTCTGTTTGCATCGCTGGTAGTTGCATGGGATCCGCTTATGTCGCGATTAGATAACCCGAATTCCATTTTGTATTTAATTTTAGGAGAAAAAATAAATCCATCAAATTTCAATCTAGATCGTCTAATCATAAATTTCGTGTCTATGGTCTGGTTTTCGGTTATAGATTCAGCAGTAAACAATGTTTGGAAACGTGCTCCAAAGCGCAAAGAGAACGATGAATCTGCAGCAAGGACTTTTATCCCTTTGCCAAAAGTGTCTTTGGTGATGTTTTGAGAATAAGAAATGGATGATGCACCAATAAACAGTAAAAAAAATGTAAATCGTAAAATCATGAAGAAAGCAGTTTTTGTTTTATTTGTTGAGGCAAAGATTCGTAAATTAACCTTTTGATAGCCTAAATTTTAGCTTGACTAAAATCAGGAAACGTAATCTTAACATTGAGGTAACATTGGTCTATTTGGTCAGAATAAATTAAGAGAAAGTTCATTGCTCTAGGCTCCTTTATCTTTCGGTAATTCATGAAATTTCATGTGGATTTTTTCAAAATTCGGCAAAGTGAAGGAATTAAAGTGTTGAAAACAGGAATCCAATTGTTAACATAAACTTTACACAAGAAGATATTTGGAGGTTAACGGAATCATATTTTTGCATCACTATTTAGTAAAAGAAAACGCAATGGTTGAATTCGGATTTTATGATGTTTTAAAGCTAATTGGATCGCTTGGTTTTTTCATGTATGGCATGAAAATAATGAGTGAAGGCATTCAAAAGGCGGCAGGGAACAGGCTTCGTCAGATTTTAAGTACAATGACTCAAAATAGAGTTCTTGGGGTGCTTACGGGATTTTTAGTCACTTCACTAGTGCAGTCATCGTCTGCAACGACGGTAATGACGGTGAGTTTTGTAAATGCAGGACTGCTTTCATTAGTTGAATCAGCAGGTGTAATGATGGGAGCCAATGTTGGGACTACAATAACCGGGTGGTTGGTTTCGATTTTTGGTTTTAAAGTAAGCATAGCTAAAATTGCATTACCCATAATTGCTTTCGGAATGCCAATGATGTTTGTGAAAAGCGGCAGAACAAAATTTTGGGGAGAATTTTTAGTTGGCTTTGCTCTATTATTTTTAGGTCTAGACTTTCTGAAACATTCGGTTCCTGATTTAAAAAGCAGTCCTGAGGTCCTCTCATTTTTAGCTGGATTCGCTGATATGGGAATCTTATCAGCAATGATGTTTATAGGTATTGGTACATTACTGACCATAGCGGTACAATCATCCAGTGCGGCAATGGCCTTAACTATTGTGATGTGTCACAATGGATGGATTCCTTTTGAAATTGCAGCACCAATGATATTGGGCGAAAACATCGGAACAACAATTACCGCAGAGTTAGCCTCCATCGTAGGAAATGTACATGCAAAGAGATCAGCTCGAATCCACTCAATGTTTAATATAGTAGGGGTAACGTGGATGTTATTTGCCTATACTTACTTTTTAGATGGAATCAATTACTTAATGGTAGATTACATGGGTATGGTTTCACCTTTTGAGGATGCTGCATCAGTGCCAATTGCACTATCGTTCTTTCATACAGCATTCAATTTAACAAACGTGTTTATAATGATTTGGTTTGTTCCTTTATTGGTTAGAATAGCAGAAAGAACAGTATCATCTAAAGGTGAGGAAGATGAACAATTTCATCTTGAGTTTATTGGTGGATATATAATGGGCGCTGCCGAACTTTCATTGCTCGAAGCAAAAAAAGAAGTGAAAAAATTTGGTGAGTTAACTTTAAAAATGCACAACCAAACCATTAAGGTGTTTGAGGAAAGAAACCCTAAAAAAGCAAGAAAATTAATCAGCAAAATTGCCAAGTATGAGGAAATAACAGATAGGTTAGAAGTGGAAATTGCAAGCTTTTTACAAAAAGTCTCTCAAGGAGAATTGAGCGAAAGATCATCAATTATGGTTAGAAGTATGATCAGTGTTATTGGCGACTTAGAGCGAATCGGAGACATCTATTATCAGTTGTCTAAATCATTAGAACGAAAATTAGATGATGAAATTTGGTTTACACCAGATCAAAGAAATAACCTGGTTGAACTTATAGGCAAGTTGGGTGATGCATTTGATTTTATGATTGAAAACATTGAAATAAGCGCTGATGATCTAAATATTAACAAAGCTGTTGATATAGAAAATGAGATTGACAGATTAAGAAATAGATTAAGAAAAGATCATCTTAAAAGTATTGGCGATAGCGACTATAATATTGAAAGTGGAATGATTTACACCAACATGTTCTCATCTTTTGAACGAATTGGAGATCACATAATCAATGTTAGTGAAGCATTAGCAGAAAAGTAAAATACTTTTAGTTCCCAATTGCTCTTTTGGGTCTAAAGCTATCTTTGCAGGCAAAATTCCTGAAAATGAATGTAGTTAAAGAACTTGAATGGCGTGGATTGGTGCATGATGTTACGCCGGGTACCGAAGAACAATTATTAAAGGAAAAAACTAAAGGCTATGTTGGTTTTGACCCGACAGCAGACTCTTTGCACATTGGGAATTTAGTTCCAATCACTCTCTTGGTACATTTACAAAAAGCCGGGCACCAGCCTATAGTTCTGGTTGGAGGAGCAACTGGTATGGTAGGTGATCCTTCTGGTAAATCACAGGAAAGAAACCTTTTAGATAAAGATACTTTAGAGCATAATATTGCCTGCCAAAAGAAGCAGCTGAAAAAATTCTTGGATTTTGATAAAGCTGAAAATCCAGCTTTAATAGTTAATAACTACGATTGGTTTGCTGAAATTAATTTTTTAGATTTTATCCGAGATATAGGGAAACACATCACCGTAAATTACATGACGGCAAAAGATTCTGTAAAAAATAGGCTTGAAAACGGCATGTCATTTACAGAGTTTAGCTATCAATTGGTTCAAGGTTACGATTTTTACCACCTTTATAAAAACATGGATTGCAAACTTCAAATGGGCGGTTCTGATCAATGGGGAAATATTGTTACAGGTACTGAGCTAATCAGAAGAATGGTTGGAGGAACTGCTTTTGCGTTGACTGCGCCACTTGTTAGAAAAGCTGATGGAGGTAAATTTGGTAAGACAGAATCTGGCAATGTTTGGTTGGACCCTAGTAGAACTTCCCCATACAAGTTTTATCAGTTTTGGATTAATAGCTCTGATGAGGATGCTGAAAATTATGTTAAAGTTTTTACGTTCAGAACACAAGAGGAGATTACAGCCTTGTTAGAAGAACACAACAAAGCACCTCATGCTCGATTGTTACAAAAAGAATTAGCTAAAGATATTACCATTAGAGTTCACTCTGATGAAGACTACAATAGGGCAATTGAAGCATCAGATTTGTTGTTTGGAAAAGCCAATAAAGTATCACTAGAGCGAATAAGTGAAATGGACCTTTTGTCTATTGTTGAGGGGATACCAGGTGCAGAGTTGTCAAAATCAGAATTCGCTCAAGGAGTCGGAATCATTGATGTTTTGTCTGCAAAATCTGGATTTTTAAAATCGAATGGAGATGCAAGAAGAGCTTTAAAAGAAAATTCAATATCGCTGAATAAAGAAAAAGTAAACGATACCTATCAAGTAACCGAGTCTGATTTAATTTACGGTAAGTATTTATTGCTGCAAAGAGGGAAGAAAAATTACTTTTTGCTTAAAGCAATTTAATGATTATCCTTAACCTTTTGTAGCCGTAATTCTATAACGCCATCAAATTGCAACCTCTTAAGTCGGAGTTATCGAACCTACCAAGAATTTCGAACTTGTCATTGTGTATTTTACCAAGATCCTGAGTAGCAATAAAACAACAGGAGTTTATGTTGGCTAAATCTAAAACATTAATCCCGCCAGTTCGAGTGGTTGAATAGGCGAAAGGATCTGTTGTTTCTCGAATTAGTACTTTCATCCAATTAGGAGTGGTAAATTGACCATGACCATCAGAATATGCTTGAGACATAAGCTCGGTCATACCATATTCAGAGTGAATAGTTTTTGAGCCAAATGCTTTATTTAAAGCTAAATGGACCTCATTTCTAGTCTGCTCTTTTTTTCGTCCTTTCATGCCGCCAGTCTCCATTACTATTCCGTGGTTAATAGTAGGTTGGTATTGATCAATAAAGTCAAGTAAACCAAAGGTAACACCTAAAAGTAAATAGGGCTTGACAGTTTTTTCAAGGGTAACTATTGTGTCATTTAGAGCATCGAAGTCATCTAGGAAAAAGCCGCTCAATTCAGAGTTTGATTGCTCAATTAGTTTCTTCGCCATATAAACTAATGACGACCCTTCTCTTTCTAAATATGAAGGTAAGAGGGCTAGAATGGTTAAATTTTTATCATAATAATTATCGAATATAGCATTGAAATTTTGCTCGTACCATTTTAACGATTTAACGAAATGACTTGAAGTATTTTGACTTGTGGTTCTACTTGATGTAAAGACAGTTTCTGCATTAAATGAACCTGATTTAATCTCATGGGTTTTGAAAAATTCGATAGGCAAAAAAGGAATCTTTTCAAGTTGGTTAACTTCTTTAATGTTTATTCCTAAATGGTCTACAAACTCAGCATAAACGTCACACTGATCGTATTGAAAATTAAAGGTTTCAATTGCCAGCGCATTAAAGTCGCTGTTGGTTTTAATGTTTAGTAAATCTTGGAAAGAAAACGGAGCTGATAACTCCATAAGAAAAATGGGTTATTTGTTGGGTGAAGTTTGAATTTCTTCTTCCTTAACAGTATTAGAAACCACGGCTCCTTCTTCGTTTTTGAAAACAACCTTGTATGATTTTTGTCCATTTTTAAATACCTGTTTATCAATTAACATTGGTACATTGTCAATAACATAATAGACAATTTCTCCCTGCGAATATTTGAATTCTTCGCTTTTTGGTAAAGAACTGCAAGCGGTTAAAAAAACAATTGATGCTACAAAACCAAATATAATTACTTTTAACCGTTCCAAAATGGGTATTTCTTTTCATTAATTTCGTCGAAATTAATGATTATAAAGCTATCGATTCGGTTCAACGGAATTTTTTTACATGAAAAACAATATTTTATACCTTTCTATTCCTTTTTTAATCGCTAATTTGATTATTTGCATGGAATCTTGTAAAGTTGACGAGTGCGAAGAGATTATTCCGACCGCTGAATATGTGGATTTAGTAACTCATGGAGATACTGCTACAATTACATTGTCATTTAAAGATTGTGATGGCGACTTAGGATTATTACCTTCGGATACTACTGCACCTTATGAATTCAACCTTTTTTTGGAGTATTACCAATTAAAAAATGGTGTTTGGGAAGTTGTTGGGCCATTACCCACACCATATTATTATAGAATCCCTGTACTTGAAACATCGGGAAACTCAATAATCACTGAAGGAGAAATTGACATAAGCTTAATTCCCTACTACTTACCCGGATATTCTGATACTATTAAATATCAAATTTATATAGTAGATAAAGCTTTAAATCAAAGCAATACAATTGAAACAGACATTTTAGTTGTTCAGTAATGTTCTAATCAAATAGGATGTACAAGCAAATAGCGATCTTAATTCTATATTCGCTTCATTATCAAAAAAAATTTTAAATGCTCTCTAACCACTCATGTTTAGCTAAATATTCATTGCTTTTATCTGTTACAATTCTATTGTCATTTGAAATTTCGGCACAAAAGAAAGGGATTTCATCACGTACCGAAATTGGTGAAGGGATTAAGTTTACCGCTCGTGATAAAAGTTACGACGTCCACCTTTATGGATGGGGACAGACTATAGCACATACCGAATTTCCGATTAAGAGTAATTTAAACCTGCAAGAGCTAGAATATGGCTTGGGTGTGACGCATGCAAGAACTGGCTTGAGAGGGTATTTGATTCAACCGGAATTACTTTTTCATTTTCAGATGGAATTTGTTAACTCAGGAGATCAAATCAGAAATGATATACAAGGAATTCAATTTAATGGTCTTTTGGATGCTTTTATTGAATGGAACATTTACAAAGGATTTAATTTTAGTGCTGGCCAACGTTTTGTGCCTGGCACAAGAGCAAGTACAACTCCAATACGAAATCTTCAGTTTGCAGGGAGAAGCACCTTTGATGCGTTTTCTGGCTTCACAAGAGATGCAGGACTCTTTGTATGGTATGACTTTGAAAGTAATGGAGCTTTAATTCGAACAATTGGAGCTGTAACACAAGGTGAAGGCGCTAACGTTCAAGTTAATTCCGGTGGATTGGCTTATACCGCTCGTGCTGATTGGTTTCCTTTTGGTGAATTCACGGATAATGGACAATTAACTCAAGGTGATCTAGAAAAAGAAAGGGCACCAAAATTACAATTGGGCGGAGGGGTTGAATTTAACGACAACTCGGTAAGAGAAAACGGACATTTAGGAGATTTGGTAATGGTTGAACGTGATATTTTAACCTATTTTGCTGATGTATTGTTCAAGTATCAAGGCTTTGCTTTTCAAGCCGATTTTGTAGATAAAGAAGTTGATATACCGGTTGTGTATGACACCCTTTTTAATACCATAGGAATATTTAATAGCGGCATGGCCTTCGGAGGGTCGGGTAGCTATATGCTTGCTGATGATATTAGTTTAGCGATACGATATCATAGACTGATGCCAACTCCGGTTACCAAAAGAATTACATCTGATAACTACGGAATTGCCTTATCTAAATATTTTGCAGGTCACAATGTTAAAGTACAAACTGATATAGCTTTACAGGTACTTGATAATGATACTGACCCCAACTTTCAATGGCAGCTATTAATGTCGTTTGGATTTTAAGTAGTTTTTAAAAGGTAAAGCTGTACTTAAAATTGAAACCAACTCCTGGATTGTATTTGTTGAAGATTTTGTCATCTGAGCCAAAAGAGTGGTAAACCATTTCTCTTGAATCGTTAAGAATATTAGTAACTCCAAAAGTTATTTTGCTGTTGAAATCTTTGCCAAAAGATTTATATGAGTTGAAATTAAAGCTATTAAACGACCGCGTATAAATGTCAGGAACTCTTTCTGAACCAATGATAGTAAGTTGATCTCCTTGTACGTTGTATGCAAGAGAGAAGCTCAATTTAGTTGCTGGTTCATCGTAAGATAAAGCAACATTAACAGCATAAGGAGATTGACCAGACATTTGTCTTGTATTGGCAATTGTTTCTCCGTCTCTTAAAAAACCTTCTCGCGATTGAAATTCGGTTTTTCCATCGTTGTTAACGTAAACGCTGTTCATATCAATAGCTGAGTTCACCAATGAGACATTGGTGGTGAAAAACAATCTATTTAAAAAATTTTCAGCTTCAGGTAAGCCTTTTCTTAATTCAACTTCAATACCATAAACCATGGCATCACCAGAGTTTCGCGGTTTTACTTCGTCAGGGTTTAAGTTGTTTGAAATTAGCTCAATATGCCCATCAAATTGTTTGTAAAAACCTGCAACTGAGAATAGTTCTTTAGGACTAATGAAATACTCATAACGAACATCAAAATTCATGATTTTAGTTTGCTCTAAATCCAAGTTACCGATAAATGTTCTTTTGGTTATTGGGTCGTAAATTTGAGCAATTGATTTTTCTTTAAATGATGGCATGGCCACTGTTTTGTTAGCTGCTAACCTTAAGTTCATGTCCTCGTTAACAGAGTAAACGAAATTCAACGATGGCAAAAAGTTAAATGCATCTAAAGTTTTTGTTCTGTTGTAGGTTTCGCTGCCTGAGTTGTTTGTTCCAGTATAATACAAATCAGTTTTTTCAACACGAACACCATAAACTGCTTTAAACAAACCTAAAAACCTGTTTTCTGCCATTAAGTAACCAGCAAGTTGGGTTTGATCTGCAGAGTAGGAGTTTGCAGGTTGGTATGAGCCAATAGTATAAGTGCCATTTCTAAAGTTAGGACTCTCTTTGTCTGAAGACCAAATGTTTTCATCTGCTAAAAACCAATTAGGGTCAGTGCTGATTGCTCCAGAACCATTGTTGTCAAGTTTAAAATTAACAATTTCAAAATCACGGTGTTTGAACATGGCAAAACCACCTGTTTTAATACTCATGTTATCGTTAAGTTGATGCTTAACATCAAACTTAAACGATTCGTTGTATTCGTTTAAGTATCTCCAAAACCTGTTTATTCCTGCGCCATCACCAGTATTTAAAGAAACAACACCATCAGTCATAGAAATTTTAGTTTCTCTAAAGTCTGGATCGTAAACTTTTGAAAACGATAAAGCGTTTGACCAGGAAATGTTGGTATTGTTAACTTTATGGTTACCACTTAAAATTCCCGAAGTAAGTGTTCGTGCAGAGTAAGTTAGGATATCTTCTGCTAAAATAGCGCCTGTTTGCTCGTGGTCTTTATTGACTCTTTTGGCAGCAGTTGATTCTCCACTTTGAGTATTTAAAATAGATAGAACAAAAACGTTGCTGCCTTTTTTGTAAGAACCTGAAGCTAATCCACTCCACATAACACTGTTCTTGCCAAGATTACCTTTTATGGTCACAAACTCATTTAAGTTGTTTTCGTTTTTGCTTGTACTTTTCAAGTAAAAGTTAGACTCAAAACCCTCATAAAATGTTCTAGCGGTAGAGTAATTGGCAACTGCATTATAGCCAATTGTTCCTCCGTTATCAAGATTAAGTTGGTTGCCATGGTTGAACGAGAATGATCCGTTTGGTAAAGCAATTTTATTTTTAATACCTAATTGATTGCTAAACGAGCGAGTAATGTTCTCAAGTTCAGGGTCAGCTAAAACTTCGTCCGGAATTTTGGCGTTTCTGAAAAAAGGCAGCTCACGATCTTTACCAGCAAACCCTAATGCATCTGCAGAGTTTCCATCGTAATAAACATAATCAGAGTTAAAGTGCATTCCAGGAGTAAAAGTGGTTCCAAAACTTAAGTTAGTTGTTTTTTCAAGTGGAAACTTTTTGGTAACAACATCAATCATTCCGCCGGTAAAATCGCCATAAAGGTCTGGCGAAAACGTTTTATATACAGCAACATTTTCTAAAACAGAAGTAGGGAAAATGTCAATCTGTATACTATTAACATCCGGATCTAAACCTGGTATTGCCATACCATTTAAGGTCGTTTTTGTGTATCGATCGCCCAAGCCACGGACGTAAACATATTTTCCATCTTGAACCGTGACTCCGGTAACTCTTTTCATAGCACTGCCCAAATTGGCATCACCAATTTTCCTGAATGATTGTGAAGAAATACCATCTGTTACATTGGTTGCTTTTTTCATGTCCATTAGAATAGCAGTTTCGTTGTTTCGACTTGCCTTTGCGGTTATAACTACTGCTTTTAACGTTGCGGTAGAAGCTTTTAATGTTGCGTCTACAACAGTTGATTCGCCCAATTTTATTTCCGTTTGAGGGAAAACCACGGGAGCATAAGAAATAAATGACACTTTAATGGTGTATGATCCCGGAGGAAGAGGCAATGAAAAATTACCGTCAAAATCCGTAATTGTTCCGACCCCCGGCATTTCTTCCACCGTAACAGCAGCTCCAATGAGTGGTCCACCAAAATCACCATCAGCAATATTTCCTCTTATAAAGCCTTTGGTTTTGTCACCTTCCGGATTATTACTAAAAGCACTAAAGCTGATAAGAAGAAGAGAGATTAATAGAGTAATTCGTGTCATTTTATTTTTGATTTTATTTTTTACTTTTTTAACATCAAAACCCCTTAGCTTTTTTAAGCTAAGAGACATTGAATCTTTCTATTGGTTGGTATTATAATTCATTGTTAATTCCAGCCGCAGTCCATGAGAAAAGCGATATAGGGTTAATAGTTGAACCGCTTCCGCTAGTGATTAAAGCTTCTGCAGCAGTTTGATCAGCAGTAAAAACAGTACAGTCGTTTGTATTAGCATTATCTGTTGATGAAGTGTAAACACTTACAACATCAAATTTTGAGTTGGTGAAAACTAAGGTTGGGTTAGCATCGGTTAAATGTGTTAATGCATCTGTTTTTGAATCAGCACAATCGTTTTGGTAGCTTGCTCTAACTTTTAATTTAGCAGATGGGTAAGTGAAAGTCACATTTTCGATTGTACCTTGTGCTTTTGATTTGAAATCGCCAGCTGAACCTTCAGTGCCTTGAGTTTTTACTAGTCCATTCTTAAGAGTAAACAAACCTGTTGTATTTGTTGAACCTTCAGGACCATCAATTTCTAATCCTTCGTCGGTTTCAATTCCGTCACCGTGAATTACAGCGAAGTTTTCAATTGTACCTGAATAGTTTTGGTCTAAATCAATTCCGTCATCACCTTGATAAAAAACAAGTGCGTTGCTAATATTAACTGTTCCACCAAAACACTCAATTCCGTCATCAAGCGTTGCGTAAACCTCAATGTTGCTAATAGTAGTCCCTGAACCAACGCCGCCTAAAGTTAATCCGTTAAGTTCGTTTCCTTCACCAATGGTAATACCACCGTGGCGTATTGAAACATAAGTTAACGTACCTGAATTATCTGCGGCAACTGACCCACCGTATTTACCATAACCTGCGTCGGCTGGTATTCCTTCAATGTTTCCTTCAGTATCACCGTTTTCTGTACTTACAGGAGCGTTGCCTAAAATTACAATTCCTCCCCATTTCTGATTGTCGGTTTTGGTTAAGTTAGATCCTACTTTTTGGCTGAACTCAATGTTATCAAGTATTGATGTGAAAATGATTGGATCTGCAGCAGTTCCTACCGCGATTAATTTGCCACCTTTTGCAATAATCAGCGCAGAAGCGTTGGTTTCTTGACCTTCTTGACCTTTTACAATAGTACCGGCTTCAATTGTTAAAGTAGCGCCACTTTCTACAACTACTTTACCTTCAAGTTCGTAGATGTTGTTCGATGTCCAGGTTTCACTTGTAGTAACACTACCTGATTTCACTATGTTGCTATTTACAATAGTGTCATACTCACATGCTACATTCTTGTCTTCTTTTTTTGCATCTTCATCGTAATTAGATGCTTTTGGGTCTGTACACCCTTTTTTACAAGATGTTGTTACCCCGCTTAATGCGAAAAGTGCAAATGTGATTAATGTTGTTTGTTTTAATGTTTTCATTGTTTTCATTATTTGTTTATTTTTTTTTGATGCAAATAACCTCCTTCAATATTATCTGGTAATTTACTGATTGTTATAGTTGAGTTAGAATTATGTTAAGCCAATGTTAACATCAAAACAAGAGACTTTCAGATTGTTTCTAACTTACCACCATTTTAAAGTTTGAAAGCAACATAAATTCTGATTAGAATTAAGTAAATTTGAAGATAGCAATACGAACTAGCCTTTTTGTTAAAGGCTTTAAAAATTAATCGTTTATTAAAAGTAAGATAACATTGAACGGTAAAAAAACATCTAAGATTGACACTTATTTAAATAGGAAAAAAATAGTGAAAAAGGTCTTTAAAGTTTTAGTAGTTGATGACGAACCAGACATTGTTGAATTGGTTAGTTATCATTTGAAAAAAGAAGCGTTTAAAGTGTTCACAGCATTTAATGGTGCTACCGCAATAGAAGTTGCAAAAAAGGAGTTACCAGACTTAATTTTACTTGATGTGATGATGCCTGATATGGATGGAGTTGAAACTTGCGTTGAACTTAGGTCAATAGATGCGTTGAAACATGTGTTTATTGCTTTTTTGACCGCTCGAAGTGAGGATTATTCGCAGATAGCTGGTTTTGATGCTGGTGCAGATGACTATATAACCAAACCAATTAAACCTCGTGTTTTGGTAAGCAGAATAAAAGCCATGCTCCGCAGGAACTTGATAAATGATAACGACTCAAACATCGAAACTATTGGAGGATTAGTAATAGATAAAGATAAGTACACCGTAACATTGGACGGTTTTGAGATAAGCTTTCCAAAAAAACAGTTTGAACTATTGGCTTTATTGACATCTTCCATAGGCAAGGTTTTTACCCGTGATGTAATATTAAATAAAGTATGGGGAGACGATGTAATCGTTGGCGATAGAACCATTGATGTGCATATTAGAAAACTAAGAGAAAAAATCGGAGATTTAAAAATAAAAACAATTAAAGGGGTAGGGTATAAATTTGAAGCTTAAATGAAAAGTATTTTACCAAGACGGATAGCTTGGATATCCTCAATCATCTCAACAACATTTTTAGGGCTAATTATGGCCCTTCTTTTTTTATATTCAGGCAATGAAAATTGGTTACTGTTTGTATTAGGATTGTTGGCTGGCGCTGTAGTTAGTTATGTGATTTTTCAATTTGCTATTGAAAATTTTGTTCATGCTAAAATCAAAATAATTTATAAAACCATTCATCAACAAAAAAGAGCTTTAAACCAGAAAGAAGAGCTGGATTTTAGCCAAGATGTAATAGGAAAAGTAAATAGGGAGGTTATCGAATGGGCTTCTGAAAATCGAAATGAAATAGCCTCGCTTAGAGAACAAGCCAAGTATCGGCGTGAATTTATTGGTAATTTATCACACGAATTAAAAACACCTCTTTTTTTAGCTCAGGGTTATCTTTTAACCTTACTTGAAGGAGGCTTAGATGACAAACAAATTAACAAAGACTATTTGCTAAGAGCAGATAATAATGTTCAAAGATTGATCGATTTAGTTGAAGATTTAGATGGAATATCGAAACTTGATACCGGCGATGAAACATTAAATGTAGAGCGTATTGATATAGTAAAACTGGTAAAAGACATATTAAATTCACTTGAACTAAATGCTAAAAAGAAAAGCATAAAATTGCTTTTTAATGAAAATAACGACAAACCAATTTATGCTTATTGTGATCCTAAAAGGATAGCCCAAGTTGTTACTAATTTGGTTGTTAATGGTATTAATTACAATACTAAAGAGGGGTATGTTAAGGCGAAATTCTACGATATGGATGAGAATATTCTTGTTGAATTTGAAGACAATGGAATAGGAATCTCACAAGATGATTTACCAAGATTGTTTGAACGCTTTTATAGGGTTGATAAGAGCAGATCAAGACATGAAGGTGGCACTGGTTTAGGGTTATCGATCGTGAAACATTTCATTGAAGCACATAAACAAACGATAAATGTTCGAAGCGAATTAGATAAAGGGTCTACATTTTCATTTACTTTAAGTAAAAGCAATAATCTTGTTAAGGGCAACTAATTATCGGGGATTCCAAGGAAATAAGAATAATAGAAAAACGGCACTACAATTCGAAACTAATTTGGTTTGGTTAATATTTTTATAGGTAATTACTATAATGGGTGTAATAATATCGAAAACGGACTTAACTTTGGGTTTAACGATACTAAGCATATCTTAGAATATTTTTGTCAATAACATTGAGTCAGTTTAGAACCAAAATTAACGTACAAAAACTACCTTTTCAGGTTTCTTCTTTTAGCAAGATGGCCTTGTTGGGTTCCTGTTTTTCAGATAACATCGGAGTTAAATTATCCGCTGCAAAAGCCAATGTGTTTTTAAATCCGTTTGGAACCATTTTTAACCCTGTTTCGTTAGCCGAAATTCTTGATTTACATCTTTCTGCTGAAACATTTTCTTCAAATCAACTTTTTCAGAATGAGGACACATTCCATGGTTTACAGTTTGCCGCTGAGTTTAAAAGTAACAGTAAAGCAGAACTACTAAAACGTGTTAATGACATCTTAAACCAGGGGAAACAATTCCTGAAACAGGCTGATGTATTAATTCTTACACTGGGCTCTGCTTGGGCATATCGATTAAATCAAACCAATCAAATTGTAGGTAATTGCCACAAGCTTCCAAATTCAATTTTCTCAAAAGAATTGTTATCGCTTGATGAAATGCAAAATGGCTTAGGATGTTCATTCAATGCTTTATTCGAAATAAACCCTTCAATTAAAATTGTTGTTACCGTAAGTCCGGTGAGACATATAAAGGATGGAATCATTGAAAATAACCTTTCTAAATCAAGACTGATTCAAGTAGCGCATCATTTAAAAGATAAATATAGTGAGGTAGCTTATTTTCCTTCTTACGAAATTATGATGGACGATTTACGCGACTACCGTTTTTACAATGAGGATATGATTCACCCATCGCAGGTGGCTATTGATTATATATGGGAGGCCTTTAAAGCGTCAATTTACGCTCAGCCTGATATAGAAAACATCCAAAAACTAGAGAAATTCGCAAAGCTATTTTCACACAAAGTACTTGGTGATATTAAATCCAGGGCAAATTGGAGAAAGAATTTACTCACCAGAGTTGAAGCTATGGAAATAGAATTTCCACAATTAAAATTCATAAAAGAAAGAGCCTTTATTTCTACTTTGTAAAGAACCTTTTCATCATTACTTTTGAGGCTAATGGAATCGGTGCTTGATACGTCAATAGAATTCTTAAAAGGAGTTGGACCTCAGAGGGCAAACCTTTTGAAATCTGAATTAGGCATTTTTACTTTTGGCGATTTACTCAATTATTTTCCTTTCCGATACGTAGATCGATCTCAGTTTTTAAAATTAAACCAGCTGATTGATCAGGAAGCGCATGTACAAGTAAAAGGCAAAATTAAAGAAGCTAAAATAGTTGGAAAAGGCAGAGGGCAAAGACTGCATGCAGAACTTATCGATGATACTGGTTCAATTGAGCTCGTTTGGTTTCAAGGCGCTCGGTTTATAAAACCACAGTTAGAATTAGGTAAGGAGTTCATAGTTTTTGGAAAACCAAATAATTTCAACAATAAAATAAGTATTACACACCCTGAACTAACTAGCCCTCAAGAGGCATTACTTACAGTTAATTCAACGTTACAGCCTGTCTACCATTCAGGCGAAAAACTTAGTTCTCGTGGACTTAATAGTCGAGGAGTTGAGAAAATAATGCAATCTCTTTTTGCGAAAATTAAAAATGATATTCCGGAAAATATATCAAAACCAACACGAGAAAAATACAAGCTTATAAATCGAGGGCAAGCGTTTTTTAATGTCCATTTCCCTACGGGCGACGAAGAATTAAAAAATGCTAGATACAGATTAAAATTCGAAGAGTTGTTCTTTTTACAGCTCTTTATTTTAAGACAAAAACTAGGAAGAAGCTTACAATCAAGTGGCCATATTTTTGAGGTCGTAGCAAGCCATTTTAATGACTTTTACAATGATAAATTACCTTTTGAGCTAACAGGAGCACAAAAAAAAGTTATTAAACAAATCAGGAAAGATTGCGCCACTGGTAAGCAAATGAATCGCCTTTTGCAAGGCGATGTAGGTAGTGGAAAAACAATTGTTGCCTTATTAAATATCTTAATTGCTATCGATAATGGTTTTCAGGCAGCCTTAATGGCTCCAACCGAAATATTGGCCACACAACATTTCAATGGTTTATCGCAATTACTGGAGGGAACATCCACTAATGTGGCCATTTTAACAGGATCAACAAAACAAAAAGCAAGGCGCTTTTTACACGAACAATTGGAAAATCAAGAAATTGATATCCTTATTGGAACACACGCCTTGATTGAAGATAAAGTGAAATTTAAGAATTTAGGTTTTGTTGTAATTGATGAACAGCATCGTTTTGGTGTAGAGCAAAGAGCAAAACTTTGGAGAAAAAATAATCCGCCACCGCATATTTTGGTAATGACAGCAACACCAATACCTAGGACTTTGGCAATGACCGTTTATGGGGATTTGGATGTTTCTGTAATTGATGAATTACCACCTGGCAGAAAGACAATAAAAACTGAACATTGTTTTGATTCAGCACGTCTTAGGATTTTTGGTTTCATAAAAAAGCAAATTGATTTGGGACGCCAAGTATATCTTGTATATCCGTTAATTCAAGAATCAGAAACATTAGATTACAAAGATTTGATGGATGGTTATGAAAGTATCACGCGAGCTTTTCCAATTCCTAAATACCAAGTTAGCATTGTTCATGGTAAAATGAAAGCAGCTGATAAAGAGTTTGAAATGCAACGTTTTAAGAAAGGTGAAACACACATTTTAGTAGCAACAACAGTAATTGAAGTAGGGGTAGATGTTCCTAATGCTACAACTATGGTAATCGAAAGTGCCGAACGTTTTGGTTTATCACAATTGCATCAATTAAGAGGAAGAGTAGGTCGTGGAGGTGAACAATCGTATTGTGTTTTAATGACAGGTAACAAACTCTCAAACGAAGCAAAACTCAGAATGAGCACCATGGTAAGAACAAATAATGGCTTTGAGATAGCAGATACCGATTTAAAATTACGGGGGCCAGGTGATATGATGGGAACGAGACAAAGCGGAATACTTGAATTTAAAATTGCTGACCTTACCAAAGATCAGCAAATATTGCTTTATGCAAGAACGGCAGCTTCTGATTTGTTAAAGGAAGACCCTAATTTCCGAAAGCATGAAAACGTATTAACTGGGCAATCGTTTAAAGTTTACATGCGCAAGAAGTCGACTTGGAGTAAGATTTCATAACTGAATTTTGAGTTTTTTGGGTAATTGATTTACTTGCTTTATTGAGAGCGTATATGATGATGCACTTTGATCTATTGAAGTGCTTTTTTTCAATCCCTACATTAATTCATTATCTACCTTTGCCCGCGTTAAAAGAAACAAATGAAAGTATCTTACAATTGGCTTAAAACCTATCTGAGTATAAATTTACCCGCGGTACAAGTTGCTGAAGTTCTTACTGATATAGGGCTAGAGATTGAAGGTGTGGATGAAGTTGAAGCAATGCCCGGAGGTCTGAAAGGCTTAGTAATAGGTGAAATTTTAAGTGTTGCCAAACACGCTAATGCTGATAAATTAAATGTAACTGAAGTTAATATTGGTACGGATGAAAACTTACCAATTGTTTGTGGTGCACCAAATGTATCAGTTGGTCAAAAGGTTGTTGTTGCCACCGTTAATGCAATATTGTATCCAGCTGATGGAGATCCGTTTAAAATTAAAAAAGCAAAAATAAGAGGCGAAGTTTCTATCGGAATGATTTGCGCTGAAGACGAAATTGGTTTAGGTGAAGGTCATGACGGAATAATGGTTTTACCAAACGACACTGTTGTTGGCACCCCTGCATCTGAGTACTTTAAAGTAGAAAGTGACTATGTTTTTGAAATTGGATTAACACCAAACCGTGCCGATGCTATGAGTCATTATGGCGTTGCACGCGATTTAGCAGTTGGCTTAAAACAACAAAATCTTTTAAATAACGATGTTGTTGTTACAATTACTGAAACTAATTTCAAAGTAGACAATACTTCAAAAACACTAAAAGTTAATGTTGCATCTGTTGAGGCATGTTCAAGATATTGCGGTGTAAGTATTTCAGGTATAACAGTTCAAGAATCACCGGATTGGTTAAAGAACAGGCTTCGCTCTATTGGCTTAAAGCCGGTAAACAATGTAGTTGATGCAACCAACTTTATTTTACACGACATGGGTCAGCCATTGCATGCTTTTGATGCAGATCAAATAAAAGGCGATGAGGTGAATGTTAAAATGCTTGCTCAAAATACACCTTTTGTAACGCTTGATGAAGTTGAACGAAAGCTCAACGAAAAGGATTTAATGATTTGTAATGCCGAGGAAGGAATGTGCATAGCCGGAGTTTTCGGAGGTGTTCATTCAGGTGTTACCAATAAAACGACCTCTATCTTTTTAGAGTCAGCGTATTTTAATCCTGTTTTTGTTCGTAAAACAGCAAAACGACTTGGCTTAAATACCGATGCTTCTTTCCGTTTTGAAAGAGGAATAGACCCGAACATTACTATGGTTGCGCTTAAAAGGGCAGCTATGTTAATTAAGGAGCTAACCGGCGGTGAAATTTCATCTGAAGTTTCAGACACCAATCCAACGCAAGTTGAAAATTTTGAAGTGCCATTTAATGTAGAAAGAGCTTGCGCTGTTATTGGGAAAGTAATTCCAACGGAAGAAATCAAGAATATTTTAGCACAACTTGAAATAAAAATCAAGTCAGAAGCAGGAGCAGAGTGGTTGTTGAATGTTCCACCATACCGAAATGATACAACACGTGAAGCTGACGTAATTGAAGATATTCTTAGGATATATGGTTATAACAAAATTGCGATTCCTGAAAAATTGGTTGGTTCCGTTTCTTATTCAACGGGCTTAGACCATCCAACTTTAAAAAACTCAATGGCCAATTTATTAGTTGGAATGGGTTACAATGAGAGTATGTCAAACTCATTGGCATCAAAAGAGGTGGTTAGCAAAATAAAGGGATTTGATGTTGAGCAGTTTGTTGATGTTGAAAACCCGTTAAGCAACGAGCTTAATATGATGCGACCTAATTTAATGTACCATGCTTTGGAGGTAGTTAAGTACAACGCCAACCGTAAACAACCAGATTTAAGGTTGTTTGAAATGGGCAAGTCCTACCTTAAAGGCGATGAAAAATACATCGAAACAGAGTTAATGTCTTTTACGATAACAGGTAACATTTATTCTGAAAGTTGGATAGGAAAAGAAACGCCAATCAACTTGGCTTACGCTAGATCAGTAGTTGATGCAATTTTAAAAAGATACAAGGTTGAAGTAAATATTTCTGAATTAAACCACCCTGCTTATGAATATGGTTTGAACTTTAACATGGGCAATAAAGTATTGGCTTATGTGGGGAAAGTGTCTGACGAAACATTGAATCATTTTGATGTTTCAGAGCCAGTTTATTTTGGTGAAATAAACAGAGATATTTTATTAAAGAAAGCACGTAAAAACAAAGTTTCAGTTATTGAACTTCCGAAATATCCACAAGTACGTAGAGATTTGGCATTACTAATTAACAACGATGTACAGTTTGATAGTCTGAAAGAAAACATCAAGAAATCTGAAAGAAAACTTTTGCAAGAGGTTGATTTATTTGATGTGTATCAAGGCAAGAATTTACCAGAAGGCAAAAAGTCATACGCTGTAAAAATTATTTTACAAGATGCCAAAGAAACCCTTACAGATAAAAGAGTTGATAAGGTGATGGACAAAATCATAAGTTCACTTAAAGCTGAGTTCAACGCTGAGCTAAGGTAGCGCGGCATCCTTAATTACTTAATTTTAATACCTTTAGCTAAAATATAAACAAATGAAAAATGTTTTGCTAGGAGTATTTGGGTTTGTTGTTGGAGCTGTGATAGGTGGTTTTGTAAACATGAGTATAATTGTAAACGCACATTTAATTATTCCATATCCAGAAGGAGTTGACCCAAGTAATATGGAAAGCCTAACAGCGGTCATGCCAACCTTTGAGATAAAACATTTTATAATGCCTTTTCTTGCTCACGCTTTAGGAACTTTAGTAGGAGCGTTTGTTGCAACGCTGATTGCTACAGCTGCAAGGTTACCAATTGCTTTAGGTATTGGAGTATTGTTTTTAGTTGGAGGAGTAATGATGGTTATGGATTTACCATCGCCAATGTGGTTTAATGTATTGGATTTGGTTGGTGCCTATTTACCAATGGGTTTTTTAGGTTACGTGATTGCATTTAAAGTTAGGGAGTAGTTGTTTTTTCATTCTCTATAATCTCTATTCGAAACATGTTTAACAAACACACAAGTTTTCATTTTAAAAAGCTTTCGGTCGCACTGAGCCTATTTTAGAAGACCACTAGATGAATCGACCTAAATAATCTTTTGCTTGTTCTGCCAAAAACGGATTGTTGATGCTTTGTTCAAGTAATGCCTTATTACTGCTTCTTTCTGTAAATGCTTTAACCGCTTCTGATACTTTTTGAGAATTAACGGATTTCACCAACTCAAAAGATGTGTCAGGTTTTATAATTCCCTCTTTAATTACTTTCAAGTAAAACCCGAAACGCTCAGCATCAATAAACCTGGCTAACATTTCTTTGTTGTTAAAAGCAATATTCAGCTTAAAACAAGGAAAACGAGGTTGACAAACTTGTAATTCAACATCACCGAACGTATAAACATCTCCAATATTAACTTCGGAATCAATTAGTCCGATAGTTGTTAAGTTTTCACCAAATGCCCCTGCCTGAATTTTTATTCCTAGTTCTTTTTCCCAAAAAGCATAATGTTCTTTCGGATAACAATAAATGGCTTTGTCAATTCCTCCATGAACAGCTAAATCCGCTTGCTGGTCGTTTTTAAACCCCAAATAAGTGACCTGCTGAGATTCGGAGGTTGGTTTCTTAAAAAAGCCAGTTTCAATTGGTTTGCCTTGCCAATTTACTGTTATTACTTTTCCAATATTTAATGAGACCAGTTTCAATTCAATAAGTTTTCATCCACAATGTTTGGCAAGGTAACTTTGAGTTTAGGTTCAGCTTCCATGGCTCTTTTAATAGCGAAAATAGCACCTTCGTTTCGTGCCCAGTTTCTACGAGCAATTCCATTGTTTACATCCCAATGCAACATCATTCGTAATCTACGATCAGCATCATCTGATCCATCGAGCACCATTCCGAATCCACCATTTAT
Source organism: uncultured Flavobacteriales bacterium (assembly GCA_905181855.1). Classification (GTDB taxonomy): domain Bacteria; phylum Bacteroidota; class Bacteroidia; order Flavobacteriales_G; family Salibacteraceae; genus JAAZVO01. The sequence continues at coordinate 102,806 of CAJIZE010000005.1, forward strand.
AACTTCGCCCCAACCAACGCCACCGCCATTGTGAATAGAAATCCATGTAGCACCTCTAAAGCCATCGCCTATAACGTTTTGAATGGCCATGTCAGCTGTAAATTGCGAGCCATCATAAATATTTGACGTTTCTCTAAAAGGAGAATCTGTGCCTGAAACATCGTGATGATCGCGACCCAAAACTATGGGTGCAGAAATTTTACCATCAGCAATAGCCTTGTTGAAAGCAGCTGCAATTTTGGTTCGGCCATCAGCATCAGCATATAAAATACGTGCTTGTGAGCCTACAACCATTTTGTTTTTGCCAGCCTCTTCAATCCATTTTATGTTATCAGCCATCTGTTGCTGAATTTCAGCAGGTGATTCTAACTTTAGAGCTTGTAAAACTTGGCAAGCAATTTTATCTGTTTTTGCTAAATCATCAGGGTTGCTTGATGCACAAACCCATCTGAAAGGACCAAAGCCAAAATCAAAACACATAGGGCCTATAATATCTTGAACGTACGATTGATATCTGAAAGTTCCATCGGGTTTCATGATGTCTGCACCGGCACGGCTGGCTTCCAACAAAAATGCATTTCCGTAATCGAAAAAATAGGTTCCTCTGGCAGTATGTCTGTTTACAGCAGCAACATGGCGACGCAACGATTCTTGAACTTTTTCTTTAAACAAATCAGGGTTATTAGCCATCATGTCGTTCGATTCATCCAAAGTTAAACCAGCAGGGTAGTAGCCTCCTGCCCATGGATTGTGTAAGGATGTTTGATCTGATCCAATATCAATATACAAATCAGCATCAGCGAAAGCTTCCCAAACATCTACTATATTGCCAACAAAAGCATATGATATTGTTTCTTTGTTTGTGCAAGACGCTTTTACTTTTTCAATCAGCTCATTGATATCATAAACTAACACATCAACCCAACCTTGTTGGTGTCTTTTTTCTGCAGCAAGTGCATTTATTTCTGCAGTAACGCTAATCACTCCGCTAATATTAGCCGCTTTTGGTTGAGCACCACTCATGCCACCAAGACCTGCCGTTATGAATAGTTTTCCTCCACGTTCATGATCTTTTACCCCTTTTAAACGAAGAGCGTTCATCACGGTAATGGTTGTTCCATGTACAATTCCTTGCGGGCCTATGTACATGAAAGAGCCAGCTGTCATTTGTCCATATTGGGTAACACCAAGAGCGTTGTATTTCTCCCAATCATCGGGTTTGCTGTAATTCGGAATCATCATTCCATTAGTAACCACAACTCGAGGCGCATCCTTATGCGATGGAAACAAACCCATCGGATGACCGGAGTATAAAACTAAGGTTTGGTCATCAGTCATGTTAGCCAAATACTGCATGGTTAGTCTGTATTGGGCCCAGTTTTGAAAAACGGCACCATTACCACCATAAGTAATTAGCTCATGTGGATGCTGGGCAATTGAATGGTCTAAGTTATTTGAAAGCATCAGCATTATTGCTGCCGCTTGAATGCTTTTGTGCGGAAAATCAAATATTGATTTACTGCTAATTTCGTAAGTAGGGCGATAGCGGTACATGTAGATACGCCCGTATTTATCAAGTTCTTCTTTAAGCTCACTAACCAATTGAGCATGTAAGTTGGCAGGGATATAGCGAAGTGCATTTTTTATTGCAAGTTTCTTTTCTGATTCGTTTAAAATCGATTTTCTTTTCGGAGCATGATTTACACTGGTATCGTAATCTTTAGCCTTAGGAAGCTGATTAGTGATTCCTTCTAGAATTTCTTCCTTAAAAGATAGACTCATTTTTTGTTGCTTTTTAAATTCGTTATTCTCTGCTTTACAACGCGACCTTTCGATTTCACAAAACCATAGGGGCAATGTTTGCATCCATTTTGACAACAAAACCCTCTTTTTGAAAGATATTTTTCAGTAAAAACCAAGTATCCTTCAGGGCTATAGTAGAATTCATCGTCTTTTAACTTAGGTTTTGATGAAAATCCGCTCATGTCGTCCATAGTTTACAAAAATCTGATTTTTTTGCATAGCGTTTAGTCATGAATCAAAAAGAATTAAATATACCATCATCAATTGAGTCCTTTGCCTTTGCAGATGGAACAGGAAGTACCCTAAAATTGTTCTTGAAACGTGATGATTTAATTCATCCTGTAGTTTCTGGAAACAAGTGGCGAAAATTAAAATTGAACTTGCTAAATGCAAAACAACAAAAGTTCACTAAGGTTTTAACATATGGCGGTGCTTATTCAAATCATTTGGTGGCAACCGCTTATGCAGCGCATAAAGCAGGATTAAAATCTATTGGTATAGTGCGTGGTTTGGATGCTGATTTAGAAAATCATTCATTGAAGTTTGTTCGAGAGTGTGGAATGGAAGTCAAACGGATTAGTAGAGAAGAATACCGTTTTAAGAACGAACCAGATTTTTTACAAGAGTTAAGAGATGAGTTTGGTCCTCATTACAGAATACCTGAAGGTGGAGCAAATTTTTTGGGAGTTGAAGGTTGCATGGAAATAATAACTGAAAGTGAAACAGCCTTTAAAGCAATCGATTTTATCTGTACGTCAATTGGAACAGGAACAACATTAGCAGGTATGTTGGCTGCCAATTCTATGAACAAGCCAATATTAGGCTTTACTCCTTTTAAGAAAGGTGATTTTTTAAGAGGAGAGGTTTCCGATTTAATGTATCGCACTTTTTTAGATGAGGAGTTTGTTGATGAACAAATGGAAAATTTACATTTAGTAACTGAGTATCATTTTGGAGGATTTGGAAAAGTAAAACCAGAGCTGAAGGAATTTGTTTTTTGGTTAAAAGAATCAACAGGCGTTCAGTTTGATTTGGTTTACAACGGTAAAATGATGTTCGGTTTGTACCAGATGATTAAATCTGGTAAGTTTAAAGATGGTGATTCAATAATCATCTTACACTGTGGAGGTGTTCAGGGTAATGTGGGGTTTGATTGATAAATCCCAATGAATCTAGAATTTAACCAGCCATTTGTACCATTCTCCTTTCTTCTATAAAACAACGTTTCGCTTAAAATCTAATTTACCTTTGGTACATGGATGTATCATACTTTAATCAACACAGAGTCTATTGGAGCTTACAACTTGGCGGTTGGTTTTTTTACATTCTGACAGCCTTTATTTTTAGCCAATTTCGAGGTTATCCAGTTAATATTAGTTTGGTTTTACCATTGGCTTTGGCCTATGTTTTAGGTGTCAGTATATCACATACTTATCGTGAAATTATTTTAAAACTCGATTGGCTAAGATTCAATATAATAGGACTGATTCCCAGAATTTTAGGCGCTACTTTGTTTTTTAGTTTAGTTTTTGAACTTGTCTATTTTGGGACAACCTATACGCTATTTTTCAGAGGTCAGGCAATTGATTGGATTGGCGTTGTACAAGAATACCTTGGATGGGAAATATTGATCTTATTATGGAGCATGTTCTACTTTGTTTTTCACATTTTTAAGAATTACAAAAACGAAGAAATTAAAAACCTGAGGTGGGAGGCAAGTAAGAGCGAAATCGAACTTAACAAACTAAAGTCACAACTAAACCCTCATTTCATTTTCAATGCAATGAATAGTATTAGGGCTCTGGTTGATGAGAATCCTAAAAAGTCCAAACAAGTTATCACTCAATTGTCAAATGTGCTCCGAAATAACTTGTTAATGGGAAGAAAAAAAGTGACAAATCTTCAGGAAGAAATTTCTATGGTGAAAGATTATTTAGAAATTGAAAGCGCTCGATTTGAAGAAAGATTGCGTTACAACATCGATATAGAAGACGATTGCCTAACCCTAATGGTTCCCCCGATGATGGTCCAAACATTGGTTGAAAACGGTATAAAGCACGGTATCTCCAAGCTACCTAAAGGAGGAGAACTCGAAGTTACGGCTAAAAAAGAAGATGGTTTATTAAACGTAGAAATATTGAACACAGGTAAATACTTGAAGTCTAAAAAGCCTGAAACGGGTTTTGGTATTGAGAATACAAAAGAAAGGTTGCGTCTACTTTTTGGAAGAGAAGACTTGTTTGCAATTAATAACTTTGGAGATAATCAAGTCAAAACAACACTTACAATTCCACAGAATCTTAAAATTTCATAATCATGATAAATGCAGTAATAATTGACGACGAACGATTAGCCAGACAGGAACTTAAACGACTTCTAGAAGTTCATAGCGATGTTGATATTGTTAGTGAATTTGGAGATGCAGATGAAGCTATTGCTTACTTGAAAGACAATCAACCTGATTTAATATTTTTAGATATTCAAATGCCAGGTAAAGATGGCTTTCAATTTTTAGAGGCTTTAGAAAGAGTACCAAACGTGATTTTCGTAACGGCCTATGATGAGTATGCTCTAAAAGCTTTCGAGGTTTCGGCCATGGATTACTTACTGAAACCAGTGGAAGAAAACAGGTTGCAAGAAGCTCTGAACAAAGTAAGAGAGGAAATAAGCAATGAAAAAGAAACTGAAAAGCAAAAGGATGATCCTAAGGGAGTGCTGGACGGTAACGATCAAATCTTTATAAAAGATGGAGATAAATGTTGGTTTGTTGAGTTAAAAAATGTTCGGCTGTTTGAGAGTGAAGGTAATTATGTGAGAGTGTATTTTGATAAAAGTAAGCCATTGATTCTTAAGTCATTAAATAACCTTGAAAGAAGGTTGAGCGATAAAGATTTTTTTAGAGCCAACCGCAAACATATTATAAATTTAAAACAGGTTGCAAAAATCGAAAGTTGGTTTAATGGAGGCTTGTTGGTTACTTTAAAAGATGAAAAGGCAATTGAAATTAGCCGCCGCCAAGCCGTTAAATTGAAGGATAGGATGATCCTTTAAATTTAATTGTTAGTTCACTTTAAACTGTTAATATTAGATTACGAAAAACTTAATAGCGCGGTTCTTTGAGCTTATTTTTAGCGATCTTAAAAGTGAGATGAATAGAGTATTATTATTTGTAGTAGTTATTGTAATTTTTATTGGTTCGGTTTTATCCGGGTACTTTTACATGCGTTCAATAAACAGAGATGTGAACATATCTCTAAATGCAGTTCCCACGCAAGCGGCTTTTGTATTTGAATCGAACAATTTTTTAAAAGATTGGAAAAACGAATCGCTGAACAGTTTACTGTTCTCAGAGCTTCGTTCATTTGAAACATTTGCGACCTACGATTCGGTTTTCACTCAATTAGACTCGGCACTTGAGCAAGATTTAAACTTAAAAACATTTTTTGCTGATTTAACAATAACCATATCATTACATAAATCAGGGGCGAAAAACGTTGATTTACTTTTCACTTTCAGCATTCCACCAACACAAAATGAGGATGCGTTTGTTACCAAGCTCGAGGCTTATTTTAGCAACGACTACAACAAAAAAGAAAAGCAATACGATCAGGCTAAACTAGTGTCATTTGAGTCAAATGGCAATAGTATTTTCTATACTTTTTATAAAGACGTAATAGTTATTTCGTTAAACCAGATGTTGGTTGAAGACGCTATTAGGCAACTAAATTCGGGTAAGTCATTACTTGATAAACCCTCTTTTAACAAAGTTTACAAAACAAAGGGCAATGGTAATAATGGTAATTTGTTGATTAACCCTGAAACAATGCAAACAATTGCCGCAACTGTTTTTAATGGCAGTACACAGAAATTTGAAACACCATTTAGTGGTTGGATGGCCTATGACTTAATGTTAAAACCAAACTCGTTGTTTTTAAGTGGGTTTTGTCAAGTTTCAGATTCAACAACATTGTTTTTAAATCGTTTTAAAGGTCAGAGTTCACAAGATTTTAGCGTTGCTGAAATTTTACCTTCAAACACCTGCTTTGTTCTTCATTATGGCGTGAGCGATTTCAACTCTTATTACAAAAATTACTTATCTGAATTATCATCAAGCAACCAAATTTTCGATTATGAAAAGAACATAAAAAGTAAAAGAGAAATTTACGGCGAATCAGCTATAAATGCTTTAATAAACTTTACTCAAAACGAGTTTGGTTTGTTTATTACTCAACCTGTGTTAAGCGATGTAGAGAGGAATTCTTTTGCATTTTTTCGAAGCTCAAACCTATCGCAATCAGAAAAAGAATTGTCCGCTGTTAGTTTTAGAGTTGATTCAATAAATTTTAACGACGATAAAAAGATCATTTATCAATGCCAAGTGAACAGCTTATTGCCTGACTTATTTGGTGATGGCTTTGGTATTATTGAAGGCAATTACTACATGACTTTTTCAAACTATTTGATTTTCTCTAATACAATTTCATCGTTAAAAGAACTTGTCAACCAGAATATTGCTGAAAACACATTAACTAATAAGAATGGATTTAAAGCTTTTTCTGAGCATTTATCAAGCGAAACAAATTACATGGTGTATTGTAATGTCTCAAAATCAAATCAGCTTTTTGAATCCGTTTTAAAAAGGCCATCATTTCGGTTTTTAAAGAAAAATTTCGAGAGTATTAAAAATTTCGAAAATGTTACTTTCCAAGTATCCAGCGGAAGCAATAACTTATTTTACAGCAATATTTTTTTAAACCATAATCCCGATTACAAACAAGAAACAGGATCGTTATGGGAGCTTGAGTTAGATACACAAATAGTATCTAAGCCATTTGTGTTTATTAACCACTATACCAAATCAAGAGAGATTTTCGTTCAAGATGCAAACAACAAAACATACTTAGTCTCAAATACAGGAAAAGTGCTTTGGGAGAGTCAATTGAACAACAGAATAGTGGATAAAATTTATATGGTTGATGTTTATAAAAACAATAAATATCAGTTGCTTTTTAACACTTCTAACGCCGTTTATTTAATCGACAGAAACGGCAAAAATGTTGATAATTACCCAATTATCATAAAAGAAGGAATTGCGGGATCAGTTCATTTACTTGATTATGATAAAAATCGGGAATACCGAGTTTTAATTCCTACCAAAGATGGTAAATTACAAAATAGAACAATTGGAGGTTCAATTGTAAAAGGTTGGAATTACAAATCAAAGAATACTTCAAACGTTGCAAAGCTAGATTTCTTTAAAATAAAATCTAAAGATTACATATCGGTAATTTACAACAACGGATTAATTGAGTTTTTAAACCGAAAAGGTGAAGCTAGGCTCAAGTTAAAAGAAACACTACCTGAAGGCTCTGTTGAAAGAGTGTTTCTTCAAAAGTCTAATTCGCTTGAAAACACTTTGTTTATCACATCTGATTCCCTTGGAAATATTGTGAATATTTCGTGTAGCGACAAGAAAACCATCACCACTACAGATCATGTTATAAGATCTGAACACACCTATTATCCAATAACGTTAGAAGTAGGCGCGAAGTACCATCTGTTCGCTGATGTAAATACTTGTCTGCTTTACGATGATCAAATAGGGTTGCTGTTTGAGAAACAGTTTGATAATGATTATCTGCTTTCACCACAGGTATATGTTGATAAAAACGGAATCATTAAAATTGTGTTAACCCTTCAAAAAGAAAAAAGGGTATTTTTGATTAACCATTTTGGGATATCCGTTGAGGAATACCCTATTAAAGGGTCAACATCGGTTTTAATAGGTGACTTAAACAACGATGGGTCTTACAATATGGTTGTAGGTTCAGGTAATAAGAAGTTAATGATGTACTCTTTAAATTAATCCGCTTGCATCAAGTTGAGGAATGGTTAAATTTAAATATTGGTGATGAACAATAAAACAAAACCCAAAACAAATCTGCTGAGCCACATTGCTCTTCTCTTGTTTATGTTAGTAGTCCTAAAAGGATGCGACAAACGATACAATATTGATGGCTTTGAGCCCTTACTTTGGACACCCGAAATCGCTGTTCCTTTATTGGATGCAGAAATTAGCGTTGCAGATTTGCTAGCTCGCAACAATCTTGATGTTGTTCAGACGGATAAAGATGGAAAAATAACTTTGGTTTATGAAACTGAAATACAAACGTTTAATCCTTTTTCGCTCATTCCATCATTAGATCAAGAATTTTCATATCAAATTCCTTTAGGTTTTCCAGGCAAGATAACGGCAACTGCTCCTAAAGAATTTGCTTTTGATGATATTGAGGAAATTGAATTTCCTACCGATTCAGGAATGACACTGAAAGAATTGAAATTGAAATCAGGTGTACTACAACTAGAAATCACTGTAAATGTGCCTGGAGTCACTAAAGATTTTGAATTAGCATTAAAAATTCCATCAATTGTAATGCCCTCTGGTGAAAGTTTGGGAGACTCGGTATCCATAAAACCAGGAACTACCGGAACATTAAACATTGATTTAGGTGGAGCAGTCATTGATTTTGAGGGAGTAGGCAATGCTGATAACAAGATAACAATTGACTACAAGGCGGTTTTGGCTATGGCTAGCGGTGACGTAATAGAGTCCGCAGACAATTTTGGATTTACATTTCGATTAAAAGATCTTAAGATTGAACATATTATTGGTGATTTTGGTAATCAATCAACAACAGTTGTGCATGATTCATTACGTCTTGATATTTTCGAGAAAGCCTCTGGGTTAGGAGATATACAGTTAACAAACCCGCAGTTGTATCTGAAGTTTACTAATGGCATCGGATTACCTTTTCAATTATCATTTACTGATTTATACACTAAAAATGCCGCCACCGGTGAAAAATTTGATATTCTTTATAGCACGTTTCAAAATCCGTTTGTCATAAACTCGCCATTAGAACTTGGCGATTCAGCAACAACTGAAGTTAAAATTGATAAATCAAACACCGATTTTGCGAATATTTTAAAACCAACTCCAAAATTTATAGTGTATAAAGTAGATGCTGAAGTAAACCCTGGACCAGCACCGCACTATAACTTTATTAGCGACCAAAGCTTTTTTAACATCACCTGTAAAGCAGTGCTGCCAATAGAAGGACTGGTTAACGATTTTCATTTAACTGATACCTTGGATTTTGGCTTAAACCAAACTATAGAAGAATTAGATTCCGCAACTTTAAACCTAAGAATTACAAATGGATTGCCAATCGATGCATATCTTCAAATTTATTTGTACAATGAAGAAAGAGGTGTTATAGACTCTCTCTTAACAACTTCGACCAAACATATTTTTAAAGCAGGAATAGCAGACGCTCAAGGTAAAGTTAATCAGAGTGATGTAATTGAAGACCAACTATTAATAATCCTTGATAAAGTCAAAGCCGTAAACCTTTTTCAAGCTGAAAAAATGATTTTGCAAACGAGGATGAGTACCTATAATGCTCCTAACCAATCCATAGCGTTTTATGATGATTATAAGTTGGGAATATCCGTAGGAATAAAACTCAAAGGTGAAATTGAATTATCACTACCTGAATGAGAAAAAAAATAGGTTTATCGGGACTCTTACTTTTTGTTGCGTTTATGGGTAATGCACAAAACGATTTCACTTTGTATCAAATGAAAGCGGTACCTCAAGTGGTTTCTGTTAACCCTGCAGCAAGACCGTTTAGTAAATTAAACATTGGTTTACCCTTAGTTTCTGCTATTTACCTAGGCGTTGGTAATAGTGGTTTTGCATATGATGATTTTGTGAAAATAAACAGCGATAACTCCTTGAGAATTGAAATGGATGATGCTATTGCTCAGATGAATGAAAGGAATCGTTTGTCAACTTATTTACGTACTGATATATTCTCACTTGGATTTAAAGTAGGTAATAACTATATTTCAATGGGAGTTACGGATAAGATAAATTTAAATTTCACCTATCCTAAAGATTTATTCAAGTTAGCTTGGGAAGGAAATGCCAGTTCAGATTTTATCGGGCAAAGAATTGCATTTGATGGATTGGGAGTAGATTTTTTACATTTCACCCAATATAGTTTCGGGATTAATCGTAGAGTTACTCCATCGTTGTCAATAGGAGGCAGAATAAACTATTTGGTGGGGCATGAGGCACTGTATACTAAACAATCAGATATTGGTATTACAACTGATGCTTATAACTATGGCATAACAGCAGATGCTTCTATTGAGATTAATACTTCAATAGATACTGCGGTTACAAAAACGTTTATTGATTCAAATTCTACTCAGCAAGATTTGATTAATTTTTACGTAAAACCTTCAACATTACAGAATTACTTTGTTGGTTCTAGGAACAATGGATATAGTTTAGATTTTGGTTTTAATTATAATTTGTTTGATGTGGTAACCTTTAGTGGATCAGTGATAGATTTAGGAAGTATAACATGGAGGGCCCATACAGCAAATTACACCGTAGAAGATAAAGAATTTACCTTTGAAGGTATTAATTTATTTGATATTGCTGACCCATTAGATAGCGCAAGCAGTCAGCCTAGCAACGCGTTTGTTGGACCATTGTTAGATTCAGTATTGTCAACTTTTACCGATATTCAAAGAACTACAGGTGATTTCTCAACAGCATTAAATACTCAAATTTATTTAGGAGTTCAATATCATTTATCAAATAGATTGAGGGTAGGAGTATTATCAAGAAGTCAAATTGTAAGAGGCAAGCTGGTTACTTCTAGCAGTGTTTCGCTTAATACTACCATCCGTAATATTATAAGCCTTAGTGCTAATTACTCTATACAGGGTGGAAGCTATGGGAATATTGGTTTAGGAATGTCAGCTAGTTTAGGTCCATTACAGATATATGTCATAACCGATAATATTATGTCGTTTATGCAATGGTACAATACACGAGTTGTTCATACAAGATTTGGGTTAAACTTTACTTTCGGTAAGGACTATGAATAATAAGTTTGATAAAATGGCAGATGTTTTTAAAAGTGCAATGATTAAGTATTTGCTAATGATTGCAATGCTGTTTAGCGCAGGCGCTGTACTTGCTCAATCTTTTGAAACAACTCCACCCCATTCCAAAGAGAACAATTTAAACAACCAGATAACCACTGTTAAAACTACAAAGGTTATTGACGAAGTTTCTGAACAAAATAAGCTTGGTGAAACACCATCAATGGAGAAGATTACGGTGAGCGAGAAGGGATTCCAGAAATACCTTGATAAATGGAACAGAAGCGTAACTGTTTCAGACATGCATTACGATCATGGTGCCTATGGTTTAAGTTATGGTAGAATGCGAATGCGTGTGCGTAAGGATGGTAAAAAATCAAAAACTAATGCATTTTTTATTATTGATTTAGCAAAAAAAGCTAAATATTTAGATGGGAAAGGGGAGTTTATGGAGTCTACAGAATTATTTGATTCATCGCTAACCATAATGAACAAATACTTGACCCCTGAAAGTTTTTATTATAAAAGGGCGTTGGTTGAAGTTGCCGAAGTAGGTAATAGTATTGGAAGAAACAAAGAGGCCTACGAACTTTTGAGGATGTACGATGACTCGCTTATCAAAGCCTTAGATAAGGCGGTTACAGGCAGAGCTGATGCTGTAATTAAACAATTTGTCGATGAGCTTAAAGATACATTGGTGATTACTGCAATGAAAAAGGAAGCAACTGATTTGAGTTCGATAGATTTAGGGGGGGCAGAAAGTACGGCAAATGAAAATTCTACCAATAACTTCAATTCTGTTTCTATCACGTCTTTAGGGCTAAATAATGACTCTGCATTGTTCTACAATTTTGCATATGTAATGATGAAAACTCAAAAAGATCTTGGGTATTTTCAGCAAGGCCTTGAATTGTTATCACGGTCGGTTAAGTATCACGAACGTATTTCCAAAAAGAAATTACATTTAGTTGACCAATCAGCAAATAAAAACCAAAAAATCAAAAAGAAAGAGCTCAAAAAACGAGAGTATCATCTGGCTAAACTATATCTGCTTGAGGCCAAATTCTTATTTGCATCAGGTAACTACCCTCAAGCAGATTCTCTTTTTGAAAGAAATCATAAAAAGAGAATAAAAAAGTTATTAGGTGAGAAAAACGCTATTTATTTAGATAACCTATTGTCTTATGCTAATCTAAAATCGGTTCAAGAAGAGTACCATGATGCCGCTAAATTATATGAGAAAGCAAGAAAGAAAATCAATAAAACGAGTAAAGTGTCAAGCTCTGGTAAATTGTATTACGGAATTAAAGAAGGCCAAACATTAAATTACATTAAACTTGATGATTATAGTAATTTTAGAAGGTCTGCAAAGGAATTTGAAGATGAAGCAAAATCTAAATATTCAAAAAAGTCACCTTATTTTTTAACAACAGAGCGAGTATTGAATCAAGGCTTGTATTATTCTCACCCTAAAAAAGCGCAAAGAAGACTCAGAAGGGTTTATAAAAGATTACAAAAGCAAACACCCAAATTTCACGTTAGTAAAATACCTTATAACGAGCTGTTTTTTAAAATAAAAAGAAGAAATTCGGAATTAAATGAAGCCAAAAAGTTCTTAGATCATACAGTAGAGATTTACAAAGAAAACTATGGCGAGAACTCACCAAAGTACCATCTAGAGCGTCTGAAAATGGCGCAATATGAGATTAATTATAATAATGATTTTAGAAAGGCTGAAGATATTTTTGATGAAAGTTTTGGCATAGCTGCCAAAGCCCAATTACATCCTTATCACACAGATTATTTTAAGCTTTTAATAACGTATGCGGATTTATTCATTTTAACGGATAGATTCAGCAAAGCAGAGGAAGCAGTCATAACAGCATTAGCAATAATTAACAAAAAACATGGACAAGAAAACAAGTATTACGGGGTTGGTTTAGAAAAATTAGCTGAAATTATGATTAAAGTAGGAGACTTTAACCGTGCTGAAAACTTATTGCTAAAAGCCATTGATATCATAAAAGATGAGGAAGGGAAAAAATCTTTAGATTATATTAATGCGATAAGAACATTAGCTGAATTATTCAATATTAATGGGAAAAATGAAGATGCTGAAGGACTTATTAGGCAAGCGAATAAGTTAACTAAAAAATTAAGTAATTATGATGATTCGCCAAACGCTTCGAATGCTGAGCAATTGGCAGATTTATATATTCAAACTGGCCGATATGATGAAGCTTTTGATTTACTTCTTAAAACATTAGATATTAGGTATGCAAAGTACGGCGATGATCATAATCAGATGATTCAGCCTAATTTATTATTAGGTAAACTGTTTCTATTTAAAGGTGATTTTGTTAAGGCGGAAATGGCAACTCAAATTGGTGTAAGAATTGCTAAAGAAGTATTTAGTGATACGTCAACAGCATTCTTAGGTGGAGTTAATTTATTAGCTTTAGTTTACTTAAAGATGGGTGATTATGTTAAAGCAGAACGCATTTATCTTGATATCATTGAACAGAACAAAAAAATGTTTGGTGAACGAAGTATAACTGCTATAAAACCTGCTACTCAGTTAGCTAAAGTGATGATTGAGAATCGAGATAACAATGATGAGATTTTAAAACTCCTCGAAGAAATTAGAGGAATTATTGATGAAAATTTGGGGAAGATGCATCCTAAGTATGCTGAAGTGCTCCAGCTTGAGTCTGAAGTTTTTATGCGCAAAGGAAAATACTATAATGCTGAAAAAACGATACTCGAAGCCCGTAATATTTGGATTGAAAAGTTGAGCAAGAACCACGTTAAGACTGCAGATAATATTATGTTGAATGGTGAAATTCAATATCAAAAGAAAAATTACGATAACGCCATTAGTGAATTCGAAGGTGCACTTGAATTATACGAGTCTTTGTTTTCTATAGAACATCCTAAATATGTTAAAACGCAAGGGTTATTAGCAAGAAGTTATTATGCAAAAGGTGACTATAGTAGATCTTTAAAGGTTTTTGATGCTACTCTTGCTCAATATTTATTGTACATAAAAAATTATTTCCCAGCATTGAGTGAAAATGAAAAAGCTAAATATTGGAACTCGATTAAGGAAGATTTTGAGATTTTCAATTCGTTAGCAATTAACTTTAAAGATCAGGAGCCTGAGGTGCTTCAAAAGATGTATGACTATAAAATATCTACTAAGACCATTTTGCTTTCTTCAATGATTAAAATTAAACAACGTATTTTAAATAGTGGAGATCAAGAGTTAATTTTAGCTTTTTATACATGGGTTGGCAAAAAAGAATTTCTAACTCGTGCTATTTCTATGAGTAATGACGAACTCAAAGGCTCAGGAATTAATTTGGAAGATTTACACATCGAAATCAATAAATTAGAAAAAGAGCTGAGTCAAAAATCTGAGATTTTTTCTCACAAGGGAGACGAAGATGATCTTACTTGGAAATCCATTCAAGATAAGCTCAGGCCAGGTGAAACTGTTATAGAGCAAATTAGATTTAGATATTTTGATACGGAGCTAACAGACTCGGTTATATATGCCAATTTATTAGTCAGTAAGTCTACCAAAAGGCAACCAAAATTGGTGGTGTTGCCAAACGGTAACGATTTAGAAGGTAAATTTTTTAAGCATTACCGTGACATGGTTAAATACAAAGGAAAAGACAGGTATTCCTACCCTAATTTCTGGGCATCAATTGATGCCGTTGTGCCTGATGGGAATAAAGTTTTCTTATCGCCTGCTGGAATATTCAGTCAGCTTAATGTAGAAGTTCTTCAAGACGATAATGAAGTGTTTATGATTGATAAAAATGAGTTCTACACTATTAGTAATTCTAAGGATATATTCCATAACCGAGTAAGGATTAAAGAGGATTTGGTTGAAATGAATAAACACAAACATCACAAAGATGTAGAAGGTGATAATATTTTTAAGTCAACTATTATTTTGTTTGGGAACCCTGATTTTAAAAAAGGTCATGATGGTTCTAATGTAAAAGCAATTGCAGGGCGTCAAAGTTCAGTTGACCCACTGCTGGGTGCAGAAAAAGAAGTGACGGACCTTGAAGCGTTTATGAAAGCCAACCATTGGGATACGCAGTTGTATATTGGGGCTGATGCTACCGAAGATGAAGTTAAAGAGATGGAAAGCCCTACAGTATTTCATTTAGCAACACATGGCTTTTTTATTGATGAAGACCCTGGAGCTCATCATTCTAGTCACGAATCCAATAATCCTTTAATGAAAGCAGGCTTAATGTTTACAGGAGCAGCAAGTTTAATTACAGAGCAGAATCTTTACAACCTCAACAAACAAGAAGGTATACTTACCGCTTACGAAGCGATGAACCTGCACCTTGATAACACCGAATTAGTTGTTCTTAGTTCATGTGAAACAGGCTTAGGTGAAATTAAAGCAGGCGAAGTTGTACTTGGCTTACAGCGCGCCTTTTTGGTTGCAGGAGCAAATAATGTAATTATGAGTTTGTTTAAAGTAAACGACCAAGCTACACAAGAGTTAATGAATACTTTCTATGAAGAGTGGATTAAGACTGGCGACAAAAGAAAGTCGTTTATCAAAGCCAAAAATCACATACGTAGTAAATACGACGAACCAATTAATTGGGGATCGTTTATTATGATTGGGCTTGATTAATTGCGTCTTTTGCCATGAGTAAGCCTACAAGTGGTCAAACCAGTTTTACCTTGGGTTAGAGAAGTTCTTTTCGTCCACTCTTCAATCCACTGTTTACCCTCCTCTGATAATTTTGACGAAAACGACATAATGGAATGAGTTAAAGCTGACGTATGAATAAACATTGTCGCCAACATAAGCTAAGATTGAATTAACAGGCACAAATTATAGCAGTACTGCTGTCCGCTACTTTAACAGAGCTTTATACAGGTTCTATTCTAGATTTATTCATTAAACTAGTGCACAAATTAGGAATTTAATTACCTAAGTTTAATTTTTTTACCAGCAATCAAAGATTGCTCCCCAGAAAGTTTGTTTCTGCTAATAACCCACTTTTGTTTAAGGCCATAATTTTGAGAAACGCTTTCAACAGTGTCGCCTGATCTAACAAGATGGAATTTCTCAAAAGCTTTCCATCTTTTTGGTTGAAGATATATTTTGTCGCCTGATTTTGGCTTAATAGCGTCTTTCTGTAAATCATTATACTTCACCAGTTGCCACAAACGCATTTCAAATTTATTAGCTATACTTAGATAGGTATCACCACCGAGTGCTGTATAATATTTGATATAATTATCGCTGACTTTTATTTCAGATGAAGCATAATATACGTTGTAATTTGATTTTACATTAACCACTTTCGCCGGTTTGTTAGGTTTTCGGTTATTGCTTTTTACTGATTTGTCATCTTTTGAAGTTCTAGCAATTGCAGATTTATCATTGTCGAAGTTGTAAAGTTGATCCTCTTCAATTAGTTTGATTAATAAACCGGGGTATTTAGGATTGGTCGCATAACCAGCTTTTTTCAAACCATTGGCCCAGCCTTTATAATTGGTTGGTTTTAGATCAAATAAAAAGGCATACCTTGATTTGTTGACTAAAAAATCTGAATGATCTCGATACGATTCTTCAGCACTTTTATATACCCTGAAGCATTCGTCTTTTTTATCGTCGTCGTGAATGTATTTTTTCCCAGTCCAACTTGAGTGGCATTTTATTCCAAAATGGTTGTTTGCCTTTGTTGCTAGATCTGAATTGCCATCACCACTTTCAAGTATTCCTTGTGCTAATGTAATACTAGCAGGAATACCGGTTTTGTTCATCTCATTAACAGCAACTTGTTTGTACTTGTCAATGTATTGAGACCGGGTTTGTTTCTGAGCCCAAACGCTAAAGCTAACAAAAAGCAAGAGGTTTGTTACAATACTTCGAATCATTTGGCTAAACTACAAAGTACTATATTCAGATTATTGAGGCTATTACGTAATTGCTAACAGCCTATTGCTCATTTTTAATTTGCTTGTAATTTAAGGCAAGCAAAGCAAGTAGTCTTGATATTGATTCAACAGCGGCCTGAGTGTCTGGGGTTATTGCCTGTTTTTTAAGTCTTAGTATCAACACACCGTAAACACCATTTAAGCATGTTTCAATAATATTCATAGCTGTTTCTGGTGATTTTTTACGAAGCAAATTGATGTTTGGTTCTGCTTCTTCATACAATGCATTGTACTGCTTATCTTTTGTAAGGTTGAGCAAAGTGTTGTGTAAAAAGTTGAGTTCATGTATTACTTCATGAATCTCAAAAAGGTGTCCTTTGTTCACTTTCCCTTGATCTTTCATTTTAGAAATTAAATCGATGTACCAATCTCTAATAGCAAGCTGCGTATCTGCTTCTACATTGTATTGACTGATCACCAATTTTTCTATCGACGAAATCTCCATGTTGTTGGCGCGTAGAATATCCTCAATCTGCCACATATACAGAACGTATTCAACTATGTTTTCTTCTTTTTTTACTAATGCAATCAACATAACTAATCCGTTTTTATTTTGCTTTGGTGGTAATCGTTGTTTAACAAGTCAATTATCACATTCGTAATATCTAGATTTGGATCAGCTAGCAACAAATCAGATGAGCTGCTCATGCTTAATACGTAAGTATGTGAATGCTCAGTATTATATTTATTTAAAACATTGTAAATAGCGTCTTGAATTCCTATGTTTTTTTCTTGTTCGCTTTGAGCTAGCCTACCTGCTAAGTTTTCTTTCAAAGCCATTATTTCTTGTTCTTTTTGAACCAACGCTTCTTGCTCAATTCCTCTTTGTCGTTCTGAAAACATTGCAGCTCTTTCCTGAAAGTTAAGATACGACTGCTCAAATGCTCTTGCTTCTTTTTCAAATTGCGATTCTAAACGTTGTCTTTCTTCTAATAAGTCCGTTTTCATTTCTTCTACATATGCATATTTACTCCACAACGAGTCAGTATTTAAATATACAATTTGACTACCTAGGCCTTCAACGGAACCTGTAGGAATAGACTTTTTGTTTTTGACGGTAGCACTTTTATCTGAACTGAATTGGAAATAATACAAAATTGCAACAGCAATAGATAATACTACATTGATGATGAGTGAAGTTGATTTCATGAAATTTATTTATTTGGAGATATAGAGTTTTCGAGTAATAGTAATTTTAGTTTATCCGGATAATTGGTGATTATACCATCAACACCTAGCCTGATAAGTCTTTTCATTGTTCTATGCTGATTTGCTGTCCAGCAATATATTTCTTTGTTTGCGTCATGAACACGCTTAATTAAGCGTTGATTAACATAGCGCTGGCTAGTATTGATTCCCTCCAGGTAGTCGATTGAGAACAAGTTGCCAGTTCTGAATTTTTCATCGTAATAAAATTTTGTTTTATCTCCTAAACCGATATTGTAAACAATCAATTTGCTGATTCTAAACCGTTGATCTTTAGCGTGGAATAGGTCTAGTATTTTTGAATCAAAAGACTGTACTTTAACAAAGTCAAAAGCTTGATATTGCTCTAACAACAGATGAATTTTGTCAATCATTAAAGGGTATCGTGAGCGCTGAGCTGATTTTACTTCAACTAAAAGTTCGGTTTTCCCTTTGCAAGTTTCAATTACCTGCCTCAACGTTGGTATTCTCTCCCCTTTAAACTGCGAGTCAAACCAACTTCCTGCATCCAGATTACGAAGGTATTCGCTATTTAACCTGCGCAATAAGCCTTTGCTGTTTGTTGTACGGTTTACTTTTGCATCGTGCATCACAAACACCTCTCCATCTGAGGAAAGGCGAATATCAATTTCAATAGCATCAACGCCAATGTCTATTGCTTTTTTAATTGCAGACAATGTGTTTTCTGGGCAAGCCCCTGATGCTCCTCTATGTGCTATGATTTTCAAAGCGGCAAATGTAGTTATAATGTGAACGTAACAGTGTTTTGCTTAAGAGTTGAAATTGCTCAGCTATCCCGTTTATTGTGCAAATATTGAAGCATAAGATTCGAAAGCCCATCTAAAATACTCTGGCAATGCATCTAGAAACAAAATGCCGTTGATAACCATTCATGTTTTGCTTGGTTTTGTTCAATACAATAATCAAAAGAAATTTTTTGTTTATTCAGAGAATTACGCAAATAGAATTTCTAGTGAAGTCGATAAATTATTGGAAGAAGCATAGAAAAGGTAAAATGAGAAATATAATTATAAAAAAGGATTTTAAGGTTTCTCCTCTCGAACCGCTCCATCGAAAAGAATTTAGAACTAAAGAACTTAAAACTATTTTAGATTGTTTAGTAAGTATTTCTTGTGTCGCATAACTACAAGAGCTTTAAATCTATCCCAACCAACCTTCTCTATCCAAACTTCGGTACTGTATTGCTTCGGCAATATGAGATGGTTGGATTGATTCAGATGCTTCTAAATCAGCAATAGTGCGGGCCACTTTTAAGATACGAGCGTAACTCCGAGCAGATAAGCCCAATGCTTCCATCGCGCGTTTTAATATTTGGTTTCCGTTTTCATCAATTTGGCAAACCTTTTTAATTTCTTTCGGTGGTATTTGAGCGTTGGAATGAATATGATCGTATTGAGCATAACGCAGAGACTGAATTTCTCTAGCTTTAATAACTCTTTCTCGCACGGTTTGGCTATTTTCTCCTGTTTGTCGAGACGATAACTCATCGTAAGGAATTGGGTTCACTTCAACATGCAAATCAATTCTGTCAAGCAAAGGGCCAGATACTTTACTTAAGTATCTTCTTACAACCTGTTCTGAATCAGAATTTGGGTCGTTTGGATCATAGAAATACCCCGATGGCGAAGGGTTCATAGAGGCAATCAGCATAAATGAGCTAGGGTAGGTCACAGTCGATTTTGCACGTGATATGGTAACTTCTCTGTCTTCTAAAGGTTGCCGCATAACTTCTAAAACCGACCGACTAAATTCTGGTAATTCATCTAAAAACAAAACACCATTATGTGCCATTGAAATCTCACCTGGCTGAGGATTTGAGCCGCCACCAACCAGGGCAACATCTGAAACTGTATGGTGAGGAGACCGAAATGGTCTGGAAGTTAACAAAGCAGTTTCGTTACCTAATTTGCCAGCAACAGAATGAATTTTGGTTGTTTCTAAAGCTTCATTTAAACTAAGAGGAGGAAGGATGGTGGGTAATCTTTTTGCTAGCATCGTCTTACCTACTCCAGGAGGACCAATCATTATAATGTTGTGTCCGCCTGCTGCTGCTATTTCTAATCCTCGTTTTGCAGTTTCTTGTCCTTTTACATCTTCAAAATCTAAATCATATTGATTTATTTTATCCTCAAAAAGTGTCTTTAAATTTCTTTCTACAGGCAGCAGGGCTTTATCCCCATCAAAAAAATCAATTACTTGTTTTATGTTTTCAATGGCATATACTTCTAATCCTTCAACAATTGCTGCTTCATTCGCATTCTGGCTTGGCAAAAAGAACCCTATAAAGCCTTCTTTCTTGGCACGAATAGCAATTGGCAAAGCACCTTTTATAGGTCTTAAACTTCCATCAAGCGAAAGCTCACCCATAATTACATAGTCAGAAACTGAATTTGATTCCATTTGGCCCGAAGCAGCTAAAATACCAATGGCAATTGTTAAGTCGTAGGCACTGCCTTCTTTTTTGATATCGGCTGGGGCCATATTGATGGTAATGGTTTTACCCGGCATTTTGTATTCAATGTTTTTTAAAGCCGCAGTAATGCGCTGCTGACTCTCTTTTACAGCACTATCAGGTAAGCCAACCAAATGAAAATTCAGACCTTTATCAACGTTTACCTCAACCGTTATTTGAATAGCATCAACTCCATAAACTGCACTTCCAAAGGTTTTAACTAACATGGA
Organism: uncultured Flavobacteriales bacterium; assembly: GCA_905181855.1. Lineage (GTDB taxonomy): Bacteria > Bacteroidota > Bacteroidia > Flavobacteriales_G > Salibacteraceae > JAAZVO01. The sequence goes on from CAJIZE010000005.1 coordinate 123,470, forward strand.
ACTAAAGTATTAATTATTTATGGCGAATGCGCATTTGTTAATTTAAATTAATATTTTTTAGTTGTGATTTTGATGTCGTAAATCATCGTAAAAATTAATACTACATTCGCCAGAACAACAAAAAAATAGATGCAAACATTCAAAAGTTTTTTTTCAATTTTTAACTACAAAACGGTCATTTCTGGGGCATTAGCAGTTGCTTGTGCCTATTTGTGTATTCGATTTGAAATAAAGGCAGAATTCCCTTTTTATCTGATCAGTATTGCCATAGTTTTTCCTATTGTATTTTCAATTGATAGTGCTTATAAAAGAAGAGAACACGCACTCCAATTTTATGCTGATTTGAAAGCGCATGCCATTTCACTTTATTTGGGAATTAAAGAATGGAGTGATGAATTGGATGAAGAGATTCCTAAGAAATACAAACAACAAATCAGTGAATTGTTTAAGTTAATAAGCTCAACTTTTATGATGAAACCTGATGATGCCAAAAAAGTTGAGCTAGAAATTTACAGCAGGCTTTCAGATCTTAGTAATGGATTAATTCATGTCAAAAATAAAGGTGTTGAAGCAGGTTTAATCTCAAGGTTGCATCAATATGTGAGCAAAATGATTGTAGCCTATGGAATTGTAAGAAATGTCTTTTATTATAGAACACCTGTTGCTTTACGTGCGTACAGCAAAGTATTTATTTACTTGTTTCCAGTAATTTATGGGCCTTATGCTGCTAGTACTTATGATGATTATTCTTATGGTATTGCATATGTGATTGCCGCTTTATACAGCATAATATTGATTTGTTTGGATAACCTTCAGGAAGACTTGGAAAATCCTTTTGATCAAATTGGGAAGGATGATGTTAATTTTGAGGTAGATGAATTGGATCAGATATTAAATAATTATGATAATAAATAAGGAGTTAGGAAGGTTTTGAAAATGAATTTGCAAACAGCCGCATTGAAAGCGAACGATTCTAAAATTTGGAATTTTATTTTGAATTTCAGTTTGTTAAGAAAGGTGCCTTTTAACAAACCTCATAGATTTTGGGTCAATTATATTTCTCCTCAAAAAGTTGTTGTTAGGTTGCCTTATAAGCGATCCAACATGAATCATTTAAAGGGGATTCATGCCTGTGCTATGGTTACCACGTCAGAGTATGCTTCTGGTTTGTTGCTCTTATTGCGCTTAAACCCTAAAAAATATAGACTAATAATGGAAAGCCTAGAGGCTAAATATCATTATCAGGGTAAAACAAACTCCATCACTGAGTTTGAAATAAATGACGAAGAATTTGAGCGAAGAGTTTTGAATCCTTTACAAAAAGCGGACTTGGTCTATTTAACGTGTATCGTTAAAACTTTTGACAACAAAAGAAACTTACTTTCTACTGTAACAGTAAATTGGCAAATAAAAAAGTGGGATAAAGTGAAAACCGCCGTTTAGTTCGTTATGAAATACCCGAAGTTTCCATTGCTCGATCAGCCTTTTTAACTAACCCTTGTAGTACTTTACCAGGCCCAATTTCTGTAAACGAAGTAGCGCCATCAGCAATCATCTGTTTAACCGTTTGTGTCCACCTTACTGGAGATGTAAGTTGAGAAATTAGATTCTTTTTAATTTCATTTGGATCTGAAACTGCATTAGCAGTAACATTCTGATAAACCGGACAAATTGGCTGGCTAAATTTGGTTGCATCGATAGCTGCTTCAAGTTCAACTCTTGCTGGCTCCATCAAAGGCGAATGAAATGCACCTCCAACAGGTAGAATTAAAGCTCTTCTTGCACCCGCTTCAGTTAATTTAGCACAAGCGTCATTGATAGCTTTAATACTTCCTGAGATAACCAATTGACCAGGACAATTATAGTTTGCAGCGACAACAACTCCATCGGTTTCAGAGCAGATAGTTTCAACAACGTTATCATCTAAACCCAAAACAGCTGCCATAGTTGAAGACTCAACCTCACAGGCTTTTTGCATTGCTTGTGCTCGTTGAGACACAAGCTTTAGTCCATCGTTAAAAGAAAGTGTTTTGTTCGCAACCAAGGCTGAAAATTCGCCCAAAGAATGGCCAGCTACCATATCTGGTTTAAAGTTTCCGATCGTCGAAGCCAATATTACACTATGCAAGAAAATAGCTGGTTGGGTAACGTTAGTCTGTTTTAATTCATCAGGAGTTCCGTTAAACATAATGTTGGTGATATTAAATCCTAAAATATCGTTAGCGCGATTAAAAAGTTCAGCCGCAGTAGAATTAGTATTGAACAAATCTGCACCCATACCTGGGAACTGTGAACCTTGACCTGGAAAAACAAAAGCTTTCATAGAAGTAAATTTATTTGGGCAAATATATTTTTTATGATTTCATTATCCTGAATAATTCACATTGAAAAAAAATTGGGTGAAATAAAAACCCTAAATTACTTTTACATTTCTATCACACTTTGTGTTACTGTATGCTCAATAATAGTATACTCTCAAAAATTACCACTATATTTTTCAGAAAGCTCACATGCTTTCACATCTTTTGGAGGGAGCTGGTTTAACGGTGAATTATAACACTATACGGATAGACAAGAAAACTCATCCGTTAGTAATGGAATCTTAAAAATAGTTGCCAAAAAAGAGTTAACAATGTAAACTTCTCGATTAATGCTTCAGCCCTAAAAGCTGGCGTTTACTTTTTAGAAGTGAATCAAAAATCAGGAACTCGGATGACACGTTTTTTGAAGTTATAATATCATTTCGAGGAGCTTTATAAACCGGTGTTTATGCTCAGATTCCAAATTCATAGGAATGGTCTGTCAATTTAATATTCCATCGGTTAATTACATTCATTATTAATAGCTTTGCCAAAACACATAATATGATTGTAGTTACAGGTGCGGCAGGGTTTATTCCCAGCGTTTTAGTTTCAAAGCTTAATAAATTAGGATTTGAAGATTTACTGCTTGTAGATGATTTTACAAGTGAAAATAAAAGAGAAAATTATGTGGGCAAATCTTTCAAACAATTAGTTAATAGAATTGAATTTATCGCTGAAATAGACAATGTTTCGGGGGTTGATTTTGTGTTTCATTTAGGAGCAAGAACAGATACTACTGAATTTGATGTCAAAATCTTTAATGAGTTAAATTTAAATTACTCAAAAACCATTTGGACTTGGTGCTCTAAAAATAAAATTCCATTGGTTTATGCTTCATCGGCGGCAACATACGGAGGAGGAGAACATGGATATGACGACAATCATGAAATTATTTCAGAACTAAAACCTTTGAACCCTTACGGTGACTCAAAAAATGATTTTGATAAATGGGCTATTGCTCAGTCAATACAGCCCCCTTTTTGGGCGGGACTTAAGTTTTTTAATGTTTACGGACCAAACGAATATCATAAAAGCAGAATGGCATCAGTCGTTTTTCATGCCTTCAATCAGATTACAGATACAGGTACGATGAATTTGTTCAAATCACACAATCCTAACTATAAAGATGGAGAACAATTGCGTGATTTTGTATATGTAAAAGATGTTGTTGAGGTATGCTGTTTTTTAATGAATAATAAAGCCGAAAACGGTCTTTATAATTTGGGGACAGGTAAAGCCAGGTCCTTTGTAGATTTAGTAAAAGCAACTTTCAATGCGTTAGAGGTTGAAACTAGTATTGGTTTTATACCTACACCAATAGATATAAGAGATAAATACCAATACTTTACAGAGGCTAATATGCAGAAATTAATAGATAATGGTTACAGTAAACCATTTACGTCGTTGGAAGATGGAGTAGATGATTATGTAAGAAATTATTTATTGACTAAGAACTACTGTTAAAGTTGCTCGTGCAATTTAATTAACTGTTGACGCATTGTTTGCATCTTGTCTGAAATTTGTTTGATGTTGGTTACAGGGGCACTTTTGTTTCCTTTTAATTCTTTTTTTGCTCCTTCAAGCGTGTACCCCTTTTCTTTAACTAGAATAAAAATACGCTTAAAATTATCAATGTCTGCTTTTGTGAAAAGACGATTTCCTTTTTTGTTTTTTTTAGGTTTAATAATACCAAACTCTTTTTCCCAGAAACGTATTAATGACGTGTTAACATCAAACATAACAGCCACTTCACCAATGGCGTAATACAACTTTTCTACTTTTCTTTCTATGTAAGGCATCTTAGTCGAACGATTGAATTGGTGCACTAGACAATTTGATCATTTCTTCGTATTGAGCTGGAGAAAGATCGTTGTAATAAAAGTTAATAGGGTTTATTTTTTTACCATTCTTATGTACCTCATAATGTAAATGAGGAGCAGTTGATCTTCCTGTATTTCCTACAAAACCAATTATTTCACCTCTTTTAATTTTTTGGCCTTTTTTAACATTGAATTTACTAAGATGAGCATACAATGTTTCGTATCCATAGCCGTGATCGATTACGATATGATTTCCAAATCCTCGGTTTGATCGTCTAATAGATTTAATAACACCGTTTCCGGTGGCATACATTTCTATACCTGTTTTTGCTGTGAAATCTTGGCCATAGTGCATTAATGGAATTTTCAGAATAGGATGTGTTCGCATTCCATAACCACTTGACATGCGGGTTAAGTCTTTATTTGCAATTGGCATTATACTTGGCAAGGAAGCAAGCATATCTTCTTTTCGTTTAGCTAAGTCATAAACTTCATCAAACGATTTTGATTGAATGTAGAGTTGTTTGGTTATTTGGTCTAACTTCTCAGATGTTTCTATAACGACTTCAGAACTTTTAAATCCCTCTAAATTTTTATACCGGTTAGCTCCACCAAATCCAGCTTTTCTAATGTTGTCAGGAATTGGTTCAGCTTCAAAAATAATTCTGTAAATGTTATCATCCCGATTCTGAATATCGCCAACAACCTCTGTAATTTGATCTAATCTTTTGTTTAACAATTGATACTGAAGTTGTAATTGTTGGTTCTCTTGTTTTAATATTTTCTCTTTTGGAGAATCAAATACACTGTAAGACAGAGCAATGAATAGGGATGCGAAAATAGCTCCCGTAGTCGCATAGGCAAGTATTTTAAGGATTCTGTCCTTAAATTTACGTTCTATCTTTTCATATGATAGAGTTTTGGTATTGTATTTATACTTTAGCGCCACAAATTCATTTTACAATCTGCAAAGGTATCTTTTTTGGCTAACTTTGAAAATATCAGATAATTAGAACGTTTTACTTAACTTATTATTTAACCAAATAAATGACCTCAAACGAAATTAGAAGTCAATTTTTCGATTTTTTTAAATCTAAAAACCATAAAATAGTTGATTCTGCACCCATTGTTCAAAAGAACGATCCAACATTAATGTTTACTAATGCAGGAATGAATCAGTTTAAAGATTTTTTTCTCGAAAATCGCAAGCCAGATTCTTTAAGAGTTGCAAATACGCAAAAATGTTTAAGAGTATCTGGCAAGCACAACGACCTTGAAGAAGTAGGCGTAGATACATACCATCATACCATGTTTGAAATGCTAGGGAATTGGTCTTTCGGCGATTATTTTAAAAAAGAGGCCATTGAATGGGCTTGGGAAATATTGACCGATGTATATAAAATTGATAAAGATAGGCTGTACATTACCATCTTTTCTGGTGACAAAAAGGATAAGTTAACTGAAGATGCAGAGGCTAGAGAACTTTGGAAAAGACATATTTCTAATGATCGAATTTTAGGCTTTGATCGAATGGATAATTTTTGGGAAATGGGTGAAATGGGCCCTTGTGGACCTTGTTCTGAAATTCATGTTGATATCCGATCTGATGAAGAAAGAAAACAACTTGATGGGAGAACATTGGTGAACAAAGATCATCCTCAAGTTATTGAAATTTGGAATTTGGTTTTTATACAATACAACAGAATAAAGAGTGGAGCGTTAACCGACCTGCCAAACAAGCACATTGATACCGGAATGGGATTAGAACGTTTGGCAATGGTTATGCAGCTGCAACAGTCTAATTATGATACTGATTTGTTTGCGCCAGCAATAAATCAGCTGCAAATATTATCAGGAATTAAATATAAAAAATCTGATTCTAAAACTGATGTTGCCATTCGGGTAATTGCAGATCACTTAAGAGCAGTAGCTTTCTGTATAGCAGACGGACAATTACCATCTAACAATGGAGCAGGTTATGTTGTAAGGCGAATTTTAAGAAGAGCAATTAGATATGGTTATAGTACTTTGAATATTAAACAGCCCTTTATATACAGTTTGGTGCAATTACTTGCTGATAAAATGGGTGGAGTATTTGAAGAGCTCAATACTCAAAGCAACTTAATAAAGCAAGTAATAAAAGAAGAAGAAGAAAGTTTTTTAAGAACACTTGATAAAGGAATAGATCGATTAACAGTGCTTGTTAAACAAACTAAGGGATATACAGTTAGCGGTAAAGCCGTTTTTGAATTGTACGATACCTATGGTTTTCCGCTTGATTTAACCTTACTCATATTAAAAGAACAGAACAAAACAGCAGACATTCAAGAGTTTGAATCTGAACTACTAGCTCAGAAAAAACGATCAAGAAATGCAAGTGAAATTGAAAAGCAAGATTGGATAATTATAAAGGAATCGAAAGAAGAGGGTTTTGTTGGGTATGATTCTCTTAAATCTGAATCACAAATTACCAAATACAGAGAGGTTTCTCAAAACAGCACAATTTCATATCATGTAGTATTTGATAAAACACCCTTTTATGCTGAAAGTGGAGGACAAGTTGGCGATACAGGCTGGCTGATTGAAGGTGAATCAAAAATTAAAGTAACTAACACTCAAAAAGAAAACGATGTTGTTGTACATTATTTAATGAGTCTACCGAAAGTGGTTTCAAATTCATTTGAGCTTAAAGTTGATGCTGAAAAAAGACAAGCAACAGAACTAAACCATACTGCTACTCATTTAATGCATTACGCATTAAGAGAAGTATTAGGAACTCATGTTGAACAAAGAGGGTCGTTAGTTAATGCTAATTATTTAAGGTTTGATTTTTCTCATTTCCAGAAAATGTCCAACGAAGACATCGAAAAAGTTGAGGAATTGGTAAACACTATGATTAGGGAGAATACTTCTTTGAGCGAGCATAATGAAATTCCGATATCTGATGCAAAAGAAATGGGCGCTATGGCTCTTTTTGGAGAGAAATATGGCGAAAGTGTACGGGTAATCCAATTTGATAAATCTGTTGAACTTTGTGGAGGAACGCATGTAAAAGCTACTGGTGGTATTGGACTGTTTAAAATTATTTCTGAGCAAGCTGTATCATCTGGAATTAGAAGGGTAGAGGCTTTAACCGGAAAAAATGCTTTGGATTATATAAACGGCCATCTAAATACAATTCAACAATTAAAGACCTCTTTAAAAACCAATGATTTAATAAAAAGCATTGATGCTTTATTTGTGAAAAACAAACTATTAAATGAGGACGTTGAAAAATTGAAAAGTGCTCAGGCGTCTGGCTTAAAAACTGAATTAATTCAAAAAGCGACCGTGATCAATGACAAGATTCTTATTGCTGAAGTGGTTGATGTAGATTCTAAAAAAGCAAAGGATTTAAGTTTTCAGATTAAATCAGAAATAGAAAATAGTGTGGTTTTATTGATTGTTTTAAATAATGGAAAAGTTAACTTGAATTTGGCTGTAAGCGATGCATTAGTTAAAAACAAGGGTTTGCATGCAGGTAACATGATTAGAGAAATAGCAAAAGAAGTTGGAGGCGGAGGTGGCGGACAGCCATTTTTTGCAAGCGCCGGAGGTTCAGACCCTTCAGGAGTGGAAAAAGCAATTAATAAGCTGAAAGAAATATTGGCTTAATTACTAGTTTATTAAGCAAAAAAAGCGGACTTAAAGTCCGCTTTTTTTATTTCGTATAATCCCAGTCTTCTAAGAATTTCGTGGTAAAATCCCCTGACTTAAACTGTTCGTTTTTCATTAATTTTTGATGGAAAGGAATCGTTGTCTTTATACCTTCAACAATATATTCATCTAAAGCGCGCTCCATTTTTTTAATCGCTTCATCACGGGTCTCAGCAATACAAATTAACTTTGATATCATTGAATCGTAATGAGGAGGAATCGAGTAACCGGCATAAACATGTGTGTCAATTCGAACTCCTCGACCACCTGGCTCGTGGTAATCTGTAATTTTACCTGGTGAAGGTCTCCAATCATTGAAAGGATCTTCAGCGTTTATTCTACATTGTAATGCATGTCTTTGAGGGTCGTAATTTTTACCAGAAATTCTTTCACCGTTGGCAATTAAAATCTGCTCTTTAATTAAATCATAATCTATTACTTCCTCGGTAATAGTATGCTCAACCTGGATTCTTGTATTCATTTCCATGAAATAGAAGTCCTTGTTTTTGTCAACCAAAAACTCAACAGTTCCAACACCTTCATATCTAACAGCTTTTGCCGCTTTTATTGCCGCTGCACCCATTTTTTTTCTAAGAGCTGGAGTAACAAAAGGAGATGGAGTTTCTTCAACGAGCTTTTGATGACGTCGTTGAATAGAACAATCTCGTTCTCCCATATGACATGCTCTCCCATACTGATCACCAGCAATCTGGATTTCTATATGACGAGGCTCTTCAATGAATTTTTCCATGTACATACCGTCGTTTCCGAACGATGCACCAGCCTCAGCTTGCGCTTTGGCCAATTGTTCATCAAATTCTTTTTCTTCCCAAACAACTCGCATTCCCTTGCCACCGCCACCAGCTGTAGCCTTTAACATTACAGGATATCCTATTTCTTTTGCGGAAACCTTGGCTTTTTTTACGTCTGTGATAATTCCTTCAGAACCTGGAACACATGGAACGCCTGCTTTAATCATTGTAGCTTTTGCAGATGCTTTATCTCCCATACCTTCAATCTGCTCAGGTGTAGCACCAATAAATTTGATGTTATGATCTTTGCAGATTTGAGAAAATTTAGAATTTTCAGAAAGGAAACCATAACCCGGATGAATAGCATCAGCATTGGTGATTTCAGCCGCTGATATTATACTTGGTATAGATAGGTATGATTTAGCGCTCGGAGGAGGTCCAATACAAACCGCCTCATCTGCAAATCGAACGTGTAAGCTTTCGATATCGGCTGTAGAATAAACTGCTACAGTTTGGATGCCCATTTCCTTGCAAGTACGGATTATTCGCAGAGCTATTTCGCCACGATTGGCAATTAGTATTTTACTGAACATAAAACAAAATGTTAAGCTGCACTTAATTATGCAGGCTCTACTATAAATAATGGTTGATCGTATTCTACAGGTGTAGAATCTTCAACCAACACTTTTACTATTTTACCTGATACTTCAGATTCAATTTCATTGAATAGTTTCATTGCCTCAATAATACATACAACTTCACCAACTTGAATGGAGTCACCTACATTCACAAATAATGGCTTATCAGGCGATGATGAACGATAAAAAGTTCCAATCATCGGAGATTTTATAGTGATTAAGTTGCTGTCTGATGCATCAGATATAGCAGGCTGTTGAATGTCAGCAGAAACCGGTACAGCTAAAGTAGATGCTTGCATCTGAGCCATTGGCATTTGAGGCATAATAACTTGAGTGTCACCGTTTCTGTGTTCCTCGCTTCCTTTTGCTTTGATCAAAAGTTTAACGTCTTTCGTTTCTAATTCAACCTCGTGTACACCTGATTTTGCAACAAATTTGATTAGATTTTGAATTTCAGTTACTGTCATAGAATTCAATTTCTGATTAAGGGGGTAAATATATATTTTTTATGATTGGAACGAAAGTACCATTTACGAATTATAAGCCCATTTAAGGTAGATTGACCCCCAAGTGAAACCGCCTCCAAATGCACTAATTATAATGGTATCGCCTTTTTTTAATTGATTTTCATATTCCCATAGTAAAAGAGGAATTGTACCGCTGGTTGTATTGCCGTATTTTTGGATGTTAAGCATTACTTTTTCGTCACTTACGCCCATTCTTCGCGCGGTAGCATCAATTATTCTTTTATTTGCTTGATGGGGCACTAACCAAGATACATCATCACTAGTGAGGTTATTCTTAGCCATAATTTCGGCTGAAACATCGGCCATGTTGGTTACCGCAAACTTAAAAACAGATTTACCTTCTTGGTAAACATGATGTAACTTAGCATCTATAGAATGGTGCGAAGCAGGCAATAATGAGCCTCCAGCTTTTTGATGTAAATGAGCTCTACCTGATCCATCCGATTTCAAGATTGAGTCAATGATGTAATCATCATCTTCAACAGGCTCTAATAAGGCCGTTCCGCCTCCATCACCGAATATTATACAAGTAGTTCTGTCTTCGTAATTTATAATTGACGACATCTTATCAAAACCGCAAATCAACACTTTTTTGTATTTGCCAGTTTCTATAAATTGAGATCCCGTTATAACGCCATAAATGAAACTTGAACAAGCCGCAGCAAGGTCGTAACTAAAAGCATTTTTTGCACCTACCTTGTCAGCAATGATATTAGCCGTGGCAGGAAACACCAAATCAGGTGTAATTGTACAGCAAATGATTAGGTCAATTTCAAGCGGGTCAAGGTTCTTTTTAGTGAGCAGTTTTTTAATTGATTCTGCTGCCATATCAGATGTTCCTAAGTTTGGGTCATCTAATATCCTACGTTCTTTAATACCAGTTCTAGAAGTAATCCATTCGTCAGTGGTATCAATAATTTTTTCTAAGTCTTTGTTGGTTAAAACTCTGTCCGGAACATAACCTTCAATACCTGTGATAGCTGCTTTTAACAAGGTGCTCATATAAGTCGTTTAAAAAATAAAAACCGCTTACAATTTTACACTAAATTTATAAGCGGTTCACATTAGCCAATACGGCTTTAATAACTTAGTCCGAATTTACTCAGCTACAGACTTTTCCATCACAACTTTACCTTTATAGTAAAGTTTACCTTCAAACCAGTGTGCTCTATGCATCAGGTGAGGTTGACCAGTTGTTGGACAAGTACCAATTGTAGGAAGCTCAGCTTTATAGTGAGTTCTTCTCTTATCTCTCCTGGTTTTAGATATTTTTCTTTTAGGATGCGCCATAATATCTTATTTTAAATTTCTCAAAGCATCCCAACGTGGGTCAGGCTCTGGTTTTTCGGTTATTATATATTCGTTTAGTTTATCAATCATTTCTTGATTACAATCTTCAATTGGGTGTTCTAATTTTGGAGGAATAGCAAAGAAAATAAACTCATATAGAATATTTATAAGGTTAAGCTTGTGCTCATGGTGATGGAGTACAAGAATTTCTTCTGTTTCTTCCATCTCTAAGTCACCAAATTTAAATACAACGCTGTTTTCACTTTCAATATCAACATTCAAGTCAAAAGTACATCTGTCACAATTGGTTGTAATCGATCCTTTTATAGTTATACACAGCTTAAGTAATGTTGGTTTTTTGTCAAGCTCGACATTAACCTCACATTTTCCATCTGATACAAAAGCAAAAGAATCAAAGTATTCAAAGAACGTTTTATCAATCTGAAAATCAAAAAGATGAACGCCATCTTTTAAAATAGCAAATGGTATTTCATATTGCCGTTTCAGTTTGTTCTCTTTTTTCATTTCAAAAAGGCTTGCAAAAGTATAAATATAATTGATTAATTCAATTCTTACTGGCTATATTTCAAATAGGTATAAATTTTTGCTAATACTATTTGCTTTTAACCAGCGCGTTTGCTTTTAATTTTTTTAGTTCCAACCGATTGTTATAAATGTCGAGTGCAACGTAAATTGCATTTCTAAAAGAAGTTTCATCAGCTTGGTTTAGCCCTGCGATATCATATCCAGTTCCATGATCTGGCGATGTTCTTACTATTGGTAAACCTCCAGTAAAATTCACTCCGTCACCCTGTGAAATGGTCTTAAACGGGGTTAAGCCTTGATCATGATACATTGCCAAAACGCCATCGAACTGAGCATATTTATGTCCAGAAAAGAAACCATCTGCAGGGTATGGTCCCAAGCATATTATTCCATTTTCCTTTGCTTTTTCAATAGCTGGAACAATGATAGTTTGCTCTTCAATTCCGATTAAACCTTCATCGCCACTATGTGGATTGAGTCCAAGCACAGCAATTTTTGGTTTTCTAATGTTGAAGTCGGTATTTAAACAATTGTTAAGTGCTTCAAGCTTTTTTAGGATTAGTTCAGTAGATATAGTATTAGCCACATCTTTTACAGGAATATGTCCTGTCACAACACCTACGCGTAAACAATTATGAACCATAAGCATAATGGGGTTATCCTCATTGGCATAATCTGCAAGGTATTCTGTATGTCCAGGAAAGTTAAAATCTTTCGACTGAATGTTCTTTTTGTTTATAGGTGCAGTAACCAATACGTCAAATTTGTTTGAAGCTATGTCTTTTACTGCTGTATCCAAAGATTTAAAGGCTATAGCCCCTGCTTCTTGGGTAGATATTCCAAAATGAGTTTCTATATTTTCATCTAAACAGTTTAGAATATTTATTTTTTGAGGGTGAGCTTGATCTGCATCAGTAATTGAGTTGAAATGAAATCCCCCTATTTGAAGTTCTTCGGTTAGATGTTTAAAAATAGAAGTATGGCCATAAATTATAGGATAAAAACTATCCAATATCCGTTGATCCATCAAGGACTTCACAATTACTTCAGGTCCAATACCATTTATATCACCAATGGATATACCAACTCTTATTTTGCTGTTGGATTTTTTCATCTTAGCATCTTGATTTTAGAAAGTGGTACAACAACCTTACTCCAATTCCTGATCCACCAATGGTTCTGTATTTATCTGCAGAATGTAAAAATGCTGGACCAGCAATATCAAGATGTAAATATGGATAGGAGTTATCCCCTTTTTCATTTTTAGTAAAATACTCTAAAAATTTACCTGCAGTTATTGCTCCACCTTCAGGCGCTCCTAAATTGGTTAAGTCGGCAATATCAGATTTTAACATATCCCAATACTCATCAAAAAATGGCAGTTCAGCAAGTCTTTCATGAACAGCAAAACCTGATTTCTTTAACTCTGAATGTACTTCATGAGATGCATTACCCATTGATACAATAGCTTGTGTGCCAACTGTTCGGGCTGCAGAACCGGTAAGGGTCGCCATGTCAATTACCAATTCAGGGTCGTATTTAATTGCATAAGTTAGAGCGTCAGCCAATATGAGTCTTCCTTCAGCATCTGTGTTTAAAACTTCAACAGTTTTTCCGTTAAACATAGTTATTACGTCACCCGGAGCATAAGCTGCACCAGAAGGGCGGTTGTCGGTTGCAGGAACTAATGCAATAACCCAAAGAGGCAAGTTGTTTTTAGCAACAGCATACATCGTTCCGATTACTGCTGCTGAACCAGCCATATCACTTTTCATGAAGTCCATTGATTTACCTGTTGGTTTTAAACTCAAACCTCCAGTATCATAAACTACTCCTTTTCCTACCAAAACGTATGGCTTTACATTAACTGCATTGTCAGGCTTGTGCTCCATAATATTGAAAGTAGGTGGCTCAATGCTGCCTTTGTTTACTGCAAGTAAACCTCCCATTTTAAGCGCTTCAATCTTCTTTTTATTAAATACTTCAAGTCTAAATCCAGCATCTTTCGACAGAATAGCGATTTCTTCTGATAATTGAGTTGCTGTTAAATAAGATTGAGGTTCATTAACCAAATCACGGGTAGAATATACTCCTTCACAAACTATCTTTAATTCAGCCAGATCTGTATCGGATAAATTTGAGCAACAGATGTTGATGGCTTCTAAGGTATTCGGTTTGCTATCAGAAATGTATTTGTCAAACTTGTAAAGACCTAATATTATTCCTTCCGAAATATCAACTGCATGACCTGCGTTTTCAGCAACTATTTGTACTGAATCTAATTGGTTAGAATTTATTTGATTGGCAATTGAATGTCCTATAACTCTCAAGTTTTCGGCATTTTTGTTTCCGTCAAGAGTTAATATTTGAACAACTGCTGTTACCTTATTTGGAGCATTTACAACAACTGGTGTTTTAGCTGAAAGGTGTAAAGCATAAACATCGCTTGGAATCGTATCAATATCTAATTTTTCTGCATCAGCTGATGAATTAACCAACCAAATGGTTGATTTTTTTGCATCAATATCATTTATAAGATTTATGTTCATTTTTCAGTTTGTATGTTGACCGACAAACGTACTAAACAAATATTTGGGTTTAGCCGTTTACCAGATTGTAAATGCTATTTATTAAACCTTTAATAAAAGTTAGTAAAACTTTGCTTTTGTAAGTATCTTAGCTGATTCATAAAAATGAAGAATCTTTTAGTCTTGTTTGTTTTGGTATTTGCTCTCACTAATGTGAACGCAACTCATAATAGGGCAGGGCAGATTTCATACAAGCATATTTCAAATTTAACCTATGAAATTACGGTAACAACATTTACCGATCCAGACGCTACGGGAGCAGACAGATGTACTCTTGATGTGCATTTTGGTGATGGTAGTATGGAAACTGTAAACAGGAGCAACGGAGTTTTAAACAACCGCTGTACGGCAAATGTAAATACGGGAGATGGTGAGTTAATCTATCAAAACACCATTAGAAAAAATAGATACATAACAACCCATACGTACGCAGGACCAGGATCTTATATAATTACAATGTCTGATCCAAATAGGGTTGACAATATCCAGAACATTCCTAACTCAGTAAGCGTTCCGTTTTTTTTACGCTCTACCTTGGTGATAAGCTCCACAGTAGGGCCTAATACTTCGCCCGATTTGTTTTACTACCCGGTTGATAATGGCTGTATGCAAAAACCATATTTTCATAATCCTGGAGCCGTAGACCCTGACGGAGATAGTTTGCATTTTAGTTTTTCGGTTTGTTATGGAGACGATGGCAAGCCAATACCGGGTTATGTTTTGCCAAATGAAATTAATCCAAATGGAATGAATAATTTGGAAATTGACGAACAGTCTGGAACTTTATCTTGGATTACACCTCAAGCCTTTGGCGACTTTAACGTATGTATATTAATTCAAGAGTATAGAAGAGATACGGTATCAGGTCAGGTTATAAAAGTAGGAGATGTATTACGAGACATGCAAATGACCATAGGTGCATGTGATAACGATCCTCCAACATACGACCCATTGCCTGATGAATGTGTTTTAGCAAACGATACTGTTAAAAGAGCAATTCGCTTTAATGATGTAGGTGATTTATTAACTTTAACGGGTTCTGGATTGCCTTTGAATTTAAACATTAGTCCTGCTAAGTTTAATCAACCAGTTATCGAGCTTGACTCCGTTGAGTCCGTTTTTTATTGGGAAACATTATGTGATCATATTAGAACAAGATCTTATCAAATGGTGTTTAGGGCTGCTGATAATAGACAGTTAAGTGAGCTTGTGAATTTTTCAACCCTTAATGTACTGATTGTTGGCCCACCCTCAAATTTTATTGATGCAGAACCTAAAGGAAATTCTGTTCAATTATCATGGTCAGTGAATCCATGTGACAACGCTGTTGGATATAAAATTTACAGGAAAATTGACTCACTTGGATACGTGCCCGATAAATGTGTTGTTGGGGTTCCGGCTTTTACTGGTTATAAGCTAATTGCAAAAGTATCAAGTTACAACTTAGTTAATTATACAGATGATAACGATGGAGAAGGATTGGTACACGGCCATAAATATTGCTATATGATAACAGGTGTTTATCCTGATGGAGTTGAAAGTTTACCAACCTTCGAAGCTTGTACTCAATTAAAAAAGGATGTTCCAGTAATAACCAGAGTATCAATAAGAAATACTAGTGAATCATTTGGGCGTGATACAGTTATGTGGGCATCTCCAACTGAGTTAGATGATACTGTTCAGTTTTTAGGACCATATCAATACAGAATTTACCGAAAAATAAATGACTTTCCTTTTGAGCAAATAGGACTAACCAATATTGTAAACAACATTGAAGATGGTGACACAATGTTTGTAGATGAAAATTTAAACACTAAAGATGATTTCTTGTCGTATAAAATTGAACTTACAAGTGGTGTTGATGTGGTGGGAGAAACTCAAAAAGCTCAGTCTTTGTATTTACAGGCAAAAGGCTTGGATAGATCTATGCTTTTAACATGGGATGTTCAAGTTCCTTGGACAAATTATTTTTACGAGGTTCATCGTTTTAATGAACTTCTACAGTTGTATGAATTGTTAGACACGGCTTATGGAACCCAGTTTATTGATTCAGGATTGATAAACGAAACTTCGTATTGTTATTTGGTGAAATCCATCGGTAAATACTCGACAAGTGGATTTATTGACCCACTTATTAATTGGTCACAAATATCATGTGCTGCTCCGACAGATACCATTCCTCCGTGCAATCCTTTGAATATTGTTGTTGAGGGAGATTGTGATCTAGATCGAACCTATTTGTTTTGGGAAAACCCAAAGATTGAGTGCGGTGATGATATTTGGAAATATAGAATTTATTATGCCCCTAAATTGGGCGATGAATATGAGTTTATATACGAAACCGTAGATGCGGATGAAACAGAATACGAGAAAATTTCGCCATATTCTATAGCAGGTTGTTATGAAATTACTGCGCTTGATTCAAGTGGAAATGAATCAATTGCCGAAGACAGGTTCTGTATTGATAATTGCCCTAATTATAGACTACCCAATGTATTTACTCCAGGTGGAGATGGAGCAAATGATTTCTTTGTTCCGCTGCCTTACAAACATGTTGAATCCATCAACATGAAAATTTACGATAGGTGGGGAAGTTTGGTTTTTAAAGCAACTAATCCTGCCATTGGTTGGGACGGAAGACATTTTTTAACAAACAGAATACTTCCATCAGGAGTTTATTTTTACGTTTGTACTGTTAATGAAATAAGGCTAACAGGTATTGAGCCGATGGAATTAAAAGGCACTGTTACCATTTTTAATCAAAAAGATAGAAACCCAACATCTAATTAATGTTTACAGGAATAATAGAAGGTTTAGCAAAAGTTGTTGGCTTTGAAAAAGAATTAGAGAATTTACACCTTACACTTACCAATCCGTTTGACGAAAGTTTTAAAATTGACCAAAGCGTAGCGCACAATGGGGTTTGTTTAACTGTTGTAAAAATGGTAGATAACACCTATACTGTTACCGCAATAAAGGAAACGCTTGATAAATCAAATATTGGAAAACTGGAAATAGGGGATTTAGTAAATATTGAACGTTGCATGAAAATGAACGGAAGACTTGATGGGCACATTGTTCAAGGGCATGTTGATACCACGGCAGCAGTAACTAGCATTAAAGAAGAAAGCGGAAGCTGGAGTTTGTCTTTTGAGTATGATAAAGACAAGGAGCATATTACTGTTGAGAAAGGCTCCATTACCATTAATGGGGTTAGTTTAACGGTATGTGATTCGGGTATAAATACGTTTAGTGTAGCCATTATTCCTTACACGTTTGAGCACACTAATTTTAAGAATTTTAAAGTTGGTACAACGGTAAATTTAGAGTTTGATATTATTGGTAAATATGTAGCTAAGCAAATATTGATAAACAAAGCATAATGGATTTATTATTTGTTACCTGGACAGTAGAACCAGATATTATATCTTCTCCACTAACCATAAGATGGTACGGCGTATTTTTTGCGGGCGCTTTTATGACAGGATACTACATTCTTAAGAAATTTTTTAAAGCCGAAAACGCCAGCGAAGAGTGGCTTGATAGTGTTTTGCTTTATGTTATGGTAGGAACTATTTTAGGCGCAAGACTTGGTCATGTTTTCTTTTATGACTGGGATTATTACTCAAAAAATTTAGGTGACATAGTTAAAATTTGGGAGGGCGGTTTAGCCAGCCATGGAGGAGGAATAGGAATTATAATAGCCTTGTGGCTATATTCAAAAAGGGTTACTAAAAAACCAATGTTTTGGATTTTGGATAGAGTAGCGGTTGTAACTGCTTTGGGTGCTGTTTTTATTAGGTTAGGAAACCTAATGAACCACGAGATTATTGGGGTTCCAACAGACAAGGCCTGGGGATTTATTTTTACAAAAGCACATATAATAGATCCTATGATTCCGCGTCATCCTGCTCAGTTGTATGAGTCGTTTTGTTATTTAATAACCTTTGGTGTGCTGTATTTTCTTTTTTGGAACAAACAATGGAGCCAGTTTCAAGGTAGAATCTTCGGACTTTTTTTGATTATGCTGTTTTCGTTCCGATTCATAGTAGAGTTTGTGAAAAACAGTCAAGGTGGGTTTGAATCGTCGCTAGGCTCAGCTCTTAGCACTGGGCAGTGGCTTAGTATACCTTTTGTTTTTATTGGGTTGTACTTTGCTATTACAGCAAAAGAAGTTAAGGCTTAAACTAATTACTCTACTCGTTCATGATTTTTTGAACTTCCTCTAATGGAATTTCTACACCACTCTTTTCGCCTATTATGTTTACACCTTCAATGCTTTGTTGTTTTAGAAAAGTAGCGTAATCTTGAGCTTCTTTGTAAGAATAATAAGGTTTTGATCTAAACCTTGATTCGCCACCCTCATTATCAGAAACTTCTACACTTCCGAATTTAATCAGCTGATTAAAAAATGAAGTAGGCATTTCATCTTTAAACACACCAAACTCAACCCGATAATTTACCGTTGGGTTTGTTTTTTCAATTAGTTGATTAATTAAATCTTCAAGTTCATCAATATCTTGGTTTTCCATATTTAATTGAGGTGCAGTAGTTGCCTTAGGTGCCGGCTCAGTTAAAGGAGTTGCTTCGGGGTTTATGGCTGGTGTTACGGCGTTACTTTTGGCTTTCACCTCTTCAAGATCTTCTTTTGCTTTATTAATATCTTTCAACGATTGCTCCTGCTGCGATTGAATTTTAAGTAAATCTTGTTTAAGTTTTCTTAATTCATCAATTTGGCGTTGTAAATCGTCTGTTTTTTCCCAAAGTTTTTTCTCTGCTCCAGGGTCAATAGTAGGAGTGCTAGTAGGTTTATTGTTGGGGCTACTAATTACTGGTGCTGCTCCATTAGGTTTACTTGGGTAGGTGCCGGCAGGTAACAAGCTGCAATTTTCAAAAACGCGAACAAAAGAGCCTATAAAACCATCAGCTTGTAATTGTTTAATTCTGTTTTTTGCTTCTACTTTTGTGGTGTAATTACCTACAAAAAATCTGGTATTTCCATCATCATATGAGCTGCCGCTTAAATCAGCAATATCTGGATAAGGGTTAGCCATCTCTCTTAGTTTAGTAGCCATTACTTGCACTCGGTAAATGGTGGTG
>CAJIZE010000006.1 GCA_905181855.1 uncultured Flavobacteriales bacterium
TACCGAAGTATTTACGGTCTGGCAGTGCTTGGTGAGGTTCAAAAGGGAATTGAAAGCATAAAGAAAAATGAACACAAAATTCTTATTTCAGATTTCAATAAACTAATTACAGATGCTATAGGAAATGATTCGGCACCCTTTATCTATGAAAGGATAGGAGTGAAATACAAGCATATTTTTATTGACGAGTTTCAGGATACGTCTTTATTACAAGTAGTTAATTTTTTGCCCTTGATAAGTCAATCGCTGGCTGAACAAAATCAAATTTTATTGGTAGGTGATACCAAACAATCAATTTATAGATGGCGAAATGGTGATGCAGAGTTACTTGCAAGTTTTCCGAATCCGCCAAGTCAAATTAAAAAAGAGGCATATTTAAGTCAGTTTGAGCAGATACAATTCTTTAAACCAAATAGAATATCACTTAATACAAATTACAGGAGTGATCAGTTGATAGTAGAGTTTAACAATGCATTGTTTCAGCGTTTTGAGCAATTAATTGAGCCTAGATTTAAAGACCTGTTTACTGATTTTATTCAAATACCAGGAAAGCAAAATAACTCAGGTTTTATTACATTAACCAAGCTTGAAGGAAAGTTAAAGACGGAGCTTTACGACGTTCAATTACCTGAGATACTGACCAGAATTAGAACTTGTATTGAACAAAATTGTAACTTGTCGGATATTGCAATTTTGATACGGGCTAATAGTGAGGCTGCAGTCTTAGCAGAATATCTGAACGACAACCAAATACCTGTTGTTTCGAGCGAAGGCTTATTGGTGTTTAAATCAACTAAAGTATTGCTGGTGGTTCAGTTTTTAAATTCGTTTTATAACGAAACAAATAAAGGGAAAAGGGCGCAATTATGGTATTATTTGAAGGCAGAGGAACTTGATTTAGTTACAGACATACTAGATATAAATATTGATTTCCAAGATCATTTTGCAGATTTTGATTTCGAATATTTCAATAAGATTGGGTTTTATGATAAAGCTGTTTTTATCTCTGATTATTTTGGATTTGATCCGAATGGAATTTTCCTTCAATCTTTCTTGAACAAATTATTTCAAAAATGTTCAAATCCTCCTTTTGGAATACATCAACTATTAAAATGGCATGAAACAGATCAAGATAAATTTGCGGTGGAAGCAGATGAATCAACTGAAGCTGTAAAAATTTCAACTATTCATAACTCCAAAGGATTGCAATTTCCAGTGGTGATTTTACCATTTATGTGGTATAAACCCGCTATCAAAAATTATTCAGAATGGATTGAACTTAATGATGATTCAATACCACTTGAAAAAGCCTTAATACCTATGGTGAAGACTTCGGTAGAGGCTATTAATATGACGAAGGTTTACGAAAAAGAAGTTCAGAAAACATTAATTGACAACATAAATATGGTTTATGTAGCAAGCACCAGAGCAAAGCACGAAATGCATTTGTTTACCAACAATCAAAAAGGGCCCATACAAGAAACAATTAATAATGCGGTGGCAGAATTTGATTTTGGAGTAAAAAAATCGGATAACTATTGGGAGCAAGGTTCAGCTATTTTGAATAGTAAAACTAAAAATATGAAAGCACCTAGGCCTCCTTTTGTTCCATTTAATCGCTGGCACGATAAAGTTTCAATTGTAGGTAAACGGAGTAAGGGTATTTATTTTTCATCGGAGCAAACCGTGAAGGGAACTATTTTTCATGAAATACTGGGAAGGGTTAAGTTTTCAAGTGAAGCAAAAATAGTTTTTGATAATGCTATTCTTCACGGAGAGATTGATGATAAAGGGCATGAAGAATTACTGAAAACAATTAAATTGATGGAGAGTAATTCAGACGTTGCTAGAGCTTTTTCTGAAGAAGCTACTATACTAAATGAACAAACTATTTTAACCAAAGAACTCATGCAATACCGTCCGGACAGAATTTCAATTTTGGGTAATGAGGTTGTGTTAATCGACTTTAAAACGGGTAAACCAAACAGAAAGCACCACAAACAAATTAGCAAGTATTTAGAGTTACTTAAGCAAATGAATTATGGTAAAGTAGAGGGATATTTAATTTATACAGGATTGAACTCAATTGTTAAAGTATAAGATTATGGATACCAGAATAAAATCATATTTAGATTTAACCAAGGAAGAGTTGTATGACTTGCTCGCGCTGCGAATAGAGGTTTTTGTGATTGAACAAAACTGTCCTTATCAAGATTTAGATGGAGTAGATAAAACGGCATATCACCTTATTACCAATGATGGAGTGGCAACCGTTGCAACGCTCCGAATTTATATCGACAACAATAATGTGGTACATATTGGTAGAGTAGTGGTTGCCCAAACGCACCGTAAAACCAGATTGGGCAGGCTGATAATGAGCAAGGCAATTGATTGGTCAAAAAATAATTATTCTGAGCGTGAAATCCACATTTCGGCTCAGCAATATTTGGATGATTTTTATACTAATTTAGGATTTAAAAGCACCGGTAAAAAATATCTTGAAGATGGAATTCCACATCAAGAAATGATTCTTTAATAGCCTTTAGCTAACTATAAATCCAATTATCGCAAGTGTAACAGCTCCGATACCAATTAGTAATACCAGCCACCTAAAATTAGGGTCGGAAATAAAAGGTTTTCTGAAATGGCCAATGGTAAGGTTGTTTAACATTAGAGCAGTTCTGAAGTCTTTTTTGTGAATTGCATATAAAAAATAGTGCTGTTTTTCAGTAGTTTCTTCGTCTTTTTCAAAAGTGATTTTATGCTCTATGAGCATATTCTCAAAATACGCTGCTCGCACAGGCTGTTTAAAGCTAAAAACTTCATAATTTCTGTTGGCAGGATGTGTCTGGTAATTAGTGAAGTTAAACTGAAGATCCATTAAATTATCCTTATTTTCTGGCCAACATATAAAAAGTTGTTCCTTTTAATACTATTTAGCTCGCAAAGTTTTGATATCGATGTGCCGTATTGCTTGGCAATTTCGAATAAGTTATCGCCTTTTTTTACAACATACATATTTACACCTTTAGGCAAAGCAGCATAACCACTAGGTGTTTTTTTAAGAACTACTTCAGCATTTATAATTTCTCTTTTGTTAAAATCAAAAAGGTGAGCTGGATTTAACGCTAATCCTTTAAAGCGAACTTCAAAATGCAAATGACTACCGCTCGATCTACCTGAAGAGCCTCCTAGGCCAACCACCTGTCCTGTTTCAACTTTTTCGCCGGATACTACTTTAAATCTATGTAAATGAGCATATAACGTTTCTAAACCATTGTAATGCCGAACTACTACAACACGGCCGTAACCACCATAATATTTCGCTACACGTACAACACCAGGGAAAACGGAAACTACCGGATCCCAAACTTCCAAATCCAAATCTATACCACTATGCATCTTCCCCTCACGCCAGCCAAATGAAGAAGTCATCACATCATTTTCGATTGGCATTACAAAACCATCGTTGATTAAAACGCCTTCTAAAATCAGCTTTACTGAGGTGTCTTTATTACTCAATGAATTTTTATAGGGATGAGGTATTAATGTGTTCCAATCCTTGTAAAAAGTATCCGCAGGAAACTGTGACTGAAAAAGGTTTACAATAAATTCAGGCATTAAGTCTATTGGCGAAATATCACTTGGTGGGTGGTTGTTTATGTATAAATTTATTTGGTTTATTAAAGCATAAGGGATAAGATTCATTTCAAACAACGAATCAATTAGCGATGCAACTTCAACCTTGTTCATTTTACTAATTGAAATCATCAAGTTAAGCTGGTCTATAATGTCGATATCAATTCTATCAAGACTTAATAGTGAGTCACGGTATTCTTTAATTCGTTCAGGAGAAGCATAAGCAAGTTGATCAAACAAAGTTTGTTGACCATACATTACCGTAGCTCTAACAGTATCTCGTTTGGTGTCATATGCCAAGGCGGGTAAGGCAAATACTACAATTGAAATTATCGAAAATATGTAAAAACTGAACTTTTTGGTCATTAGCTAAACATGCTATGCGATTATAAGGCGGTAAAAATATAATTTTTATCGTTTTTTTTATTTGGATATTATTATCATTGATCTTTTAAAAACTTTATGCCACGATATGTAAAAGTAATTATTGGAGTAATTGGTTTCTTTGTGATTTACACATTGTGGATGTTTTTATTGCCAAGTAAATTTGAACTTAAAGAGCAAATTGAAATTAGTGCTTCTGTTGATGATGTTAAAATGATCTTATTGGATGAGGATGTTAGAAATGAATGGATAAGTTGGCAATATAATGATTCAGAATCAACATTGAATTCAGAACAGAATGGCGATGTATATTATTGGGAATCGGCGATTAACAATACCCAAGGAACTTTTCAAATTGAATTATTGCAAAATGAAACAGTTAATGTGGATGTTGAGTTTTTAAAGCCACAAAAACTTTTTTTTACAGAGAAATATGAAATTTCGAGTTATGGAGATGAAGTAAAAGTGTTTTTATTTATAAATGGCAGTTATTCATTTTTTCAACGATGGGCTAACAAAACTGCTCATTTGCTTTTGCAAGAACATTTAAAGGCTAGCCTAATTAATTTGAAGCAGTTGATTGAGACTAATGTTATTCTTCCAACTCAGACTGAAGAGAATCAACTTTCCAATCATTCAGTTTCTTAAGTAGAATAATATCTATGGCAATATGAGCAAATATTGAAAACCAAATGCCAAGGTATAAAAAGCCATACCCGATTCCAGCAATTATCAGGGTCATAAACAATCCGTAAACCGAAATTTTCCAATCTTTAGGATTAAGATAACCATGAATTGCAACAAATACGACAGCGGTAATCCAAACGCCCAAAAAAGGTTGGATGGCACCTCTAAACAATACCTCTTCTCCGAACCCTGCACAAAATGAAATGAATATTATTTCGTGAATGTTCAACTCTAGGGCTTGAATTAAATTTGCATATCTATTAAGGCTTTGATTGAGCCACTTTGAGCGTATTAATTTCCAACCCAGAAAACCAGTTGCAAATCCATAAGCTAAACCCAACGGGGCTTGAGTTAAAAAGGAATAGTTGCCTTGAAACATTTCAAACCAAGCGTTGTTTCCGAAAAAATTAATAATCGCAAACCCTAAGGCACTAAATCCAAATAGTGTGATGAATCCTAAGATAAAGAATGAACTTCTACTCATTTTAGTTTTTCCATTTTATACTGCAGCCCATACTTGGTTTTTGAACGGTAGGTGCAGTTTTTTTTTCTAGAAGGGTCTCCATTGCCGTACTCAATTCGCTACCAGTTAGTGCTATTCCATTGCCAGGTGTAGATCCATCTAGACGTCCTCGATAATAACATTTTTTTAATTCATCGAACAAGAAGAAGTCTGGGGTGCAAGCTGCATCTAAGCTTTTTGCCACTTGTTGGTTATCATCGAAAAGATATTTAAAACTAAAATTTAAATCTTTTGCCAACTTAGCCATTTTATGTGGTGCATCATCAGGGTAGTACGTTACATCGTTCGAGTTAATAGCGATTGAGTTAATACCTAACTTTTTATACTTTAAAGTGAGATCGACAATTTGTTCTAAAACGTGAATGACATAGGGACAATGATTACACATAACAATAACCAATGTGCCTTTTTGACCCGCTAAATCATCAAATGAAAAACGATTTCCGCTCAACGGTTCAATTAAATCGAATTTTGGAGCAATAAACCCCAAAGGATTCATAACTGATTCAACCAAAGCCATAACTACTCTAAGTTAATTAATAAAGCATGTTTGTTCGAGTAATCGGTGGGAGCAATAATTTTCTTCATGATGGTTTAAAATTAGTTAAAAAAAGGAGTCGAGCCAAAAACCGTCAGAGAAATGAAGGAACTGAATTTGTGAAGAAAACATTTCGACACTTCTCCTGCTTTAATCGTAAACTGCTACAAACTTTAATGTTTCGATCTTTAAATTTTATGACAGTAGTCAGAAAAGGGGGCAACAAGTTGGTCACTTATTTAATCGAAAAATCAAAAATTATTGGTAAGTGATCAGATATTTCTGAAGATTTAGAATTAAGACCATCAAAATACTTCAATTCTTTGGGTGATAGAAGTGAGCAATCTAAAATGTAGGCAGATTTAGGTTCAATGTTAAAATCAGAATAAAAAATATAATCCAAACGGCCTGGAGGGTATGAGCTTTTGCCATCACGCCAGGTAATTGCCGACTTGCCATTGGTTTGGTAGGCCAATAAATCAGTTAAAGAAGTTGAATCTACATCTGAACCATTTAGCTTGTTGTTGCCATTTTTTAAAACATTGTACTGTTGCTTTAGCCCTACTAAATTCATATCGCCGCTTATTAAAATTGCTGTTTGTTTGGTTATGGTAGAATCTGCTTTAAGCTTCTCAATAAATTCAGACAAGGCTACGGCTTGCTCCAACCGGCGGTCATCTTTTGCACAACAACTTAAATGGGCATTTATATGCAATGCTTGCGTGGTGCTATTAATCTGAATCAAACAAGCCAATAACCTAGATTTCGGAAGTACATCCCATGATTTTACTATTTCATATTTAGAGCAAGTAATGTTTCCATCTAGCTTTTTAACATACCAAGTTGAGCCTGGTAAACTTTTATCCAGTAAACTTTTTGCTTGTTGTTCCGTTGTTTTCCAACATTCGTTAAAACCAATAATATCGGGCTTGGTCGCAGATAAAAATGAAGTAAATTTATTTTTTCTTTCAGGTTTAATTAAGCCATCATGCAAAACATTGTAAGTTATCAACCTGATGGTATTTTCTTGTTGCTCTAAGTTATATTTAACCGATTGATTTCTGTTAAATTTATTGAAGTCTCTATAAAGTTGCTCTCCATCAGCAGGTACTTGATCACCTCTTAATTCATCAAACAAAAAGCTATATCCAAATTGTGGACCTTCAATTAATTTTTTGCCATTTATGAGATTCGTTGTTGAAATACCTATTTCAAATTTGTTTGAGGTGAATGTAGGCAGCGCTATTACTGGCACACCACTCATCTTGATACTAAATTCGGGGTCAGATAGGTCAAATATTTTTTTTGCAGAAAAATCCACTTTCCATTCTGCTCCTATATTATTTATTGAAGTGCCGGTTTGTGGGTTGCCATCACCATCCAGATACAATACCAAAGTATTGTTGTCGAATAGATCAAACTCAGTATTTACTTCAATATGAAAGTAAATCATGGTGCTGTCGTTTCCATTGGCAACTTTAATTATGTCATTGGATTCACTTTCGTTTCTGTTGTCTTGATATTCAGGATAAGCTCCCCATTCGTCAAATTGACCATCAATTAAGATGGTGCTTTCTACGATGTTTGGATTGATGATTTGTCCTATTCCTATTGTTATAAATAGACTGAAAAACAATGCTAAAACGATTAATCTCATATAAATTTGCTTAAAAAGCGAAACTATGGAATTTCTTGATGCGGAATTGAATCTATACATTGAAAATCATTCGGAAAAAGAACCCGAAATTTTAGCCGATCTAAACCGCCGAACTTATATTGAGGTATTGAATCCAAGGATGTTAGCAGGCCATTTACAAGGGCGCGTGCTGAGTATGTTAACTCATATGATTAAACCGAAAAGAGTTTTAGAGATTGGCACATATACAGGTTACTCTGCCATCTGTTTTGCTGAAGCTGTTGCAGACGATGGGATAATTTATTCCATTGACAACAATGAAGAGCTTGAGCCCATACAAACCGAGTTTTTTGAAAAAACAAACAACAACTCTAAAATTAAAAGATTGGTAGGCAACGCAGTTGATTTGATATCCACTATTGATGAGACTTTCGATTTAATTTTTATTGATGCTGACAAAGCCAATTACTCATACTATTTTGACATTTGTTTGCCGAAATTAAATCCTGGTGGCTATTTAATTGCAGATAACGTTTTGTGGAGTGGAAAGGTTGTTGAAAAAAGCGATACTCATGATGTTGATACAAGGGGTATATTAGCCTTTAATTTAAAGGTACAGCAAGATTCTAGAGTTCAGAATGTACTTTTTCCTATAAGAGACGGTTTGATGGTTTGTCGGAAAGTTTAGGTTGCAGTTTCAATAAAATAGGCTCCAACATCAATTTACTTGCAGCAGGTTTAAATCACCGCGGCAGATGTAGTATTTTGTTTGAACTATTCCTACATTATGGGAAACTATGAGTAAAATTGGTTTTGCTCAAGGTATGATGGTTTATGATACCGATTTAAACATCGTGTTCGTTGGCTACGGAATTAGCTTTTGAAATTTTCCTAACATAATTTTATTTTTTGGGAGGGCAAAAGCCTCATTTTATATTAGTATTTTAAGTTTTATTGCTTACTCCAAAGAGTTGCTTGCCTGAATCCATCAATGATTTTTAATTGACCATTTCCAGAAAACTTAAAGACATAACCACTCTTAGTAAAGAAAATTGACTCTTTAAAATGATAAAAAATATAAGGTTCTTTATCTTCTCTTAAAATAACTAAGATATTATCTTTCATCTCAATCTCCAAATCTGTTTCAAATCTACTATCTTCTCTCCCTTCTGTTAATTTATAGTTACCAATAAGTTGTTGTAATTTCAAAGAATCAGTTAATGTATACGTAATGTGTTCTGGCATCTTTATTGTGTCACCAATTACCTCTTTTAATTCCTTATACATATCTATTCCAACTAATCTGAAACTGCGAGAAACATAATAAGAATTTCCCATAGAATTCATAGTATTATGAACCATAGATTTATAATACGGATTGTGTAAATAAAAATCTATTTGATCCTCACTTACTCTTCCGTTAAATTCATCTACAGAAAACCATGGTCTATTGTACATGTAATCAATATTTCCCCAAACTACTTTCTTAAAATTCTTATTATACTCATCAATATCTGTTTTTCTACTATAAAAATTTTTCAATTTATAAAAAATATTTTCATATTGTTCTGGTACTTCTTCATTAAATTTACTTAATATTTCAAAGCCATCTGAATGAATATTTAGTTGGGTATAAAAAAAAATAATTTTGTCAAATGCTGATATCCCATCCTTATAATCTTGTCGGCTTAGTTTATTCCCCATTACATTAGACCATAAAGAATCCCTACGAATATATTGATTAAATATGTTATCTGTTTGTTGAATATCGTTAGATAACTCCTGTTGAATTATTTTAAGAGCTGCAGTAAACTTCTCTTCAATTTGTTGTTTTTCGTTCCACCTATCAATATACAATGCTAAAAGAATTCCTAAAACCAGCATTACAAGTTCGCTTATAGCAAGCAGGAAAATAGTCCCTTTAGTTGGGCTTTTAGATTCTGGTTTTAAATCAGATTCTAATTTCTTTTTAAATAATTTATCTTTTATATATTGAAAGAACAGCATTTTAATTTCTTTTTAAATGATTTATCTTTTATATATTGAAAGAATAGCATTTAAACCACTCCCTTGATCTAACATAGTATCTGCTACTTATACATAATCAACATATTCTCCTTCTGTACCATATTTAATACATGAAGAATGAATATCATGCATAATCTGTTTCAATTTAGTGTCAACTTCTTCTCTAGACCAGTTAATTCTCAATGAATTCTGACTCATTTCCAAACCTGAAGTAGCTATCCCACCAGCATTAGAGGCTTTGCCAAGAGCAAATAAGATTTTTGCATCTTGGAGTACTGCAATAGTCTCAAGAGTAGTAGGCATGTTTGCTCCTTCTGAAACTAGCATACAACCGTTAGCTACCGATGTTTTTGCTTCTGCCTCATCCAACACATTTTGTGTTGCACAAGGTAAGGCAATATCACAATCTACTGGCCATAGTCTTCCTGCAACTTCGAATCGTCGCTAAAAATAAGAACTTGAAAGTAATTCACAACTGTAGACTTTTCAAAATAATTAAGTAAATGAATTATTTATTCAACCAACCTAGCAGCAATATGCTTTATTTAGAATCAATGTTAGAAATCTACCTCAATGCCAATCAAAACATTAGGCATTTCGGAGTAAAATAAATTGGCTTTAAACTGATTTGACAGGCGTATTCTGCTTATTAATGCAACCTGGCCATAGCCTAATCTAAACTGAACACCATATTGGGTTGACTCAACAAAGTTTAAACGCTTGGTAACAACCTCTATGTCTTTTCCCATTGCATTTATGTTCGTTTTATTAACTTTAGACTCTTGGCTTTGTTTTGAACCTAATAACAAACCAAAATAGCCACCAGCTTGAACGTAAAAGCCGTTTTTATCATCATATGCTTTTGGTGTAAACCTAACGTTAGGCGTAATATTTAAATAGCTTAATTGGATTGTTTCAAGGTCGACAACATCTTGGTCAATGATGTATCTTTCTCCACTATATTCGGCTTCGGTGCCCACGCCAAATTGGGCATTAAGCATTCTTAAATAACCAAAGCCAATTTTTGAGGTAGTAGATTTACCAAGAATTATTGTTCCGTTTAAAGCTGACCCTGACTCGGTTCTAAATAAAATTCCAATATGAGTATAGACTACATTTTTATCTGGGGTGGAGTCAAACAAGGAGGTGTCGTTTACAACTTCATCAAGTAAAATATCTTGTGCTTTCATTGAGAACGAAAAAGCAATAAGAAAAGTGAACAGTAGTGTTGAAAATTTCATGTTAATTTAAATCTTTGGTTAGTGTATATCCGTTGTAATGAACCCTTAGTGTTGTATATTTTCCTTTAATCTCCGATTTTAAAAAGCTAGTCACAATTTTTTCGTTAACCTCAAGTACGGTGTAGCTTTTTAAGGCCCCTTCAGCGTTAGTGAAATGAAAATATAAATAATTATTAGAGTTATTGGCACCTTCTTTTAATGGCAATTTGTTAACCTTTACTACCAACTCTTTTCCATTATCAGCAATGTCAAATGTTGCAGTAACAGGTTTAGCCTCTTTAGTGAAATAAGAGGCCTGAGGCACCCCAAAACCATGTGCGTAATCAAAATAAGGGTACAAATGAGCTGATCTTTCAATTGCCTTAAAAATTTCCATGTTGGTATATTCAGGGTTCATTTGCATTACACATGCAGCAAATCCTGCAATAAGCGGTGTAGCAAAAGAGGTTCCGTAGTTACTGCCTAACTCATCGTTATCTTTTGCTACGGCAGCATGACCATAAGCACAAACGTTTGGTTTCATTTGCATCTGTTTGTTTGGTCCGTAAGAGCTAAATTTAATATGGTAATCATTTTTTGGTGAAATACCTCCAACAGTTAAAACTGAATCTACATCAGCAGGAGTACCAATTATTTTCCAATTATCGTCACCATTATTGCCGGCGGCATTAACAACCAACATACCTTTTCTTGTAGCAAAGCGAGCAGCCTGAGCAACAATGCTGTTTTTGCCGTTCATGTCTTCTTTATTGTGGTTATGGTAAGTGTAACCTAAAGATGACGAAATAATATCAGCTCCGTTTTTATCAGCCCATTCGGCAGCAAGTAGCCAATTTTCCTCTTCTTTAAGTGCTTCGGTTAATACACGTTCAGTGCGCGCTAACAAAACTTCTATTCCTGTTGCAAGCCCAATAGGTTTATCACCTATCATTCCACAAATGTTTGACAAACATTGGGCTCCATGACTGTTGGCTCCGTATACCGATTCTTTGTTTTTAACAAAATCGTAGGTGGCAATAACTCTATTGTTTTTAAACAAATGATTAAATGCCGAGTGAGCGTTTACATAAGGAAACCCTGCATCAAAAATCGCCACTCGCACTCCTGAGCCATCAATTTTATTCCCTTTGAAGTAGTCGTACCCCAATCTATTTAACTGCTTTTTTCTTAACTCTTCAGGGGTAAGGTTTTCATTTAGGTTTTTGTCAACAGTAGCTTTGGCTAATTGAGCCGAGCTGTTTAATTGTTCTACCTTAGCAACATAGTGTAAGTTTTTAAGTGATTCAACTTGCTCATAATTTGCGTAAATAAAAACACAATTAAGCCATCTGGATACACCTTTAGTATCTACTACACCGCTAGCTATTTCGGCAACATAGTTTTCATTAACCGGTAAATCAGAATAGGTATATAAAGGCAAGTGATGTTTTATTCTTCTTTCAATTGCTTTTTCTGAAAAATAAGTGTGTGGATTAAAATTAACTTGCGGTTTGTCATTAAAATAAACCACCCATTTAAAAGATGTTGAATATGCCGATAAAGAAAAAGTGATTAAAATTACCACATATATAAATTGATAAATACTATTTTTCATGGCCGATAAAAATAACATTTAAAACGATTTAACTATGATTGATTTACGAAGTGATACCTTAACAAAACCATCACAAGAAATGAAACAGGTCATGATGGATGCACCACTTGGAGATGATGTTTTTGGAGAGGATGTGACAGTTAATTTGTTAGAAAAAAAAATCGCACAAATGTTCGGAAAAGAGGCGGCGCTGTTTTGTTCTTCTGGTACGATGACAAATCAAATTGCTATAAAGGTCCATACCAAACCTGGCGATGACATTATTTGCAGTTACCTTTCTCATATCTATCAGTATGAGGGTGGAGGAATAGCTGTTAATTCTGGTTGTTCGACCAGTTTGATTCATTCAGAAAACGGAATTTTTGAAGAACAAGACGTGCTTGACCACATTTACCCAGATGATATTCACAAGCCAATATCTCGTTTGTTATCGGTTGAGAATACATGTAATAAGGGAGGGGGTAGTATCTGGGGAATCGAACAGCTGAGGGCAGTTACGCGCACTGCTCGGCAAAATGATTTGGCAACACATCTTGATGGCGCTCGTTTTTTTAATGCTCATGTTGAAGAAAATTATAATTTGATAGAAGTAGGAGGACTATTTGATTCTATTTCAATTTGTCTTTCAAAAGGGTTAGGAGCACCAATTGGTTCGGTATTGCTTGGTAATGAAACGTTTATTAAAAAAGCAAAGCGGGTGAGAAAAGTGTTAGGAGGAGGTATGAGGCAAGCAGGAATAATTGCGGCGGCCGGAATTTATGCTTTGGAAAACAACATTGAACGATTAAAAATAGACAACGACAGAGCAAAAAAAGTTGCTGATTTAATAAAATCGAAACCTTATTTTTCTAAACTTTATTATCCTGAATCTAATCTACTAATATTTGAACTTAAAAAAGAGGAAAATCCCTTGCAGTTTCTTGAAAAGTTAAAAGCGAAAGGTGTTGTTGGTATATCAATGGGGGGGCAGTTGATTAGGTTTGTTTTTCATTTGGATATATCAGAAAATCAATTCGATGAGCTGCTTTCTATTTTGGATAAGAATAATTTTTAAGCACATAAAAAGAACTGCTTTGTACTGTAATTAAATAAAAAAAACATGGAAAATGTAGAAATGTACTCAGACAAGCTAATCGATTTTGCTTTGGTCTATGGCCCTAAGTTAATTGGAGCAATTTTAGTATGGATTATTGGAGGAATGGCTCTAAATATACTCAAAACTGCATTTGACAAAATGTTAGAAAAGCGTAAAACTGATTCATCATTAAAACCATTTTTATCCGGAATGGTAGGTGGCATTTTAAAGGTTTTATTAATTATTACGGTTTTAGGAATGTTTGGTGTTGAAATGACTTCATTCATTGCAATATTAGGAGCTGCTGGTTTAGCAGTGGGTATGGCCTTATCAGGTACACTTCAGAATTTTGCAGGAGGTGTAATGATATTGATGTTTAAGCCATTTAAAGTTGGAGATGTTATTGATGCTCAAGGCTACATAGGTGGAGTAAGTGAAATACAAATTTTTAACACCATACTTAAAACACCGGATAATAAAACGATAATTATTCCAAATGCTGGGTTATCGAATTGCGCTATGACGAATTTTTCAACAGAAGGAAGAAGAAGAGTAGATTGGACTATTGGCATAGGCTATGGTGATGACTTAGAGCAAGCAAAAGCAGTAATTAGAAAAATGGCGGATGCAGATAGTCGAATATTGAAAGATCCTAAAGTGTTTATTGCTGTATCTGAATTAGGTGATAGCTCTGTAAAATTTGCTGTTAGGGCATGGGTAGAAGCTGCTGATTATTGGGGCGTATTCTTTGATATGAATGAAAATGTTTACAAAACATTCGGAAAAGAAGGATTAAATATTCCTTATCCTCAAATGGATGTACATGTTCATAATACCTAGAGATTTAACCCTTTATTAAGGAACACAAAAAAGCCCGTTAAATTGAAAATTTAGCGAGCTTTTTGTATTTATAAATCTGTGGTTGTTAGTTTCCTTTTTTATAGTCAGCTAAAAATTTAGCAAGCCCAATATCAGTTAAAGGGTGGTTCAACAAAGCCATTATAGAACTTAATGGACCTGTCATTACATCAGCTCCAATTTCAGCACATTGAATAATATGCATAGGGTGACGAACAGAGGCAGCAAGTATTTCTGTATCGTAAAGGTAATTGTCATAAATAGTTCTTATTTGAGCAATCAACTCCATTCCATCAGTTGAGATGTCATCTAGTCTACCAACAAATGGCGAAACATAGGTAGCTCCGGCTTTAGCAGCCAATAACGCTTGGCCTGCAGAAAAAACTAAAGTACAGTTGGTTCTAATGTCTTTCTGTGAGAAATAACGTAATGCTTTTACCCCATCTTTAGTCATTGGAACTTTAACCACAATGTTTGGGTGCAATTCAGCTAATGCTTCTCCTTCACGCACCATGCCTTCAAAATCGGTTGATATAACTTCGGCGCTTACATCACCTTCAACAATATTGCAGATATCTACATAATGTTTTAGAATGTTATCGTGTCCTGTGATTCCTTCTTTGGCCATTAAAGATGGGTTAGTAGTAACTCCATCTAAAACACCAAGTTCATTTGCTTCCTTAATGTCATTAAGGTTAGCTGTATCAATAAAAAATTTCATGAGTTTAAGTTTTTTGCAAAGGTAATTTTGCAAAGAAGAATGTGGCTATTTAGTTATCAATTTTGATTAACAAATAACTAAATCAAGTTTATTTTGGGTAAGCTTGGTGACTTCCAAAATTTCTGCATTAAAACTGATGTTGTTTTTAATAATTACATCAACCTGATTTTTAAACGGTTTTAAATACTTGTTGTAGCAAGGTACAACATGATTGTGCCATTGATATAGTACTTCATGCTTTGGATATCCCCGTTCAGCTGAATCTCTTTTAATTCGTCTATTTAATTTATGATTTTCATCAACGTCGATGTAAATAGAAAAGTCAATTAAATCTCTAATTTCTTCAAAATGAAAGATGAACAAGCCCTCCATTATAATTACCGGAGTAGGGTCAATGTGAATTACGTTTTCGGTTAATGCGGCGTTGTTAAAACCATACTCTTTCAATTCAACTGATTGTTTTAATGAAAGCGATTTTATATCGTTGTAAAAATGGGTTTTATCAATGGCGGAAGGTAAATCAAAGTTTACAATACCATTTCCATCTTTATGCTGCTCTTCGATTGGTTTGTAATAGTTGTCTTGCGATACTAAAGAGATTTGATGAGGGAGAAGATTTTTTCTAAGTTCTTTAACAAACGTGGTCTTTCCAGAACCGCTTCCTCCAGATATTCCAATAATGTAGGGCTTAAAATCTTCCAAAGTCTAAACTTATAATACCTGCAATTTAAATAAATAAAGGGTAAGCTACTTGCATCGCACCGCTACAACCAATCACCCTTGCTGTCTTCCGACCCTGGGGGAGTTCATCAGGAGCTGGTCGTACAAGACTTACCCTTTAAGCGGGCAAAAGAAGTCAAAATTTATTGAACTGTAAAACTTAATTGCTCTTTTTTAATGCTAAATATTTAGATGCTAATCAACTATATTTGTACCTTAAAATTTCAACCATGGAAGAAAAAAGTATTTTAAAACCATCGATGAACTATGGAGCAATGCTCGGAGTGGTGTTGGTGGCGTTTTCGTTGCTCGTATATTTAGTTGATATGCAAGCCAATAAGTTTGTTGGCTTTTTAAACTATGCTCTTTTAATAGGAGGTGTGTTTTATGCACAGAATAATTTCAAAACTACTACTTTAGGAGGATATATTAGTTATGGTAAAGCTTTCGGTTTAGGGGTTTTAACAGTAGCTTTTGCTTCTTTAATCAGTACAGTATATTTTTATGTTTTTGTAACCTTTGTTGATTCAGGAGTAATTGATATTGCCCTTGAACAAGCCTATATTGATATGGCAGAAAGAGGAATGTCTGATGAAGAAGTAGAGCAAGCAATGGAGTATACTTCAATGTTTATGACTCCTGGTATGATGTCAGTAATGGCATTTTTTGCTTCTGGAATTTTTGGGTTAATCATTTCTTCAATTACATCAATATTTGTAAAAAGAGAAGATCCAACACAAATAGTTTAACGAATGATTGATGTTTCGGT
Organism: uncultured Flavobacteriales bacterium; assembly: GCA_905181855.1. Taxonomy (GTDB): domain Bacteria; phylum Bacteroidota; class Bacteroidia; order Flavobacteriales_G; family Salibacteraceae; genus JAAZVO01. Next base: position 16,414 of record CAJIZE010000006.1, read on the forward strand.
AGTTGTACCACTTTTTAACGAAGAAGAATCTTTACCAGAGCTTTGTAAATGGATTGCTAAAGTGATGGATGAGAACAACCTTAGCTATGAGGTTCTACTTATTGATGATGGAAGTAAAGATAAATCATGGCAAATTGTTGCCGAGTTAGCCAAGGAAAACTCAAACATTAAAGGGATTTCTTTTAGAAGAAATTACGGAAAATCGGCTGCTTTAAATAGAGGGTTTGATGCGGTAAATGGAGAGGTGGTTATCACCATGGACGCTGATTTACAAGATAGTCCGGATGAAATTCCTGATTTAAGAAAACTCATCATTGAAGATGGTTTTGATATGATTTCGGGTTGGAAGAAAAAACGTTACGATCCAATTACTAAAACCATTCCTACTAAGTTATTCAATTGGGCTACACGAAAAATGAGTGGCATTGAATTGAACGATTTCAACTGTGGACTCAAAGCTTATCGTTACGATGTAGTTAAGTCGGTCGAGGTTTATGGTGAAATGCATCGCTATATACCAGTTTTGGCGAAAAGAGCTGGTTTTGTTAAAATTGGCGAAAAAGTGGTTCAACATAGAAGTCGAAAATATGGAACTACCAAATTTGGAATGGAGCGTTTTGTAAATGGTTTTCTTGATTTGCTTTCAATAACGTTTGTAACCAGATTTGGTAAAAAGCCAATGCATCTTTTTGGTTTATTAGGCTCATTAATGTTTTTTATTGGCTTCTTGATTACATTATACATTGGCGGAGAAAAACTATACTATTTAACGCAACATGTTAAAGCAAAGCTAGTTACTGAGCAGCCTGTTTTTTATATTGCTTTGATTAGTATGGTGATAGGTACGCAAATGTTTCTAGCCGGATTTATTGGTGAAATGATAGCACGTAATTCACCTGAAAGAAACAATTATCATATTTCCGATAAGGTTAATCTTTAACAGTTTAAAAATATTGTTTGTTAAAGCATGCCATTCGTGGTTGAATATTTGTCCAGTTCAACATGAAAAGGCTTTTAATCCTGTTCATCTTAATTCTATTTTTTACTGATGCTCAAAAAACATCTTTAGCAATTTTGAGCGAAGGTATTGGTTTTGATGTTCCTTTATCGGAGCATATTTATTTAATACAAGGTTAATTTTTGCGGTTACCCGTTTCGAATGGAGGGTTTAAATTATTAAACAACCTCGGCCACTTTTTAAGTTACAAATTTCCAATAAACACAAGGGGTAGAATTGATTCAGGGGCCGGAAATTCATCGAAAAATTAAAATAACACCAGTTATTGCATTTAAAAACATGTTAAACGATAAGTTTACTAGAAAGAAGAAGAAATTAAAAAGAAAATCGACCATTTAATCTTCATTGTCGATTGCAATAATTTTCTTTGGAGCTAAATTGACAATGTGCAAGCAGTAATATTAGCAGGAGGAAAGGGTACTCGATTAAAAGAAATTGCTCAATTGGTCCCTAAGCCAATGGTAGAGGTAGCGGGAAAGCCACTTTTGCAATATCAAGTAGAACTTTGCAAGCAATATGACTTATCTGAAATTATCATTCTAGTAAATCATTTAAAAGAATCCATTATTGATTATTTTGGGGATGGAAATAAATTCGGAATTCCTATATCCTATTTCGAAGAGCCCAAGCCTCTTGGTACCGTTGGTGGAATAAAAGAAATAGAACATCTTATTAAAGGTGATTTTTTGGTGCTTTATGGCGATGTAATGATGCGGATGGATGTTGAAAGATTGGTTGATTTTCATTTTCAGAAAAATAGTGAATGCACTTTGGTGCTGCATCCGAACGATCATCCAAATGATTCAGATTTAGTTGAAATAAACAAGGAACATAAGGTTATTAAATTTCACCCAAAACCACATGATGACAATCGTTATTACACGAATTTAGTAAACGCGGGTGCCTATGTTTTTTCAAAAAGAATTTTTAATTTTATTGAAAAAGGAGTAAAAGCTGATTTTGGTAGAGAGGTGTTTCCAAATATATACAACCAAATTAAAATGTTTGGATACAACACCACAGAGTATCTAAAAGACATGGGTACGCCAGATAGGTTGGGAGTTGTTGAAGCCGATGTTATCTCAGGTAAAGTGGCTAACAAAAGTTTTGAATTTAAACAAAAGGCTATTATTTTAGATAGAGATGGGGTTATAAATCCCGATTACAACTTAATATCAACTCCCGATAAATTTGAGCTATACCCTTATACAGCGGATGCTATTAAAAAAATTAATCAATCGGAATATCAATGTTTTGTGGCAACCAATCAATCAGTAGTTGCAAGAAATATGGCTACCGAAGATGATTTGAAGGTGATTCATAATAAAATGGATACTTTGTTGGGGAAGGAGAATGCAAAAATTGATGCAATCTATTATTGTCCTCATCATCCTGATGCAGGGTTTCCTGGAGAGAATAAAGCTTTGAAAATTATTTGTGATTGTAGAAAGCCAAAACCGGGGATGTTACTAAATGCAGCTCGTGATTTTAACACAGATTTATCTCAATCGTATTTTGTTGGTGATTCGGAGCGCGATATTATGGCTGGTAAAGCAGCTGGGGTTGCAACAATTGGTTTAAAAACAGGTCACGGTTTAAAATCAGCAAAGGTCTTGCCCGATTATTTTTTAGAGAATTTGAAAGAAGCGGTTGATTTTATAATTGATGATCCATTAAAATCCGTTGCAAAACGGATAGAATCAAAGTTGGATTTCACGAAAAAACAACAAATTATTTCAATCGCTGGCAATTCCAGATCTGGTAAATCTACTCTTACTTCATATTTAGCTAAACGGTTTCGGGCTGCTAAAAAAGAAGTATTTCAAATTAATCTCGACGATTGGATTCTTGCTAAATCAGATAGACCGAAAAACGCAACAGTTTTAGATAATTTTCAGTTTGATAAAATGATTGAAGATCTTGATGCAATTTTACAAGGCAAAGAAATTACAGCCATTGGCTATGCTCGCCATCCTAATAGAGAAGTTGTTCCGGTGAAATATAGATATAATGGAGAGCAAATTATTCTCATTGATGGCATAGTAAGTTTGGCAAATGATCAAATTCGGGATTTTGCTGATTTAAAAGTTTTCAAAACCATTTCGCAAAGTGAGCTGGTTAGTCGTGTATCTGATTATTACAAATGGAAAGGTTTCAATCAACAATACATTGAAAACTTAATAGCTGATAGAACCAATGTTGAATATAAAACTGTTGAATCGTATCAAAAATTTGCTGATTTAGTTTTATGACCTAAATAGATGACCACATTTATCATGAATATTTAAGTGATTTTTTTCGAATAAATCAAGTTTACAAGGAAGTTATTTGATCTATATATTAAAGATTTAGTCCAGAATCCTTCTATTGATTCATCTCCAAATAGTAGAATTTAAAAAGATTGATAAATTAAAGACTAATTGGGTTGCCTGAATACCTTTAAAAGGGACTCAGCTTTCTAAAATGTACGAATATTTAACAATAATTATACCTAAGAAAGTAACCGTATTTAGGGCAAGACTTTAATGCTTTATGGAGCGTAATGAGTTGAAAATAAGAGAAGTTCAAGGCTAATTATAAATTTAGTTTTAATTCAAAATGGATTCCTAATTTTTAGTTTGAAAGGATAGCCTCAAGCCCGCAAAAAAATACTACAATGCGCTAGAGCAGATTCAAGTTAATAATACAACTGATAATTTATACAAGCTGATTCTTGAAACAACGATCGAGTCGCTTAAAGAGCATATTAAATTAGCGGGGGGCACATTATAATAGGAGATAATAAGAGGTTATCTCCTATTTACTTTTATTTTCGCCATACAAAGCAAACCGAACTTGATTATTACAAGAACACCATTTAGGATTTCATTTGTTGGAGGAGGCTCTGACCTTGAGAGTTTTTATTCTCAATCGGCAGGAGCCGTATTAAGCACAACCATCAACAAGTACATGTATATATCTTCACACAAGTATTTTGAAGAGGACAAATTACGAGTAAAATATTCAAAAACAGAAACGGTTGATAGTATTGAAGATTTGCAACACCCAATTTTAAAAGCGGCATTAAAAGATTTTGGCTTGAAAGGTGGGTTGGAACTAAGTTCAATTGCAGATGTTCCTGCTGGCACAGGCATGGGGTCATCATCGTCATTTACGGTTGGCTTACTAAATAATTTAAGTGCTATAACGAGTCAATATCAGAGCAAAGAATCTTTAGCAGCGGGTGCTTGCAGAATAGAAATTGACTTATTAAAGGAGCCTATTGGTAAGCAAGATCAATACGCTGCGGCATACGGAGGACTCAATGTTATTGAGTTTAACCCTGATGGTTCGGTAAACGTTGAACCCATTTTTCTTCAAAAAGAAGTTTACTCAAGTCTTGAGGAGAACTTACTGATGTTTTATACAGGAGATCAACGAAGTGCTTCTAAAATATTAGCCGAACAAAATAAAAACAACAAACAGCTTGATAAGGTTACTGCCTTAAAGCAAATGGTGTCTTTGGTTTACGAGTTACGAAAGGCATTGTATGATGGCAACCTTGATGTTTTTGGGAAACTGTTGCACGAAAACTGGTTGCTTAAGAGGGGCTTGGCTTCAGGGGTAACCAATCTAATGATTGATCAGGCATACGAAACAGCGCTAAGAAATGGAGCTTTAGGAGGAAAACTTCTTGGTGCTGGAGGTGGCGGCTTTTTGCTTTTTTATTGCCCAAAGTCAACCCAAAAAAAATTAATTGATAGTTTAAAACCACTGCGCTTGTTCGATTTCAAATTTGAGAGAGAAGGAAGTAAACTAATTCATTTTTCAGATGAGTGATAAAACAAAAGAAACCATTGAATGGTATTTGGGTTTGGTGAAAGACACCATTGATGACCTTGATAGAAACCAAATTGAACAAGCAATAGATGCTTACATGCGGGCTTATGATCAAGAAGGAACCATTTATATTTTTGGTAACGGTGGCTCAGCAGCATCAGCAACACATGCTTGTGGCGATTTCCTGAAAGGGGCGTCTTTTGGACTTACAAAACGTTTCAGAGTAATGAGTTTGGTAGATAATTTGCCTGCCTTAATGGCTATTGCTAACGATGTTTCTTACGACGACATTTTTATTGAGCAACTCAAAAATTTTATAAAACCAAACGATTTGGTTATAGGAATATCCGGTTCCGGCAATTCTATGAATGTGGTTAAAGCTATGCAATATGCTAAAGATTTAGATATACAAACCATTGCATTTTGTGGATATAAAGGCGGAAAGGTTTCTGAAATAGCAGATGTAATTATACATTCCAAAGCATTAGATATGGAAGTTGCTGAAGATATCCATATGGTGGTTTTTAACGTTATCAAAAAAGAAGTGATGCGTCGTTTACATGGTGATAACCCAAGTATGGGTGACGTTTACGACAATCGAGTAAATTAGGTCATTCTATGAAAGTAGCCTTTTATGGCGCTTTATTTAGCCTACTTTCTTTTTTTACTCAGCTAGTGAAGGAAAAGGTGCTGATTCTTTAGTGAAATATGCAGTCAAAGTAAATGATGAATATTTCGGGGGATGGCTGAAATTTATATGACCAATGTTTTGATAAAGCCAAAGAACAATACAAGAATACCTTCCGCGCTACCACCCACAAACAAGTTAAAGCTAGAGCAAGGAATTGGTATAACTTTACGGTTAAATTTTAAGAGATTATTTGCTCGCTCCAAGCGAGATGCCCTCGCGCTTTTTTAAAATATGCACCACATAAAAATTGGATAAAAATCCAATACCATACCCACAAAGCTGAGTGATAGAAGTTAGAATACTTAAAACACCGATTTTTAAACTTTTGTTTTTAATCGTTGAGTCAATCAAAATAAGAGTTGTGTACAATACTACAAACAACAAGTAAAGCAAAAATAACTCAAGCATAAAAAACCAGCTTATGGTTCCAAAAAGCAAAAACAAAAAGAATGCTGATGGAAACATATGTGTAAGTTTCATTTGTCCTTCGTGCCTGTAAGCAATGTTAATTCTAGCTGCACCAAACCGATATACTTGTCTGAAAAAGCTTTTTATTGTGTTTCTTCTTTTGTGATATACGTGTGCTTTTGGTATCAAGCCAACTTTGTTACCGGCCTTAATAACTCTAATGCTCAATTCAATGTCTTCACCACAAACAAAGTCTGAGTAGCCATCCATTTCATTGAAAATATTTTTTTTAATCCCCATATTAAAACCACGAGGATTGTACTGATGAATTTGTTTTTGTTGCCCGCGAATTCCGCCGGTGGTAAAATATGAGGTCATGCTGTAGCTAATAGCCCGCTGCAAAGGAGTAAAGCTTTCGTGTGCAGCATCCGGTCCACCAAAAGAATCCCAATCTTCAATCAAAACATTTTCAAACACCTTAATTAAATACTCTTGTGGTAAAATCACATCCGAATCTAAAAAGATTATGTAATCACCTTTTGCGTGTTCAGCCCCTAAATTTCTTGATGGGCTTATAGCCAATCTTGGCCTATGAATGTGCGTAATATTTAATTGGTTAGCATATTTTGGGAAAATAGGAGCAAGAATGTCAGTAGGGCTTCCATCAGCAAAAATAAATTCAAAGCCTTCAAACTTTTCGTTCGAAGGGAGTTCAAGCTTAAGAACGCTTTCAAGCAATTCTGTAACTTCATCTTCTCTATTAAATGTGGGAATTACAAATGAAAAATACACGCCAAATATTTGTTGATGCAAGGATAGCTAAAAACAAAAAACCCCTTGCTGAAAGAGCAAGGGGTTTTAATAAAAACTATTTAGAGCTTATTTCGCAGCGTTAAATCTTTTAGTAACTTCTTCCCAATTTACTACACTCCAAAAAGCTGAAATGTAATCTGGTCTTTTGTTCTGATATTTAAGATAATATGCATGTTCCCATACATCTAAACCTAAAATTGGAGTTCCTCCACAGCCAATACCTGGCATTAGTGGGTTGTCTTGATTAGCAGAAGAGCAAACTTCTAATTTGCCATTTTTCACACATAACCAAGACCATCCTGACCCAAATCGGGTAGCAGCGGCAGTGTTAAAAGTTTCTTTTAAAGTATCAAATGAGCCGAAAGCGCTATCAATAGCAGAGGCTAAATTACCACTTGGGTTACCACCACCATTTGGCGACATAACCGACCAAAACAAGTTGTGGTTAAAGAATCCGCCACCGTTATTCCTTACTGCGCTGTTATCATTATGGTTAGCACATAAATCTTTAATTGTTTTACCAGCCATGTCAGTTCCATCAATTGCTGCATTTAATTTATTGGTATACGCTTGATGATGCTTGCTGTGGTGTATTTCCATAGTTTTTGCATCAATATGTGGTTCTAATGCATCGTATGCATAAGGTAAGTTTGGTAATTCGAAAGCCATATTTTTAAGTTTTGAGTTTACAATTAATCTGTCAAATATAGTAGTTCAACAATTGCATTACGGATAAATTATGTATCAAATTATTAAATAAAGGATCAATTATATTTATTTCAAGCGATTGGATTTGATACTTTTGAAAACTAAATAAAAATTATGTCAAAACTTGTTATTATACGTCACGGACAGTCAGAGTGGAACCTTCAAAACTTATTTACTGGGTGGGTAGATGTAGATCTTTCTCCTAAAGGTGTGGAAGAAGCAAATGGTGCTATTGATAAACTAAAACATTTTCATTTTGATGCCGCTTTTTCATCTGTATTAATAAGAGCCAATCGTACTTTAGATATTGCTCTTCAAGGAATAGGTCAAGGTCATTTGCATGTTGAGAAAAATGAAGCTTTAAACGAGCGCCATTATGGCGATTTACAAGGAAAAAATAAAAAAGAAACTGCGCTAAAATTCGGTGATGAACAGGTTCATATTTGGAGACGAAGTTTTGATGTTGCTCCTCCAAATGGCGAAAGTCTAAAAGATACTCTAGAAAGAGTAATCCCTTATTATACGGCTAACATTGAGCCTAAGTTAAAGGAAAATAAAACCATCATTATTTCAGCTCATGGCAATAGCCTGAGAGCATTAATTATGCATTTAGAAGGTTTATCATCTGAAGAGATTTTAAAAAGAGAAATTCCAACAGGTCAACCTTATTTGTATGAATTAAATGCTGAATTAAAAATAACTAAATCAGAATATTTATAATATTTATTGTTTGAACAGATGGTCATTGCTATTGATTTTGATGGAACTATTGTGGAGGATGCTTATCCTGCAATAGGAGAACCCAAACTTTTCGTTTTTGAAACACTTAAGATGATGGATAAAAATCACCATCAATTGGTTTTATGGACGACTCGTGAGGGTAGAGCTTTAGCTGAGGCTGTTCGTTTTTGTAAAGACAATGGGGTTGATTTTTATGCTGTAAATATGAGTTATTCTGACGAAAGAATAGAAGATATTGGTAGCAGGAAAATTATTTGTGATGTTTTTGTGAGCAACAAAAACTTTGGAGGACTTCCAGGATGGGGCGAAATATGGCAAGAGATTCAACTTGCCGAAAAAGGTGGGGTAGAGCAAGAGGTAAATTTACCAAAGGCTGGAATTGTTGGTAAAATCTTAAATATTTTCAAGAAAAGATGATCATCGCTATCGATTTTGACGGAACCATTGTAGAACACCAATATCCAAAAATTGGAAAACCCATTTCACATGCAATTGAAACTATACTTAAACTTAGTGAAGCCGGTCATAGATTACTACTTTGGACTTACCGACATGGAGCCTTGTTAGATGATGCAGTGGCTTATTGCGAAGACAATGGAATTCATTTTTACGCAGTTAATAAGATCCATCCCAACGAAGAATTGATTGAAGGCGCATCAAGGTTAATAAAAGCTGATGTTTACATTGATGATAGAAATATTGGTGGTCTGCCTGACTGGCTAGATATACAAAAAAAATTATGTTGAGGTTAATCGTTTAGATTATAATACATTTCTATTATATACAAATCTACTCATTACATAGTTTGTGGTTCTATTTGATTATTTTCGAAACTCTAATTTTCTGCCTATGCGGTTGACATTTACCTTATTTTTAGCACTTTTTATGAATGCCATTTTTGGCCAGCAATTAACCGAAAAGTATTGGGAAACCTTTAAGCCACGATCGGTTGGACCTGCAGGAATGAGCGGCCGTGTAACTGCTATTGATGTTGTTGCCGACAATCCTGAAGAAATCTATATAGGAACCGCTTCAGGTGGATTATGGAAATCTGAAGATGGAGGAATAAGATGGAAACCAATTTTTGATGAAGTAGAAGTAAACTCGGTTGGAGCAATAGCCATTCAACAAAACAATCCAGACGTTATTTGGGCAGGCACAGGCGAAGGGAATCCTAGAAATAGCCACACCAGCGGAGCAGGTATTTACAAATCGATTGATGGTGGTGTTACCTGGAAATTAATGGGTTTGGAGCAATCAAAAACTATTCATCGAATTATTATTCACCGCGATAATCCTGATGTTGTTTTTGTTGCATCGTTAGGCTCTGCATGGGGGCCAAACGAAGAACGCGGTGTTTTTAGAACAATTGATGGAGGTAAGACTTGGAGTAAAATTTTATACAATAATGAAACTACCGGTTGCGCTGATTTAATTGTAGACCCTTCAAACCCGAACAAATTGATAGCAGCAATGTGGCAATATCAACGTTGGCCTTACCATTTTAAATCAGGCGGCGAAGGATCAGGGATGTATATTACCTATGATGCAGGTGAAACTTGGACAAAAAGAACCCAAAAAGAGGGCATTCCAAAAGGAGAAATAGGAAGAATAGGATTGGCAATATCAGCAGCAAATCCAAATAAAATATACGCTCTTATTGAATCAAAATCAACAGCCTTGTATCATTCGCTTGACGGAGGTTTAAACTGGAAAAAAATAACTGACAAAAACATCGGTAATCGACCATTTTATTATGCAGACATTTATGCAGACCCGAGCAATGAAAATACACTCTTCAACTTGTATTCTGTAACCGATAAAAGTATTGACGGGGGTAAAACTTTTAAAACTATAATGTATTATAGCAAAGTGCATCCCGATCATCATGCGTTTTACATTCATCCAAAAGATTCTAAATTCTTAATTAATGGCAATGATGGTGGTCTTAATATATCACACGACGGCGGTAAAACTTGGCGATTTGCTGAAAATTTACCTTTGGGTCAGTTCTATCACATCAATATAGATAACGATATACCTTACAATATTTACGGAGGAATGCAAGACAATGGTTCATGGGTTGGGCCTGCATACGTTTGGCGTTCAGGCGGAATTAGAAATAGCTACTGGAATGAGGTTATGTTTGGTGACGGTTTTGACGTGGTTCCTGATGCGGAGGACAATCGTTATGGTTTTGCCATGTATCAAGGAGGTAACGTAAGTAGATATGATAAAGAAACTGGACAGAATCATAAAATAAAACCAATGCATCCAAAAGGATTGCCTCTCAGGTTTAATTGGAACGGAGCAATAGCGCAAGATCCTTTTAACAATAGTGCCCTTTATTTTGGTAGTCAGTACGTTCATTACACTGCAGATAAAGGCAATTCGTGGAAAATCATCTCACCAGATTTAACCACCAACGATACCGCTTTTCAAAAACAAGCAACTAGCGGAGGCTTAACCATTGATGCTACTCAGGCTGAGAATTATACCAGCATTATTTGTGTTTCACCAAGTTCGATTAACAAAGACATAATATGGGTTGGCACTGATGACGGTAACATTCAACTGACAATTAATGGAGGAGCAGATTGGAGTATTCAAAACAGTAAATTAAAAGGACTACCTAAGAATGGGTGGATTCCTCAAATAATAACCTCAACCTTTAATGAAAAAGAAGCTTGGGTAGTAGTAAACAACTACCGCAACAACGATTGGAAACCTTATTTGTATTACACAAACAACAGCGGTGAATCATGGAGAAATTTGGTTGATGAAAGCAAAGTATCAGGCCATTGTTTGTCTTTTGTTCAAGACCCTGTAGAACCAAACCTTTTGTTTTTAGGAACTGAAAATGGGCTATACTTTAGTTTAAACAAAGGAGATGCTTGGCAACGATGGTGGAAAGGTTACCCACATGTTTCTAGCATGGACATGAAAATTCAAGCAAGAGAAAAAGATTTGGTTGTTGGTACATTTGGTAGAGCAGCTTTTGTTTTTGATGACCTTGAGCCTTTAAGAAGCGCGGCTGAAAAAGGAGGAGAGGATTTTGGTGAATTAAAATTGTTTGCCGTTCGTGATGCTTATTTAGCTTACAATGCGGCAGCAACAGGTACTCGCTTTACAGCAGATGCTATTTTTAAAGGAGATAATCGAAAGCGAGGAGCATTGGTAAGCTATTGGAAATCGTTTGAAAAAGCAGAAGAAATAGAAAAAACAGATGAAGCCAAAGAGAAAAAAGATAGAAAGAAAGAAAAGCTGCATGTCGTAATTTTTAACCAAGAGGGAGATACTATACGAAATTTCATTGCCAAACCCGATACAGGGTTAAACCGAATGTATTGGGATTTATCTCGAAATGGAGTGCGGTATCCATCCTACGCAAAGCCAAAGAAAGATGCAGAACCTTCTCGTGGGCCTGGCGTATCTCCAGGTAAATACTTAATTAAAATGATTGAGGGTAGCATCAGAGATTCATCCTGGGTGAATGTATTAACAGATCCAAGAGTTGAGTTTAATGCAGAAGGAGCTTTAGCTAAAGACAAAATGATTGACAGTTATTTTGAAATTGTAAAGGCAGCTACCAAAACAGTAGATCAATTGAACGATGCCAAATTGAGAATTGAAAATATTAACAAGCAATTAGCAAGTCTAGAAGATTCGGTAAAAAAGGATATAATCAAATCTGGTAAAGCCATTCAAGATTCCATTAAAACATACCATGAGCTATTTATGTTACCGAAAGGGTTTAAAGGCTACGACCATGTAACTGTTCGGATAAATAATAAGTTGTACGATGTTATGGATTATATTTTGTCTCCGGAAGGAGGTCTATCTGAACAAGCTGAATTAGCAATGAATATGGCTAAAACCGATTTTCAACTAGCTTTAAAACGAATCAATAAAATGTTTGAAACCGATTGGATAAAATACCAAGCGGAAGTGGAGAAAGCCGAACCAAAGTTATTTAAAGAGTACAAGCGCATTAATTTAGATGAAAATTAAACCATCTGGAAAGTTTTCTGTTTTGAATAGACAAACAACTTAAGTTATGCAAAACCCAATAGATAAAGATAAAGTAACTGAAACTCCTGCAACATTAGAATATGCACACCATGTTGGCTCAGCGGTAATTAAACCAATAGATAAAGGCCTCATTAAAGGCAGAGCAATGGCAGCAATGGTTGAGCAAACCAACAAGCAGATGGAGCAAATTCAGGTGCAGATGAAATTACTCATTGATCAAGCAAAAACCATCAACCGAAGAGTTGAGTTGTCGGAATTGATTTACAATGCAGAAATTGGTTTTGCTCCTTTGGTTGGACATATTTATTATATGTATCAAAAAAATAATGGAGTTTACAGTATGTCGATGTTGACGCCAGAGGAATGGGGCCACAGCTTAAAACACACTTTTGTTTCGGAGGTAAAACTAATGGCTGACCATACATGGGAAGTATTAAACGATACAATTAATTTAAACGATTTATAATGCGATACATATTCACTATAGTTGCCGTTTTTGGTGTTTTATGCGTTTCTGCTCAACCTAATGAAGAAGCAATCAGAAAAGTGATGAGCAAACAAGAGTCGGCATGGAACAACGGCGACCTAAATGCTTTTATGGATGGTTATTGGGAAAGCGATTCGTTGGTTTTTATTGGCTCGAAGGGACTAACTTATGGTTGGCAAAACACACTGGATAATTACAAAAAATCGTATCCGGATAAAGCCGCAATGGGAAAATTAGTATTTACCATTAAAAAGCTAGAAATTACTACAAATAAAACGGCATTCGTTATTGGTAAATGGTCTTTACAGCGAGAAAAAGACAACCCAAATGGGCATTTTACCTTACATTGGAAAAAGATAAATGGTACTTGGGTAATTATTGCCGACCACTCAAGTTAAAAGAGTTTGCTTGGTGTTAAACCCAACCAACTTTAAGATTATAATAGGTAGTTTATTTCTTTTTTATCGTCAGTTCAACGTGAAATGGAAATATTATCGTTTGAAAACAAGCTTGAGTTGTGTGCCATTATTTTGTTTTGGTTAACAACCATTAAAAACTAAGATGATAAGCGGTCTTTATGCGTCGCTCAATTCACGAAACCTAATAATCACCGGTATCTATCTTGATATTGTTTGTTACATCCAAAACAATAAATTCAATTTTAAAATAATTATTCTATATTACAGGACTTTTGAAATTAATGATGTTAAAAAAAACAGTCTCAGTAATTGTATTGCTGGTATTTCTTTTTACCACTGTAGGGTATTCTGTGACCAATCATTATTGCCTTGGCAAAATCCACAAACAGAAAATTTCATTTCTTGATAATAGCTTAACTTGTGGGATGGAAGTTGATGCTGCTTTAGAGAAGCCCTTTCAAACTAAGGTCAAAACCAATTGTTGTAAAAATGTAGTTGAGAAGGTGAAAATTAACGATCAATTCGATAGTTTTAATCTTGATTTAAACATTTGGAATGTTAATCCATCGATGATTCTTCCTGAGCTCAAGATTTCGTTAACCACAAATATTAGAAGCCAATATTATTTTGGTTTGAGCCCGCCTCCTTTAATAACCGCATCTTTAAATATTTTATTTGCTACATTTTTGATTTGATACCTAGTTAATAGTTGCGTATATATTGCTTATTAACCAATATCAATAAATTAAAGAAATGTCAATTAAAATAAATTTTCTTATTAAAGCCATTGTGGTTTTAATTTTAACCAGCTCCCCATTACTTCAAAGTTGCAGTACATCATCTTCTTCAGAAATTGTTGAAGTAAAATACCAATGTCCTATGCAATGTGAAGAAGATAAGACATACATAGAAGAAGGAATCTGTCCTGTATGTAAAATGAACCTAGAAAAACTTTAAAAATAAAATTATGAAAAAACAAATTACTTTATCTGTATTTACAATCTTACTTAGTTCTTTGCTGTTCGCACAGAATACCATTAACCTAAACATTAACCATAAATTAGGTGCTGACGATTTCGCTTTTAATCAATCTTCTAAAAATAATCTCTCAAATGACTTTGATGTAAAGAGGCTTCAATACTACGTTTCTGGAGTTACCTTAGTTCATGATGGAGGAACAGAAACTCAGTTGGACAGTATTTGGATGTTAGTTGATGCCAGTCTAAAAACAACCCAAGAACTTGGTACTTTTAATATTACGAACATAGAAGCTATTAAATTTCATATTGGTATTGAACAGGATTTTAATCATGGTGACCCAACCTTATTTCATACGTCTCATCCTCTTAGCCCAAAATCCCCATCTATGCATTGGGGGTGGACTTCAGGATATAGATTCATTGCTCTAGAAGGAAAAGCAGGATCTAGCCTGAGTAATACATTCGAATTACATGGTTTAGGAGATAAAAATTACCATGAAACTACAGTTAGCGTTTCCGCATCCGCAACAAATAATATTATTGATATTAATCTTTATGCTGATTATACAAAAGCTTTAGAAGATATTGATGTTAGTTCAGGAACTATTGAGCATAGTGAATCAGGAGATGCAAAAAAAGCAATAGAAAACTTTAGAGATTTTGTGTTTTCAGGTTTTGAGCTAATTCAGTCTACCGCTTCAATTGACGGAATAACATCTGTAGATATTTATCCCGTTCCTGCAAAAGATGGCAAAACAAATTTGCAAGTAAACACTCTATCGAAATTGAATTTTAATGCTGAAATTTTAAACATTCAAGGAAAGTCAATTAAAATACAGAACAAATTACAGACAAACATCAAACATGAAATTGAGGTTAATGAAAGTGGCGTGTATTTTATAAAAATCACTGGTGATGGTATTAATGAACAAATGCTAAAGTTCATTAATAAATAGGTTGTATGAGGAGATTTAAAACAATGCTTATTATTTTTGTTTTTGTGGGTGTTTTATCTTGTGATAAAGGTGATGACCCTAAAACTACTACTTTAGAATACGATGATACTCCATTAGAGTTGAATATTGGAAACTTGCCTGAGCCGGCCTGGCCCGAGGACAATAAGTTAACTGTTGCGGGGGTTGAGCTTGGGACATTATTATTTTACGAAACCCTTTTATCAAAAGATGGTTCTCAGTCTTGTGGGAGTTGTCATGAACAAGCTGATGGATTTTCTGATTCTGATAAATTTTCGGAAGGCGTGGAAGGTGAATTTGGTAAACGACAAGCTATGCCAATATTTAATATGGCTTGGCATGACAATCAATTTTTTTGGGATGGAAGAGCCAATTTATTGCGTCACCAGGCTCTTAAACCAATACAAGATCCATTGGAAATGAATGAAACCCTTGAAAATGTTGTTGAGAAATTGAGTAATTCGCCCATTTATCCAGATAGATTTATGAGAGCTTTTGGAAGCATTGAGGTTACCGATGTCAAGATTTCGTTGGCACTTGAGCAATTTATGATGAGTATTATTTCAGCAGATTCAAAATATGATAAATTTCTGGCAGGAACGGAACAACTTTCAGATAGTGAAGAAAGAGGAAGGTTACTTTATGAAACTGAGTACAATCCATTTTTTCCTTCACAATCAGGAGCCGATTGTGCTCATTGTCATGGTGGGTCTAATTTTGAAAATGATGAATACATGAACAATGGCCTGGATACAGATGCTGATATGGTAGATATTGGCAGAGAAGATGTTACTGGGTTACCAGAAGATAGAGCCAAATTTAAAGTGCCTTCACTTAGAAACATTGAAGTAACAGCACCTTACATGCACGATGGTAGGTTTACAACGTTGGAAGATGTTGTTAATCATTACAATGAGGGTATTAATGAATCCTCTTCAGTTGATCCGGCAATTCTTACTACCAAACAAACTGGCTTGATGTTAACCAATGAGGATAAAGTTGATTTAATTAACTTTTTAAAAACTTTGACAGACCAACAATTTCTATCAAATCAATCACATTCAAATCCTTTTACTCAATAATATTTAATAGAATCATTAAAATAACACTGTTCCTTTTTACCTTCGGGTTAACAGCATCAGCACAAGGTAACTTGGGAATAGATATCGATAAGGTGGGAAGTTTACAGGTTCTACCTTGTGGCTGGAAAGTAGATGTTGACTAGTTATGGTAAGCTAGCTTGCATTTAAAATTAGATATATCATAGTTATTTCAATACTTTCGTATCGGTTTGATTCGGAATAATTTACGATGAGCAATTCATAGCTGAGCCAAGTCATTTAATTTGCTGTAAGTAACCGAATTAACATTAACCAATAAATTAATTTTATGAAAACATTTAAAGTAATTCTAACATTTTTAATCGGAGGTATAACTGCTTCAGCACAGGGTAATTTAGGGGCATATATAGATAATGCTGCCAACAATAAATTTGTGGAAATAGCGAATGCCACGAATCAAATTTCAACCCCAGTAGATTTAGATTTTCATTTAGATGTAATTAATCGGCCGTTTGAATTATGGGTAAACAATAAAGGAACTTCTAATTCAGGTGGTAATACTGTTATTATTTCTGATGCAGACACGGATACGCCATCTCATAAATATGTAAGAGACGGCAACGCTTGGCATTTTATGGCTTTGTCAAGTGGTATTGCTTTTGGTGACAATGGTAATTTTGCAACATCTCAAGACATTATAGATGCAAACCGAAATGGGGGCAAGTTTACAGGACCAACATTATGGCCAAGTGATTTAAGTATATATGGTATTGTTGGAAATCCTCCAACTTCACAATATAATGGAAGTCATCTTGATATGATACATCAATCGCCTTATGGCAAAGGTATAGCATGGGAGTCCGACAATGTTTTTTGGATAATGGATGGTTATGATTTAACTGTAAAACGTTACAATTTTCATGGAGATCATGGTCCAGGCCAAACTTATCATGGTGATGGTGAAGTTCGCGTATACAAAGATGTGAGTTTTAAAAAGTCTTTAACAGCTACTGTTCCAAGTCATTGTGTAATTGATGATAACAAACAATGGTTGTATGGTTGCAGTACTGGTGATAATAAAATTTTCAGACTTGATATTACCACCGGATTGTATAATAAAAATTTAACAAAAATCAACAACGAACCTTTAGCCGAATACTCTGAATTCTTAAATGCTACTGTTGAGGAAGTAATAACTACTGGGTTAGACAAACCAGTCGGAATTGACATTGTCGGAAATCA
The DNA here is from genome assembly GCA_905181855.1 of uncultured Flavobacteriales bacterium. GTDB lineage: Bacteria > Bacteroidota > Bacteroidia > Flavobacteriales_G > Salibacteraceae > JAAZVO01. Next base: position 33,807 of record CAJIZE010000006.1, read on the forward strand.
ATTAATTGTAACCAATAATGGTTCTGGGGAGTTAATAATTTATGATATTGATGATGATTTTGCTGAAATGGGAAGAATTACTCCTGACTATGCAAATGCCGATTTAATGGGAGTGAAAATTGGTCCTGATGGTCAAATTTACTTTGTTGATTATTCAAATAAAAAAGTAGTACGTATCGAAAATGATCAATCATTTCCTGTTTCAACGGACGAAATATTAAATGAGGCGACTGTGAAGATTTATCCAAATCCATCAAATTCAGTCATGAATTTTGACTTTTTGGAAACGCCAAGAAGTATCGAAATACTAAACCTTAATGGAAAATTAATCCAATCGCTTGATTTGGAACTGAGAACACAAGTTGATGTATCTGATTTAAATGCAGGGATTTACCTTATAAAGATTAGTTTTGAAGATAAAGTGATTCACAGAAAAATTAGCGTAACAAAAAGCTAAGAATAAATATTAATAAGATGAAATTAAAACTAATACTTTCAACCCTCGCAATTGCTTTGGCAAGCGTAACATACGCTCAAACTTTTGAGTGTTTAGATAAGTCAGCATTGATAGAAGTAGATTTGAATTCATACAATTCAGCGCAAATTGACATTTCTAATTTGTTGGGATCAGATTTATTCTTAGAATGGGATGCTTTCGATAATACATTGAACCCCGGTTGGGATATTGCTCTATGCGACTATACCAGTTGCTATACGGGTATTCCTGATAGCGGAACAATGACAACTTTGCCTGGAGGAATAAATGCATTCTTTAAAATTAATGTTAATCCTTATGATGCTCTTGATTCTGGTGAGGTAAGCTTTTCTGTTTATGATGCCAAAACTATGGTAGCAGATACTGTTACATTTAAAGTTGTTGCCAAAAACAATGTTGGTATCCGATCAGTAGAAAATGACGCACCAATTGACCTGTACCCCAATCCTGCAAAGGATAACTTGAATTTCACAAATGTTTCAAAGTCAACAAAAGTTGATATTTATAGTGTGGATGGTCAGCACATTGCTTCTGAAATTATTTCAAATAGTAACAGTGGTTTTAGCGTAGCATATTTAAATACAGGCGTTTATTTTGCTGTTATTAAAGAACAATCTAAGACAATACGTTTTACAATTAGCAACTAGTGCGATTACTATACTTGACGCTGTTTGTGGTTTATCTTCAATCGGCATTCGGAGCAACTCATAATTTAACTTTACGATTCCAACCAAATACTTTGCAACTGGTTGATAGTAATACGCTTCCAATAGTTTCAATTGCTGATACAAACACTGTACATCCCTTTCTAGGTAAATTCAGCTTAAACGATTCACTTGTACTTAAGGTGATTAACGCAGATACTCTTTCTCATAATTTTACTATTGAGAATTATGTGAACTCAAGTCTAATCAGCTCTTATGATTCAAGCTACTTTTACCTTAAACTAAACAAAGAAGGAACATTTATAATTTTCGATGAGGGTGTCTTTCCAAACAACCAGTATTCGTCAATATCAGGGTTGCTTGCAGTAGAACAAACTAACATTAAAACATATTTTTGGAACGTACGTGAGTTTCAATCAAAGTGGCATCAAGATACTTTCACTGGAGCAATGAACCCCTTGCTATATTATCCTGATTATTTTACGGTCAACAACCTATCTAATCCAAATGTTGACAGCCATGCTGATTCAAGAGTTGCCGGTTCGGTTGGCGATACAATTCACTTAGTAATTGCAAATACAGGCCTGTCTATACATTCAATTCATTTTCATGGTTACCATCTAAAAACATTAAACTCTTCAAAGCATCCTGAAACAATTGGCCGTTCAAAGGATACTTTTCCTCTTTATCCTATGGAGGTTTTGAAACTTGAATTAATACCAGATAAACCAGGAGTTTACCCAGTCCACGATCACAATCTAATAGGTGTTACCGGTGGTATGTTTTATCCAAACGGAATGTTCACTACCCTAAGAATTGTTCCATGAAAAAGGTATTGTTCTTTCTTATTATAATAAGCTCTGTAAGTGTTTTTTCACAAGATGAAAAGTTCTTGGTGATATCAAGAAATACCGATTATGTTCAGTTGGATGACACAACTAATGTCCGTATAATGGGTTACACACGAACACTTTCGGCTCCCTCAAAAATCCCTGGCCCTTTGTTGGTGTTTACCGAAGGTGATAGCGTTGAAATTGATCTATGGAATGTGTCACAAGGTGCACCACATACTATTCACTTACATGGATTAGATGTAAATCAGGCAAACGATGGAGTACCTATGTTGTCTTTCGATGTTGCTCACATGGACCATGGTTTTTATCGTTTTAAAGCTCCCGAACCCGGTACTTATATTTACCATTGCCATGTTACCTCTAGTGTACATGTACAAGCCGGAATGTACGGAATGGTCGTTGTTAGGCCTAAGTACCCTGAGTTAACCTGGGAAGGAGGATATGAAATCACGGTTGATAATCAAATAATTACATCAGAAGTAGATGTAGATTGGCACCACGATTCAATTATTGAACACGATCATACAGCAACGGCGCTGCATCAGGTTAAGGTACCTGTTTACGATCCTACTTTTTTTCTTGCCAATGGTTATGGGTTTAATAGTGTTACCGATAAAGCTATTGAAATTTCTACCGGTAATAACAATCTTTTAAGACTGGCTAACATTGGGAATTATGGCAATAAATTTATTTTCCCACAGAGTGTTAAAGCTACAATTATATCATCAGATGGTAGAAGATTACCTGCAGAATACATAGCAGATAGCTTAATAATTCTTCCAGGTGAACGGTTTCAAATTTTGTTGAATTCATCACAATTGGGCAACGATTCAATGGCAATAAAATATTTCAGTTTAAATACCCAGTTGGTGGAAGGGGTGCAAAACTATCCAATTATCGTTGATGTAATTGAATCCATTGAAGATAAAATGATTTCTTCTACCTTTTCAATTTATCCTAATCCAGCGACAAGTCAGGTCAATTTTGACTTTAAAAATGAACTTCCTAATGAGGTGGAAATAGCAGATATTAATGGAAGAACGATTCATACGATTAGAAAGGATTCAATTCAAAAAACTACTACCTTTATAACTTCAAATTTAATGAGAGGTGAGTACTTAATAAAATGCGTTTACAATGCTAAAGTAGTTACCCTACCGCTTATAATAGAATGATGATGAAAACAACAACTGTACTTTTTCTTAGCATGGCGATTGCCATTTCAAGCTATGGCCAAACTACCTTAAAATTCGCTTTTAATTTTAAATTTAACGGTGAGCCGTTTAAATTAAATCAATCTTATGATGATTTGTCGGGAGCTAAGACTAATTTAACTCGAGTTCAGTTTTACCTTTCGATGGATAAAGCCATTCACGATGGAGGAAATGAAACTGATTTATCTGGTAACTTTATTTTAGCAGAGTACGGAACAGAATCTTATATTATAGACTCAAACCTTTCCATTACAGACTTAGAAGAAATTCATTTCGGGTTTGGGGTTCATCCAGATGTAAATCACAACGATCCAACAACTTATCCTGCAGAGCATCCTTTAGCACTTAAAATCCCAACAATGCATTGGGGTTGGACGTCCGGATACAAATTTTTTACTCTAGAGGGCAATATAGATACAGACAACGATCAATCTCCTGATAGACTTTTTCAGATGCACGCAGTTGGCGATGAGTTCTACAAATCAATGAAGTTGGTTGCAAACAAATCAGTTGCAAACAACGAAATTGTTGTTGAGGTAATAGTAGATTTAGGCACGTGGTTCACAAATGTTGACCTACAAGCTGTAGGAATCTTGCACGGGGGTGGGCCAGTTATGGAAGCTGCAGTAACTAATACCCCTCAAGTTTTTGGCGCTACTACCGTAGTTAATGTGAAAGAGAATGCTGATAAAATTATTGAGAACAGTGTGAATGTTTGGAATCACTTAAACAAAACTTTTTTAACCTATGAACTAGCTCAAAAACTTGATGGCCAATTAAAAATCATTGATCTAAACGGTAGTTTGGTTGAAGGCATTAATATCCAAAACCAAATAGGTACTATTGATATTAGCCATCTTTCAAACGGAGTATACCTTTACTCGATTGAAAATCTTGGAACATCTGTTTTGAGTTCTAAATTCGTGATTTATTAAAACCTCTGAGATCCACATATATTTAGATAAATCGCGCTTGCTTTTGACTTGCGCGATTTTTTTTGCATTAAGTTTTGTGGCTTGTAATCATCAAGAATTAATACCACCCAAGCCTTTTGATCAGATGCAATTTTCAGAAGGTAACGAGCCAAACGACTTAAGAATTAAACTGGGCCGGATGCTTTTTTACGACCCTATTTTATCAAGAGATTCTACCGTTTCTTGTGCTTCTTGTCATATTCAATCAATGGCATTTACGGATGGTAAAAAAGTAGGTGAGGGTATAGAAGGCCGTAAAGTGTTACGTAATTCGCCTACTTTAGGTAATGTGAGTTACCATTCTCGCATAATGCGCGATGGCGGAGTGCCAACTTTAGAAATGCAAGTTTTGGTTCCTGTACAAGAACACTCTGAGTTTGATTTTAACATGGTTTTATTGGCAGAGCGTTTGGCAAATCACAAGGTTTATTCTAAAATGGCTTTAAAGGCGTATAACCGGGCAATGGATCCTTATGTAATAACCAGAGCAATTGCTGTTTTCGAACGCACCATGGTTTCAAATCAATCGCCATTTGATGAGTATTTTTATCAAAATATTACTACTGCCTTAAGCGACGAACAATTAGAAGGTTACGCTTTGTTTAAAAAGTTGGGTTGCGAAAATTGCCACTCAGGCCCAGATTTTACTAACTACAATTATTACAACATTGGATTGTATGAATATTATCCTGATTCTGGCAGAACCCGAATAACAAACGACACAAACGACCGTGGTAAAATAAAAACTCCAACTTTAAGAAACGTTGCTTTAACAGCACCTTACATGCACGATGGAAGTATCCAAACGGTAGAAGAAGTAATAAGTCATTTTGCTAGTGGCGGAAAAAGTCATTCCCAAAAATCTGATTTGATAGTAGATTTTGAAATATCTGAAAAAGAAAAGGCAGAAATTTTAAGCTTTCTGAGTTCTTTGACAGATAAAACCTTTATTTCTGATACCACTTTGAGTAATCCTTTTTAGGTTACTTGCATTCACCTTTGGTGTACTCAGAAACATTGCTGCACCCAGCAGCGCATGCATTGCCATAAGTAACACCATCGCAGCCGCAAACTGGATCGTAGTCTAAAGTACAGATGCAATTTGTGTCTACTGTGGCTTCACAGTTGTCTTCTTCACAGGCCGTTAAAGAAAGAAGTATTGATGAAATTAGGAGAATAAAAAATGTTTTCATGGCTGATGAAACGTTTGTGCTGCTGGATTATTGCAACCTAAAACTGGACATCTTTTTCAATTGATTTACCGTCTCTTTTTACAGTAGTAATAACCTTGTCACCTTTTTCTATTTTAGATAAGGCAACCATGTAATCTTGCATGTTTTTAACCTTGTATTCGCCCAATTGCAATACAACATCACCACGTTCTATACCAGCTTTTTGAGCAGGTCGGTCTTCAATAACACCATCAATACGCATTCCTACTCCATCATACATATAATCAGGCATTACACCTAGAGTAACTTTAAAGTTAGGCACATTGCTTTTGTTTGATTTTGTCTTCAAGAACTCAATTTCTCCTTTGCCTAATGTTGAATTAATGATGTCATAAATAACATCATGCACTAAGACCATCCCCTTGTAGTTTAGTTTTTCAAAATCGTCAGTTGGTTTGTGGTAGTCACTGTGTTGGCCTGTAAAGAAATGTAAAACTGGCATGTCTTGTAGGTAAAACGATGTATGATCAGATGGTCCAATTCCTGATGAATCTAAAACAACTTTTAAGGCAACAGGTCTAATCTCTTCAATAGTATTGACCCAAATAGGAGAAGTACCAACACCGTGTATTGCTAATCCTTTTGAGGCTTCAAAACGTCCTACCATATCCATGTTAATCATGAAATTTAAATCCTCAATATCCAATGTTGGGTTTTCAGCATAATATTTTGACCCCCAAAGACCTTTTTCTTCTCCTGAAAAGGCAATAAACATGAAATTATTTGAGGTTATATTTTTCTCAGAGAGGGTTTTTGCTAATTGTATCATTACAGCAACACCACTGGCATTATCATCGGCTCCATTGTGAATCGCTTTTTCTTTCGAAGCATGCAATGAGCCATGATTGCCCATGCCTAGATGATCGTAATGAGCACCAACAACAATAGTTGTTTTTGCTCCATTATCAAGGAACCCAATTACGTTTCTACCCATGATTGGCATAACCTCCCTCATCTCTTCTGGAGTAACATGTGGATGAGGTTTTTCTTTGTTTGAAAACTCCTGAAAAAAACCTTCTTCTCCTTTTGGTTCTAAACCAATTTTAGCAAATTCTGTTGCTATGAAATCACCAGCTAGTTTTTCACCCTCAGTGCCCATTTCACGTCCTGCCAATTCATCACTTGCTAGGTATTTAACAATACTTTTATAAACATCCGGTTTGTTTTGAGAGTAAGCTGAAAATACTGATAAAAGGGAAACTATTATAAAGGATAATGCGGTTCTCATAGTCTTTGAATTGGAGCTTCGAATTTACTTATAAATAGCCTTGAAAGCACTCAAACGATTCACTATTTTCGCAGTCAAATAACAAGCATGAGAAATTTATTATATCTTTTTATGGCGTTGGTAATGACGTCCTGTTCTAATTCAGCAAACACTGACATTGCTGAAGAAGTTGAAGGCTACTCTGGAGCAGCTGTTTGGGAAACAGATAGTTTGATTAAAGATGGTGAAAATCATTTTAAAAGTCTGAAAAAATTAAGTTTCGGTGGCGACAATGCCGAAGCATACTGGAGTTTTGATGATACCAAATTGGTGTTTCAAGCCACTAACCCGGAGTGGAATCAAAGCTGTGATCAAATCTATTGGTTTGATTGGAAAAACCAAGATTTATCAAAAGGCCCACCAACCTTAATTAGTAAAACGAAAGGAAGAACCACATGCTCCTATTTTTTACCTGGTGATTCTACCATATTGTATGCTTCAACTCATTTAGATTCTGAAGATTGTCCCCCGGTTCCCGAAAAAATTAATGGTAAATATATATGGCCAATTTATCCAAGTTTCGATATTTTTATTTCTGATTTGGAAGGGAATGTTTTATCACAATTAACGGATGAACCAGGTTATGATGCAGAAGCAACAGTTTCACCAAACGGTGATAAAATTGTTTTTACTTCAATGCGAACAGGTGATTTAGAACTATTTACTTGCGATATTGATGGAAGCAATGTAAAGCAGATAACTTTTGATTTGGGTTATGATGGTGGTGCTTTTTTCTCTCCTGATGGAAGCAAGTTGATTTTTAGGTCATCGAGACCGCAGACGAAAGATGAAGTAGCAGAATACAAAGGGTTACTTGCCAAAGGATTGGTGCAACCTACAGCAATGGAATTGTTTGTTTGTAACGCTGATGGTACTGATTTAAGACAGCTTACCGATTTAGGCGGAGCCAATTGGTGTCCATTTTTTCATCCTTCTGGTGAGAAAGTTATTTTTGGCTCAAACCATGCATCTGAAAGAGGTTTTCCATTTAATCTTTATATGATTAACGTTGATGGAACAGGACTAGAAAAAATTACAAACGACAAAACATTTGATGCCTTTCCTGTATTTTCAAACAATGGTAAATACTTGGCTTTCTCATCGAACAGAAACAATGGTGGGACTAGAGAAACTAACATGTTTGTTGCTGAATGGAAAGATTAGGTTAACCTTTAGCTATTTCATTTAAAGCAAAAACCAACTTATCTAACGCCTGACTCACTTTTGATGCCTCAATACCATCAATAGAAATTAATGCAATTGCGGCGAGATTTTGTCATACCAAAACTATACAATACTAAAGTAAGGATTTTGTTGATGAACCTCTATTGTGTGAACCTCCAGGTTATTCAAACTTTCTGCCAGTAGAGTTTGAACTAAACTTTATAATAATGCTGCCGCATTAGGACCTTCATTAAAAATGAGGTCAAGAATTGATGGATTATTTAAGTACCCTAAGCGATCTTCAAAAACCTGCATATAGTAATTGGTTTTAAATTGCCCGGCTTTGCGGTTGTAAGATTTGTTAAATCGCCAATCGCTATTTAACGTTGGGTCAGGGAAATTTTCATCAATCGAAATCTCTTTGCTTAATTGAAGAGCCTTTAATATCCAATGAACACAAGCTACATTAAACTCAACTAAACTTTCAAATTTCGTGTTAACTAGTTTTGAATAGTCATCAATATAGTGGATAAAAAAAGGAGCCATACCGTAGGCCGCTTTTATGCTTTTGATGTGATAATGCGCCCAATCTTGTGAGTAATCTATTTTAACAATGGTTGTTTTTGTGCGTGAATCACATTTCTCAATTGGTATGGTCAACGTTTGGTAACCATGAACATTAATAATGGTGTAACGGTTACGGTATGTCCTTTTCGGGAAAGACTCTAATACGTCGAAGCTAACGGTATCAGTATTACATAAAGAGCTATAATATGAAATAGGACCCAACGGATAAATAGGAAATGGAACAGGATCCATTATTCAATGCCAGTGAAAAGGCGTTGCCATCTTATTTTACCGTCGAACCATCCTTTTTCTTTATCAAGCGAAAGCCAAATGAATTTTGCCTCACCTACAACATGATCTTCAGGTACAAAGCCCCAAAACCTTGAATCTAATGAGTTGTGTCGGTTGTCACCCATCATAAAATAGTAGTTCATTTTAAAGGTATATGAGTCTGCAATATTTCCGTTAATTGAGATTTCATCACCATTCACAGTAAGCTCATTGCCTTCATAAATGGTTATCAGTCTTTTATAAATAGGTAAATTCAATTTATCTAGTTGAATTTTTTCTCCTTTTTTAGGAACTGTAACCGGCCCAAAATTATCTTCTGTCCAATCGTATTGATTGTCGTTAGGGAAATTACGATTTGTGACACCTCTATATGAGCTGTAAAACTCTGGGTTACTTTCAATAAACAAACGCGTTGCCCAGTGATCTAGGTTTTTTAATTGATCTAGTTTTATATGAGGAACCACTCCAGTAACTTGCGGTACTTCTTGAATGTTCTTGTAATTATCGAGTGTCATTGGGATAATAAAAGCAGTGCTACCTTTTATCTGCATAACATCAGAGGTATTAATTCCAAATTCGTCTTTTAGCTTTCTTTTGTTAAGTCGCTCTGAAGCATTTACAATATAGTTGTATTGAAATTCATCTGGTATTTCGGCAATTGCATCATTGATATAAAGTAACCCTGATTTGACTTCTAGTTTATCATCAGGCACTCCAACGCAGCGTTTTATGTAATTCTCTCTTTTGTCTACTGGGCGAACTGTGAGCGTATAATTTCTAGTTATTTGATCTCGCGCTAGTTTGAGGTAATAGTCGTCGTTTTTTGGTTGAATTTTTCTGGTTAAATCTTGTTGTTTACTTTGAAATGCTAATTCTCGCTTAACCTGTTCGTAGGTCATATCTTGTAATTCCACCATTACGGTATCACCAGCAGGAAAATTGAAAACTACCACATCGTTTCTTTCAACTTCACCAAAACCTGGAAGTCTGAAAAAAGGCAAGCTAAACCATTCTAAATACGATTTCACATCAGTAGTTAAAGGCATTGTATGATGTGCAAAAGGAAATGATAAAGGTGTTTGTGGTGATTTTGGTCCGTAGCTCATTTTAGAAACGAATAAGTAATCACCAACCAACATTGATTTTTCCATTGATGCTGTGGGAATGGTGTAAGCTTCCATGAAATAAGTTCTGATGATACTAGCCGCCACTACGGCAAATACGATTGCATCGCGCCACTCAATTGCAGTTGATCTTTTTATTTTTTTACTTAAATCGAGTGGGGTGTATTTAAGCTCTGAATTTAATCCTAATAAAGGAAGATATAGAAAAGGAAGAAAGCCAGCCAAGGTTACGTCTTTCCAACTTCGTTTGTTGAAAACCGTTGCTAAATTAACACACATTACCGCTAACATTAACAAGTTAACCCCTGGGAATAATAACAAAATAAGGTACCACCAAGGTTTTTGTATAACCTTTAACCAGATATATAAATTGTAGCCTGGAACTAAAGCCTCCCAAGATTTACGACCTGCTTTTGGGAAAAGTAAAAACAAGCTTACAGCGATGGAAATTAATATGAGTAATGAGATTAGAAGGGTCATTTAATTCAAAATTTATTGGTTTCAAAAGAAGTTAAGTAAATCGACATAGCCTAATACTTAACAATATTTAACTTGATTATTAGCGGTTGTTATTTTGGCATTATTGAGCTTACAATTTGAGCAAATCTTTCATGCCAAAAACACCTGTTTTGTTTTTCATGAACTCAGCAGCTAAAACTGCCCCAAGGGCAAAGCCTTCACGGTTTTTAGCTTCATGTTTAATTTGTATCAAATCAACATCTGATTCATAGCTTAAAATATGCGTTCCCGGAACTTCATTTTCTCTTTTCGATGATATTTGAAGTTGTGATTCTTCTGCATTTGCTCCTTCAATCCAACTAGATTTTTGATCTAGATTACCGATGACTTGTTCTGCCAAGGTTATTGCCGTACCACTCGGTGAATCTAATTTATGGATATGATGAATTTCTTCCATTGATACATCATAGTTTTTCAAGGGATTCATTAAAGAAGCCAGCTTTTTATTTAATTCAAAAAACAAATTTACACCAACACTAAAATTAGAGGCGTAAAACAATCCTTTATTGTTGAGTGTCGCCTGATTGCCGATGGACTCAATTTGTCCGTTCCAGCTAGTGGTTCCAACCACCACAGGAACGTTATGATTAAAGCATGCTTCAATGTTTCCGAGTACTGTTTTTGGAATGGTAAATTCAATAGCAACATCGCTTTTTTTGAGAAAGTGGTGGAGGGTAGAAAAATTAGTTGAAGTTATTTTACCCGTAATTTCATGTCCTCGACTAATTGCAAGTTGTTCAATTGCTTTGCCCATTTTTCCATATCCTATAAGACAAATTTTCATGATTGAAAGCTAAAAAGAAAAGGTTAGAGCTAAGCCGCCGTCCATACGGTTTTGAGTTTGAATTAACGATGGTCTTATGTTTAAACTCAGATCATCTGATACGTCAAAATTGAAGAGGTGCGCATCTACAGATGCATCAACAATTTGCAATAGATAAATACCAATAGTAGCTACATATGACCATTCAAGCCAGGTCCTTGTGAGTTCTAAATTACTAAAAACTTCGGCATCGGTTAAATCAGAATACAACAAGTCATTTGTATTTGGATCATTATCAACACGGTATTTATATGATGTTAAGAAGTCTTGATAGTATTTATTGTTTTGACTAATAAAAAAAATGGAGGTGCCAATTCCGACATAAACGATAGGCAATTTCCAATATTTTTCATTGTAAACATGACCTAAACCAGGCAATACAGCAGCGTAGATAGTTGCTTTTTTAGCAGAGTGAACTTTTACGGGTTCTGTATTATTTTTAATGAGCGAATCACCGCCTGTTATTGTTTGAGAGTAACAAACAGAAGTAGGACCGATTATTAAAAGAAGTAGCCACAATTTTCTCATCAATGGATGATTTTATTCTTTTTCTAAAAGAGAAAGGATTCTGTTAAGGTCAGAATCAGAACCAAAGTTTATTACAAGTTTCCCTTTTCCTGCTCTTGAACGCTTTAACTCAACTTTATTGTTTAGGTTTTCAGAAAGATAATTTCTTCTGTTCTCTAAGTCGGGGGTTAAAAAGTTTTTAATCGACGGTTTTGGCACCAGAGAAATGTCTGTTCCTGATGCAAGTTTTTCAGTATCACGAACGTTAAGATTCTCTTGACGAACTCGTTCAAGCAATTCCAATTGTTCTTGTTCAGTACCTATAGCTAACATGGCTTTAGCATGGCCCATTGTAATTTCTTTTGTACGAATTGCCATTTGAATTTCTGCTGGCAATTTCAATAGCCTGAGATAATTGGTGACCGTAGATCTGTTTTTAGAAACTTTATCTGACAATTGTTCCTGTGTCAAATCGCACTCGTCAATTAGTCTTTTAAAACTGATAGCGACTTCAATGGCATCTAAGCTTTCTCTTTGAATGTTTTCAACCAAAGCCATTTCTAGCATAGTTTGGTCATCTGCCAACCTGATGTACGCAGGTATAGATTTTATATTGGCAACTTGTGTAGCTCTAAACCTTCTTTCACCTGATATTAATTGGTAGTTGTCATTACCAATTTTACGCACTGTAACAGGCTGAATAATGCCATGTTCTTTAATTGATGCAGCTAGTTCAACTAATGCTTTTTCTTCAAATACGCTTCTTGGTTGAAAAGGATTGGCAACAATTTCATTGATGGAGATTTCTGCAATTGCACCAACAACTCGGTTGTTTTGTGCGGCTGATATTTTTGTTGTTATATCTGATTCAGGATCACGTAAAAGGGCGCTAAGTCCTCTACCTAAAGCTTGTTTTTTATTCACCATCAGGAATGCCTATGTATTTATCTTCTTCTTTAATTTTAGTGAGGTTGTTTTTTTGTAAAATCTCACGAGCAAAGTTAAGATAATTGATAGCTCCTTTTGAGCTGGCATCATGCAACAGTATGGTTTGTCCATGTGATGGAGCTTCACCTAATTTGGTGTTTCTGAAAATAACTGTATCAAAAACCAAATTTTGGAAATGCATTTTAACTTCTTCAACCACTTGATTTGCCAACCGCAACCTTTGATCGTACATGGTTAATAACATACCTTCTATTTCAAGGTTTTTGTTTAATAATGATTGAACGATCTTAATTGTATTTAATAACTTGCCTAAACCTTCTAGGGCAAAGTATTCACATTGAACAGGAACAATTACTGAGTCAGCTGCTGTAAGAGCATTAACCGTAATTAAACCTAAAGAGGGCGAACAATCAATAATTATAAAATCGTAATCGTCTTTCACTTTGTTGATAACTGCACGCATCATTTTTTCACGATTTGGCAGATTAATCAATTCAATTTCAGCGCCTACTAAATCAATATGGCCTGGCAGCAAGTATAAGTTAGGGGTGTCAGTGCTAACAATAACATCTTGTGGCTCAACATCACTAACCATGCATTCGTATAAGCTCGTTTTTATATTTCTTGAATCAACACCAATTCCAGAAGTAGCATTCGCTTGTGGGTCAGCATCAACAAGCAATACTTTGTGCTCTAAAACACCTAAGCATCCTGCTAGATTAATAGCTGTTGTAGTTTTACCTACTCCTCCTTTTTGGTTTGCAACGGCAATGACTTTACCCATAATTGGTAGCTTTTTTGAATCGATTAAAATGTATGCAAGCTTAAAACAGCAGTTTTAATTTCACATTATAAAAGTACGTCTATTACTTAGGGCGCTTTAGCTTTTGTGAGTTCTACTTTTAAACAAAAATCTGTTAATTTGAAATGTTGACGTTTTATCCCGACAGAAAATGGTTTGAAATTCGGGATTTCAAGGAGTGTTTTATTTGCGTTGGATGCTGATTAACAGCACTAATAGCTGTTTGATTTTAATTATGATGTTTAACTTGGATTAAGGAGTTTAATGTGCTACAATTGTTAATAAATTCCTCAAAAATCAGTGGTCTTCCTTTTTGGGTTCAGAAGTCCCTAAATCCTCGAACCTAATATCTGTAAACTGACTTTCTACGTTGCTTTCAAAAGATTCATTTTTTTCTTTATTCAATTCTATAACTTTCAGAAAAGTATCTTTCAATGCAATAGAGAATTTTTCAAAATCTTCTTTATACAAGAATATTTTGTGCTTTTTATAAGCATGAGAACCATCTTCATTGTAGGTCCTTTTACTTTCAGTTATTGTTAAGTAATAGTCTTCGCTTCGGGTAGCTCTAACATCAAAAAAATAAGTTCTTTTTCCCGCTCTTACTGCATTTGAATAAATGTCATTCGAGTCTTTCCGATCTTTGTTTTCTGATTCTTCCATCTTCGTCTATCTTTATGTTTTCAGACTTGTTTCTAACAAATCTAACAAATAAAAGATTCGCTTAAATATATTTTCGATTATATAACCTCAAAAATTCAACTCAAAATAATGGCTGGTTAACCTTTTAATTATCAAGGTAATTCATATTTTCGGCCATGCTTATTATAGGATGAAACTGATAAATAAAATACCGTATATATTATTAATGTTCTTATCACTAGTGCTAGGTATTAGGGTAATTCATGAGCCAGATATTTGGTGGATCCTAAAAACCGGCGAATGGATTTTGGAGAATGGTGTTCCCACGACCGATCCTTTTTCTTTTACATTTTTTGGCACTCCTTGGATTAACGTGAAATGGCTCTTCGAAGTGATTACTTATTTACTTACAAGATTGCTGGGAGTTGAATGGCTTACGTTATTGCAGGTTTTGGCCAATATCTCAATAGTTTATTTTTTAAATAGAATAGCTAAGCTTATTGGTCTTAAGAATGATTTTTGGTTTGTGATTGTTGCAATTTTAACCCTCTTTACAGTGGAGTTTAGGATGTTGAATAGGCCAGAAATGGTATCGCATTTTTTAACAGTTTTATTTATTCATAGGTGGTTATTGTATTCAATTAAACCGAATAAGTTCATATGGGTGGTTGTTGGGTTGCAAATATTATGGACTAATCTGCATGAGGCTTACTCCATAGGTTTAGTAGTATCGAGCGCTTTTGTTTTTGGTTTTATCATGGAGGATTTCCTTAAAACAAAAAAGCTAAATATTTCTAAGTTTAAAATAGAATTATCTGTTTTAATATTTTCGTTCTTGGCAACCATGATTCATCCTTACGGAATAAATATGCTGCTCCATCCTTTTGAGATTTTTGGGCAGCTAGGGTCAAATAAATTCACTACTGAGTTGTATGATATAACAACTTCTTACTATTGGCGACAACCAGAACCATACATCATGGGGGCAATGGTTTTGACCTTTTTACTTTTCTTATGTATTGGAAAAATTAAAAAACAAGTATGGCTAACCAAAATGCCACTTGGCTATGTATTTATTACGATTCTTTTTATTTATTTAGGAACCACCGCACACCGCAATATTCCTTTTGTGGCTTTTGCTTTAACTCCTTTTTTGGCAATATTTTTAGAAAGAGCAATAAACCGGAAAGTTGCTAACTATATTCTTGTTTCGTGTTCAATAGTCATTTTTTTGATGAGCTTATTTGTTACATCGAATGAATATTATAGAAAAACCAATTCGCGAGATTATTTTGGTATTGGTACAACGACTTTTAACAACCCTATTGGGGCCGCGAATTTCATTAAAGAAAACAAGATTACTGGCAAGGCTTTTTCTGACTACTTGGTTTCATCTTATTTGTTATGGGAACTGCCTAATTTCAAAACGTATATTGATCTGCGTGACTTAGATGTGTTTACCGAAGGGTTTTTCAATCAATCAATAAGAATGACTGAATTTCCTTCATTGTTTGTGCGTGAAGATGCTCGTTTGGATTTTGATTATGCAGTTTTGTATAGACCCCAATTTTTAAAGTTACACAAGTTCTTTTATCATTCGCCAGATTGGAAAATGGCTTATGCCGATGGAGTGGCGGCAGTATATGTTAAGAATGAAAGGTACCCAAATATTGAATTAGGGTATTTCCGGTTCAACGAAAAACAAATAGAGCAATCTAGTATTGCAGCTTCAATAACAAAAATACTATGGCCTTTTGGGGATCAATATTTTTATACTACCACCCAAGATTTAAAGAACAGTATTTCCTATTATAAAAGTGTGTCAGCATACTCTGAGGCCCTAGAGCAATCCGAGGTTTTATTCAATATTGATAAAGAAGCATCTCTTCTACAAAAAGGGTTAGTGTATTTAGCTCTTGCAGATGAGGCTGCTAATTTTAATGAGAAACAGAGAATATTAAGCAAAAGTGTAAACGCCTTTCAAGAATTGTTGGTCATTTCTCCAAAAAGCATTGATGCGCTTTTTAACCTTGGATACACCCTTTATAAATCAGGAGATTTTGTAAATGCACAGAGTTTTATGATTAAAACCATTAAAATCGATAAAAACTATTTTAATGCTTATTCAGTTTTAGCTGAATGTCAGAATAAATTTATGCAAACTGATCAACGCAATGGGAGCTTGTATGAAAAAAAATGGTTTGAATACATGACAAAAGCCAACAGCATTAAACCAAACGATGAATTAACGATTTTTAAACTAGGCATCAGTTATTGTCAGCGCAATCAATGTGAGAAAGCAAAACCATTTTTAAATAAGTTAGAAGTTTTACCTCAATTAACAGATGTTGAGAACAAAGCTCTTTTAGATTGCAAGGTAAAATGCAAATAGTTTACAGGTTCAACCTAAACTAATAAATATTTTGTTTGCAGATTAAAAATAACAGTATTGCTGGAATAAATAGCGTGCTAAGTATATTTCTGTGTATTACCTTATGTTGTTATTTGCGAGCGGTTTAAGTGTTTCCGAATTGTGATTTGGAAACATGAGCTTTGGATTCACTAGGTAAAGTTGGCCATACTTTATGATGGTGTGGGGTTGAGAAAAAAATTAAAGTTTAAAGCAAAAAAAACCGAGCATTGCTCGGTTTTTTTTTTTTGTAAAAGTTCAAACTATAGAATTTTAACAGTTTGGACAACATTACCTTGGTTTACAAAGTAAATGTTTTTAGTTCCGAACATTTCGCTTTGCATTTTATACGCAGAAACAGAAACTACTCCCGTTTCGGTTGCTCCTAAATTTGCAATATCAGCTTGAAGAATTGTATATGATCCAGTTGATACAGGAAAAGTTTGTTGATACACATTGTTCGCACCAGAAATGATTACAATCATACTATCAGCTCCAACAATATCTCCAGTAAACGTCAACATGTAATCAGCAGATGTATTTACATCACCAGAAGTTATTTTTTGCATGGTAGGGAAACCCATAGAAACATTTTTTGTGATTGCTGAAAACTCACCGCCGCCAGCAACTGACCAAGATGTAGGGCTACCAAACGTTGTTGTACCTACACCATAATATGAGTAGTAATTATTATCTGCTTTTTCTAATGATTGTGCATCAACAGTAATAGCTCCAACATCTACAAAACTTCCAGCCTGATCGTAAAAAACACTTATTGCAGCACCAAGCTGCACTTCTACATCAAATCCTGATGTAGATGTATAAGTTGAGTTATTAACTGCTACACAAATTGCATCTGCTCCGTTAATAGTTGGTAATGCAACTGTAGCTCCACCACCACCATCAATTACAATAGTTTTTATTAAAGGTTCACTAATTCCTTGATCGTTTTGAGCAACTAAAGCAACAAGGTAGTCACCTCCAGCATTGTAGGTATGAACTGGACTTTCTTCTTCAGATGTTGAGCCATCTCCAAATTGCCAAATGTAAGAAGTCGCACCTACAGTTTCGTTTACAAAAGTTACCATTTTGGCATCACTAGCATCTATTGTATAGCTAAATTTAGCTTCAGGAGCTTCTTCACATGAGGATAAGAATATTACGAAAGCAGCAATCAATCCTACGGATAATAATTTTTTCATTTTTTTTCATTTTAAATTAGTAAGCAAATTTAAGTATTTAGAATTAAAGTATTAAGTTGATTAACGATTAGGAGTGTTAAATGTTTTTTTTTTTTTTTTAGCAATACGAAATAGTGACTATAAAAATGCCTTGGTAGGGTAAGGAAAATTGTAAGTCATTTGATGTAGTAAATGGTCATTTAGAGGAATTATTCAATTTTCGAGTAGGTATAATCAGGCTAATCCTCATTACATTTTTGAAGGAAACAACCTTGAAATGCTTATTAATAGTGAAAAGTGGCAGTCCAGTAATGAATGCATACACACACATTACCGATACTTTTTTTATTGCATAGGTAAGATTAGATAAGTTAGAGTAAAATTCATTATCCCCATGAACAAACATGGAGTTTCAAAAATTAAAAATATATTTTTTGGAAATGTTCGGTAGCAGAACAATCCCATCAGCCAATGAATTTAATTTCCTATTTAAAAAGTTAAGCTAATACCAACAGAAGGCATTATTGGAAGTTGATTTACTTGATCATAGGTGATCCTATCAAAGTAAAAAATATTTTGCCTATTGTAGGCGTTGGTAACGCCTAGGTTTGCCTCTAGCTCAAGATCATTGGTAAGTAACTGCTTGTATTTTACATTTAAATCAAGTCGGTGGTAAGATGGCAAGCGTCCTGCATTAAGTGCGCCGTATTGAATACCTAAATCACCATTGTCTGTAGTGTAATCTGTACCAGTTCCATCAGAAAAAGTATGTAGTTCATAAAATCCTTGTGTTTGGGTGAATGGAAAACCGCTTCCAAAATTCCAACGACCATTAAGCTCCCAATTCAAGTTTTTACCGAAAGTCATTGATCCAACTAGGTTTACATTATGTCGTCTATCGAAAACTGGATTGTAAGACTGTAAACCATCCCAACGATCAATGATACCAATAGAGTATACAGCCCAAAAGTAATAACGCTTATAGTCATATTTTACTACCAAATCAATTCCTTTAGCTTTACCAGTTTCAACAATAAAGTCTTTGCGTTGTATCTCAGGCTTATCTTCAAACTTTTCGTTGTCATCAAATATTTTGTTTCTGTTAAGGTTTGTAAGTTGAGTGAAGTCTTTTAGATAGGCCTCTAGATTAACTGAAACTTTTTTGGTGAGGTCATATTCAATACCCACGATATAATGATTTGCTTTTTGAAGCTTATGCTTAACAGGTCGTATAGAACCATCTTGTTCGGTAAAGTTATTTTGAAGGTCATCGCTACCCGTTAAAAAGCCGTAAAAAAGATTTACCACATCTCTGTCGGAGTTAGCGCTGATTAAGTTTTGTGAATAAAGCCCACCTGCTACCTTTAGTCTTATTCGATCAGCCAAGTTATACTTAATACCTAACCTTGGTTCGGGCGAAAATGTATTGTAGGCTGCATAGAATTGGCCTCTAAAACTTGGTTCAACTATTAATTTACCAAGCGACCATTTGTATTTTAAATAACCGGATAATTCATTAGTGTTTTGGCTCTGTTCAATTTCACGGTTTAAAGAATTTAAAAATTTAAATTCAGTAGAAAGACCAACAACCTCAACACCGTATTTAATTTCATTTTCCAGGATAAAGTACGTGAAGTCAAGTCCTAGGTTAAAGCCATTAATTGAACTAGAACGTTCATTGATTGAGCTCACTCCGTCAACATCGCTTGGTGGGGATTGTATAATATCATATTTTGAGTAAGCAAAGTTTCCTTCAACCAGCACGGTTGAATACAATGGAACTAGCACAAAATTCCCTCCAGCGCCTGTGTTCTCCCATTCGATGTCTGCAATATTCCTATAATTAACTCTATCACGATAATTAAAACCAAAAAGATTCAGTTTTGAGCCATTGTCACCACTGAAAGAAACCTTACCGTATATATCGGTAAAATTAAATGGTAGTCCTGCTGTATCAATATAGCTGTAAAGCAATTTTGAGGATTTATCTAAAAATGAAGATTTACCAGAAATGATATATGAAATGTACGAATCGCCTTGTTTCTTAGGTTTAACAATTGGACCTTCCAGAATCAATTTACCGCCAAACGGGCTAATACTGGTTTTTCCTCCAAAATGTTTTGAGTTTCCATCACGAGTGGTAATGTCCATAATCGAAGAAATACGCCCACCATATTCAGCATTAAAACCTCCTGTATAAACATCTGCATTTCTTATTATATCAGTTTCAAATACCGAGAATAATCCAATAGAGTGGAACGGATTATAGATAATCATGCCATCCATAAGCACTTTGTTTTGAACAGGTGATCCACCTCTAATATACAACTGACCTCCTTGGTCACCAGTGAAAATAACTCCGGGTAAAACCTGCAGATATTGGGCTAAATCTGATTCGCCACCGACGGTTGGAAGCTTATTTATTTGCTTAGCTGTAATTTTAACTACCGACATTTTAACTTCGGTTTTTGCCTCCTGGCGTTCTGAGAAAACTTCGAATTCGTTTAGCTGAACACTGCCTTTAGCTAAGAACAATTTTCTGCTTACAATTTGATCTTTGTTTAGGTTTACTTTTATTTTAAGCGAATCATAGCCCAATGAAGTTACCATCAAACTATATTCCCCTTCAGGTAAACCACTTATTGAGTAATATCCGTTTACGTCAGTTACTGCTCCATAGCTAGTTTTGTGAAGAAACACATTGGTGAATATTACTGGCTCGCCTGATTGTTTATCATAAACAAAACCTTTTATTGTTGATTGGCTAAATGCTAAAACACTAACAAGTACCAACAGCGAAAGAATGAGTATTTTTTTTGTCATGTTTTAAGACTGATTCAATAAGCGCTCAAAAATAGAAATATCTACCAAGCACCGAAATAATATTATATGTAGTGTGTCAACGGTAGTTTATCCGTTCAAATTGGAGTCTTAGGGGTATAATGTCGCTCAAGCCATTTTGCTAAACCATCAAGACCAGGGAAAAGAAGTCGCTCTGTTATATTGGCTTGGTCTAGTTTATCTCGTATTTCCCATTTTAACTCTTTTGGAATAATTATTCGCGTAAATAAATCTGGATGATTGTTTAGCCAATGGTTAAAAGTTGCAAGTGGGTCAGACATCACTGAGAAGAAAGCGAATTGATTAACAATTCTAGAATCAATTGATGGCGGCTCAAAGAATAGGGCTTGAGTTTCTCCGGTTAAAGTATCAAAATCTTTTAAAGTTGGAAGTACTTCATCAAGCATTTCAATTGTGAAAGAATTTGAACCAACGTCTTCCAAAATTGATTTAAGTTTAGAAGGTAAAACTTTGTGTGCTTTAACAAAATCAACTTTCCAAATTACCCCATCGCACCCAAATTTGTTAATATCCGCTGTAGCAAAATGAATTGCAACAAATGGCGAATATGTCCAATCTAAAAGCCTAGTTGGTAATCCGTAATGTTGACCAATAGTTAGCGTTCGCCAATCAGAATTCAAAGCATCTTGATGATTGTCACCAGCATATTTTCTAAAGTTTCTAAGTAGATGGTATTCAAGATGAACGTTGCCCTTACAGGTGCGTGCGAACCTACTTTCTAGATTGTAATTTTTATCGCTAATTCCTCTAAAAGCAAAATTGGCCCTAAACCTATCTAAGCTTGGTTGAAACGAGTTGTCATATACGCGATCGCAGAGTTCACTCCAACTTTCTATGCGTATATCATTCTTTAATTCCATCCAACAAATATGGGGTTCTAAACATTTACTATAACCAATTATCAATATGTTTTACCGAAAAAACATTTGCTTATTATTCCTCAGATCGTCAAGAAGGAAAAGGGAAGTTCGATGTTGATAAGATAACCAAAGGATTTGATGTACATGTGGATGAAGAAGTTTTAGCTCAATTTGACACCAATGATAGTTCTTTAATAGCTGGAAATGGAGAGGTTGATGGTGTTTAAGATACTGATATTAAGGCAAATGCTGATGCCTTAGCAAACCAAGATGGCGGTGCTAATATTACTACAGATGATCTAGCAACTACTTTTATATTTGAAGAACGAGCACATTTCGTATTTAATTCAGCTGTTTTAACGGACTACAGTATGGATGTATTCGTCCTGCTATTGATTTTATTAACGAACATCCTGATCAAAAATTCATTGTTAAGCTATATGGACATGCTGATAGTAAAGGTCACCAAAAGAAACATGGAAGTTTCCAAAAGAAGGACTGAAGTTGTTCAGCTTTACTTAAAAGAACAAGGTATAAAGGCGCTGGTAGAATCTAAAAATTTTGGTGAGTCGAGACCTGCAATGTCTAACGAGACTTATGAAAACGCTATCTTTAACAGAAGAGTACAAGTAAGAGTTTACTTAAAGTAATAGTTTTAAGATAAAATTGTATAAATCAATTCTTTATACAGCTGCTCCGCGGGCATTGAAGTAGTATGAATTCCTTTTGATTTCAAATCACAGTCTTTAATCGCACTAATTACTTGAGTCAACTTTAGCATGGTAAAAGCTTTGCTAGCTTTTAAATAATCATTGGCAAAATAGGGGCTTACACCTATTGCCCTGGCGACATTCTCTGTTGTTTTATTTTGAATCATTTGAACAGCTAAAACATTCACAAAAAACTTAGATAAAACTGGGAGTACCATAAAAATTGGATGCATTTTAGGGTTTTCCCCGAAATATCGACCTATTTGGTGTGCTTTAAAGTGATCCTTATCGGCCAAAGCATTTTGAAGCTCAAAAGTGTTAAAGTCTTTACTAATACCAATATTGTGTTCAATGGTCTGAGCATTTACGTCACCACCATCGCCAACAACAATTTTTAATTTGTCTATTTCATTCGTTATTTTTTGCAAATCATTACCGAGGTATTCGGTAAGTAAAATAGTTGATTTTGGATTTATAGTAATACCAATGCTTTTAGAATAATTTGTTATCCATTCAGGAACTTGGTTTTCATAAATTTTCTTGCTCTCAAATAATATGGCCGTTTTTTTTGCTTCCTTAAAAAAGGGTTTGCGACCATCGGGTTTTTTGTATTTGTGAGCGATCACCAATATGGTAGAAGGAGAAGGGTTCTTAATGTAATTAACCAATTCTTCAATCTGTGGCAAGCTTTGAGCTTCTTTTACAATAACCACCTGATACTCCGACATCATTGGATATCGTTTAGCAGTTTCTACTATTTGATCTACGGTTGAGTCTCTACCATACAAAACAACTTGGTTAAATGCTTTTTCAGATTCATCAAGAACATTATCTTCAATGAAATCAGAAATCTGGTCAATAAAAAAACCTTCTTCACCGTATAAAAAGTAAATTGGTGCGTAGCTTTTCTTTTTTAATTCTGATATTATTTGCTTGAAGTTTTGAGACATAACTGTAAGTCGCAAAATTATAATTATTGAACCCTTTAGAGAGGATTAATTGAATTATTAGGATTGAAATACTAACAATTCATATTTAGGTAACCGAACTTATCGGTTTTCATTAATGTTTTATTTAGAAACATGTATTTAGTTTACTTTGCATCAGATGATTACGTTAAACTTACCTAAGGCCAACATATTACTATCAAGAAAAGAAGGGCAAGTTTTTGTTCATTGCTTAATTCGTAAAAAAAGCATTCTACTTACTCCTGAAGAATGGGTTCGTCAGCATGTAGTTTCTTTTTTATTGGTCGAAAAAAGATATCCCTTAAGTTTGATGAAGTTAGAAATGCATTTAAAACTGAATGGATTAGTAAGACGACCAGATATTGTCGTTTACAACAATATCGGAATTCCAATGGTAATTGTTGAATGCAAGGCATCTAACGTCAATATTAATCAGCAAACATTTGAACAAATAGCTCAGTATAACATTAAGTTACAAGTTCCGTATCTTATGGTTTCTAATGGTATCAATCATTACTATTGCAAAGCAAATTTTGAGTCTAAACAAACTACATTTATAAAAGAAATACCCAAGTATGAAAATCTTTAAAAATGCATTTATTGCAATGTTAATGGTATTCAGTATTCAGCTGAACGCCCAAGACCAAAAAGATGAAGCTAAATCTTCAGAGAACTACAATTTGCAGTTGAATTTAAATTGCACTCCTGTAATAACCCTTTCGGACGATAGTTTATTATGTGGTAATGAAACTGTAACTGTTGGACTAAACTCTAACTATTCTAATTATATGTGGAGCACTGGAGCAACATCTTCTAGTATTATAGCGACCAAAGGATATTACAGCGTGACCGTTACTGATAGCGCAGGTTGCATAGCATCATTAGATTCAATTAGAATTGATTCAGTAGGTATCCCAACACCATTTTTAGGGAATGATACGACTATATGCAGCGGTGACTCAATCTTATTAGCACCAGGTATTTACACGAGTTATTCTTGGAGTAACAATTCTTTGGCAAATTTCATTTATGTAGATACTTTAGGCGCTTATAGTGTGGAAGTTACTGATTCAAACGGATGTAAAGGGTCTCATCATATTGAAATTATTGGCTTATGGAGCAAACCAAATTTCAATTTAGGTCAAGACACCTCTTTGTGTGTCGGAAATTCATTAACCATTCAGATACCTTCTGTTTTTTCGGTTATTTGGAACGACTCATCTATTCAAAATTCAAGATTACTTGATACATCGGGCGTTTTTATTGCATATATTTCAGATGTAAACAATTGCAAAAACTCTGATACCTTGGAAATTTTGAATCTTTTTCCTTTGTCTACATTTAGTTTAGGAAATGATACTTTTCACTGTTCAGGTTCCCAAGTAACCCTAAGCGGCCCTTCATTTGGTAGCAGTTTTTTATGGTCAAATGGAAATACGCTTGCAACCAATAATGTAAGTGGAACAGGTAATTATTGGCTTAAAGTTCATGATGCCAATGGATGCGAATCAGTTGATACCATGTCTATTTTCCACGTACAAGTAAATCCAAGTTTAAATTTACCTACGGCAGTTCAGCATTGCGTTGGCGAGAGCTCGGTTTTAACAGGTCCATCTGGAAACTTAATTTATTTCTGGAGCGATAGCTCAAATACTCAAAGCATTACTGTTAAGTCCGCTAATACCTATTTATTGATGGTAACGGACTCTCTTGGTTGTAATTCAATTGATTCGGTTGTTGTATTAGAAAATCCGTTGCCAGTATTTGATTTTGGAGCTGATGTTGACGGATGTTTAGAATCAAATAGTCAAATTCAAATTAACGGCCCTTTATCAATGACCACCTATAATTGGTCTACAATGGAAACTTCACAAAACATCAGTTTTTGTACGAAATCTGGCTTATGTCCTAATGTTCTTGGCATTGGCTCAAGTTTACTGTGGCTTCAAGTTACTGATGTTAATGGATGTGTTTATTCTGATACGACAACTGTTACAATACGATCAAATCCGAAAGTCGATTTAGGCACTGATACTGTGCTGTGTTCAGATGAAATAGTAATGTTTAACTTTAGTGTAGATAGTATTTATAGTTCAATAACCTGGAACGGAACTGCTACAGGACCAATGTTTACGAGTAATGATTTTGGACAGATTTGGGTTGAAGTAATAGACACCTTTGGATGTATTGCCTCTGATTCAGTGAATATCGATTCAGCATCGGTACCCTATTTTAGCTTAGGTCGTGATACAACAATATACCCTGGGGCTGCCAGCCTAATTCTAGATCCAATGTTGCCAAATGCTGATTTGATGTGGTCAACAGGCGACACAACACGTACGCTAGAAATTGAATATCAACCAGTGGCAGATCAAACTGTTTGGCTTTTAGCAACTTCATACGAAGGCTGTACTCAATCAGATACTATTTTAATCGCTCATTACTATTGGAGTGTAGAAGATAATATGAAGAAACTTGGTGTGGAGGTTTACCCAAATCCAACAGCTGGATTGTTAAATGTGAATTTTACCGATAAATTACCAACCAAATTAGAACTCTATAGTTTACAAGGCCAAATAGTCCTTTCAGAGCAGGTAAAAACTTCAAATTTTAAAATTGATTTGCACCAATATTCAAGCGGAAGTTATTTGATAAAGTTGAATTTTAAGGATAAAACTTATACTTTACCTGTTTTGCGCAGATAGAAAATAATTTTTTTGTTGAAAACAACTGCTAAAAATAGATTGGCTTTTTACAAAACAACTATTTTCGCGACTTATTTATATTTTACATGGATTTAACCAAAATACTTTCGATTTCAGGAAAAGCCGGTTTATTTGAAGTTATCGGACAAACGAAAAATAGTGGAATAATTGTAGAATCGTTAATTGATGGAAAAAGATTTCCTGCATATGCGGCTCATAAAATCACCTCTCTTAAAGATATAAGTATCTATACAGAAACAGATGATGTTCCTTTAAAAGATATTTTTAAAATCATTTTCGATAAAGAAGGTGACTCAGTTACTGTTGGATCAAGTTCAAATGAACTGAGAGAATATTTCAAAGAAATATTACCTGATTTTGATGAGGAAAGAGTTTATAATTCTGATATCAAGAAAGTATTTAAATGGTACAACGATCTTACAGATGCCGGTATGATGGTATTTGAGGATGAAAAAGAAGAAGAAATAGCTGCTAAAGAACCTGAAGAGGTGAAGGAAGGAAGTCCAAAACCAAAAGCTAAAAAGAAAAAGCCTGCTGCAAAAAAAGCAGATGGCAAAGCCAAAGAATAATCGCGCAATAATTTTAGAGCTCATCTCTACCCCATATTAAAACCGGAATTATTGCCGGTTTTTTTGTTTAAAAAAGTATGAAAATGCAGTTACCTACATTACCACAAAGAACCTTTTTGCCTCAAGATTTACTCATTAATTCTTGGCAAGATTTAGCCCCTTTTTTTGAGGATTTAAAAGGAAGAGATATTGATCACCTTGAATCGCTTACACAATGGTTAAAAGACAAAAGTGAGGTAGAAGCAGTACTGGAAGAAAATCAAGCCTGGCGATACATTAAAATGAGTATTGATACTGAAAGTGAAGCAAAGAGAAAATCATTTGAATTTTTTGTTCAAGAAATTGAACCAAAGCTTGCCCCATTTAGCAATGAGTTTGAACAAAAGTTTTTGAATTCACCTGCTTTAAGCAAGCTGGATGAAAAGGAGTTTAAGATTTCTATTAAAAAGGCAAAAAAGAACATTGAGGTATATCGCGAAAAGAACATTCAGTTAATAAGTGACTTGCAAACTGAAGCTCAACAATTTGGTGCCATCAGCGGCAAAATGCAAATTGATGTAAACGGCGAAGAAGTTACAATGCCTAAAGCTGCTTCCTTTTTAAAAGAAACAAATAGAGCATTCAGAAAAGAGATTTTTGATAAAATCGCTGAACAAAGACTAAGCAATGCTGAAGCATTAGATAATTTGTTTAATTCTTTAATTAAAAAACGGCATCAATTGGCGATTAATGCAGAGTTCAAAAACTATAGAGATTACATGTTTGCTGCAATGCAACGTTTCGATTATACGCCTCAAGATTGCTTCGATTTTCATGATGCAGTGGAGAATGAGTTGGTTCCATTACTAAATCAATTTTCAGCTAGACGAAAAACTGATTTGGGCCTTGAGGCTTTAAAGCCGTATGATTTAGCGGTTGATTCTAAAGGAAACTCACCTCTTAAACCATTTGAAAAAGCGGAAGATTTAATATCAAAAACAATAGGCTGCTTCAATAATTTGGATCCATATTTCGGAGAATGTATTGACGTGATGAACAAAATGGGACACCTTGATTTAGAATCAAAAAAAGGTAAAGCCCCTGGTGGATACAATTATCCATTATACGAAATTGGCGTTCCTTTTATATTTATGAATGCAGTTGGTACCGTGCGTGATTTGGTTACGATGGTACATGAAGGTGGCCACGCAATACATTCGTTTTTATCCAGGGATCTAGAATTTACTGATAATAAAAGTGTTACTTCTGAGGTTGCAGAGTTGGCTTCAATGAGTATGGAGCTTATGTCAATGGATCAATGGCAAGAATTTTTCTCTAATCCTGAAGATTTAAAAAGAGCAAAATTAGAGCACCTTGAAGATGTATTGAGCACGTTGCCATGGATAGCCTTGATAGATAAGTTTCAACATTGGATTTACGAAAACCCAGAACATTCAACAGCTGAGAGACATGATAAATGGCTAGAGTTATCAGCACGTTTTTCCACCACTTTTGTTGATTATTCTGGTTACGAAGAATTCCAAAAAATAGCTTGGCAAAAACAGCTGCATTTATTTGAAGTGCCTTTTTACTATATTGAATATGGCATGGCTCAGCTTGGCGCAATTGCAATTTACCGTAACTTTAAAAACGACTCAACCAAAGCCATTGGTGATTAT
Organism: uncultured Flavobacteriales bacterium; assembly: GCA_905181855.1. GTDB lineage: Bacteria > Bacteroidota > Bacteroidia > Flavobacteriales_G > Salibacteraceae > JAAZVO01. Next base: position 61,840 of record CAJIZE010000006.1, read on the forward strand.
AAAAAGGCCTTAAGTTTAGGCTACAGCCAATCAATTAGAGAAGTTTACCAAGCGGCAGGTATTGAGTTTAATTTTACTAAAAGTTACATTAATGAGCTCGCCACATTTATCAAGAAACAAATCAGTGCTATTGAATAAGACCATTTTGCCCATACATTGGGTATAAATCGTTAATTTAGTGTCTTCAAAAATGTAATGTTATGAAATCAATTCGTTTAGCTTTATTACTTATAATTAGTGCAAATATTAGCATTGCTCAGATTGTTGGTTTATCTCCTTTTGCTGATATCTGTGAAAATGGAGAAACTATAATTCTATCTGGTGGAACCCCAGCAGGTGGGACCTATTTAATCAATGGTACAGTTGGCTCTAAATTGAACCCATCGGTTTTTGGAGCAGGTGTTCACAATATTACCTATTCGTATACTGATACTACCGGAACTTACGACACAATTCAATCAATTGTGGTAAACGCAGCTCCTGTAGTTTTTATAGCAACCTTCGATGTTGTTTGTTCTGATTACAGTGAATTTAACTTAATTTCTGGCTCACCAATGGGAGGCATTTATAGTGGACCAGGGGTTTATTCAGGAATGTTCTTTGCCGACTCGATAAACGTTGGGTCGCACCTTATTAAATATGTATATCAAGATACAGTTACTATGTGTTCTGATTCTGCAATGAGACAAATTGTAGTCAACCCTGCGCCAAATGTTTCACTTGGTAGTTTCACAGGTTTTTGCGAAGATTTAGGTCCACTTACTTTAACCGGAGGTTCGCCATCGGGTGGAGTGTATGTTTTAAACTCACACGATACCGTTGTTGATTTTAACCCTACCATTTATGGAAATGGAACTTTTGAAATTATTTATTACTATACGGATGGAGTTGGTTGCACAGCTAACGATACATCAACCTTGGAGGTTTTTGAAGTTCCTGCTAAACCTTTTGTGTTTCCTTGGACAGCTGATACACTTTTAAGTAGTTCAGAGGGGGATAACTACGAATGGTATCACAACGATACATTACAGTCAAACAATACTCGTAAGTACCCTATTTCAGTAATGTTTGGAACTTATTCTGTGAAAGTGTACAAATCAGGTTGCGAGTCTGAAAAATCGGATAAGTACAATTTTGGTGATCCAATAAGTGTAGATGATAATAGTTTAGTAGAAAAATTTAAAGTTTACCCCAATCCAAGCGATGGTGCTTTAACAATCGTAACTGTTAATTCTATCGGGAAAATTTTAGAAATAAAAAATATGTTGGGGCAAGTGGTTTATTCACAAATCATCAATAAAAGCAACACCAATTTGTTTCTTGAAAAAGCAGGTGTTTACTTGGTTGAAATTGAAGGCAGTAAATTGCAAAGAGTAGTTGTAAGTGACTAATAAATATTAACTTCTCGCTCTAAATGAATGCCATATTTAGCAATGATGTCGTCAATAATTAACTCTGATAATTCATAGATATCTTCACCGGTAGCACCTCCGTAATTAACCAATACTAGTGCTTGGTTTTCGTGTACCCCGTAACGATTACCTACGGTTGTTCCTTTCCAACCTGCCGATTCAATAAGCCAACCTGCAGGAACTTTTACTTTTTCGTCATCAACCTGGTATGACGGAATTTCAGGGTACCGGCTTTTTAGTTCTTCAAAAAGAACCATATCAACTAGAGGGTTTTTAAAAAAGCTCCCTGAGTTACCAATTTTAGCTGGGTCTGGTAATTTTGATTGCCTTATTTTTATTACAGCTTGACTAATATCACTGATACTTGGGTCGTTGATTCCCATACGAACCAATTCATCGTTTATGGCTCCATAATTCGTATTTACCTTATGTTCCTTATTCAATTTGAATCCAACTTTAGTTATTATCGTTTGATTTTTTAATCTGGTTTTAAAAATACTCGTTCTATAACCAAAATGGCAATCGTCTTTTTTAAACTTTAAAGTGAGTTGTGTGCTGAGCTCCATGGCTTCGGCAAACCAAAAAACATCTTTTAATTCAACTCCATAAGCTCCAATGTTTTGCATCGGAGCAGCACCTACACTTCCTGGAATCAATGAAAGATTTTCTACTCCTCCCCAGCCTTTGTGAATACAGTGTAATACAAACTCGTGCCATCCAACACCTGATCCTGCAGTTACATAATAGTATTCATCGTCTTCTTTTTCAAGGGTGATTCCCTCTATTTTATTTAATACTACAAGCGCATCAAGGTTTTTGGTTAACAATACATTACTACCACCTCCAAGTGGAATTATAGCTATATCCTTGGCCTCTGGCGAGTTTAAAATCTGTTTTATTTCGTCAGTAGAATGAACTTTGGCTAAGTACTTGGCGGTAACATTTAGCCCAAATGTATTGTAAGCTTTTAATGAAGCATCGAGCTTAATTTGCATAATACAAATCTATTTTGCCAAGATTAGCTTTTATTCAGGCATTGATTATCTTTTAAACAATGGTTTGTTTTTATTATGAAAACAGTAGTTCTTTATTCTGCGCTAAGATTAGGTGATCATAGCAAGCCAAAGAGTATTTCGACATATTTCTTTAACTACAAGAGGAAAGGCTAAGGTATGTATGGATTAATCGGTTCGAGATTGCTTTATCATGTTCACTCGCAAGCACAAAAGATAGTTATTCGGTAAATGTTCAAAGAGAAATGGCTTTCGAGCGGATGTTGTTCGCTATAGGCACAGAAGCCAAAATCAGCAATCCCAAATCAATCAATCAAATTAACATAATGCTGGTATCTATCTAAAATCTGATTTACGTAGTTTACAGGTTCACTGCCTCGGCAATAGCCATGCTTTACAATGGGTAAAGTATAGTATTCAGGTTTAGATTTTAAAATCAACATTTCATCAACGTTTCCGGCCCAAATATCGGGATTTTTATGGTCAGCAGTCGCCATAGCGCGGGCATCCAAAATATGACCAACTCCAACATTGTACGAAGCCATCACAAACTTTTGGCACTCCAATGAATCTTCTATTTTCTCATTCCAAAGTTTGTTAAGCATTATTAAATACTTGGTTCCTTCATGCAGATTAACCAAAGGGTCAAGCAAGTTAATAGTATCTGAGGCTACTGTTGTTGGCATAACTTGCATTAGTCCAGTAGCACCAGTCCAGTTAATAGCCGAGGCATCAAAGTTTGATTCTTGATAAATTAAAGAGGCCAACAAACGCCAATCCCAGCGTAATGACTTGGCTTTTTCTTTCAGTATATCATCATACTCCGAGATAGAACCAATGCGAGACGAATATTCACTGGTTACTTTAGCAGCATAAACAGTTCGAGCAAGAAAATACTTGGTGTATATGGTATGGTAGTCGTTGGTTTTTTTCTTTTTAACTATCCATTCATTGAGATCATTTAAAAGATTTGGCGATGTTTTGCGTACAGCCCAGGCTATTTTTTGAGTAAAACTCAATTTTGTGTTAATATCAATATTTGGGTAGATTTTTTTATTGAGTTTAGCAATGTTTTCATCAGCTACCGTATACTCTATTTCTCCTTGCGATACCATTTTAATAAGAGCTTCCATTTCAATATTACCTAGCGCGTTTTTGATGTTAATTTCTGCACCAATTTCATTTGAAAGGTTGACTAAACGGTCGTAAAAAGAAGAACTTTCATGAACCCATATTTCTTTGTTTTCGAGTTCAAGAATATTTCGTATTAATGAATCCTCAACATGCTCCCACCACATGTTGTGGTAATTTTTCGGTAAACGTTGTACAAGTACTTGTTGTGTTGTTAAATGATGTTCAGTAAAATCAACAAGCTCTAAACGAGGTTTGGTAACTGTTAAATTAGCAGCAACTAAGTCGGCTTCGCCTCTGTTTAGTACTTTAAAAATGGAATCTTGATCTTGAATCAGCTTAACTTCTAACTCGTATCCTTTCTCTTTAGCGTAAAGACTCAAAAGTTCATATTCAAACCCCATGGGCTGGCCTTTGTATATAAAGTAAGAGGTAGAAGAGTTATCGGTAAGAGCAATTAGTTTTTTAGTGCTGTCAATTTCGGCTAAATCGCGTGTAAACGATTGTTTTAGTGTTTTGTTTTTTTTGTCCTCGCAAGAGGAAAGAACAAGAGTAAGTAAAGCAAATAGAGCAAACCAACGAATCATTTTAAAAACTTAACCAATAAAAAATAAGCGCCTACAACTACAATAATTCCAATAAAAACGACATATGAGCCTTTGTAATGTCTGTTTCTTACATTCTTATCTTTTGCATAGCTATAAACCATGCCTATTACAAAAAGTACGATAAAAGTTAGAGTGAAAATCAGTTGTCCTTGTGAGAATTGCATTTGATGAATTTAATTTTAGCAAATTAAGTTTAAAACAAGCAACTAAGCACATCATAAGTTTATTTGGCTTTACGTAATCGTTATTTTTATCAATACTTTAGACAATGGAAGATTTAAAAGTAGGAAGCAAGATTGAACATTTACGCTACGGCATTGGCATTGTTAGCGAAACCGGATTAACCAATTTCAATGTATTTTTTAAAAACGGTGGAGAGATGTCATTTTCAAAATCGAATGAAGAGATTGAAGTATTAAATACTCCTGAAGGAGTTACAGGAGGGCTATCAGTTGACCTAAACCAAGTTGAAGAAATGATTAGTTATGTTTTGGATAAGTATGGAGCGTTAACCGAAGTAGTTGAGTTAGGCGAAAAATGGGAGGGAGGCGAACTTGAAATGCATGCTGCTAACAGGGATTTGCTATCAAAGAAAATACCCATGGAGACTTTCTTTCATAAAATAGTTATGGTGCGCGACAGGTTGCGTGTGTTGGAGCAAAACATAAACAGCCACCCAAAACTTACCGATGAAGATAAGGTGCATTTCCAGCAATACATTACCCGAAGTTATGGAAGTTTAACCTCGTTTAATGTTTTGTTTAAACATAAGGAAGATTATTTTTCTTCGAAGTAGTAACTACCTCTTAGCCAAAAAATAAATCAACCCAACGCAAGCCATAACACTTACAACCACATTGGCAATGGCAAAAAACAGTTGTCCGTTTTTAATCAGTGTAAAGGTTTCGAAACTGAAGGTGGAAAACGTACTGAAGCCGCCACAAAACCCTACAACGAGTAGAAAATAAAAAGACGAATTTTTTTGAAGTAAATCGCTAAAAGAAGAAACGGTAACAATTAAAACCAAGCAACTTAAAAGATTTGCTGTTAAGGTGGCGTAAGGGAAAACATGTTCACCTGTTTTAAGTACCAATTGCGATATTCCAAAACGAGCCAAACTACCCAATCCACCGCCAATAAATATTGCGAGAAGCGTATTAATCATGGTTTAGTTTTTTGTTTGCCATGGTAAAAAGCCAATATACGGCAAATGCTATTATAGCGCCTAAAAGAGTGCCTGCAACAACATCGCTCGGGTAATGCTTGCCTAGGTAAATTCTGCTGTACCCATTAAGTATAAAATAAATGGGCATGATGTAATACAACCACTTGTTACGCAACATCAACATCATAAACACCGCAACGGCTGTTGTATTGGTAGCGTGTGACGATAGAAAACCAAATTTGCCACCACAGCCCTCAATCAACCTAAGCGAGTCTTTAATATCAAGGCTATGGCAAGGACGGTAACGTAAAAAAACTTCTTTGAAAAGCTTTACTGAAGTTTGGTCGGCAATGGTTATTAATACGGCTATCGATACAATTGAGATGATAAATCCTTTTAAGCCAAACTTTTTGTAAAGCATAAAAAGCAACAAAACATAAAGTGGCGTCCATCCAAATTTGGCTGAAGCAAATACCATAATGGTATCCAAAAACGAAGTGTAGTGTTGGTTAACCCAGAGTAGAAGGTCTCTATCTATAAGTTCGAGCCATTCCATTCTACATCTGTTTGATTTACAGCATTCCAGATCAAATCTTTAACTTCCTCTAAACCTACATTTGACACTGCTGAGATAAAGCAGTATTCAATTTCTGGTAAGTCAAGTATAATTTCTGCTTTCAGCTCATCATCAATCATATCAGACTTGGTGAGGGCCAAAATTCTGCGTTTGTGAACGAGTTCAGGATTATATTGCTCCAGCTCGTTTACTAATATTTTGTATTCATTTTGTATGTCGTTGGTATCAACCGGAATCATAAACAAGAGTACAGAGTTTCTTTCAATATGACGTAAAAAGCGATGTCCAATTCCTTTGCCCTCATGAGCTCCTTCAATAATACCTGGTATGTCAGCCATTACAAAACTTCGATCGTTTCGGTAAGGTACTATACCCAAATTCGGAGTCATTGTGGTAAATGCGTAATTTGCTATTTCGGGTTTTGCTCCACTTATGTTCGCTAAAAGTGTTGATTTACCAGCATTAGGAAATCCAACCAAACCAACATCAGCCAATACTTTTAGTTCAAGAATTCGCCATTCTTCTTTTCCTAGTTCACCATCTTGTGCATAACGTGGTGTTTGGTTTACTGCTGACCTAAAATGCCAGTTTCCTTGTCCACCTCGACCACCTGGAACTAAAATCCTTTGTTCTCCTTCATTTACCATTTCATATTCAATCTCCATGGTTTCAGGATCTCTGATAACAGTTCCTACAGGTACATCTATAATTACATCTTCACCATCGGCACCGCTTGATTTTTGCTTACTACCTTTTTCGCCATGCTTCCCAACAACATGCTTTCTGTATTTAAGATGAATTAATGTCCATAACTGGCTGTTAGCTCGTAAAATAATGTGTCCACCTCGCCCTCCATCGCCGCCATCGGGCCCACCCATAGCAACATGTTTTTCGCGCCGTAAATGTGTTGATCCAGCGCCGCCATGGCCTGACCTACAACATATTTTTACGTAGTCAACAAAATTTGAGGAAGATACTTTTCTATTGCGAACAGCCATTTTTTTATGCGTCAATTGCTTCTGATAATCGTCCGGAAATCTCTTCAAGACTTCCAACTCCATCAATGGCAACAAACTTATTTTGTGCTTTGTAAAAATCTATAAGTGGTGCAGTTTGGTTGTTGTAGTTATTAATTCGGTTAGTAATGATTTCTTCATTAGCGTCATCTGCTCTACCTGAATCTTTTCCTCTCAACAAAAGTCTTTTAATAAGCTCAGCATCATTTACTGCAAGCGCCAACATTTTAGAAATTGAAGTGCTTTTTTCTTTTAGTAAATCATCAAGAGCTTCAGCCTGGGCCTGCGTTCTAGGGAAACCATCAAAAATAAATCCTTTGGCAGATTTATTATCCTCTAGTTTATTGTTAATCATACCGATAACAATTTCATCAGGCACTAAATTACCAGTATCCATCAATGCTTTGGCCTTTAAACCAAGTTCGGTTTTAGCAGATACTTCGCCCCTTAAAATATCACCAGTCGATAGGTGAACGAGGCTATACTTTTCCATTAAATTAAGGGATTGAGTTCCTTTTCCGGCACCAGGAGGGCCAAATAATACAATGTTTAACATGAGTTATTTGTTTTCAGATAATACATATATGTTCGGTAAGTTTCTACCCAGACCATCATAGTCTAAGCCATACCCAACAATAAATTTATTAGAGATTTCTTTACCAACATAATCTAATGGAATTTTATGATGATAAGCTTCAGGTTTATACAATAGCGTGGCTATTCTGATTGATTTGGGATTGAATTTTCTAGTTTCAGTGTATAACTTTTCGAGGGTTTTTCCGGTATCAACAATGTCCTCAATAATAATAATATCGCGGCCTTCAATGTCGTTACCCATGCCAATTAAAGTTTTTACTGTGCCTGTTGTACTGGTGCCACTATAAGAAGATAATTTGGTGAACGAAATTTCACAATCAATGGTAATCCGTTTCATTAAATCGGCTGCAAACATAAATGCTCCGTTTAATACTGGAATTAAAAGTGGTATTTTGTCTTTAAAATCTTTGTTGATTTGATTTGCAACCTTATCAATATAAGATACTATTTCTTCTTCTTTGAGATATAGCTCAAAATTCAGGTCGTGCAGCTTTACTTTGTTTCTTATTTGCATTGGGTGCAAAAGTAATTAATTGGGCGGGTTATACTTAACTCAAGATAACTTGAAATTAATGGTATATCTGTAGTCAAATATGCCATTTATAAATTCGGATAGGTTGTTTAACAATTCTATTTTTGCTTATATTTTAAGCTATGGAAAAGAAGTTTTTTGATAAAGGTTTTAAATTAGGAATTCTAGGAGGAGGTCAGCTTGGGAGGATGTTTATACAAGAAGCTATAAATTACAACATTCATGTTTCAATTCTAGATCCTGCATCAAATGCACCATGTGCTGATTCAGCACATGATTTTGTAATAGGCGATTTTAATGACTTCGATACCGTTTTAAATTTTGGTAGAAATATGGATGTCGTTACCATCGAAATTGAACATGTTAATGTAACTGCCTTGTACGAGCTTGAAAGATTAGGCGTAAAAGTGTTTCCTCAACCCAAGGTTATTGAGCTGATTCAAGACAAAGGATTACAAAAAGAGTTTTACCAGACCAATAATATAGCGAGTTCTAGCTATCAATTAATTGATAGGGAGGTAACTGCTGATGACTTACCAATAGTGCAGAAACTTAGAAAAGGTGGTTACGATGGCAGAGGGGTAGTAGTTTTAAAAGAGGAGAATGATTTAGCTTCATCTTTTAAAAATGCACCAACCGTTTTAGAAAAATTGGTTGACATCCAGAAAGAAATATCAGTAATTGTAGCTAGAAACGAAGCTGGGGAAATTAAAACTTTTCCGACCGTGGAATTAGAGTTTAACTCTGAAGTTAATTTAGTAGAGTTTATATTTAGCCCTGCAAGTGTATCAGAAAAAGTAGAAAGTGAGGCTCAAGGTTTAGCAAAAGCAATCGCTGATAAACTTGATATTGTTGGGCTGTTAGCAGTAGAAATGTTTTTAACAAAAACAGGTAAAGTATTGGTGAACGAAATTGCTCCGCGTACACACAACAGCGGGCATCAATCAATTGAGGGCAATATAACTTCACAATTTGAACAACACCTTCGATCAATAATTAACTTGCCTTTAGGCGATACTTCAATTACTCAACCATCGGTAATGGTTAACCTTTTAGGTGAACCAAATATGAGTGGAAGTGTTATTTACGAGGGCATTGAAGAATTACTTGCTACACCTGGGGCCTACCTTCATCTATACGGAAAATCAAGTACAAAACCTTTTAGAAAAATGGGACATTTCACAGTGTTAAACCCCCAATTAAATGAAGCTAAAATAGTAGCAAGAAGGCTCAAAAATGTGGTAAAAGTTGTAGCTTAAATCTATCAAATCTCATTTTATTGTTTTAATATTATTGGGGTTTAAACCTTATTAAGCTTTCTAGATTTGGTTTAACTTTAAATGAATAAATAACTGCATACATAATTCTGAATTTTAATCAAAACTAAATCGATTTTAGTTATTGTAAAAATTGATATATTTTATTCTGCATAGATTTTATAAATATCCTTGAGCATAGTAATCAACGATTAAAAGTCAATAGGCCAAAACCTGGAAATTAAAATCAATGGAACATCATTACTTATCTTTGTAACCTTAAAAAATCTATATGCAACAAGAACCTCCTTACAAACCTAAATACAAAGTAAGAATAGTAACTGCAGCCTCTCTTTTTGATGGCCATGATGCAGCAATAAACATCATGCGTCGTATTATTCAAACTACAGGTGTTGAGGTAATTCATTTAGGGCACGACCGAAGTGTTGAGGAGGTTGTTGATTGTGCTATTCAGGAAGATGCTCAAGCTATAGCAATGACATCTTACCAAGGTGGACACATGGAGTACTTTAAGTATATGCATGACTTGTTAAAGGAAAAAGGAGCCCCAGACATTAAAATATTTGGTGGTGGTGGTGGAACCATTTTGCCTGAGGAAATTGCTGAGCTTCAAGCGTATGGTATCACACGAATTTATCATCCTGATGACGGCCGCTCAATGGGTTTGCAAGGCATGATTAACGATTTAGTTGCACAAGCTGATTTTGCTGTTGGAAACAATTTAAACGGTCAAGCCATAAGCTTTTCAAAAGACAATCAAGCAGCAATTGCAAGAGTTATTTCTGCAGCTGAGAACTTCCCAGACGAAAACAAAGATTTACTGCAATCTATTAGAGAAAAAGCCAAGCAAGCAAAGGTTCCAGTCTTGGGAATTACTGGCACAGGTGGTTCAGGTAAATCATCTTTAGTAGATGAATTAGTTAGAAGATTTTTAGCTGATTTTGAAGATAAAACAATGGCAATTGTTTCGGTTGATCCTTCAAAAAGAAAAACAGGAGGCGCTCTTTTAGGAGATAGGATTAGGATGAATGCGATTAAGAACAGCAGAGTTTACATGCGTTCTTTAGCTACGCGTCAATCAAATTTAGCATTATCTAAACATGTTGATGATGCTCTTTCAATACTAAAAATTTCAGGTTTTGATTTAATTATTTTAGAAACCTCAGGTATTGGTCAATCAGATACTGAGATATTGGATCACTCAGATGTTAGTATGTATGTTATGACACCTGAATATGGTGCTGCAACTCAATTGGAGAAAATTGACATGCTTGATTTTGCCGATATTATTGCTTTAAATAAATTCGACAAAAGAGGCGCTCTTGATGCTATTCGAGATGTTAAAAAACAATTTCAACGCAACCATCAATTATGGGAAGCGAAAAGTGAAGACTTGCCAGTTTATGGTACAATAGCATCACAATTTAATGACCCTGGTGCAAATAGTTTGTACAAAGCCATAATGGATAAATTGGTTGAAAAAACTAAGACCAACCTAATCTCAACTTTCGAGATTACCGATGAAATGTCGGAGAAAATATATGTTATTCCACCAAAGCGAACGAGGTATTTATCTGAAATTGCCGAAAGCAACAGAAGCTACGATGCTTGGGCTGTTAAGCAAGGTGAGATTGCTCAAAAATTGTATGGCTTAAACAAAGCCATTGAGACCTTAAACGAAACTGAAATTGAGGACAAAGACAGATTAATTAAAGGATTAAGAGAAACTGAAGCTAAAGTTATTCTTGATTTTGACCCAAAGAATAAAGTGCTTTTAGATGAGTGGAAAGCCAAACTAAAAAGATATTCTGAGCCAGAATTTATTTTCAAAGTAAGAGACAAAGAAATTAGAATTCAAACGCATTCTGAATCCTTATCACACACGCAAATCGCTAAGGTAAGTCTGCCTAAATTCGAAGCATGGGGTGATGTTTTAAAATGGAGTTTGCAAGAAAATGTACCAGGAGAATTCCCTTACACTGCAGGTATCTATCCTTTTAAAAGAACAGGCGAAGATCCAACCAGAATGTTTGCTGGTGAAGGAGGACCTGAAAGAACCAACAAGCGGTTTCATTATTTGAGTAAAGGAATGCCAGCAGCAAGATTATCAACCGCTTTTGATAGTGTTACTCTTTACGGCAATGACCCAGATTTGCGACCTGATATTTATGGTAAAATTGGTAATTCTGGCGTTTCTATATGCTCTTTAGATGATGCTAAGAAATTATATTCTGGTTTTAACTTAGCGGATCCAACTACTTCTGTTTCGATGACTATAAATGGCCCAGCACCAATGTTGTTAGGTTTCTTTATGAATACTGCTATTGATCAACAATGTGAGCTGTATATTAAAGCAAACGGACTTGAAAAGGAGGTTCAGAAAAAAATAAAGAACATTTATAAAAATGCATTAGACCGACCAACGTACCAAGGAAGTATACCTGAAGGAAACAATGGTTTAGGGTTAATGCTTCTTGGTGTTACAGGTGATCAAGTTTTACCTGAGGATGTTTATCAAAAAATTAAAACTGATACTTTAAAAGTTGTTAGAGGCACAGTTCAAGCTGATATTTTGAAAGAAGATCAGGCGCAGAATACCTGTATTTTTTCCACAGAATTTGCCTTGCGTTTAATGGGAGATGTCCAACAGTATTTCATTGACGAACAAGTTCGTAATTTTTATTCCGTTTCAATATCGGGTTACCACATTGCGGAAGCGGGAGCGAACCCAATAACACAATTAGCATTTACACTATCAAACGGATTTACATATGTAGAATATTACTTGAGTAGAGGAATGGACATCAATCAATTCGGTCCAAACTTGTCTTTCTTTTTCTCAAACGGAATAGATCCTGAATATGCTGTAATTGGCAGAGTAGCACGTAGAATTTGGGCTAAAGCAATGAAGATCAAGTATGGAGCAAATTCAAGAGCTCAAATGTTGAAGTATCACATTCAAACTTCTGGTCGTTCGTTACATGCCCAAGAGATTGATTTTAACGATATAAGAACCACCTTACAAGCGCTTTATGCAATTTACGATAACTGTAATTCATTACATACCAATGCGTATGATGAGGCAATTACTACTCCCACTGAAGAGTCGGTGAGAAGAGCTGTAGCCATTCAGTTAATCATAAACAAAGAGCTAGGTTTAGCTAAAAACGAAAACCCAATGCAAGGCTCTTTCATAACTGAAGAATTAACTAATTTGGTTGAAGAAGCGGTGCTTTTAGAATTTGATAGAATTACCGAGCGTGGAGGGGTTTTAGGGTCGATGGAAACGATGTACCAACGAGGTAAAATACAGGAAGAAAGCTTGTATTACGAAACGTTAAAACATACTGGAGAGTTTCCTATTATAGGGGTAAATACTTTCTTGAGTTCAAAAGGCTCGCCAACGGTATTACCAAAAGAAGTGATACGAGCTACCGAAGAAGAAAAGCAGTTTCAAATATCGATGATGGAATCGCAACAAGAGCGTTTTAAAGGTAAAGTAGGTGAAGAGATTAGAAAAATTCAAGAAGCTGCCGTACAAAATCACAACCTTTTTGAAGTATTAATGAATGCTTGTAAAGTTTGTACGCTTGGTCAAATTTCTGATGCTTTATTCGAGGTAGGAGGGCAGTACAGACGTAATATGTAGTTTTTCTGGATTCATTTAATAGTGGTTGATTGACAGTAAAAAAGTGAGTCAGCCTGAGTGATTTTGACCACAGGGAAGAATTATTTCGAAGGGTGTCACTTTTAAAGTAAACATAAAACGATTTTAAATCTAAGGCGGCTGAGGAATTTAATTGAAACGAAAGTCGAAATAAAATTGTCTCGAAGTTCTGAATTAAGTTTTTCTTGGAATGTGTAGATTATAAAACTAATCATTGCAATAAGACCTGTTTAAAGATTACATCCTTTTTCTTGAGTAAAACACAACAACTTTTAAAGCCACCATGGTAGAATTAAAAGTTGTCCTCTTAAGCTAACAAGTTAGTTCTTTTTTTGCATTTGTATTTTACCTTTAATAAGGCAATTGTTCATGCGTGCAGCCATAGCAGAAACTGATTTTATAGGATGTAATTCAGGTAAGAGGTTTACCCTAAACAAGTATGTTGTTTAGTGTAAATCATAAGATACACAAAAGATGAAAATGCTAAAATTGACCCTAAACCAAATGTTAAAGGAAAATTTGAAGGATCGTTGTTGTAAGTAAAACCTGAACTAAATGCGCCAACACCAATGGCAATTTCAAGCGCAATAAACATTGTTGATAGTCCTCTTCCTCTATGCTTGTCATCGACCAAATCAACTGTCCATGCAAATATTGTGGGTGAGTTAATTCCAACCGAGATACCTATAACTACAGCTCCTGATAAAAACATTATAGTTGATGTTGCAAATGCTACAATCATCATACCGGCGGATAATAAAATGGAGCCTATTTTAATTAACCCAACACGACCATACTTGTCGGATGCTTTACCAGCAAAAAAGCGTACAAAAATAGAAGCAATCAACATAAAAGAGAAAAAAGTTCCTCTGTTCGATATTTCAAGATGGTCGCTAAAATCAGGAACAACAGTAAGAATTATTCCAAATGAAAATGCAGTTAATGTCATTACTAGCGAAGGTGCAATTACGCTTAAATCAATTACATCTTTAGGTGATATAATCAAATGCTTTAGTTTGAACTTCTCCTTGTTTGGCAAGGTTTCTTTCATCCCCCCAAGGATTATGATTGAGAGCAAAGCAACTATTGATGAAGAGTAAAACATGTTATCAATGCCAAATTCTTGAGCAATGTAGCTTCCTAATACTGGACCACCGGCCATGCCAATGCTTCCGGCAACTCCAATATAGCCTAAAGCCTCACCACGTTTATTAATAGGAACAATATCAGCTAAAAAAGCTGATGTACCTGTTGGTTTAAATCCGGTCGAAAAACCGTGAATCAATCTTAAAATAAAAAAGCCAGTTATTGAATTTAGCAGTGGATAAAGCACACCAATTACGATACAAACAATTACCCCAATGACCATAACCGGCATCCGCCCAATAGTATCGGCAAGCTTCCCTGAAAAGGGCCTTGACAATCCTGCTGTTAAAGTAAATAACGAAATGATTAACCCTTTGTATTCTTTGCCGCCTAAAGAAGTTAAGTAGCTTGGTAATTCAGGTATTATCATGTTAAAACTACCCATGAAAAGTACAGAGCTCAACGCAAGTAAAACGAATTGTGTACTAAATAAGGTATCACCTGATTTTTGCATCGCGCAAAGGAAACGTTTTAAACCAAGTAAGGGTTGTTGATTTATTGTAATGAATTGGTTTTCCTTTCTTAGTGCAAATACTGAAAATAAAAAACCTTAAACCGCTGCTTTCTGCGATTGCTTTATTCTTCTCTCTTTTTAGCCATGGTCAAGAGCTGCGACCAAAAGACGCAAAACCAAATTTAAATAAAAACAAGAATCGTTTGATAATTGGAAAGAATCAACAAACGTAGAAAAACAGAAAGGTTGGAAATGGATTGCTCCATTCGATGGCTAAATAAATAAAATCTTTGTAGTAAGTATCTGCCAAAGCATCATCTTGGACGAAGTATTTTTAATCTGGTGCTTTAATTACATCCTAAAAGAGTAATTAAAACACATAACTTCATAACTAATTTATGATGCAAGTAAATAATTTGATGGTAAAAATAACTTTTTGCCAAAATATTGGCTTATTTTGAGGATGCTAATTCTTATTAAATAAAATGGCTTTACAACAAACATTTGACGCTGAAGGAAACCTTTTGAGTCCTGTATTGGAAGAAGGAATAAAAAACTTTATGGTTGACATTGATGGTACTATATCAGAGGATATTGCAAATGAGGAACCTGAAAAAATGCCCGATGCATATTTAATTCCAGGATCATTGGAGATGTGTAATCAATGGTACGAAGAAGGTCATGTCATCACCTTTTTTACTTCTAGAATTGAAAAACATAGAAAAGTAACAGAAGATTGGCTTGATATGCATGGTTTTAAATACCATGGAATTTTATTCGGAAAACCAAGAGGAGGTAACTATCATTGGATTGATAACCATATTGTAAGAGCCACGCAATACAAAGAAACATGGGACAATTTGGTAGATAAGGATGTTACGATTCAGGTATTTAAAGGAGATTAGTTTTATTGATAACATTAATTTTTTGATTGTTTAGAATGGCTTTACTTAAAACAGATGCTTTTGGTAATTTTTTATTTATAAAACGACTAATGATTATTGGGTTCGGTAGTTTCGCTTTTGCGCGGTTCTGTATGCTCAATAAAACAGAAGTTGAAGGCATGGAACATTTAGTTGGCTTATCTAAAAATAAGGTGCTTTTTGTGTCAAACCATCAAACTTATTTTTCGGATGTAGCTATGTTTTATATGCTTTTTGCCGCGGCAAAAAATAGGTACATAAACCGACTTAAAAACCCATTTTTTCTTTTTAACCCTGTATTAAGACTGTATTATGTAGCGGCTGTTGAAACTATGAAAGCAGGCTTCTTACCCAAAGTATTTGCTTATGCAGGTAGTATATCAATAAAACGTACTTGGCGCGATTCAGGAAAAGATGTAAACCGTCAGGTTGATATGCGTGATATTTCAAAAATAGGAGAAGCACTTGATGATGGATGGGTGATTACTTTTCCTCAAGGAACAACCGTGCCTTACCAGAAAGGACGCAAAGGAATAGCTCACATTATTAAAAAATACGATCCTATAATTGTTCCTATTGTTATCGATGGATTCAGAAGAGCCTTTGATAAAAAAGGACTACGTATGAAGAAAAGGGGAGTCACATTGAAAGTTCGAATAAAAAAACCACTGCATCTTGATAATCAACATACCACTGCAGAAATAATGGAGCAAGTAATGACTGCTATTGAGCAATCAGAAAAATTTTCGGAGCCAATCAATAAGATTGTAAATGGGAAAACTTAAGCGACTAGAAACCAGCTTTTGATGCAGGATATACGCTGCAAGTTCCAATTCCTTTTGCTATTATTCGATTCGTTTTTTTCTCAATGATTTCGCCTTCAACAATAATTAACCTTTTTCCTTCTTTAATTACTTTACCTTTTCCAACTATTATTTCTCCCAACAAGGCAGGACTTATAAAGTTGATCTTAAACTCAACTGTGGATACCAAGCAATTATTTTTGGAACTTAAAGATAGGGCGGCAACGCCAATAATTTGATCCATAAGAGCCGAAAGGGTTCCTCCATGCGAAGCTGTTGGAGTTGCGAGATGCTGGTTGGCTATAGTCAATTGATACTTAACATTTCCTTCTGATATTGAAATCAATTCGAAGTTTAACGAATTACCAAGGTGGTTTACCTCATGGTACTTTTCAATAAGATCTAAATGATTGATCATTTAGTGAAAAGCCAGGCATCACCCTTTTTGCTTTTGTAGTCTTTTAAAATACTTTGTGCTTCTGAGTAATCATCTGAAGCGCCAGCGCAAGCATAAAACTTACCAGATTCAGGCTCAATAACAATGGCTTTGTAGTCCATTATCATTAGCAATCTAGCTTGATGCTTTGCTTTTTGGGCCTTGCTAAAAGCAGCCGAAATGATGTAATATTTATTATTTATATGTGATACCGGTATCGAACTCTCCATACTTGGATTAGTAGGGTCTCCTGAAGCAGAACTGCTTTGAGAAGCAGAAGAAGCATTTGCTTCTTCTTTCGCTTCTTCAGCATTTTCTTCTGACGATTCATCAGTAGCATTGTCTTTCATTTCGTGTGACGAGCCATTGTGTTCGTGTTGTTCAGTACCTTCACCTTCACCATGTCCTTCGCCTTCAGCATGATCATGATGTGGGTTAATGTACGTGAAAAACGCAATTACAACAATTGCAAGAGTTCCGAAAATCAGAGTGCCTTTTGATGCACGTTTTAAATGGCGCGCCTCTATCTCATCTTGTGAAAGATGTACATAGTCATCACCTTTTTCTTCATTTGAATGTGAGCTCATAGTTACCGGTTTAGAAATTTCCGGGTTATCAGATTTTTGGGATTCATTAATAGGTTTTTGTTCGGCTGACTCTGTTTTTACTTTTTCCTTAGTAAGTTTATCAACCAACTCCTCTTTTTTTACTGTTTTGTCTTCTGCAAGTTTTTCATTGTTATCCTCTTTTTTGGTGCTGGCAATTTTATCAGCAAAAATTATTGGAGCTGCTTTTATTACAGGTGAGATTTTAGGGTTTTCAGCTGATGGAGCTAAATTTCCTTTAAATTCAATTTCACCTTTACTACCAGAAGAAAATTCACCCAAACCTTCGATTGTAAACATCTTAGCAGAGCTTAGGCCTCCTTTTATTTCATTAACAAAAGACTTAATTTTTTTTTCAGCATCAATTTTGGAAATACCATGTTCCTTTTCGATAGCTGTAACCAACAAACCATCATTAAACTTTAAATACTCATTAAAAGACACCTTTCCAGTTGAAGCGCTTTTAATTAGAGATCCAAAGCCTGGAATAATTAGGTTAAAGTTGTTTTTGAAAAGTAAAGTTATCGTTTTATGCATCGTAAATTTTAAACAGTTCGATAAAATTATGAAATTACATACACCAACCTAACAATTGCAATTGGTATTTTTTGCAAATGATGGTTTAAATCGTGTTTTAATGCAAAAATGCACCTTACTAACTGTAATGAATTTACATTTGGCTCATGAAATTCGGAGTTAAGAATTTTTTTACCAACGGAATCTGGGAGATAAATCAAAAAAAGTTACCTGGATATTTGCGTTATTTATTGAATGCAACTCGAGTTGTTACTTTGGCGGTAAGAGGGTTTTTAGATGATAAAATTCAACAAAAAGCTTCAGCATTAACTTTCTATTCGCTTCTTTCGGTAGTACCAATTTTTGCTATGGCTTTTGGAATTGCAAAAGGCTTTGGTTTAGAAAATAAATTAAGAGAACAAATTTTATCAAACGCAGAAGCTAGCCAGCAACAAGAAGTAGTAAAATGGATGGTAAATTTTGCAGATACAATGCTAGCTAACGCTCAAGGTGGTGTAATAGCTGGAATTGGAATTGCCGTTTTACTTTGGTCAGTAATGAGCATTTTAGGTAATATTGAAAGTTCTTTTAATGATATTTGGAGAGTAAGAAAGCCACGATCTGTGCTTCGTAAGTTTACCGATTACATGGCCATTATGATTTTGGCACCAATATTATTTGCGGCCTCAGGCAGTATTACGGTCTTTATTTCAACACAAGTAGAAAATATTGCTGATAAAGTTGAAGCAGTTAGCTTTTTAGCAAATTTTACTCAGAAACTTCTACAATTTGCTCCGTACGGGTTAATTTGGTTGATATTTTTCTTGGTTTATATGATAATGCCAAACACGAAAGTATCATGGAAATCAGCTTTAATGGGGGGTATAATTGCGGGATCATCTTTTCAAGGTTTTGAATGGGTTTACATTAAGTTTCAAGTAGGGGTTGCCCGTTATAACGCTATATACGGGAGTTTTGCTGCGTTACCTTTATTTTTAATTTGGTTGCAAATAAGTTGGAATTTGGTGCTGCTTGGTTGCGAAATTTCTTTTGCAAGTCAAAATTTTCATCGCTTCGCGTTTGAAGGCTCTATCAAGAATTTAAGTATTGGATTTAGAAAAGTTTTAGGCCTACATATTTTTACACAGATAAACGAAGATTTTAAAAAGGGTATCATTCGTTCTAAAGAAGAGTATGCTGAAAATTTAGATATGCCACCAAGATTGTTGGCTTCAATCACCGATGAGTTGATAAGGTTTAATATCTTGGTTGAGGTTGAAAGTAATGATAGTTATGGATTACACCCTTCAAAAGATACACGCAATCTAACCATTTCTGAATTTAACAATCACTTTGAAAATGGAGGCGTAAACCAATTTCCAGGTATCGAATCTGCTGCGCTCAAGGAAATTGAGCAGAAATATGAATCTTTTAAATTAAAAGGACTAGAGGTAGGTTCAACCCGAATAGACGATTTAAAACAACTTGATGAGGAACTGGGCTAAAAGATGAGAAATTACATTTTTTGCACTGATTAAATTAGGTGGTATTTATTCTGCGCTAGTTCTAATTTATTTATTTTTATCTTTTAATTTATTTTATATGAAATATTTAAGACACGAATTTACTACACGTACAAATCAACATGTTAAAGTAACTTTTCAAGAGCCAGTAGGTGTTCTTGTAATGAACGATAAAAACTTCGACAGATATAAAAACGGGATGTCTTGTACTTATTTTGGAGGGCACCAAGAGGTTTCTCCTTTTAGAATTAATGTAAATCGAGGAAAATGGCATGTTGTTATTGATGTTGAGAATAAGGATCCTAAAGCAATTAATCCTACAATAAAGGTAATTGACCCTACTTTAGAATATACTCCTCCTATATTTAATGAACTTGATGCTATATTAAATAGAGATGGCGATGATGAAGATTAATTATTTCTTCTGAATTGATGTTTCTTTGTCCCAGGTGAACATGCTAATTGGAGCGCCATTTTTGAAGTAGAATAGTCCTCCCCAATCGTGCTTAACCTTTAAATACTCATCGCCTAGGCCATTGGTGACCAATATACGTTTGGTGATTTCTCTGCTTCCTTTTCTGTATTTTTCCTCAGTTAAGCCATCCTCATATTGATTTGCTAATTCTGTTCTAAACTCTTCTGAATTTTTCTCTACAGTCGATGATGGGTTTTTTGTTGCAATAACGCTTACTAAGGTTTGCTCTATTTTTTTTACTTCAACAACAGATTCTTCATTAATAATCTCGGAAGGTTGCTTTTTAACTATGGTGTCAGGCTCAAACCCTTGATTGGCTATTGTTCTATTAACTTGGACAGGCTCAATACTAGTTTCATTGTTTAACTCAAGCTTTTCAATAGGAACAAAAATTCTTGTAACAAGCTGAGTAGAGTCATCCTTGTCTAGCTCTTGGGTTACCGAAGCCAAAATGATTTCAATGTCGCGTAGCTTGGCAATGGTTTGTTGGTCGTTAGGGAATGATTCGAGGCACTTTTTGAAAACTTCAATAGCTTCGTAATAATTTTGTTGGCTAAAAAGAAGTTTCCCCTCTGAAAAATACTTGGTGTAAGTTTCTTTCTTGGCTTCATCTACCCAAAAAGAATCGTATTTGTCTTTTTTTTTAGATTTTTTCGATTGTGAGAATCCCGCAAAAGAAAAGACAATTAATAAAATAACGGCAAATAGAAGTTTTCTCATATTGCAAAACTAATAAGGTATAAATTTGTATTGAACAAAAAGTTTACTAAATGTCAACAGTTAGAAGGTTAAAAAAGTCACACGATAAATTATTAGCAGGAATTTGTGGTGGAATCGCTGATTATTTCGGATTAGATTCTACTGCAGTTAGATTTGGGTATGTTATTTTATCAATTTTTAGTGCTGGTTTTCCTGGACTATTATTGTACTTTATTTTATGGTTAATAATACCTAGAAATTAGCATCATTAAAGTGTTTTCGACGCGATGAAAAAAGTATTGGTAACGGGTGTTAAAGGTTTTATAGGTTTTCATTTTGAAAAACGAATTATAAAAGAAGGATTTGAAGTAGTTGGCCTTGATTACATCAACGATTATTACGATGTTAATCTAAAATTTGGAAAACTAAATGAACTTGACATTCAACAAGATAAAATAGAGAAGAATGTCCTAATTCAATCTCCAACAAGTATATTTAAATGGAGTTGGGCGATCATGATGGTATTCTCAAAGGTTGCTTTTTTATAAACTAATTCGGTAATATAATGGATATGCAATTTTCTATTATTGAAAATTTAGCAGGTAACTCGCCAACAACTTCTCCATCACACTCAACTAAAACATTTTCATTTGATGTCACCGTTGCCGTTTTACAAGCAGTGTAAACAACTTCTGGAATATTTATTTTCTTACCATTTTTTTAATGGAATTATATACTTGACGTTTTTCAACATTCCAATGTTCCCTATATGGGAAATGTTTAAAATCCCATCATCTATTTTAGCATCAGGCGAGATAACAATTCCCCGCCCAAAACTGCCTGAATTTGCAAAAGCACCAACCAAACTGATTCCGGTATAATTCCATTGGTCTGATGTCATTTTAACCTTTTTTTTACAGTACTTAAAGAGTTTAATTGCAATGGCTCTCAAAAAGGAAAAACCTGTAGGAATAATTCTGGAAGTTTCATTTAAAGTATTTAAAACTTCTGGTCCGAATCCATATTCGGCAATATTTAAAAAATACCGGGTTTTGTTTTAAATTGAATACTTCCAACATCTATATTATGAATATTTTTTAAGTTAAAATAATCTACCCAAGCATCAATGTTAGACGGTATTTTCTGAAACCACGCAAAATAATTTGCCGATCCAGCAGGGAATATCGCTAGTAAAGGTCTGTATTACTGACTTATGGTCATTAGTCCATTTACAATTTCGTTAATTGTGCCGTCACCACCAACGGCAATTAAATGATCACAATCTATGGCTTGTTCTTTTGCTAATTGAATATGATGTTCCGGGTATTGGCTCAAACATATTTCAACGTTATATGTTTGAGCTAAATGATTTTTTAATTTAAGACAAGCTTTTTTTGATTTTGTAGAATTCCCTTTACCAAGGAGGCATATTTTTTCTTGTCTGTTCAAAGCAACTAATCAATAACTCTTTTACGCACCGAAGCAGAGCCTTTAATGACTTTTTCTTTTAAAGATTCTTTATAAGTGGAAATTCGATTTAAAACTTCAGGATTAGAAGAACCGATTATTTGAGCAGCTAAAATGCCAGCATTTTTTGCCGCGTTTAAAGCAACAGTAGCAACCGGAACACCATTTGGCATTTGTAAAATTGATAAAACCGAATCCCATCCATCAATCGAGTTGCTTGATTTTACTGGAACGCCAATTACCGGAAGTGGTGTTAAACTAGCCGTCATCCCTGGTAAATGAGCAGCTCCGCCTGCTCCTGCAATAATCACTTTTAATCCTTTTGCAACCGCACCTTTAGCGTAATCAAACATTTTTTCAGGTGTTCGATGAGCTGAAACAATGTCAACTTCATACGGTATTTTAAGTTCGTTTAAAACATCAACAGCGTCTTGCATTATGGGTAAATCTGAAGTGCTTCCCATTATTATTCCTACCAATGGTTTTGTCATTTTATTAGATTTTAAAGTGCTTCCGAACAATTAATTTATCATTTAAAAGTAATTCAAAATAATAAATATCAGGCATTAGCGATACATCATATTTTGAAATGTCAATATTGAAGGTTCCTTTTTGAATTTTTTGATCAGCAAAAAGAGTTTTAATTACTTCGTTTTTCTTGTTTCTGATTATCAGAGAATATGCTGAAGTTTCAATAATATTAAAGCTATTATAATCATAATTAACAAGCCTACTTAACTCAATTGGATGTGTAACTACTTTTAATTTCCTGCTGTCTAATCTTGTCCAAATCGGAAAAATTAAGTTTTGATTAGCATCAACGTTGGTGTAATCGCCAAAAAATACAGTTGAGTCAGGCTCGAAAAACGATTCGCTAATTTGATAATCAATAAAAGAGCTTCCGCCATCTTCAGAAACCGACATAAACACATCCGTTTTATTGTCGAAATGATGTCGTCTATCATAATAAACAATGAAAACATTCCCTGAGGTTTCATCAACATCCATCCAACTCATAAATTGATGGCTTTCCGTTTTATCTTGATTAACTTTTGTTTTATTGCTCCAAGTTTCTCCTTGGTCATCTGAGTAAATAAGCCACACATCCGTATCGTTTTCGCCATTGCTCTGATCACTCCAGTTAATGTAAACACGCCCACTGTATTTGCTTTTACTTAAGTCAACTTTAGTTATTGGCATTCCGTTGCAACGGTAAATACCAGGTATATCATAGTTCCATCCTCCAACAAATGCGTCAATTTTTACATCTTTTTCCCTCCAAGTAGTTCCGCCATTGGTTGATTTGTCAAGAACAAGACCTTCTGGTCCAGCCCAAGCTACATAAATATCTCCATTTAAACCACAAGAAGGCACTGCACCTTCCACTGTATTGTCATTGTCAATACAGTTTCCTGAAATCTCATTTATTCTTGCAGCTGATGACCAAGTTTTGCCATCATCAGTAGATTTAGAAAATAAAATGTTGGATTTTTTTGATTCATCTGCCACACCGTATTCATCAAACTGGGTCCAGGTTAAATAAAGTTCATTATTTATAGGGTTTTCGCAAATCCAATGTTTGTCTTGCGATTTGATTTTGTTCAGGCCTGTGTAGGTGTCTGTTTTCCAGTTTTCCAGTAAATCGTTCTTTTTTTGAACTACTATTCGATCTATCCAATTTCCATTTGGAGGAATAGAAAGATGAACAAAAAATTTCTCACCTTTCGATGAAATAAAAGTGACAGGATCACCGGCAACTCCATATTTTGAAATTGCATATTCATGGTTCCAAGTTTTACCGGTATCTGTGCTAAAATAAAAGTTGTTAATGTTAGCTGCTGCAATCACCTCAGCAACATTGTTTGGGTTTACAGAAATACTTACTTCGTTTGGCGTATTTAGAGCACTTATAACGGTGTTTTTAATTTGAGAAAAACAACTAATGGGTAAAAATATCAGCAGCAGAAGTCGGGTCATAATCTTTGTTTCACCACTTCATACATGGTTACGCCAGCCGCAACCGAAACATTTAATGAGCCAACTTTTCCGAGCATAGGTAGTGCTCCTTTCTTATCAGATATTTTTAATATATCAGCAGAAATGCCAACATCTTCAGCACCAAGAACCAAACAAGTTGGCAATGTATAGTCATGTGAGAAAATTGAGTCTCCTGTTTTCTCAGTAACTGAAATGACTTGAATGCCAGTGTTTTGTAGGTATTTTAGACTGTTTCGCATCAGTTTAACTTTACATATTGGGATATGAAATAAAGCACCAGCGGATGTTTTAATGGCATCTTCGTTACAAGCGGCTGAACCTTTAAAAGGAATCATTATAGCATCAACACCTGCGCTATGAGCGGTTCTAACTATTGCTCCAAAATTTTTAACATCCGTTACACCATCTAGTGCAACTATAAAAGGAGTTTTGCCTTTCTCAAAAGTTTGTGAAATCACTTCGTCAATTGGTTGAAAATCAATTGGTGATGTAAATGCAATGACCCCTTGATGGTTGCCTCTGTATAGCTTGTTAAGCTTTTCTTTTGGCACTTGTTGTTGATAGTAGTTATTGGCTTTTGCAAGTTTTGATAACTTGATGAGCAAGTCGCTTTGTTCGCCTTTCTGAACCATTATTTTGTCAATTAACTGGCCTGCTTCAATGGCTTCAATTACAGAATGTATTCCGTAAATAAGATTGTTTGGTTTTGGGTTTTGCTTGTACATCTGTAAGGTTAAATCGAACTCATTTTTAAGGGTGTAAAGGTAGATTTTTAGTACTCATCTGTTATGCGCCCTTTACGCCATCTTTCAACCATTGCATACCAGGGTTTTTTGTGCAAAGGCGATCTAATCAGCCGATAGTCTTTTTCGGTGAAAGGGTTGTTTACTTTTTGAAACTGAAACTGCAAAGCAGATTGAGTGTTTTCTTCTCCGTAAATCCAAGTTTGAGTTGTTTCATTAACATAAACTACCGACGGTTTTCCGAATATTATATTGATCATGCCTCGGTCCGTTTTCCACCCTTCAACATACGAAGTGAAATAATTGTTGGCTTCTTCGACTCTATGATAATAGTTTTGAATTAAGATTTTAGCTGTTTTTGCATCGCCTGATGCGCATCTTAACCAGTAAGTGTCAACCGCCTTTTTGTGGTTTTCGGCATTTAGTAATTCACCAAACTCCTTGTTGGTACAGATGTACCTCATCGGAGCAACCATATCAAGGGGGCTTTTAAGCTTTGGATACGTTTCGTTAAAGTTAAAGAGTGTAACTCCTTCTGTTGTATTAACAGAACTGGATATCATGCCAAAGCTACCTTCAGGTATTTTTATTTTAGCGTAATTCGAATCATTTATAGTTATGCCGTATGTTTGATCGGGAGTGAAATCAAAATCGTTTATTGATTGATTTGAAAACGGCGGCGGAGGAATCTGGAATAATCTATTGTACTGGTAAACATTCAATTGTTCCACATCCTTATAACTGTAAAACACTTTAACTTCTCTATTTTGAATAGCATTGGTAAGTAGAGGCAGGTCAGTTTTTTTATCAACGACCAAAAAGTTTTGAGCAGACACAAAATCTGATTTGTTAATTGAAATAATTTTGTGTTCAAAAATATTTTTAATCAAATCTGACACCGTTACCTTTATAACATATTGGCCAGGATATGCTAATCGCAATGGAATTTTAGCATAAATATTGTCGTTACTTAATATTTGTGTAGTATCATTAATCCAATGACTTGCACTGTCTACAATCTCAGTGTTATCAAAACTTTTAAAAATAACGTAACTCAATTTTAATTTAGCTGAATAGGTATTGTCATCAGGTTTCTTAGAATAAAGCAAATTTTTTGAGCTAATGCTAAAATGTAAATCAGAATTAACTGCATTTAAATGATGTACTACCATTTTAGATTCAAGAAGATTTTTATCTTTTTGATAAATATACGCCAGATTTTGAGAGCTTAATCTTACAGGGCCTGAGCAGCCTAATAGTGTTCCGATTAAAATAAAAATGAAAAGAACCCTAATTTTCAATTTTGGATTGATTTTGAATCTGACTCTTGAGTTAAATCTGTTGCAAGGAGTTTGGTGTTTTTAGCACCCAATTCTCTTAGATGTTCAGCTTTACGGATAAGGTTGCCACTGCCATATTGCAGTTTGTTCATAGCATCGTCGTATGATTTTTTTGTTTGGTCAATTCTACCGCCAATCTTTTGCATATCTTCAATAAAACCAACAAATTTGTCATAGAGTCTACCGCTCTCAATGGCAATTTTTTCGGCGTTTTTGTTTCGTCTTTCAATTTTCCAAATGTTGGATATCGTGCGTAAGGATGCTAAAAGAGTGGACGGGCTAACAATTACAATTTTCTTTTCCCATGCATAATTAAACAAACTAGGGTCGTGAGTAATTGATAATGAAAACGAGGACTCTATGGGAATAAATAGAATAACAAAGTCTGGTGTGTTTAAGCTTTTCGAGGTGTGGTAGTTTTTATTACTTAAACCTTTTATATGTGTCTTTAATGAATTAATGTGTGCCTTTAAATGCAGTTGTCGTTCATCTTCGTCTTCGGCAGAGATAAACCTTTCATAATCTAAAAGGCTAACCTTTGAGTCAACAATTAGATGTTTGTTTTCAGGTAATTGAATAACAATATCTGGTAAAATTGTTTGACCATCAATATTTTCGTCATGATGTTGTGTGAAGTATTCCTCTCCTTTTCTAAGCCCCGACATTTCAAGGACTCTTTCTAGGATAAACTCTCCCCAATTGCCTTGTTTTTTTGAATCACCTTTGAGTGCTTTTGTTAAATTTTCGGCGTCTTTTGACAACTGTTGATTTAGATTATAGAGCCCTTTTATTTCCGTTTTAAGGCTTTCGGTGTCTTTGAGCTGTAGGGTATACTTGTCTTGAACTTGTTTTTCGAAATCTGAAATTTTTTCTTTCAAAGGATTCAGCAAATCACCGATTTTCTCAGAATTGGATTTTGAAAGTTGTTCGGTGTTTTCTTTGATTATTTTGTTGGCAACCAATTGGAATTCTTTTTGAAGATTCAGCCTTACCAATTCTATTTCTTCTTTGTTGATTTCTAAACGTTTAATATTTTCATTGTTTTTAGTAATACTCACGTTTAATTCGGCGATAAGTTCTTCTTTTTCTAACCTCAATTTACTTAGTTCAATATCATGCTTTTTTACTGCATCTGAAGTAGTTTCAAGTTTACCTTGTAATCGCTCAATTTGAAGTTCTGAATTTTTGTTTTTCAGCTCTAATTCTTGGTGGCTTTTTTGTTTTAAATCGCTTGTTGAGCTTGATTTAAGCCAAATAAGATATAGATTAACAGCACCAATCAAAATTAATATCAACAATAAAATTAGGGTAAAATCCACTAGCAGGTATTTAAAACAAACTTACAAAACCAAAATGCACTTTTGCCGCATTTAATTGAATAGGATTGTTGAATTGCTGGCCTAGTGCATAATTGATTGAAAAAATACCGGGTTTGGTTTCAAAACTAATTCCAGAACCAAAGCTGAATGGAATATCATTAAGGTATCCAGTATTTAGGTTTTGCTCCCAGAAACCAAGGTCTGTGAAAAGATAGAAATATGAATTCTCTTCTAATAAAATTCGGTACTCTAGGGTTTGGATACTATAGGTACTTGCAAAAATTGAAGATTCATCAATTCCGCGCATTAATTGAAACCCGCCAATCCTAAAAAGTTCGTTGTAGAACAAATTATTGTTAATTAATGTGCCTGTTGAATTACTCAATTTAATGGTTGATCTTTTCATGATGGGGATATACCAAGAACCATCAAAAAGCACTGAGTATGAATTGTTGTTTAGGGTTAATCCTTCATATGCTGATTCATTAAAAACTGGATTTTTAATTATTTTTTTGTTTCCTGCTTTAAGGTTAAATGTAATCGCGTATCCTGATCTTGGGTTAAATTTATAATTTAACTTATTAGTTTTAAGACCAATCCCTATTCCTCTAGTTGTTACGTCCGCAAAGGGAGGCAATGTGATAGCATCTAAATAGTTGGTAGTAGTAATAATTTGAGAAGCATCGTAATAGAAACTTAAATTAAAAAAATTCCCACGGCTTAATCCGTAAAGCACGGACCCCGATATTGATTGTTGAGCAAAAGTAGTGTCACTTCTAAATAAGTTTATGTTAGCAGCAATTCCGAATGGAGTATTAAATATGTAAGGTGTGTTAATCGTAGAGTAAACTTCTTGAGAATTGTTTTGTAGCTTTCTCCATTGAAGTTTTAAAATTTCACCTTTGTTAAAAGCATTAATTAAATTGATTTTGGCATCTCCGGTAACCAATAGTTCTCCCGTGTTTTCGTCTTGGGTTAAACCTATTATCCCATTAGCAGTGCTTGCTTTTCTTTTCTTAACGACCAAATTAATTTGTGCTCCTTGGTTTGAAAAATAAATCTTTGGTTTGCTTACCTCGGTGATAAAAGAGATTTCTTTTAGTCTAGTTGAAAGATTTCTTATAATGTTTTCATTGTAGTTAGCACCTTTTTTGATTTCAATATAATTTGAAATATAGTGATGAGCAATTTCAGTTTCTGAACTAATTATCAAGCTATCGATTGCGATTTTTGGGCCATAAGTTATTTTGATTTTTGCAGATGCTGTTGAATCTGAAAAAAGTATATTATCGAAATTGAATGACGCAAAAGGGTAGCCAATGTTTTCAAGGTAAGTAATGGTATTAAACTTAAGATTATTTAATTGCTGCAAGCTTAAGGAATGATTGGTCCACTTTTTTTGGTTGAAATTTAACTTGGAAAAAAGCGCTTCATCGTTTTTAGAAAAAGTCATCCGATTCCAATTGTATTTTTGACCAGCCGTTACAAAAACTATTTCCCTCTCTTCATTTATTGAATCAATAGAGCAGTTTAAGTAACCTAAATGATAAAATTGATCGGTAATTAGGTTGAAGATATTTTGGCCTTTCTTTACCTCAATAGTAGTAACCAATTCTGATATTTCGACATCAGCAACTTTTAGTTTAAACTTTTCTTGTCCAATTAAATTGGATTTGACGAAAAACAAACAAATAAATAAAATCAATATTTTATTTAGAGTTGCCAATCTATTGGGTTAGAATTATTATCCATCAGATAAATGTTTGTTTTTTTAAAATGTTCTGAACCAAAAAATCCGTTATATGCTGAAAAAGGAGATGGGTGTGTGGTCTGCAAAATATAATGTTTAGATGCATCAATCATTTCGGTCTTGCTCTGAGCAAATTTACCCCAAAGCATAAATACACAGTTTGTTTTTTCATTACTAATGTATTTGATAATATTATCCGTAAAATTTTGCCAACCTATATTTTTATGAGAGCCCGGTTCGCTTTCACGTACGGTTAAGCAGCTATTTAAAAGCAGTACTCCTTGGCTCGCCCAATGGCTAAGGTCACCTTGGTTAGGTATAGAAAAGTCGACAGACTGATTGAGCTCTTTGTAAATGTTCTTTAAACTGGGTGGTACTTTGACCCCATTGGAAACTGAGAAAGCCAATCCATTAGCTTGATTTATCCCATGATAAGGGTCTTGGCCAATGATAATCACTTTGGTTTTCTTGAAAGAACAAAGTTTAAAGGCATTTAAAATTTCAGTTTTGGATGGAAATATAGTATCAGTTTTAAATTCACTTTCTAGCTTTTCTGTTAATTGAATAAAATAATCTGAAGTAAATTCCGTCTTAAGTATATCATTCCAATCAGAAGATAAAATGGCTTGTTGAATAGTAGTCATAATGTTAAATAAACAATGGTATGTTATTATCTAAACGTTTATATTTCTCTTTGGTATAGTATTTATGTAAATTTGCATAATTAGAAATAGTTCTGTAGCAATATGAAAAAAACTTTTTTACTTTTCGCTTTCGCCGGGTTTTTAGCTTTGGCAGTTAGTTCATGCAAAAGTCATGAAAAATGCCCTGCATACTCAAAAGTATCAACCGAAGATATCGATTCTAAAGCATAGGTCTAATGAATTGGATTGAGCTTTGTGACCTAAGTCAACTTGATGAAATTGAGTCTTTGTCCAGTAACCAATATTTTTCGGGTGTTGCTGTATTTAAACATTCCACAAGATGCGGCACAAGCAGTTTTGTCAAAAAAATGTTTGAAAGAAGCTGGGATAAAACTTCAAATATTCCTGTTTACCATCTAGACCTGATTAGGAATAAAAACATTTCGAACGAAATAGCTAAAAGATGGAATGTTAATCATGAGTCGCCACAATTAATCGTTTTAAAAGAAAATAAAGTAACATACCAAGCATCTCATAGCTCAATTTCAGCCAGTAACGCAATTAGTTCGGTTTTATAGCCGCAGCATTCAATTTTCGATTATTCAATTTCAATTTATGGTATATTTGCCATGATGAGAACTGCTATAATCGTATTTCTATTTATTTTTTCTATAGCCGGATATTCTCAAGAGCAGACTAAAATTTCTTCCTCTGAAGGAAACCAATCGTTTCATCGATATGAGTTTTATGGGAGCGCGTTTTTACATACCAATGGTTTCGGAGCAGGTATCTACAAAGCCAAACGAATTACCGGGTTTAAAAAACGGATTATTGCATTGGAGTTATTAAATCTAAAGCACGCCAAAGAATATAAAAGTTCTAGTTTTAGTCAAAACGGGGGATCTTTTTTTTATGGTAAATTAAATTCTACTTTTCTTTTAAGGCCTACAATTTCGTTTCAAAAGATATTATATACTAAGGATGCTAAAAAAGGCGTTCAACTCAGCTATGCACTATATGGGGGGCCTACCTTGGCTTTTTTGAAACCTATTTATTTGGAAATAATTAGCTTTTCAACAGGATTGAATGATTTTAGAAAGATTGAAAAGTTTGATCCTAACGTTCATTCTTTTGACAACATTATTGGCAAAGCACCAAGTTTAACTGGATTGGAAGAGACTAAGTTGTTGCCAGGACTTCATGCGAAATTTGGCCTTAATTTCGAGTATTCTTCTCATGACGATATTTTAAGGGCTATTGAAACTGGTGTAGCCATGGATGGTTTTATAAAAAAGGTTCCAATAATGGCTTATGAAACAAATCGGCAGTTTTATTTTACGTTTTATATTAATTTTAATTTCGGAAGAAAGACATATCAATGAGTACCACATCAATTATATCTGAACCAAAGGTTGCTATGAGAAAACCAAATTGGTTAAGAGTTAAACTACCAACAGGCGAGAATTACAAAAAAGTTCGAAATATTGTTTCTGAGCATAAGTTACATACCATTTGCGAAAGTGGAAATTGCCCAAATATGGGTGAATGTTGGGGAGCAGGTACTGCTACTTTTATGATTTTAGGAAACATCTGTACAAGATCGTGTGGGTTTTGTGCTGTGGCCACAGGTAAACCGCTAGTAGCTGATTTGCTAGAACCTGAAAAAGTAGCCAATTCGGTAAAAACCATGGGCGTGAAACATGCCGTTATTACTTCTGTTGATAGAGATGATTTGCCTGATGGTGGTTCAATTATTTGGGCTGAAACTGTAAAAAAAGTGCGGGAGTACTCACCATCAACTACAATGGAAACCTTGATTCCTGATTTTATGGGTAAATGGGATAATCTTCAGCGGATTATAGATGTTGCGCCTGAAATAGTATCTCATAATTTAGAAACGGTTCGCAGGTTAACAAAACAGGTACGGATTCAAGCAAAATACGACCGTAGTTTAGAAGTGTTAAGAAGATTGAAAAAGGCTGGAATGAGAACAAAATCCGGGATTATGCTGGGGCTTGGTGAAACTGAAAAAGAAGTAATTGAGGCAATGGACGATTTACGAACTGTGGGGGTTGATGTTCTTACCTTAGGGCAGTACCTTCAACCGACGGTTTCGCATTTACCTGTATTTGAGTTTGTTACGCCTGAAAAGTTTAGTGAATACAAAGAAATAGGTCTTGAGAAAGGTTTTAGGTTTGTTGAAAGTGCGCCTTTAGTTAGGTCATCGTACCACGCCGAAAAACACCTTTTTTAAGCTGATTATTGCCTTTTAATAAAATGGGCATAAACGAATTAATTAAATCATTACTTTCGAACATTAAATTTTACTATTTCTTATGAGAACAAAAATTACCGCAATATCTATCTCACTATTAATAATAGGGGGAGGTTTTATTGCATCAAGCTTGTTTAATTCTTCAGATATTGAATCAAGTTATAAAGCTAGAACTACAATTCAAAAAGATGAAAATTACAAAGGAGCATTAGCACATAAAAAAATGCTTTACGGTGATGAAAATGGCGACATTAATATGAACGCCATCCGTAATGCTTATGAATCTCATCTTGAAAAAAGAACGAGTAGAGCATCTTCATTAGGTTTAAGTTGGCAAAGTTTAGGGCCAAATAATGTTGGTGGTAGAACTTTGGCGCTTATTATAGACAATGTGGATGGTGAAATTTTAGTAGCAGGTACTACCTCAGGAAGTGTTTATAGATCTACAAATGGAGGAAATGAATGGACGCCAATTGATAATTTTGGTACAGCATTTATTGGCTGTGCGACTCAGGCAACAAATGGCGATATGTATATGGGTACTGGAGAAAGTGAAGGTCCTGGAAACGGAATATACAAATCAACAGATAGAGGTTTAACTTGGAGTCATTTGGCTGCAACCGCAACAACCGATCTAATTGGTAGGAACGACATCTGGAGTTATGTAGTTAAAATTACCACAGACCCAAGCAATCCTAGTAAAATTTTTGCAGCAACTCACCTTGGTTTATATATATCAAGTGATGCAGGTGTAACATGGGCAAAGCCAAGTTTTTCACCTCCTGCTGTTAATGGAACAGGTTGTGAAGACATGACTTGGTCAGGCGATGGTGCAAGACTTTTTGTTGCCTTTGGCGGTAATTCAGTAGTTTATTCAGATAACCCAAGTGACGGCTCTTCTTACAAGATTACTACAGTGGATTCAGACCTGAATTCTAGTTCCCAGCGGCTTGCAACGAGTGCAGCTGACCCGAGTATAGTTTATTTAGCTAAATCAGGCGGAACAGTAGGTTTTGGTAACTTTGGGGGTGTTTGGAAATCAATAGACAAAGGCGAAACATTTAAGCCAATTGATCCTGCTCCTCCTGTAACAAGCCCTAGTTGGGATATAGCTGGGAGCGACAGAGATGGCACTGGTGTTATGTGGTATGCTTTTGCAATGGGCGTAGATCCAGGTGATGCTGACAAGATGATTATTGGGTCATTGCAAAACTGGAGATATGATGGTAACTGGACTAGAATTACGCATGAAAATGGCGGTGTAGGAGCTAATTTTAGTAGGCAGTATATTCATGCTGACAAGCAAGGCGTTTTTTGGGATCCTAACAATTCAAACATTGTTTACATAACGCACGATGGTGGAATTTCTAAATCAGTTAATGGTGGAGTACAATGGTTTGAGGTTGTTAGAGATTATACTACATCTCAGTTTTACGGAATTGGTTTCGATAAATCTTTTCGTGTAATTGGTGGTACCCAGGACAATGGTAACATTGGTTTAGACCCTACTGGGGAATTTAGCTTTGGTAATCCTGATTTTGGCATTCAAATTTCAAATCAAGGTATATTAAATGGTGATGGTTTCGATGTGGAAGTTTCTAATTTAGTAGACCTTAAGTTTACTGCCGCTCAAAATGGTAACCTCGGTAGGTCAAGGGTTTCATCAGAAACAGGTTCAGGAATATGCACAGGAACCAACGCTAATTATTGTGATGCAGGTCCATTTAATAGCAATCATAGGTTGTGGGAGTCAGCTGATGATCCATTTAGCCAAGATTCAGTAGAGTTTAACACAAACACTTACAGACAAACAATTGCTGCAGGATCAGGATCTGACAAAACCTTTAAAGGCACTTTACAACATGTTCAAGTGGCAGCTGATATAGATTATAGTTCTGCTTTTTTCTCGGTTGGCAGTATGGTATTAAAAGACACAACTGGTAGTGGTAACCTTACAGGTGATGGCACAGGAACAGTTAATTTAAGTACTGGAGAGTTTACGATTAACTGGATTTCAGCTCCTTTATTAAATACTCCAATTTATAGCTATTTTGATGTTTCTTATAAATCAGGTGATGTGATTTTACTAAAAAGTTTTACTGATGAAATTCCGTTTTATTATAAAATGAAACAGCCTCTTGCCTCAAATACGACTTTAATGGTTCGTGACCCAGTTCAATCAACTTTGGTGATGGCAATAAACGGAGGAATTATATTTGCAAGAAGTGTTCTTGATATAGCTGAGGATATTGAATGGTTTGAAATAACTAAAAATGTTCCAAACTTTAATTCGGGATGGGATGCAAATCAAACACCAACTTGTTTTGAGTTCTCAGATAATGGAGATCATTTATACGTAGGCACAAACTTTGGTGATGTTTGGAGAATATCTAAATTGAGTTTACTATACAGAAAGAATATCGAAAATAAGGGGCAAGTGGCTCAATCTTTACTGAATAATCTATTGGAAATTACAAAAATATACAACGGATCAAGAAGTGTTTCGGGTATTTCACTAAGCCCACATGATAACGAAGTCCTAGTAGTTACTCATCCTGGATGGATAGGTTCTTCTGCAGGCAATACATGGACATATTTAATTGATAATGCTCAGTCTACCGCTGGAACTTCAACCACTAATGTTATAGATATTAGAGGCGATTTACCTCCAATGCCAGTTTTTGATGCTGAAATTGATGTTTTAGATCCATCTACAGTTTTATTAGGTACAGCATTTGGCGTTTGGGCAACAACAAATGTTTTTGCAGCAGGTGGTGCTGTTGAGTGGACAGACGAAAGCAGTTCTTTTGGAAATGCGGTTCCTGTTTATGATATACGCCAACAAAGATTATCAGGTAGTGAGGCGCTGAACCATCAAATGTACTATATAGGCACTCATGGTAACGGAATTTGGGCATCATCAACATTGGTTTCTACCGATGAAATTGATGGCGATGATTTTACTGATGAGAACTATTCTCAACTTAACTTATATCCTAACCCTGTAGTTGATAATGCAATACTTGAGATTAATCTTGGTAAAGCAGTAATTATCTCTTTGAAAATTGTTAGTATTAACGGGCAAGTTGTTAAGTCTATTCCTGCAACACAGCTTGTTAAAGGCATAAATAAAATTGAACTATCAACAGGTAATTATGCACCAGGAGTTTATATGTTGATGTCTGAAATTAATGGTGAAGCAAAAATTGCTAAATTTATAAAGCAATAGAATCTTTATATTTAAAATCTCATCTTTTAAGATGGTTCTTTTGGCCATGGAAAAGATAAAAGTTGCAATAAATGGATTTGGCAGAATTGGAAGAACGTTAGCTCGTACGATTCTTAACCATCCACAAATTGAGGTTATTGCCATAAATGAATTGGCGGATGTTAAATCAATAATTCATTTATGGCGATACGATTCAGTGCACGGTAGGCTAAATGGTGAGTTTCATCAAACTGAAAATGGCTTTACTTACAATGGGAGCAAAGTAGATGTGTTCAACCAGATGAATCCTGAATTTTTGCCTTGGGGTGAATTAAATGTTGATGTAGTTGTTGAGGCAACTGGGCATTTTAAAGATTATAATTTAGCTTCAAAACACATAACTGCAGGTGCAAAAAGAGTTATTATATCAGCACCTCCGATCGATGATTCTGTGAAGACCATAGTTATCGGTATAAATGATGAGATTCTTAATGGACAAGATTTGATTGTTTCAAATGCATCTTGTACGACGAACTCTGCAGCACCATTGATTAAGTTGATTCACGAAAATTTTGAATTAGAATCGGCTTACATTACAACGGTACATTCTTTCACAACAGATCAAAAGTTACACGACAGTTACCACAAAGATTTACGAAGAGCCAGAGCTGCGACACAATCTATAGTGCCAACTACAACTGGAGCGGCAAAAGCATTGACTAAAATATTTCCTGATTTGGATGGTTTCATAGGAGGTTGCGGTATTAGAGTACCTGTACCTGATGGCTCTTTAACTGATTTATCTTGTGTAGTTAAAAAGAACACCAACATTCAAGAAATTAACTACTTATTTGAAAAAGCAGCACAAACTGAACTAAAAGGTATTCTTGAATACACAGAAGATCCAATAGTTTCGGTTGATGTAATAGGGAATACGCACTCTTGTATTTTTGATGCTGGTTTAACATCTGTAATCGGTAAAATGGTAAAAGTTGTTGGTTGGTACGACAATGAAGTAGGCTACTCCAATCGGATCAAAGATTTAATTCTTAAAATAGCTTAAAACTCTATTAAATCTTTTAATTTCATTAGATCCAATAAATCTAAGTTAAGGGTGAATCGGATACGTTCAGAAAATTCAACGCCGTTTATGTCGTATTCCGTTTTAATATTATTAGAATAAATCACCGGAAAATAGATGGTACAAAACTTTTTAATTAGAGGTACATAAATACCGGCATCGTATAAAAAATCAGAATGATTTTTACCTAAATCAGCAAATAAACCAAGTGGCAACCCAATTGGTATTTTAGTCTTTAAATTTAAAGCAACAATGTAATTATTAGATTGTCCAACAGATGTTGGCGTTTTAAATGAACCATGGTTGGAAATAAATTGTCGACTTAAAAGTGGATCTCTTTGACCTCTATCCATAAGAACTGCATTGTAAGCGTAATCCCTTGATCCAGATTGACCATCCATTCTCCAATTGTACTTTGGATGAACTGAGTTGTTGTTCAAAAACTTTCCGATAAATAACCTAGTTTCAATGCTCGAGTTTTCATGATAGCGGTATTTATAGATTAATTCTGAGCTAATTTTAGAGAAATCTTTATGGTTCTCATACTCTAAATTTATTTTTAAATCATTAATAACGTTTTTATGAGCAACATTATATCCAATTGTAGTGTAGGTATTTTGATAATTTAATTGATAGAGGGATTGATCAATTTGATCTTCATCAATTGGACTTTCATCTATGTAAGTGACAGTTGCAAATAACTTGTGTAACCAATTGGATTTGAATTCTTGTTTTTTGAATTCAGCTGAAACACCGTTTTGAAAATTGATAAAAGAACCTACTTCATTAAATGGCTCAATTGGGCTGTTATACGATTTTATTTGTGAACTGAATTTTATCTCTCTAAATATTTCGGATGGATAAAAACGGTAAGCAACTTTTGCTGACCCTGAAAGCAATTGAGTGTTATGGCCTGTGCTCAACAAAGGCATTACAAAATATTCTAGCTTTTTGGTTGGAACTGAAATATTGTAAAAGGCCATACCAGGCATAAACTTATTGTAATTGTTCCAACCTAGGAGTGGCGTATAATTAATTTGATAATTATTTTTTTGCTCTGCGCTACCTACCAACTTGAAATTGAGTATTCTTTTTGAAGGTGCTGTATTGTTTGAATAGTTAATGTCGTTATAATTATTAAGCCAAATTTTGTCTTTTTTTGATGCTCCTTCAACGGTAACCCATTGACTTCTGCCACTAAATCCCTCATAAGGTTTTGCGTCTTTCCCAAAAGTTGATTTACTTAATTGAAAGGGGGCCGCTAGTTTTCCATAATTCTTAATCTTTACCTCAGTTATTCTTTTTCGGGTTCTTTGTCTTTTAACTAAGTAATCAATTTTTTTTGTAGAATTAATAATATCCGTAAAAAACCAATCTAGGTTTTTGTTAAGTGATTTTTCTAGGCTTGCTTTTAAATCTTCAGGATAAGGATGTTTGAATTTCCAGGTTTCATAATACGCTTTCATAGCGGTATCTAATGCTTCATCGCCTACAATCTGTTTTAAATAATGAAACGACAAGCCAGTTTTTTTATAGGTAATTAATCCATAATTTAAATCACCCATATCAGGTGCAGCTGTTGAGATAGCTTGGTCTTTATTCTCACGAGCAACATATTGATAAGATAATGCGTCATAATCGATTGCATTGAATTTATTCAAGCCAGCAAATTGGAGCATTTTATTTTTTTCGTTAGCAGGGTATTTAATGTTCATATACCTTGACTCGTTGTAGGTGTTTAATCCTTCATCCATCCACGGGTGGTCACGTTCATTTGAACCAAGTATTCCATAAAACCAATTGTGACCTACTTCATGCATAATAACGTTTTCGAGTGATTTTGCATCTCCAGCAACACCAATGATTGTAATGTTTGGATATTCCATTCCTGCTCCTGCACTCAAAGCGCCTTCAACTGCAGTTGCATGGTTGTAGGGATATTCCCCGTTCCATTTTGAGTAATAGAATAAAGCGTCATTTACATATTCGAGACTATTTTTCCAGAGTTTGGCGTATTGATTTGTAAACAATGCCCATGTAGTTATTTCTTTTTCAGAATCCGGCAACTTTGCAGACCCTTTCAAAACATTGTAGCGTTTATCAGCAAACCATGCAAAATCATGTACTTTATTTTGTGTAAAATTTATGGTTTTAAAAGTTGTAGAAGATTCGGGGAAATCAAGTTTATCGGCTCGGAATTTATTCCGTGCTGCTGTTTTACGGGAAAGCGAATCCATAAAAAATATTTCTTTGGCATCCTGTAAGTCTCCGGTTGCTCCAACAATATAGTTTTCTGGTAGGGTAATGCTAACGTCAAACGATCCAAACTCCGAATAAAATTCTCCCATGTTTAAATAAGGCATAGGATGCCAACCTTTGTTATCGTAAACTGCGGGCTTTGGATACCATTGTGTTATTTGATATTGTTGATCAATATGACCCAAACGTGAAATTTTTCCGGATGGAATCTTAACCTTAAACGGAGTTGTAATTAATATACTATCTCCAGGGTTAAGTGTTTTATTCAATTTTATTTTGACAATGTCTATATGAGTTTGGTCAAATTGCCAATCTACAGCTAGGTTGTTAATTTCAAAATCGAGAGAATCTATGTAGCCTCTATCTTCTTGATTTGAAAAATGGAATATTGTATTGCCATGGTTCAAAAGCTGTTTAGCTAAAGCAGTGGTGTGATTCGTATAAGCATTTGGCCAAACATGAAACCAAAGTGAATCTAATTTGTCCGGTGAATTATTTACATAATTCAGCTCTTCATAGCCACGTAAAACATGTTTTATATCATCTAACTCAACATCAATTTTGTAATTTACATTTTGTTGAAAATAAATTTGGGAGTGTCCAATATTTGTAAAAAGTAAGAGCAGTGCGGTTAGCCCAATCTTTATTTTAGCCACGATATATATTCAATTAAAGCTAATTATAAATTATTCTAAAAGTCTTCTTAAAATTTTACCAACATTAGATTTTGGAAGTTCATCTCTAAAACTTATACTTTTTGGTACTTTATAGTTAGTTAATTTAGTCCTACAAAATTCAATTACTTCATCTTCGGATAATGACGGGTCTTTTTTTACTATAAATGCTCTTACATATTCTGATCCATCATCTTTTTTCTCACCTCTTACACCAACTTCTAATACTTTGGGGTTTTCTGAAATTGCTTTTTCAACATCATTGGGATAAACATTAAATCCAGAAACCAAAATCATTTCTTTTTTTCGATCCACAATTTTGAAAAACCCATCTTCATCCATAGTTCCAATATCACCAGTTAAAAAATATTCTCCATGCATACATTTTGATGTTTCGTCGGGTCTTTCCCAATATCCTTTCATAACTTGAGGACCTTTAATTGCAATTTCTCCAGGTTCTCCAACCTTAACCTCTTTAAGGTCATCATCTAAAATTTTGATTTCAGTATTAGGTAGAGGAAGACCAATAGATCCAAGTTTATGTTTCCCATTCCATGGATTAATAGTTACGGCAGGACTAGTTTCGGAAAGGCCATAAGCTTCAAGTAAAGCACATCCTGTTAATTTTTCCCATTGCTCAGCAACCACATCTTGAACAGCCATTCCACCCCCTAAAGATAACTTCATATCTTTAAAGTCTAAGTTTCTGAAAACTTCTTGATTCATCAAGCCTATAAATAAAGTATTTACGCCAGTTATTGCAGTAAAGGGATTCTTTTTCAGATCAGCACAGAATTTCGGCATATCTCTGGGGTTGGTGATCAATACATTTTTAGCCCCATATCTAAAAAAAGTAAGGCAATTAGCAGTTAAAGCAAAAATATGGTAGAGAGGAAGAGCTGTAATAATAATTTCTTCTCCTTCAATAATGTTTTTTCCAATCCATGCTTCAACTTGGGTAACATTGGCACAGATATTTCCATGGGTAAGCTCAGCTCCTTTAGAAACTCCAGTAGTACCACCTGTATATTGTAAAAAAGCAGAATCATCTTTATTTACTTTAACAGTATCACCTTTTTTACCTTTGTTTGATTTCAGTATATTTTTTAATGAAACGCTTCCGGAGATGGAGTAGGACGGAACCATTTTCTTAATCTTTCTTATTACAAAGTTTACGATACTTCCCTTCAAAGTCCCCAACATATCACCAATTGTTGTGGTAATTACAGTTTCGATAGATGTTTCAGAAAGAATTTTCTCTAGATTGTATGCGAAATTCTCAACTATTATAATTGCTTTTGCATCTGAATCTTTGTATTGATGCAACATTTCATCTGAGGTATATAGTGGGTTTGTGTTAACTATTACAAAACCAGCTTTCAGACAAGCAAATATTGCTATTGGGTACTGCAATAGATTTGGCATTTGTAAAGCCACTTTATCCCCTTTCTTGAGATTTGTTTTATTTTGTAAATACCATATTAGAGAATTGACATGGCAATCTATTTCATTAAATGTAAGCTCAACATCCATATTTTTATAAGCAACTTTATTTCCAAATTTATTAATGGACTGATCATAAATTTCTAAAATATTTGAATAATTTATTTCTACAGATGTTGAAACAAAGTCGGGATAACTTTCAAGCCAAGGAAATTTGCTCATTTTAATTTAAGTTTAAAAGTAATAGGTTTAAAATTTATGTAGTAGCTATATTTTTATAAATATAGTAGTTTTCATCAATTTTGGCTGTGAAGGCGTCTTTTTTTTGGAAATTACTTTGTCGGTAATGTATAACGTCATAAATTCTAGTTACCTATTCCTTAATCTTACTCTAAAAATAAGAAGAAAGCCCTCAGCAAGTAGAGAATTAACTAACCTCCAAAATGCTGAACACAGTTCACTTTATATTTTTTATGAGGTTGTATTGAAACGCCGATGTATTTGTTACTTGGGTTAAGTATTGTATTGCGATGACCTAGGTTTTCTATTCCTTCATCAATAAGTAAACTGAATACAATATCAATCGCTTTTTCGTTTCCGTAATCGCAATTTTCACTTACAAGGTCATACTGCTTTAGTAATGGTTGCATACGGTTTTTGAAATTGTAATGCCCAACTTTACCAGATTTACCCGCAAATTCTGCATATTGTTTAGCGCTCTGCTTTAAAATTGGTTGAGGAGTTAAAGCTTTCGATGGCGCTGATTTTAGAAATGTTTCATTCAAACTTTTGGTGAAACCTGATTTGTTAATTGAATTAACCGAAATAAATTCTTCTAAAAAACTGGCAAATGCTTTCGGTGCAATTCTCGACAGGTTTGTAATCAGAATTACATCTTTCTCTTCTTCAGATTGAGAATTTATGTTGAGAGCTGTATTGGCTTTTGTGATTTGATCATCAGTAAAGAAATCCGAAACATTCTGTGCGTAAAGAAGAACAGAAAAAAACAAGAAAATAGTCGAACTAATAAATCTTAACACCATCAATAAACGTGTTTTTAACTGTAATATTCTTTAGTTTTTCTTTAGTAGTTTCATTTGGATTATCGTTTAAAATCACAAAAGTTCCTTTTTTTCCGGCCTCAAGAGTGCCTAAAATTTGATCATCACCAAATGCTAGTGCCGGATAAATGGTTAAGGCATTAAAGCATTCTTTTCTAGATAAAGTTTCTGAATTATATTTTGAATTTAAATATTGCGCTAAATACATTTGAGAAAAAGGAGAAGGCGGGTTTAATGGTGAAAGTGATCCAAAGCAGATTAAGCCTAATTGAGATTTCAGACTTTTATATTGAT
The DNA here is from genome assembly GCA_905181855.1 of uncultured Flavobacteriales bacterium. GTDB lineage: Bacteria > Bacteroidota > Bacteroidia > Flavobacteriales_G > Salibacteraceae > JAAZVO01. Next base: position 103,971 of record CAJIZE010000006.1, read on the forward strand.
AAGCTTTCGATTTTAAGACTGGACTAAATTTGGAATCTATAAATTCAAAATCGTTTTGTGATTCGTTAGGCTGAACACTTGGAATCAAATAGTATCTATTTAATAGGTCATAATCTGATGGGTCGAATATTTGTGCGTGTTCTATTCTAAATCGTAGATTATTCTCAATGGTAATTGATTTTTTAACATGCCTTTTCACCAAACCAATTGCAGAATCTCCTAAACAATGAAAAGCTATAATTAGATTGTTATCAAGGCTAAAATTGATTGCTGCTTCTATAATTGAATCCTCTATTAATTGTATTCCATATGAACCGTTACCATAAAAATTAGTGTCTTTAAGTAATGCTTGCTCAGAAGAAATCGGTCCATCAATATACAAGTTGATACCATCAAGAATGATGTTGGTACTTGTTAATGATTCCAAAATCATTGGATTGTTCAATAAAACCTGATAATCTGTATATAAGTGAATTCTCATTTGAATTACTTTTTCATGCGACAATGAATCGAGAAGTTTAATTGTTTCCACATCTGAGTTTAAATTGGTGGTAGTGGTTATTCCATTCATAGTGAAAATCTGCTGCGCCATTATCAGCGATTCGATCTTTTGCGATGGAGACTCGCTGCTTACTTTATCCCAAATATTTTGTAATCCATTTTTTATTTTTCCATTTTCATGATTGATATCGTATTTAGTGCTAGCAGCTATATTTACTAAGGCAGTATATCCATTATTAGATTTAAGAACAATTGGTTTGTCTGAAGAGTTGATTTGGTCAATCAAGTTTTGTGAATTGACTAAATCTGATTCTAAATTTGTTGCTAAGACCAATTTAGTTTTGATATTATTAATTTGAATAATAATTTCCTCAACCGTTAAAATCCCTGATAAATCTAAAATCTTATTGGCAAAACCTGTTTTATAGAAGTAGGCATGTGAGTCATACAATCCAGGGAAAACCGGTCTCTTTTTTAAATCAACATATTCTTCTGCTTGGTATTTGTTCATGATTTGGTGTTCAGGACCAAGCTCAATTATAACACCGTCTTTAACTGCCATTGCATCATATACTTCTGAAGAAACATTATTGCAATGAATCTCCCCATTGTGTATAACCAGATCGGCTGAAGTGGTTTTTACACAACTAATAATAAAAGGTATTGTAATAAAGGGTAAAGTTCTTGCCAATAATCGCTTCATGAAATTCAAATTCAGTTGATAACTGATGCAAATTAAGTCAAAGCACAGTATTCTAACTGAAATACGATTTCTAAATTTGCTAAAAATAATATCAGATGGATCAGGCTCACGGAGATTTGGAAACAGCAAAGAAATTAGGATTAACTGAAGACGAATTTCAGGAAATAGTAAAAATTCTTGGACGAGAACCAAACTTTACAGAACTAAGTATTTATTCAGTAATGTGGTCTGAACACTGTTCATATAAGAATTCGATTAAATACCTTAAGACGCTTCCTAAAAAAGGTGAGCATATTTTAGCTGAAGCAGGTGAAGAGAATGCTGGGTTAGTTGATATTGGAGATGGCCTTGCTTGTGCATTTAAAATTGAATCCCATAATCATCCATCGGCAATAGAACCTTATCAAGGTGCTGCTACAGGAGTTGGAGGAATCAATCGTGATATTTTTACAATGGGAGCTAGGCCGATTGCTCAATTGAATTCTTTAAGATTTGGAGAACTTCACCTTAAAAGAACCAAATGGTTACTTAAAGGAGTAGTAAAAGGTATAGGTGATTATGGCAATTCTTTTGGTATACCTGTATTAGGAGGAGAAGTATTTTTTGATAAATCATACAATACAAACCCACTTGTTAATGCCATGTCGGTTGGAATTGTTGAAAAAGGTAAAACAATTTCAGCAATTGCCCTTGGTGTGGGAAACCCTGTTTTTATTGTAGGCTCATCCACCGGTAAAGATGGTATACATGGAGCAACCTTCGCTTCAGGCGATTTGTCTGAAACTTCAATGGATGATTTACCAGCTGTTCAAGTTGGAGATCCTTTTCAAGAAAAATTATTGTTAGAAGCCTCGTTAGAACTTACAAATACTGATGCAATTATTGGTATGCAGGACATGGGAGCTGCAGGTATTACTTGTTCAAGTTGCGAAATGAGTGAAAAAGGTGGAGTAGGAATGGATGTTGATCTTGACCTCGTTCCTACAAGACAAGATGGAATGCTTCCTTTTGAAATTCTTTTATCTGAATCGCAAGAACGAATGTTGGTTGTTGTTAAACATGGAAGAGAACAGGAAGTTCAAGATATTTTTGATAAATGGGATTTAAATTGTGTTCAAATAGGAAAAGTCACAGAAGGCAACACAATTAGATTTTTTGCTGATGGAAAAGTTGTTGCAAAAGTTCCAGCTGATTCTTTAGTATTGGGCGGAGGTGCACCGGTTTATGATAGAGAATATTCGGAACCAGCTTATTATCAAGAATACAAGAAATTTACTATTGACAAAGTTTCAGAACCGTCTGATCTAAAAGGAGTGACCAACTTTATGGTTAATCAACCAAATATAGCTTCAAAGAAATGGATAATCCAGCAATATGATTCTATGGTTGGTACGGTTAACATGTCAACGAATAATCCTTCTGATGCTGGAATTATAAATCTTAAAGATTCTGATAAGGCGTTGGCGGTGACAGTGGACTGTAATGCTAGGTTTGTTCATGCAGATCCAGAAGTGGGCTGTTCAATTGCAGTTGCTGAGGCTGCGCGTAATTTAGTTTGCTCTGGAGCCGAACCATCGGCAGTAACTAATTGCTGTAATTTCGGAAACCCATACAATCCTGAGGCGTATTGGCAATTTGTAAATGCTATTAGAGGCATGGGCGAGGCTTGTTTAAAGTTTAATACTCCGGTTACAGGAGGAAACGTTAGTTTTTACAACCAAACTGTAACAAAAGATGGAGATGAACCTGTTTTTCCAACACCTACCATTGGGATGTTAGGAATTGTAAATGACAAAAAGACAATTACTCCATTAGGTTTTCAAAATGAAAACGACGTAATTATTATGTTGGGAGAGTCAAGAAACGATATTTCAAGTTCTGAATACTTAAGATATTTTCATACTATAGAAGAGAGTGGTGCACCATATTTTGATATAGATGAGGAGCTCAATCTTCAAAAGACATTATCGTCATTGATTAAAAAGGGGCTTATTAAATCGGCTCATGATTGCGCAGATGGAGGATTGATGGTAACATTGTTAGAAAGTTCGTTTGTTAAAAACCTTGGATTTGAAGTTCAATCTTCAGACATGGTTAGAAAGGATGCCTTTTTGTATGGAGAATCACAATCAAGAGTTGTCATTTCGGTTTCATTAAATGACACTGATATTATTAAATCAATTCTGAAAGAGTTTGGGCAAGCATATGAAGTACTTGGTTCAGTTAAGGCCAACAAGGCTATGGTAGATGGTGAATCTCACGGAACTATTAAGGATTTGTTTACACAATTTGATACTGCTCTTGAAAAACAGCTGTTAGAATCCTAGATTAAAGCCAATCCTCAAAATTGGGTTTTGGTAAGGTGATGAAACACTTGCATTCAAGTTATATAGACCTAATACCTGTATTGATGAATTCCCGGCAACCGCATATGTGTAACCTCCTCCTATAAATAGGCTGGTTATATTAAATCGACTTTCGTTGAAGTTCCAAGCGCCATTTAATGTTTCCCATTCCGAATAAGCAAAAAGGTTTTCCCAAATAATAAATTTAGCAAACAATCTTCCGCCGTACACATTCGAGGTGTAAGCTGGGTTGAAACGTTTATCTCTATAATATGTATAAGTGCCACCTATACCCATACTATATCTATCAGTTATCTTATACCCTATTAGTGGAGACACGTCAATTAACGTAATCGTACCGAATTGAAGACCAAAGTTGCCACCGGTGTAAAAGTCATCAAAAGAAAACTCCTTTTTAACTTTAGTGCTGTTTGCTACTTGCCCAACAACAGGAGAAAGAGTAAAATAGATTAATATTACCGAAAGATATAATTTCATACTATGCAAAAAATATTAGTTGTTACTGGAGCCAATAAAGGTATTGGATTATCAATTACAAAAATAGCTCTTGAGAAATTTTTTAAAGTTGTGGCAATATCAAGATCAACCGATAATTTAGAACTATTAGAAAAAGAGTATCCAGATACCTTACATATATGTAAGACGGATATCAATGCTGAAAATAGCTTATCAGTTATCGAAAACTTAATTAAGAAATTAAACATTAGAATAGATGTATTGATCAACAATGCAGGACTATTAATCAATAAACCATTTGTTGAATTCAATTTTGAGTCAGCTGATCAAATTTTGAAAACTAATTTCCTTTCTCCAGCATTTCTAATTCAAAAACTGATTCCATTTATAAATACAAATGGTCACGTTATTAACATCGCCAGTATGGGTGGTTTTCAAGGTTCAACTAAATTTTCTGGGCTTTCTTTTTACTCTGCAGCTAAAGGTGCTTTAGCAATTTTAACTGAATGTCTTGCTTTAGAGCTGAGTGATCAGTCAATCTATTGCAATGCATTAGCACTTGGAGCGGTCCAAACTGAAATGCTTAATGAGGCTTTTCCCGGTTATGAAGCTCCAGTCAGTTCAACTCAAATGGGTCAGTTTATATTTGATTTTGCAATCGCTGAAAAAAAGTATTTCAACGGAAAAGTCCTCCCTGTATCGCTTTCAACGCCATGAAGTATTAATTATTTAATAAAAGTAGAGCATGTCTTGTATGCGTGAACTATAATTCTATATTTGCATCCGCTTTACAAGAAACGTTCTTTGATAGCAAAAGCAAGAAAAAAAAGGCTTAATAAAATTAATTCTAAATTTATTTTATTAAGCCTTTTTTAAGTAAACTTTTAGTTTACATTTGCACTCGCAAAAAACAAATGAATTTTTTACTTTTTTACAGTTAAAATAAAGTTTGAAAAAACATCAAATAATATTAGGCTGAGGTAAAAACAAGTTTAAATTTGCACTCCCGTTTAAAACGAGGAAAAATCAGAAACCAAAAACAGTGGATGAGACCACTTAAAAACACACT
>CAJIZE010000007.1 GCA_905181855.1 uncultured Flavobacteriales bacterium
AAGGTGGGTTATAAGGTTATAATTGAAGAAGATGGTTTTTTTAAAGTAGGGCAAAGCCTGTTTACTTTAACCGATGATTTAAACCAAGAAGCAAAACGATTAATCAATTTGTGTATTTTTTCTCCCGAATCAAGAGGGTCTAGACCAGTAGTAAGCACTAAACAGGTGATTGTACGTTTCAACATTGATCAGTATAATAATTGGGTTGATAGAAGAGTTGTTCAGACAGAGTATAACATGACCAACGACACAACATCTGCTTTATATAAATCCAAGGAATTAGACATTTTGCCATGGCCAATGTATGATAAGAAATACACTTCTTTCGAGAACTATATTTACACTGTGCTGCAATACCCAGTTGCCGCGTATAAGAAAAATATATTTGGCTCTACAACTCTTGAGTTTGTTGTCGAAAAATCAGGTAACCTCACAAACATGTACCCCATAAAATATTTAGGTGGAGGTTGTTACGAAGAGGCTAAAAAAGTATTAAGATCAGTTCAATGGAAACCTGCCATAGTAGATGGCAAACCAGCTAGATCAATTGTACGGCAAACAGTTCATTTTAGGCTGAAATAATCTTTTTTTGAAATAAGATATTGCTCTTAAATCAGCTTCCAAAATTTTACCTTTGCACAAAATTTAAAGCATGTCTGACAGAACAGAGTTGAAAGAATTGGGAGAATTTGGTTTAATTGATAAAATCAAAAAAGCAGTTACTATTAGCAACAAAACCACCATTACCGGAATTGGTGATGACTGCGCTATTCTTGATTCTAAAGGCCAACAAATTGTAGTAACTTCTGATATGTTAAATGAAGGAGTTCACTTTGATTTGGGTTATACACCGCTAAAACATCTGGGTTATAAGGCTGCTGTTGTAAATTTTTCAGATGTGCTAGCAATGAATGCTCTTCCTTCACAATTGCTTGTGTCGATTGGAATTTCAAATCGCTTTTCATTAGAAGCAGTTGATGAGTTGTATGCAGGGTTACTCAAAGCATGTGAGCTTTACAATGTTGATTTAGTAGGAGGTGACACAACCTCTTCAATTAATGGATTAACGTTATCACTTACAGCAATTGGCTTTCAAGATGCTGATAAAATTGTTAAAAGATCAACCGCTGGTGAAGGGGATTTAATTTGTGTTTCTGGCGACCTAGGGGGCGCTTATATGGGATTACAAATATTGGAACGAGAAAAAGCTGTATTTAAAGGTTCACCCGATGTTCAACCAGACCTAGATGGCTTTGATTATATCCTTGAACGACAACTTAAGCCTGAAGCAAGAAAAGACGTTATTATTGAATTAGTAAAAAGAGAAATTTTACCTTCTTCTATGATTGATATTTCTGATGGATTAGCTTCTGAATTATTTCATATTGCAACTGATTCAAACGTAGGCTGTACCATTTATGCTGATAAGCTCCCTATAGATCCAATGACCTCAACTGTTGCTCAAGATTTTAAAATGCCCCCAGAAACTGCCGCATTAAACGGTGGAGAGGATTATGAGTTGCTTTTTACTATCAAGCAAGCAGATTACGAAAAAGTAAAAGGTTGGAGAGAGGTTACGGTAATTGGCCACATTACTGATAAAGCTGAAGGAGTAAATATGGTTGGTTCAGTTGGAAGTATTATTAAGTTAAATGCTCAAGGTTGGGATGCTTTCTTAAGCAAGTAAAATCAATGCTCAATCCTGAAAACAGGATAAAGTAAGTACGTCTTTTCAAAATAGGGTGACTTTTTGTAAATCCAGTCCAGTTGCGTATATCGGTTTGACGCAAAAACAGAATCCTTTTGAAGCGCCCTAAACTGCTTATTCAATTTTGGGTTTTCATTTAAAATGGATTCTGCAATTTCTTCAAATACATATCCTGAGAAATGTTCTTTTCTATCCAAAATAGGATCGAAAAAATTCCATTTAAAAAAACTGTCTTCTCCTTTGGGTTCAAGCATTTCAACAATAAATCTGTTGGTTGGCTGGTTCACTTCAATCATGTAATCACCTTTGAAAAATTTAACTGATTCAACTGTTTTGGAAAGAACAACCGATGTATGCGGGTAATGGCCTTCATAGGGATTTTTCATTGTTTCGTAATCCTCAATGCGATAAGCAGAAACTGAAATTGTGGTATCGTGGTTGATCGTTTTGGTTACAACGCCATTCGCTTTTAGTCTCAAAACAACATCATCCCAAGCTTTACTAACTAAATAAAACTTGGGAGCTGAAACAACAACAGATGGTTTAAAGAAATTGTAATAGTCAACCCACTTCTCGTAAGGCTTGTTTCGGTTGTAAAACAGTCGTGGTTGCTTTGTAACTGAACTTTTAGTAAAGGACCCTTCATAGCCTTTAAAGTTAATTTTGGTTGACTTAGTATCATCTAACTCCCATTTTATTGCAAACTCTTTTTGCTCCGCAACCAATAATTTGCTTTTTGCTCGTGCTTCAATAATAGTTTGCGTGCTTTTAGATAGATAATCTGCCAAACCATTAATAAAATGATAGGTTGCCATTACCCTTTCCTTGTTAGGCTTTAGCATGTGGCTTTCAGTAATAAAGCCAATGGTTTGAAACAAGTTAACATACCCAGATGAGTATCGTGGCCAATCGGGGAATTCGGTTAATCCTTCATCTGGTTGAGTAACACCATAAACATTAATGTAAGGAGTTAATGGATACTGTTTTTGTTCCATGTAATCATACATATAGGGCTTAATTGCGCCTTCTAAAAGGGGCTTAATTAATGGAGATAACTTATCTTTTTGATTTGATATTAAAGTAATAGTGTATTGATAATCGGCCCCATTACTTACGTGGGTATCGATAAAAAAATCTGGGTCCAGTTTATGAAAAATATCCCAAAACCCCCACATGTTTTTAGTATTGGCTTTAGAGAAATCACGATTCAAATTAAGGCTTCTAGCGTTACCTCTAAAGCCAACTTCAGAAGGTCCATTTTGGTTTACCCTGTTGTATTTAGATCGGTTTAAAACTCCTCCAACATTGAAAAATGGAATTACCGCAACAACAATATTTTTCGAAGAATCTTTTAGAATTTTACCTTGTGCTAAATTTCTGATTAACATCATTGAAGCATCAACACCATCCGTTTCGCCAGCATGAATGGCATTGTTAATGAACAGAACGCCTTTTCCGCTATTTTTTATAACGGATAAATCAAATTCTTCATCTGTGTTAAATAGAACCAAGTGAAGCGGAAACCCAGCATCTGTTGTTCCTATTTCAATTAGTTTAACCGATGCAAAATGCTCATCTAATAGTCTGTAATATTCAATGCCTTCATAGTAAGTTACCGTTTCTGAGCCATTGGTTTTTTCGAATTTAGAGGTAAAGTCTACCTGAGCTTTAAGTCCTAAATTGAGGATAAAAAAAGTTATGAAAATGATGGATAATCGCATAAGGAATAAAAGGGTCTAAATTAAATTTTTTAAGGTTATGGTAATTGAATAAGTTTGTAAGCAACTATTAAAAAAATAAGAGATGAAAAAAGTTGGATTTATAGTGTCTATATTATTGATTTCAATAGTGATGTTTTCTTTTGTAGAAGGAAAAGAAAGGAAAAAGCTTGAAATTGGTGAGGTGGCGCCAAATCTTGCCCAATCGTTAACTGACATTAGCGGTGACACCTATAATTTGAGACAACTTAACGGCAACAAAGGCTTGCTGGTTATATTTTCATGCAATACTTGCCCTTTTGTAATTGCTTGGGAAGATCGATACAATGAACTTTTTGATTATTGTGAGAAAAATGAGATCGGAATGGTGCTAGTAAATTCGAATGAGGCTAAAAGAGAAGGAGATGACTCGATGGCGCAAATGAAGAAGCATGCTAAAAAGAACAAATACAAATCTAAATATGTAGTTGATTCTAATTCTGAATTGGCAAATGCGTTTGGGGCCAAATCAACTCCTCATGTTTATCTATTCAACAATCAATTAAACTTAGCCTACAAAGGCGCTATTGACGATAATTACAAAAATAAAGAAGAGGTTACCAATAGCTACCTGAAAGAAGCGATTAAAACAATGGCCGCTTTTGACGAAATTAAAGTTAAAGAAACCAATGCCCTAGGTTGTAGCATTAAACGTGTTAAAATTTAAGATATCATTGCCTTATTAAGTCCAGTAGGCATTTTGTTGAACCTAGATTAAGGTCAACTTTTAATACATCCATTGATTGTATAATTACTTCGTATAGCTCTTGGGCTGATGATTTAACCCAATCAAATATTTGGCCTTGACTAATATCTTTGTTTTCGCCGGTCTAGTTTTTTATAGAACTTAAGTGAATCGTAAGAGTTGTTTGCAAACACTGTGGTATACAGCATTAGAGTAGTCAGAAAAATTAAAATGTTTAACTAACCCATCTTTGATCAATCTACTTTAATTAATTGAAATTTTGAATAAATCAAAAAAGTACTTGGTTATCTTACTATGAAAAGATTACCTATGAACAATCGATTGTTGCCTAAGTAATCTATTGCCTCAACCCTATAGTTGTATTGTTCCATTTGGGTTGCTTTTTTATCACTAATAGAACCATCCCAACCTTCGCCAGGCAAAGTTGAAGAAAACACTTCATGTCCGTATTTATCGTAAACTGAAAATTTATAGGTCAAAACACCATAAATAATTGGAGTATAGGTGTCGTTTAGCCCGTCACCATTAGGTGTAAAAGCATTTGGAGCAAAGAAAGCAAACTCGTCGGTTACCTGAAAATAATCAGATAGAGTATCGGTACAGCCAAAATCATTGGTGACAATTTGGGTTACTTTATAAACCCCAAATTCTTCAAAATTCATTTTTCCAGAGCAAAAATCCAAAAGTTCATTATTAACGTAAATTTCGCAGTTTAATCCCTTTTCTGTTTGGCTGTTAAATGTAATTGACGGAAAATATATAGAAGTTTCCTTTGGTGAGACACTAAAACTAGCAGTTGGCGTTGGTGTTACTTTGATCGTAACTGGACTGTCAGAATGCACTGTATCAGCGCATCCATTGTTTGTAATGACGGTTGAACTAATAGTAAAACTCCCACTATCAACGTAAATGTAAGTTGGAGTGGGACTATTTGACGAATCTCCATTTCCAAAATCCCAGACATAGGTCATGGGTGTCCAGGCCTCTGAGAAATTTTCAATATTTATTCTATAGGGTGAACAATTGGGTTGTTCTTCTACCGTAAATTTTGGTATAGGATGAGGGTACACAAAAACATCCTTGTAAACGATACTTTCACAGCCATTTTCACTTATGATTAATTTTATTTTTTGCTGCCCAACGTCAGTAAAATGAATTCCAACCGGATTCTTAGCTGTATCTGTTTTTGGTTGTGATCTCGACCCAAAATCCCATTGAAAAGTTGCTTTAGGAGAGAAAATTCCATCGCTAAAAAAGTCATAACTGTTGTTTGTAATGCATTGTGTATCAGGGGTGGTAAAATCTGCATTTAATAAAGGGTAAACTAAAAATGTATCTAGCGTAGTATCAGAACAAGAGTAGCCTGGAAAAGTTACTAGCGATACAATATAGATTCCAGTGTCAGGATAAACATAACTTGGATTCGTTAATGTTGAGGTGTCAGAAGTAATACCGGGAACGCCAAAATTCCATAAATATGAAGTTGAATTGGTTGATAGATTGGTGAAGTCAACTTCATTTCCAGAACATGGATAAACCTGACCTTCAATATCGGCTGTAGTGCTCTTATGACAAACTACTGTTTGAAACTGAAAATCTCTTTTTACAACACTCAATAAAACACCATCTCGGTATTCTTTTACTTGAACCCCCAAAACATATTGTCCAAGTTGGGCGGGAGTACCGGTAATTAGCCCGGTTTTTGAGTCTATTGAAAAAGGTGGAACAGCATCTACTTGATAGTTTTTAGAATAACCATTTTTCCATACTACATCGGTATATGGTGGAGGTGCTGCCGGACTTGGGGTGGGTCCGTTAAAACCCGTTGGGTTTGTATTGCTTGTTCCACCACCATGGAGCGGTGTGTAAAATTCATAGACCAAGGAGTCTCCATCTGGGTCAATGGCCGAATAATCAATGGATGCTTCTGTACCAATACAAATTGCCATTGGAGGGAAATTGCCAAAATGTGGTGAACTGTTGCACAAGTTGAGCGCTTCTTCGGTTATGTGTATTGTGTAAGTGGCTCCTTCATTGTTTGGTGCAGCTAAGTTGGTAATAGCGTGGTTTCTACAGCACCTTTGATAAGTAAGGTGGTATCCTCCTGTAATCGTTGGAAGTGGAATTGTTTTTTTATAAATCGCTTCTTCAACACATAAATCTGAAGTATAAGAATAGCATGGTTCGCTAGGAAAATAATTTATCTGTTTTGAACCTGGAAACGAAAAGGTGTCACCTCTTTTTTTAACTCCATTCATATCGTAGGTAGTAACAGGAGCATTAGCATCAAAAGGAGCTTGGCCATTTAGGCAATCGCGGTAAACAATTAACACGATTTGATAGTTGCCGTTGCCTTTACATTCATAGTAAATTTCGCCTCCTACCAAGTGGGTTGAATGCACATTTACTGAAAATAAAGCTAATGCTAATAAAAGCAATAATAATCTGCGGTTCAAGCAGTGAATTTACGAAAATTGTTGGCTTTTACAAACTGAACCAAATGACAAAAACTAAAAACATAGTTGTATAACTAATTCTATAGTTATACTTACTGAATGAAACAATTAACAAAAGCAGAAGAAGAAGTAATGCAACACCTTTGGCAACAACAAAAAGCTTTTGTTAAAGAAATTTTAGCCGAATTCCCTGAACCTAAGCCGGCCTATAATACAGTTTCTACCATCATACGAATTTTAGAGAAGAAAGGGTATGTAGGGTTCAAGTCTTACGGAAAAGCTCATCAATACTTGCCTTTGGTAACTAAGGATGCTTATTCGAAGCAAAGCTTGTTAAAAATGGTAAGTAATTATTTCGAAGGATCTTTTAAAGAACTGGTATCGTTTTTTGTAAAGGATGAAAACATATCAGTTTCAGAATTATCTGAAATTCAAGCAATGTTGGAATATAAAAAATCACAATTAGAATGATCGAGTATATTATAAAAGTCAATGTTGCATTAGTGATAGTGTTTACTGTCCAGAAGCTGATTTTAACCAAATCGAACGGCTGTCAGTTTAATCGATTTTTTATGTTAGTCGGAATTTTTATGAGCCTATTAGTTCCATGTATTTCAAACCTGTAATTAGCTGACAACTATTTGGTTTCAATAGAATTGCCAACATATGAGTATACGGTAAGTACTATTAGTGAATCGAATTTGAGCAAGTTTAATGTTCTGACTATTTGGTATACTGTATATGCTTTTATAACTGCAGGGTTTTTAATTCAATTCTTCACAAGCATATTAATAATTTACAACATAAAGAAGGCTTCTTTACCGTCAAATTATAGTGGATCAACCATCTGGAAAAATAAAAATTCATTACATTTTTCTTTTTTCAATTTCATGGTAGTTTCTGATCAAATAAACTAAATTGAATTAAAGTCAATTGTGAAACATGAACAAACACACATAAAAAAGTTACATAATATAGATTTACTGTTGATTGAAGTATTAAAGATTGTGTTTTGGTTTAACCCTGCGGTTTGGTTACTTAAAAATGAAATTACCACCAACCATGAATTTATAGCAGACTTATCAGCATCACAAAAAGACGAACTTGCCTATTTTCAATTGTTGGTTAATCATGCCAAACCAAACTTTAGCCTCCTTTTAACACAGCCATTTGCAAAGCCACCATTAACAAGGATACGAATCAGTAAACTCAACAACAAATCTTTAAAACCAAATACAATGAGAAATACAATCGCACTATTTATTGCCGGTGCAATGCTAACTGCTCTATCATGCACAAGTCAAATTACTACTCCAGGTACAGATCAAATTAGTGAAGTCAAAAAAGCTGAAACACTTGATGTTCAACCTCAATACCCTGGTGGAAAGGAGGCCATGTTCGCTTATTTAGGTAAAAACATTAATACCCCGAAGATGCTAAGAACGACAGCATACAAGGTACCGTTTATGTTCAGTTTCTAGTTAGTGAAACAGGCGAATTAAAAGAGGTAAAATCAATTAAAAATGTACACGCAAGTTTAGATGAATCAGCTGTTAAAACTATATCATCCATGCCAAATTGGATACCGGGTAAAATAGGTGAAAAAGCCTACGCGGTTAAAATGGTTTTACCCATAAACTTTGCTTTAAGGTAAAATTAATTTAACATATAACTAACTAAAGCCCGATTTTTGAGTCGGGCTTTTTATATTTGAGGAATCAAAAGTTATAGATGCTAAAAAAACAGGTTATAATCCTACTCTCAGCAGTGTTTTTAAGTGTTAGCTCAAGACTAACTGCTCAAATAGATTACCAAGCCTTAAATCAGTACATTGCACAAGCTCGCGTTAATTTTGGTGTTACAGGTTTAGCGGTTGGAATTGTACAAAATGGCGATATTGTTTTTCAAAATGGATACGGGCTTGAAGATATTGAAAATGAAAACAACAAGGTAACCACCTATTCAACTTTTGCAATTGCCTCATTAAGCAAAGCTTTCACAGCAACTGCACTTTCCGTTTTGGTTGATCAAGGTAAATTAAGCTGGTCCGATAAAGTAACAACACATTTATCGTATTTTAAATTAAACGATCCAATAGTTACTCAATTAATTACAGTTGAAGATTTGCTCTGCCATAGAAGCGGGCTAAAGACTTTTGATGGTGATTTACTTTGGTACGGTTCAAAATACGATGCTAAGGAGATAATAAAACGAATTGCAAAACGGCCACTTGAAGCTGAATTCAGAACAGAGTTTGGGTATCAAAACATAATGTACATAGCAGCAGCTCAAATTATCGAGAAAGTTACAGGCATAACCTGGCAAAGCTATTTACAAAAATATTTTTTTGACCCACTTGGCATGACCAGCTCAGTTACAAGCATCCATGCTTTTAAAAGCAATCAAAAAATCGCGCACCCCCATATAAGTGGAATTAAACAAGAAATTGCTGATTATTCAAATGGATCTGGCGCAGTAGGAATACATACTACCGTAAACGACATGACCAAATGGCTTAATTTACTCTTATTTGAAGGAAAGGTAGATGGAGACTCACTTTTCAGTAATCGTAGTATCAGGTCTACTTTTGAGCCCCGATTACCAATGAAAGTTTCGTCTTTTGATGAGGCGCTAGGGATCCATTTTAAAGCATACGCATTGGGCTGGAAAACCTTTGATTACGATGGGAAAAAAGTAATGTCACATGGTGGAGGGTTACCAGGTTATATTTCGCAAGTGGCTATAGTTCCTGAAGAAAAATTGGGTATAATATTGTTGTCAAACGACATGACCTCACTAACTTCAGCACTGTTGTATAAGCTGCTTGATGAGTTTTTAGGTAAAAAAGGAAAGAAAAAAGACTGGGCTGTTGAATTTGCGAAATATGAAATTGGTGGTAAAGAGCAAGATCAACTTTACAGTATGGAGCTTCTGGATAAGAAAATGAAGAAACCAGTTCATTCTTTACCAATGCAAAATTATGTTGGTTTTTATGAAGACAGCATGTACGGAACCGCGGAAGTGAGAATAGTAAAAAATAATTTGCAGTTAACATTATTGCCAAGCAACCAAATATTTAGGTCTGAATTGGAACCTTGGGACAAGGATTTATTCAAGGTATCTTTTAACGATGACATGCTGCCTGATGGCCTTGTAACCTTTAATGTTAACCAAAAAAAGGTAGAGTCTTTTAATATAAACCTTCCAAATCCTGATTTTCATTTTTACAAATTAAAGTTCGTTAAATACAATTAATTTAAAATGAAAATTGATTGGTATTTTGTTAAGCCAACTGAAAAGAATAAAATTATTTAAGGCATTCTTTCGGATGTTTAAAGAAGCAAAGGTTAGCTCATCATAAAATCTCCATACTCAGCTAAATTTCTTTCAGTTTCGTAAAGCTTAATATTAAGTAGTAAATCTGTTCTTAATTTTGGTTTAAGGATTTGATAGATTATGACAACTATATTTTCAGAGGTAGGGTTTACGTTCGCAAACTCCTTGCAATCGAGGTTTAAATTTTTGTGGTCAAATCGGTTTTCAATTTCGGTTTTGATTAACGAACCGAGCCATCCTAAATCCACAACATAGCCTGTATCAGCATCAATATCGCCAATAATTTCGACCGTTAAACTGTAATTGTGTCCATGAAAGTTGGGATTGTTGCATTTGCCGAAAACATTTTTATTTTTTTCAACTGACCAATTGGGGTTGTTTAATCTATGAGCAGCATTAAAATGAGCGGTTCTTGCAACTTTTACTTTCAACTTAGATGAGCTTTTAATTTTGGATATGCTAATTTAAACCAAATTGAGTAATCATCAGGGTTTTGTTTCATAGATTGTTCCAGTTCTTCTATTCCCATGTATTTATAGCTGTCTACTTCATCTTCGTTTATGGAAGGTAAGGCATCTGAAATGCCAGTTAATATGTGATCAAATTCGTGTTCAACTAGCCCATTGTCAAACTTGTGATGATAAACAAAAGAAACCACTTCTGATAAGGATTCACCCATGCCCATTTCTTCATCTAGCCTTCTGTTGGCTGCATCTAAAACAGTTTCGTTTGGTCTAGGGTGACTGCAACATGTGTTGGTCCATAATCCTGGCGAATGGTATTTTCCTAAAGCACGTCGATGAATTAGCATTTCGCCTTTTGAATTAAGAATGAAAACAGAAAAAGCTCTGTGTAGCAAACCCTTTTGGTGTGCTTCCATTTTTTCCATCGTACCAATTTCTTGATCTTTTTTGTTTACAAGTACTACGTAATCAACCATCAACTAAAACAATTGTGCAAGCTTAATTATAATCTTTTAATGTTTCCATTAATTGCTTACGGGCTAAGAAAATTCTACTCTTAATTGTTCCGATTGGTAAGTTCATTTCCTCAGCAATTTCTTTGTATTTGTAACCGCTGGTATACATTTTAAAAGGTTTTTTATACTCAATAGACAACAAATCAATAACCTTTGTTATTTCGTTCGCATTGTAAATGTTGTCTGGGTTGTAACGTCTAAAATTGTCTTTTGCTGATGGAAAATCGGCTGTAGTTGCTGCTACGTAGTTTCTAGCTGATTCGTTTTTGCGATAGGTATTGATAAACGTGTTACGCATAATTGTGTAGCACCAAGCGTTCAGATTGGTTTGTTCATCAAATCGATGGTTATTTACAAAAGCTTTAGTAAGTGTTTCTTGAACCAAATCTTTGGCATCTTCCGTATTTCTAGTTAAAGATAGAGCATAGTTGTTAAGCTTGTCGCTGATTCGTGTGATTTTGTAGGTAAATGTTTCAGTTGTCATGTTTAACATTTTTAAGTAATTATTAAACAAAAGTAGAAGAATAATTCGATTACACAAGCTTTTGTTTAATAAAATTAACCAAAGGCTAAACAAAGTAATATGAGATCAGAGCTAATACGCTAAAAATCAATTAATTATTAAAAATGGAGAAGAGTTCTTATTTTATTGATTCAACCAAATCGTTTGGTGAGGTAAGAAAATTTATATTATAATTTTCCTTAATGTCTTTAAAAAACACCTCAGATCCTGCAACAAAAAGTTCTTTGTCGGCAAAATTCATGTCAAGTTCCTTAAGATAAGCTTCCATTATTATTGGCGGCCTTGAAAGCACTAAAAAACAATAAATAATATCTGCTTTACAAATTTCAGAAACTTCAATAACATCCGGCAATGGTACATTTTGTCCAAGATAAACCACTTTCTTTCCATGTAGCCTCAAAATATAATAGGCTATCAATAAGCCCATTTCATGAAGCTCATTTTCTGGTAAAAACAAAATGTACTTTTTTGCATCTTGCTCAGCAGGGGGCAAGCTATCAATGGCAACAATGATTTTTTGTCTAATTAAATTATAAATAAAATGTTCTTGAGCAGGGTTAATTTTATCAACCCCCCACATTAACCCAATCTTCATCATAAAAGGATACACCACTTTAAATATGGTTGTCTCAAAACCCAGGGTCAATAAACAATTATTAAACGCACTTCCGAAACGTTCCTCATTGAGGTCAATCATGGCAATGGTCAATTCATTTATTTGAGCCGAAAATTCTTTTTTGGATGCATCTGGATCAAACTTTTCAGTTAAATTTAATAGGGTACTATTTAGCTCGTTGTGGCTAAGGGCGGCTATTTTGGAGATCTTTAAACCATAATCTATCAAAGTAGAAATGTTTAAGAGCTTTTTTAACTGGGCATCAGTATAGAATCGAATGTTGGTTTTTGAACGACTTGGTTCAATTACTTGATACCTTTGTTCCCAGATACGAATGGTATGGGCCTTTATTCCTGAAATGTTTTCTAAATCTTTAATACTATAGATTCCCATGTTAGCCATTTTTTTAAAACCACTCAGGGGCAAATTTGTTTAATAGAAGTTGATTAATCACTAAAAAAGCACCTTTTGTTTAATATTTATGACTGCAAAAACAGAAAAGCTTAAACAAATCATAGCTGATTTACCTCAAAAACCAGGGGTTTATCAATATTTTGATGTAGATCAAAAGATTATTTACGTTGGAAAAGCAAAGAAATTAAAGAACCGTGTTAGCTCTTATTTTAATAAAATAAAGCACGAAAGTGGCAAAACCAGATTGTTGGTTTCCAAAATTGTGGACATTAAGTTTATTGTTGTAGAAACAGAGTATGACGCTTTATTGCTTGAAAACACCTTAATTAAAAAACACCAACCTCGTTACAACATTCTATTAAGGGATGATAAAACCTACCCTTGGATTTGTATAAAAAAGGAAAGGTTTCCAAGAGTGTTTTATACTCGTAAACTAATACGTGATGGGAGCGATTATTTTGGGCCGTATGCATCGGTTAAAACCATCAGAACATTAATCGAACTTTTAAACAAGCTATACAGATTCAGAACATGCAGTTATTTTTTATCCAAAGAAAGCGTAGACAAAAAAAAATTCAAACCCTGTTTAGAGCACCATATCGGTAATTGTAAAGCACCTTGTGCTAATTTGCAAACAGAGGACGATTACAACCAATCGGTTGCCCATGCCAAAGGAATTCTTAAGGGCAACTACAAGGATGTATTGGTTTCTTTAAAAGAGAAAATCGCAATACTTGTTAAGGATTTGAAATTTGAGCAAGCCGAAGAAATCAAACAGCAAATTGATGCACTTGATAATTTTCAATCAAGAAGTACTGTAGTTCACCCAACTATTAATAACGTTGATGTTTTTAGCATTGTTACTGATGATAAATATGGGTACGTAAATTACCTAAGGGTAATGAGTGGCTCCATAGTTCAATCACATACCATTGAGCTGAGAAAACGACTGGATGAAACCGAGGAAAATCTTTTGGAAATAGCAATTGGTGAATTGCGCACAGTTTTTAATAGCGATAGCAAGGAACTTTTCACATCAGTTGAATTGGATTTGGAAATACCAGGTGTTGAACTTCATTTTCCTCAAAGAGGCGACAAGAAAAAACTCATTGAGTTAAGTTTAAAAAATGCCAAATATTTCATGCTCGATAGGCATAGAGCTCAAGATAAAATTGATCCAGACAGAAAGAAGAATAGAGTTTTGACTCAAATTAAAGATGATTTAAGGTTGGCAGAACTTCCAGATCATATTGAATGTTTTGATAATTCAAACATACAGGGATCATACCCTGTAGCAGCGTGTGTGGTTTTTATTGGTGGTAAGCCAGCAAAAAAAATGTACCGTAAATTTGAAATTAAAACCGTTGTAGGTCCTGATGATTTTGCAAGTATGGAGGAGGTGGTTTACCGCCGCTACAAAAGATTGTTGGACGAAAACAAACCCTTGCCCCAACTAGTGATTATTGATGGTGGTAAAGGACAGTTAAGTTCAGCTATGAAAAGCATCGATAAGCTCGGTATCAGAGGTAGACTTACGGTAATAGGAATCGCTAAAAGGCTGGAAGAAATATTTTTCCCCGGTGATTCAATACCGCTGTACATCGATAAAAAAAGCGAATCACTTAAAGTCATCCAGCAGCTGAGAAACGAGGCACATCGTTTTGGTATTACTTTTCATCGTCAAAAGCGTGACAAAAGCACCTTGGTTACTTCTTTAACGAGCATTGAAGGCATTGGTGAAACGGCAGCAACTAAACTATTAGCTCATTTTAAATCAGTAAAAAGAGTGAAAGAAGCCACCATAGATGAACTAACAGAAGCAGTGAACAACCATCAAGCTCAAATTGTTTTTGCGCACCACAATCCCACTAAGGAGTAGTTTTAAGTCTGCTTTTAAGCCATGCATTTGATAGAATAGTAAGAAAAATAAGTAACGCACCCGAGTAAAACCCAAAGGTCATTTTTTCTGAATCACCAAAAAAGAAAAGTGCTAGAAAAATAGCATAAACGGGCTCCATATTTATTGAAATTGACGAGGTAAACGGCGATAAGGTTTTTAGCACTTCAACACTTATTACAAAAGCAAAAGCAGTACATATTAAACCGAGTATTAGCAAATAAATGAGGTCGGTTTGTGATGGAATAGGTATACCGTTTTCGGGTTGCATAAATAGCAGATACAGGCTGATGCCAACTACACCGCCCACCATTTCGTAAAATGAAATTACACTTGGCGAAGCTTCACGCACAAACAAACCGTTTACCGTGCTAAAAATAGCGGCAAAAAAAGCGGAGGTAATTGCGAGTACTATTCCAAGGCTATATTGTGGTTCAAAATTAAAAATCATACCTAAACCTACAATCACCAGAGCGCCCAGTAGCACTTCATAAAAAATAATTTTTCGTTTGTAGAATAGCGGCTCTAAAACCGCAACAAACAACGATGCTGATGACAAACAAGCCAATGTTACTGAAACATTTGAAACCTTGATGGCTTCAAAAAAGCAAATCCAATGAGCGGCCACTACAAATCCAATAAAAATAAATTTTATCTTAAATGCTTTTCTAAGCAATTTGAAGTTTTGCTTAACAACTATGAAACCTAAAATACCCACCAGGGCAATGCTCATTCTATACCAAACCAAGACGGTAGAATCGATTGTAATTACTTTACCTAAAATGCCTGTAAAGCCCCAAATTAGTACTATAAAATGGAGTAATAGGTGGTTCTTGTATTTGGTTATAAAGTTCAGCAATGGTTTATTCTATTTTCTCTTTAATATCGGCAACACCGCCTGAAACGATGAATTTCATTAAATCTGCTGATGAAACTTTTAATAGAATTACATTTTTTACAGGTACAATGAACATGTTTCCCGAAAAAGCATAGGAGTGAGGTAAGTAAACGGCAACTTTTTCGCCTTCAATACCAATCTTTTCTAAATCGCGTGAAGTAATAAAACCTGGTTTTTCTATTTCATGCTCTTGGCTTAAACGAACTAGAACAGGCTCTTTAAACGATTTCTTTTTACCTACAAAAGCAGTTATTAAATCGGCAAATGCCGAATATAATGTTTTTACGAGTGGCGCCTTGTTAATTAGCTTTCCGAAATATTTTTTAATTGGTGAAGCAATGATGCTGTTGGCTAAAAACCCTAAAACTGTTAATGACACAATTAAAGTTACAAGGCCAACCCCAGGGTAATCATAGGGTATTAATCCGTCAATAAACTGAAATAAACTCCAAATCACATAAACTGTTAAAGCAGTAGGTATTACGTATAAAATTCCTTGAATAAAATAGGATGCTAACGCTCTTGAAATCTTTTTCATGCTACAAATTATTAAGTTCTTCTTTTAGTTTTTTGGTTAAACCAGAAACCACCAAATCGTATGAATGATCTATCCACTTGCAGAGTTCTTGGGCATCCATATCTCGATTTACATTAACGGTGTTCCAGTGCTTTTTGCTCATATGAAAACCGGGTTTAACCGATTCGTATTTTTCTCGCAACTCAAGAGCAGTTTCGGGGTTGCATTTTAAGTTACAGGAGGTAAAATTCTCGATACTTGCCAAGGTAAACATCTTATTCATCACCTTAAAAACTAGTGTGGTTTTATCAAAAGGAAAACCTTCAGTAACCCCTTTTTTATTGATGCAATATTCTCTAAATTGTTCAATGTTCATTGCTAGGTAATAAGCTTAAATAAAACCGGTCTGCTGGGCGAAGCATCGTTTTCGAAAGGTGCAAATTGAAGGTTGAGTAAATAATTACCATCGGCGATTGTGTTTTTCACATACACCATTTCAGTAATACTAGCTGATTTACGAACCACCCTGTCGGTTTGCCAAAAAATATTGTGTGAAAGCAGAGCGCCATTGTCAACTTCTTTGTCAACTGAAGGAGTGTCAATCAACAAATGTTCAATACCAGAATCCACAATTAATTGCATGGCCTCATGATGAATAAATGCTGGATTTGTACTTGAATATTGTCTTGAAAGTTTCGATACATCATTAGGCAATGTTCTAACGACTAAGGCATCAACTTTATTCAACTCAAAAATACTTTTAATCTGACTTTTCGTAATCATTTGATCAGCGTTGTTTTGCTCTGGTTTTATGGTTACTACTTTGGCCATAAAAAAGTATTGCTTCACCAATTTATTTACTGAAAAAACCTCTTTGGTGATGTGTCCAATACATTCGGTATGTGTTCCGTGTCCATGTGGATTAAAACTAATGTTTCTGAAATTAACAGAACCACCTTCTGCTACCGCACCTACAAAACCTTCGCCTCTAACAGGCTCAATAATTGGAGCGTTAACATACCATGCGGTAACGTTTTCGGCATTTGCCCTTAACGGGATAGAAATATCTAATGGTTGATTCAGGTCAATTTTAAAGTCAACAGAGTCAAAGTTTATTGCAGCAAGCATCAACCAAAAGTAGACAATCAGAAGGTATTGAAAAACGAAAAATTAGTTAATCGGTTTTATTGATTAGATGACAGAATAAAATCGTTTTTGGATAGGTAAAAACTTACTATTACTTTTTCTAAAAAATACGAATTTCCATCCACAAAAAGGTTAAATACAACAGTCTATTAAAAATAGTTTCAGCCCTTTTATTTGTTACTGTTTTGATGTCGTGTTCAATGGAAAAAAGAGCAAGGTTTTACGGTGACCATATTGACTATAAAAAGTTTAAAAAAAGCAGGTGATAAAAAATGTTTACCGCTAAAGCCGTGATTGAAGAAAGCATTGCTCCTGAACTAAAATCCAAAAAAATTAGAATATCAGCACCAATAGTTGGTGCCTTTGAAAATAATACAGGAACTATCTTAACAGCAAACCGAAATTAGTAATCGGCGATAACGTAATCATTACCTTTTATCAGGGTTACGTTAATTTTTCTGCTTTCCGAAGATGCCTTGAAATTGTCAATAATTTCTAGAACATCGTAATCAATCTTAACAGATTTGCTCATATCGATTGTAAGAAAAGTACCTGGCGGAAGGTTGCTTAAAGCTTTCAAGATCGCTCCTTTATTAATAAAAGTAACTTCCTCCGCAAGCGTCATTTTAACCTTGTGAATTCCGTCATCGGTTTCAACCGGATGTAAGAAATGTGAATTTTTGAAACTATTTCGTAAAAGTATTACCACTCCAACCAAAACACCCATGGAAATCCCCTTAAGTAAGTCGGTAAAAATGATGCCTAATATGGTAATAATAAAAGGTGCAAACTGACTCCAACCTAGCCTGTACATTCGTAAAAACAAACTTGGTTTAGCAAGTTTATATCCGACCATAAAAAGAATACACGCCAACACGGCTAGCGGAATCATATTTAAAACAAACGGAATAAGCGAAACGCAAATCAACAGAAATATGCCATGTAAAATTGCGGATAATTTCGAATTACCGCCTGATTGAATGTTAGCTGAACTACGCACAATTACTTGGGTGATTGGCAACCCACCAATTAAGCCCGAAACAATGTTTCCGATCCCTTGTGCATACAGCTCAGTATTAGTATTAGTGATTCTTTTTTTGGGGTCCAATTTGTCCGTAGCCTCAACACTTAGCAGCGTTTCTAAACTAGCTACAACCGCAATTGTAATTGCCACTACAAAAACATCA
Organism: uncultured Flavobacteriales bacterium; assembly: GCA_905181855.1. Taxonomy (GTDB): domain Bacteria; phylum Bacteroidota; class Bacteroidia; order Flavobacteriales_G; family Salibacteraceae; genus JAAZVO01. The sequence continues at coordinate 18,141 of CAJIZE010000007.1, forward strand.
GAGCTAAATATTGCACTAAACTCAGGTAAGGTAAACTGACCAATAAACTCAGAAAAATTTCCTGCCACTGGCACCGAAACAAGATGCTCGGGGTTAATTGAAAATTCTGTAAAATATTTGCTGGTTAAAATCTCATAAAAAATACCTGCTGCAACAGCAACCAATGGACCTTGAATAATATTGAAAACTTTACTTTTCTTAGTTAAATATAAATCCCAAAACAGTAATATTGTTATGGAGATAATAGATACCAAAATAGCTCCAGGCGAAATGTAATCTACCATATTAAAAAGCTCACTAAAGGTGTTTTGCCCATCTGACTGCATAAAAGTTAAATCGCCTTCGTAATCGGCATCGTAACCAAGAGCATGTGGTATTTGCTTTAAAACGATTATAATTCCAATTCCTGACAGCATTCCTTTAATCACTGATGAGGGGAAATAATAACCTATAACGCCGCCTTTTAAAGCACCCATAATTATCTGTATAATTCCAGCTATAACCACTGCCACCAGGAATACCTCATAGCTGCCTAAAGATTCAATTGAGTTTAATACAATTACAGCCAAACCTGCTGCAGGGCCGCTAACTCCTAGAGAGGAATTACTTAAAAAACCGACTACAATGCCACCAACAATGCCCGATATTAAGCCTGAAAATAGTGGAGCACCACTTGCTAAGGCAATACCTAAACAAAGCGGAACTGCAACAAAAAACACCACAATGCTTGCGGGTAAATCCTGTTTTATGCTTTTGAAAAGGCCTTTGTCGTTTGTGCTGTTCTTCATAGTACCGTCATTAGAGTGCAAGTTTAAAACACTCAGATTAGAGTTAAATTAAAGCAATATTAAAATAAGATTAGAATTAAGATGTAATCGGAAACGATACGGTGATATTGGTTCCGGTATCTAATTTTGAATCAATTTGAAGGGTACCCTTGTGGATTGAAATTATCTTTGAAGCAAGCGCTAATCCAACCCCTGATCCTTTAATTTTTAAAGCATTTTTGCCTCGATAAAAAGGCGATAAAATCAGTTCTTTATCTTCCTCAGATATGCCTATTCCATTATCTGAAATATATAGATTAAGCATAGGTTTAAGTACAGAAAAATTAATTAATACTTCCTGATTAGCAGAAAATTTACAGGCATTGTCAATTAAATTAGTTATTGCAGATTTTAACAATTGCTCATTTCCAAAAACAGTTTTATCATCTAATTTAATTACTGGAATCACAATTTTGTTTTCAGGATTAACGAAATTATAATCTGATTTTATCTTGAACAAGAGGTCTTGAATGTTAATTTTAACTAGCTTAAATTCACCTTCGTTTGAAGAAATGTTTGAGAGCTGTAGTAGATTGTTTAGCGTAATGTTAAGTCTTTCAGCTTGCGCCAAAACAATGTTTAAAGATTCAATATACTGATCTGAGGTTCTTGTTTTGCTAACTGTAATTTCAGCTTCTCCCATTATGGCGGTTAGTGGATTCTTAATTTCATGCGAAGCATTTCTAATAAAAGACTTCTGGCTATTGAACGATGCCTCTAAACGGTCCAAAAGATTATTAAAAGCAATAGCCAATTGATCAATTTCGTCGCCTGAATCATAGACCATAAGCCTTTGGTTGAAATTGGTAGCGCTTATGGTATTCGCCTTTTCAATTTTTTCAGACAAGGGTAAAAAAGCTCTATAATTCATAATAAAGCTACTTGCTGAAATTACAGGAATCCCTATTAAAGCAAGTAATATCAACAGAGTTTTAAGAAATGCTAGGTTTTCTAGACCAATGTTATCGAGTGCAGTAACAACAACGAGGTAATTGTGCCCTTTTATCTTAAAAATCCTACTCATTCCAGCTGTTTTCTTAAGGTTAAAGTAAACCGTTTCTTCAGAGCTTATTTTCTTCCATAAATCGGTGCCATATTTTTCTTGATAAATCAAAATAGTTTCATCATCAAAATTTATAACAGCCTCAGTTTCTTCAGGTAGCGTATGTAAAAATTGATCGGTAATGGTTTCAAGCTCCTTTGGGCTAAAAGAATCTTTTTCTAAAAATAATTTCTCGGTAATCAGAACACGTTGCTTTAATCGCTCTTTAAATACATTTTGACGGTGTTCGGATGAAAATTTATAAATCACTAAGCTAAAGACTAAAAAAATAGCGCTTACTATCATGGATACCGTTAATGAAAGCCTAGTACTAATTTTCATGTGTTATTCCTTGATGATATATCCCATGCCAATAACCGTTTTTATTATTTTGGAATCAAACCTTGTTTCAATTTTTTTACGCAAGTAATTAATGTAAACATCAATAACATTAGTGCCTAAATCAAAATTTATTTCCCAAACGTTTTCAAGTATTTCGGTACGCGATACTACTCGGTTTTTGTTTTTAAGCAGGTATTCAAGCAACTTGAACTCTTTGGCGGTAAGCTCTATTTGTTGCTCTGCTCTACGCACTTCTTTTGATATCAAGTTTAATTCCAAATCTTTTACTTTTAGTATTTCAACAACATCTTTCCTAAGATTATTTCTTCGAGTTAGGGCATTTAAACGTGCAAGCAATTCATTAAATTTGAAAGGTTTGGCTAGGTAATCATCGGCCCCACTTTCAAGACCTGTTACTATATCATTAGTGGTATTCAATGCCGTAAGCATCAATATTGGCGTTAATATTTGATGCTTGGTTTTGAGCTGAATACAAACTTCTATTCCGTTTAATTCAGGCATAACAACATCGGTTATAATTATGTCGAAAGCATCTTTTAGAGCTAAATTAAGTCCGGCTTTTCCATCAAATGCTTGAGTTACTTGATGGCCTTGTTCTTTCAAGCCTCGTTGTATAAAGGATGAAACACTTTGCTCATCTTCAATAAGTAATACTTTCATTTATGATTTTTGCTTTAATACGTTGGAGAGATAGTTAAAAATTCCATGAGGCAGCCCCAAAGGTTTTCTACTTGATTAAATTGCTACCCAAAAGGTAAATGATTTAACAGCAAAAAGTAATGATTGAATAAAACGAGTTATTTTTCACTATTGGTTGCACACAATGAAAGTTCGTTAATATTAGCCGGATTCCACCATGAATATACAGTGTAGTAAGACACTTCTACAGGAAAAACAAATCCAGAATCTAAAACCATTGAAAGACTATCCATCATTTCGTAGTTGCCAGGGACTGCATGAAAACTACCTACACTTAAGCTATCTGAATTGTATAAATAAATATAGGTATCAGAATACGCACTAGTTGCTGCTGAAATAGAAGCTGAAGCCTTATCCACATTTATTGGCTGTTCAAGAGAAACTGTTGTTCCTAGAGAGTTTGCAAGTAAATCTGTTTGGCCGTTATGACATACGTTTGGGCACGAACAATATGCTTTACTATTCTCTAGTTCACATATTATTTCACATTTACTACATGAACTTAACATAAAAAATATCGAAACTGTCAAAAAGAAAGTGAGTTTCATGTTTTTAAGTTTCCGCAAATTTAGGAAATTTTTAATTATTTACTGTCAAAGCGATTCTCTTTCCTATTTGGGACTTACGTTTTAAAAAGCGTCCAACTTTTGTTCTGACATCTGGCTCAAAAGCAGCATGAGTTTCTGCCATTTCAGTATTGATTTCTCCAATGACTGTTAATTTTTCATATCAAAAATAGCTACTAATTAACTGCCAAGAAAATCGTGAAATGAATGAAACTTTGGTTTAAGTTGAATTATAACTGTTACGATTCCTTCTTGTCTGCCTTAACTAATTTAATTAGTTGAAAACAAGAATATTGCCTTAAAACAGAAAACGCCACCTTGTGGTAGCGTTTTCTGTTTTTGTGGGCCCACCTGGGCTCGAACCAGGGACTTTCTGATTATGAGTCAGATACTCTAACCAGCTGAGTTATAGGCCCAATAGCAACTTTCGCTGCTAAAAGAGCCGCAAAAATAACAATCTATTGAAATATTGAAGCTTAATTTGCATCAAAATTGACTCTTGAAAATAAGAAACATAGTATTTGATTTAGGTGGTGTTTTATTAAACATCAACTACCAGTTAACCGAACAAGCCTTTGTTCAATTAGGAATCAGAAATTTTGCTGAGTTGTATTCTCAGGCAGAACAATCAAATTTGTTTAATAAACTTGAAACTGGCAAAATAGAACCAGCTGATTTTAGAAGTGAAATCCGAAGTTTGTCAGGCCTAAAACTTAGCGATAAGCAAATAGATAAAGCTTGGAACGCCATGTTGTTGGATATGCCAAAACACAGGATAACCATGCTGAAAGAATTAAAGCAGAGTGGTTACAAGCTGTTTCTATTGAGCAATACCAATGAAATACATTACAATGCTTACACAAAAAGTTTGAAGGAGAAACATGACATTGACGGGCTTGAAGAGTTCTTTAATCATTCCTTTTTCTCGCACCAAATTGGAATGCGAAAACCAGATACGGAAACATTTAAATATGTTTTAGAAGAGGCGAAAATAAACGCAGCCGAAACCATTTTTATTGATGACTCCATTCAGCACATAAAAGGTGCTCGCCGAGCTAACATCAAATCATACCTAATGAAAGATGAAATAGGGTGGTTTTTAATGAAGATCTTACCTAGAAAATAATATCAATCTGCTTAGGCAGCAAGGTAAAACTCATTCGGTGGTATTTGGTTGGGCCATATTTTCTGATTCCGTCACGATGCAGTTTGGTAGGATAACCTTTGTTTTTGCTCCAACCGTAATGAGGGAATTCCTCATGAAGTTTAAACATGATTTGGTCACGGTAGGTTTTTGCCAAAATTGATGCTGCCGCAATGTTTAAAAAAAGGGCATCGCCTTTTACCATGCATTTGTGTGGAATTTTATGGTAAGGTATAAATCTGTTGCCATCAACTAAAATAAATTCCGCTTTGGTTTTGAGTTGGTCTAATGCAGCGTGCATTGCCAAAAAAGAGGAGCGTGAAATATTCTCTTTATCGATTACCTTATTATCTAAAATACCAACGCCAAAAGATATGGCTTCTTTCTCAATTTCAATTCTAAGTAGGTCGCGTTTTTTTTCAGATACCTGTTTTGAATCGTTTAAAATTTTATTGGTGTAGTCGTTTGGTAAGATTACGGCCGCGGCAACAACTGGTCCTGCCAAGCAGCCTCTTCCTGCTTCATCACATCCTGCTTCAAAATCAGAATCGGTGTGTTTTATTTCAAGCATTGGCTGTCTTTTCGATGCTTTCCCAAAGTAAAGCAGCGGTTTTATTCCAGCTAAAATCTTTAGATCGTGTCAATCCTTTATCTATAAGGTTTTGTCTTAACGTTGCATTTTTTGCTAATTCAACATAGTGGTTTTTAATTGAATCAACCGAAGTTGGGTCAACCAACAAAGCAGCATCGCCTGCTACTTCAGGCATTGAACTTACGTTCGATGTTATTACCGGAATACCACTTGCAAAACCTTCCAAAATCGGAATCCCAAAACCTTCAAAAAGTGAACAAAAGGAGAGAGCAAAAGCATTTGAGAGGATTAATTTTAAATCGTCGGGAGCAACACGCCCCAAAAACAAAACGTCATCTTTAAACTGCATTTGTGAAACCGTAATTTCAATCGATGTTCCTCGCCACATTTTTTCACCCACAACTTTAAACTGATGGCTCATACCGGTTTCTTTTTTGAATTGGTCGAAAGCCAAAAGCATCCGCTCTAAGTTTTTACGTGGGTTTAATGATCCAATAAACAAGAAATAAGGGGTAGATTTAGGTGCGTAATTTTGGTTATTATCGTTTGTGTAAAGTGTATTGAAGCCATTGTATACTACATCAATCTTATTTTCGTCAACCTTGTAAACGTTTTGGATGTCTTGTTTCGAAAACTCCGAAACTGTTGCTATGCGAGTTGCTTTTTGAGCAAACTTTTGGAAATAGTGTCTGTAATATTTTTGATAGGCCCAAGGCAATTGTTCGGGTGTATGCTCAAAATTTATGTCGTGCATAACTGATAGTTGAGGCACAAAAGTGTTTAAGGTTAAATACCCATCAGGCGATACAAACACGTCTGGTTTAAAATGGTTCAATACCTTTGGTATCGACAACCCAAACCACCACATCCACAAAAGTGGGTGCCTTGAAGGTGGTCCAATCTGAAAAGGAACCACGTTGTCGGTAAAAACAAAATCAGGATGATACGGACGGTCAAAAACAAAAATAAATTCGTCGTTGGGGCGTTGTTCCGTGATTCGTTTCAAAGTTTCATAGGTAAACCAACCAATGCCTTCCAGCTTATTTTTTAACAATAACCTTGTATTTACAACAACTCTCACTGTGGCGAAATTATTCAATAACCTCAACCTACGCACTTTATTAAATCCTAATTTTGGCCACACTGCATGAAAAAGCGATTTGTACAGAATTTATTTCTGCTTTTATTTCTGAATTTACTCATAAAACCGGTTTGGATTTTAGGTATCGATCGGCAAGTTCAAAACATTTTAGGTGAGGAAGCCTACGGTCTGTACTTTTCGCTTTTCAGTTTAGGGTTGTTGGTTCAGGTGCTTCAAGATTTAGGCATAAATAATTTCAACAACCGGCACATGGCGCAGAACGAGCAATTGTTCCATTACTATTTCCCTAAAATATTTACCCTTAAAATTACCTTAAACGTTCTTGCATTTGCTGTTTTAATGTTGGTTGGTTTGGCGTTGGGATATGGTGCTAATTCACTCAAGCTCTTAGCCATTATTTTAGTGAATCAAAGCCTGTTGTCGTTGGTTCTGTTTATCCGATCAAATTTGGGAGGACTACATCTTTTTAAAAAGGATCGAATTATCTCCGTACTCGACAGGTTGATAGCCATCATAACGGTTGGTGCTTTGTTGGTTGTGCCAGCGTTAACTGATTTGCTAAGTATTAAAATGTTTGTGTTAAGCCAAACGGTAGCTTACTTCATAACGCTGTTGGTAGGAGTCCAATTTTTATTTGGCACTAAAATCAAACTCAAGTTTAGGTTTTCGATGCCCTTTGCGGTTTCTATAATTAAACAAAGTTTGCCTTATGCCTTGCTCATTTTAATGATGTTCGTTTATACCCGTACCGATGCGGTAATGATTGAACGTATTCATCCAAACGGACAATACGAAACAGGGGTTTACGCCAAAGGGTTTAGAATATTGGATGCGCTAAACATGATTAGTTACTTGTTTGCAGTATTGCTCCTACCTATGTTTTCACGGATGATTAAAAACAACGAAGACTTGTCACCATTGGCCAATACTGCTATTCGACTGTTGTTGTTCCCGATGGTTTCTGCTGTCGCGATTGGGGTTATTTTTAAAGAGTATTGGATGGTGTTGCTGTATTGGAATACCGATCAATATCAAACCTTTATTTTTGCATTAACACTGCTCAATGCCATACCAATGGCCATGGTTTACATTTTTGGAACGTTGCTAACCGCTGGTGGAAAACTAAAATGGCTCAACATTGTGGCTGTTCTCGGAGTATTACTCAACATTAGTTTAAACTTGTATTTAATCCCAACCCATGGCGCATTAGGCGCAACGTATGCAACTATTTTAACGCAATTCGTAACCGCCGCAGTTCAGGTCATCATAGCAATTGTAATTTTCAAGGTTAAAATTCCGAGTACTTTGCAATTTCAGAGTGCTGTATTTTTTGGACTTTTGCTTTTCGGAATCATCATCCATTACTACCTTAAGTTGTCCGATTTTATGGGTATTACATTTCTTAGCTTATGGAGCATAGCCTTGTTTTTTCTTTCGGGGATTTTTAAAATTTCGGAGGTTCGCAATATTCTAGAATCGAGGCGTTAATAACCCATTATAAACCGCAGGTAAAATGCTACTTTTGCCAAAATTTTTCTGAATGGAACAATCTAAAAACACTGAAGAGTTCGACTCAACCAACTTACTGGTTTTTTTATACAATTACCGCAAACCTTTAATCATCTTGAGCATTGCTGCAGCCCTAATTTCAGCAGCTGTGTCGTTTATGATTAGAGAAAAATATCTATCTACTGTAGTGTTGTTTCCTGCAAGTACAAGCTCCATTTCTAAGTCTATAATGACCGAAGATGCAGGAGGCAAGAACGATATTGTTGCTTTTGGTGAAGAAGAGCAAGCTGAGCAGATGCTTCAAATTTTAAACTCTGATGAAATTAGAGGATCCATTAGAGGCAAGTATGATTTAATGAAACATTACCGCATTAAGAGCGATAATAAATACCCAATAACAGCATTTAACAAAATGTGGGACAGCAATGTTTCTTATAAAAGAACCGAGTTTATGTCAATCAGAATTGACGTTTTGGCTTTTCATCCGGACACGGCAGCTTTAATTGCCAACGACATTGCTGAGCTTTTGGATGGAGCAAAAAATAAGATGCAAAAAGAAAGAGCTGGAGAAGCTTTAAAAGTAATTGAGCAGGAATATTTTGAATTCAAAGAACACATGCAACAGGTTGATGATTCTTTGACAAAAATTAGAAGCTACGGATTGCAAGATTTTGAAACGCAAATTGAAATGCTTTCTGCTGAATATTACAAAGCGATTGCTAACGGAAACAATAGTTCAGCCAATAAACTACAAGAAAAACTAGACATTTTCTCAAAGTACGGGAGTGCTTACAATGCGTTAACTATGAATGCTGAATACGAGCGTGAACGACTTATTTTGTTGCGATCTAAGTACGAAGAAACAATGGTTGATGCATCGCAAGACATACCGCATAAATTCGTTGTGAATCAAGCGTATCCTGCTGAGAAAAAAGAATACCCAATACGTTGGTTGATCGTTGTGGTTTCTACAATTTCAACTTTCTTGCTTACCGCAATTGGCATTATAGGCCTTGAAAACTACAGACGTATTATAGCTGCCAACGCCAAATAATTGGTAGGTGATTAATAGTTCAATTAATAATAAAACTGTTTATGCAATAGGGGCTTTCTTTATTGCCCTGATAGCTGCGCTTGTATATGCTGAAATCTACTATGTAGCGGCCATTATTCCAGCATTTTTATTGATTGTTGGCGTTGCCCTATTCCGATTGGATTGGTTGATGTACCTAATTATTTTAGGCACTCCAATTTCATTGAGTTTAGAAAAAATGACCTTCAATTTAGGTTTAATCCTGCCCACTGAACCTTTAATGTTTGGGGCAATGGTAGTCTTTCTTGGTAAACTTTTTTACGACCACAAATACGATTCACGTATCATAAAGCATCCAATTACCATTGGGGTGATTTTCTATATACTCTGGACAGGAATTACGGCCATAACTAGCGAGATGCCGATTGTATCGTTAAAAATGTTTATCTCCAGAATATGGTTTGTAACAACTTGCTACTTTATAGTGGTTAAAATATTCAAAGACCCAAAAGCCTTCCACAAATATTTTTGGTTCTTCATTTTGCCTTTAATTGGTGTCATTTTTTACACGCTTTATCAGCACGGCATACGTGGTTTTGAAGAAAAACCAGCCCACTGGGTAATGCAACCTTTTTTTAAAGATCACACTTCATACGGTGCCATTATTGCGTTTTACATTCCTATATTAATTGGCTATTTGTTTAACCCACATTTTAGATGGAATTTAAAGTTTATTACGTCTATCGTATTGCTCATTTTTGTGGTAGGTGTAATCATGTCGTATACCCGTGCAGCTTGGCTTAGTTTGGTTGCTGCCATGTTGGTGGTTATGATTATTAAGTGGCGAATCCACATTAAGTATTTAATTGGCGTTGCCTCCATAGTATTGGTTGTTCTGTTTAGTTTACAAGAGCAAATAATTCAGAAACTAGAAAAGAACAAACAAGATTCCTCAGGCGATTTTGCTGAGCATGTTGAGTCAATGAGCAACGTGGCCTCGGATGCATCAAATTTAGAACGGTTAAACCGATGGAGTTGTGCTGTAAAAATGTTTAAAGAGCGCCCCGTTTTTGGTTGGGGGCCAGGTACATATATGTTTCAATATGCACCATTTCAAAGCTCACAAGATTTAACTATTATAAGTACTAATTTTGGTGATTTAGGCAACGCTCACTCTGAGTATTTAGGGCCATTGGCCGAGCAAGGTGTTTTTGGGCCATTGTTGTTTTTAATATTGATTTTTCTTATTTATTACAAAGGTATTCCGCTGTATTACAAGCTTAAAAACCGCGACCTTAAAATGGTGCTCCTTACAGCAATAGCAGCACTAACAACTTACTTAACGCATGGTGTTTTAAACAACTTTTTAGACACAGATAAAGCCTCCGTTCCGTTTTGGGGATGCCTAGCTATTATTACTGCCATTGAGGTTTTCCATAAAGATTTAGAAGACTACGAAGTGGAGGATTAGTTTCTTTTGGTTACTAGCTAATAGCGAAGGGTAAAAAGGTCATAGTTAAGGGGATTGAGCCTGTCACAACCCCATTGTGTTTTATTAGAATCCCAATACATCATTTCTCCAATCGTCGAAAGCCACATTCCCATAGGAAGGATCAGCTCCATTTTAGCCATTGAAAATGCATTGTAATTCGTCGTAATGAGAGGTGGCTGAGGAATTTAATTGTATCGAAAGGCGAAATAAAATT
>CAJIZE010000008.1 GCA_905181855.1 uncultured Flavobacteriales bacterium
TTAACTTTTAATGAAACCTACACTTTTTTATTTATTGATTAATAGCTTTTTATAGCTATTAATTGAAACTTCGGCGTTTATTTGATTGAGTAAGCTATAAAGTCCAAAAAATGTTCTGTTCATATAAAGCAAATGCTTTGAACCTCGATTTCCATTGTATTTTCTTAGCTCTGAAGACTGGCTGTATTTGTTGCCCAATTCAGCAAGATCGTTTAAAAATCCGCTTTGCCCAAAATCAAACTTTTCCGATTGAAAAGGAAGCGAAAACAAGGTCAACATTTCGTGAAACATTTCTGTAAAAAAAGTAAGCTCTTTTGAAGGATCATTTTCGTGTAAAATTTCTAGCTTTAATAATAGTTTATGAAACTTTACAGGATCGTTTAAAATTTCATGATCTGTGAGATGAAAATAAGGTGTATAAAAATCATCTGTAATTTCTTTGATACACCCAAAATCAATCACGCCAAGTTGATTATCATCAGTGAGTAAAAAATTACCTGGATGCGGATCTGCTTGAACTTGTCTTAGCTCATGCATTTGATACATGTAAAAATCCCAAAGTACTTGTCCTATTTTATTGGAAAGGTGCTGATTTTTATTGCTTTCTGCAAATTCTGATAAATGCACGCCGTTAATCCACGACATCGTTAATATTTTTTTACCTGAGAGCTCAGAATAATACTCAGGGAATACCAAATGAGGCAAATGCGAACACGATTTTTTCACAAACAGGCTCTGTTTTAGTTCTTGCTCGTAGTCGGTTTCTTCAATCAGCTTTGATTCTACTTCTTGAAAAAACTTCTCTGAGTCTTTTCCCTTGAGGTTAAATAATTTAACAGCAAAAGGCTTTACTAAAGCTAAGTCAGAAGAAATGCTTTCAGCAACACCTGGATACTGAATTTTAACTGCAAGTTCGGTGTTATTTAATGATGCTTTATGAACTTGGCCCATGCTTGCTGCTCTTATAGAATCCTTATCGAATCGATCAAACACGTCATTGGGAGATTTACCAAAATATTTACGGAAAGTTTTGTTTACTAAAGGTGCCGATAATGGTGGTACAGAGAATTGAGCTTGTGCAAACTCGTTAGCATATGCTTGGGGAATCAAGTTCTTTTCCATACTCAGCATCTGAGCAACTTTAAGAACACTCCCTTTCATTTTAGTTATGCCTTCATAGATGTCCTTAGCATTGTTTTCATCCAAAGAAGTTCTACTCTGTTTTGAATTAACTAATTTTTTACTATAATGAGAAATATAGTTCCCTCCTACTTTTACGCCTGTTTTAATAATATTGGTGGCTCTGCCAATTTTGGAAGAAGGAATTTTATCTATGGTTTTCATACAAAGTTTCTAAATTCTTTAAAAACAAATTTTCCCAAATCGAAAAGACTTTCAGTTGGTAAATTTTCTGTCAGATCAATTCCTGCTCTAACTGACTTTTCAATAAGTGCATCTGTTTTTTCAAAACTAGGCGATGTATCGTTTAACCAAAAGTGAAAGATTGCAATAAAGTGCCTCCACAGAACTTCAGTAGATAGTTTTTCGCCAACTTTTTCTGATATTTTACTTATTGGGCTGTTTAATTTTTGAGCAAGTTGCTCAAATTGAATAAGAAATACTTTCCGCAATTTCACATCCAATTCTAATTGACTTCTTTTACTTGAATTTAGCAACAAAAGATAACTTCTGTTCAATTTTAAGTTTTCGAAAAGCGTATAGTAAAAAGTTAGAAGTGAATGTTGTGCATTGTGGCTATCATCAGAATCAGCATTACATGTGTCTACTGTATTTTTAAGTAGTAATTCCCAAAAATAATTTTCAACTTGGTCAAAAGAACCAAAATTGTTGTAGAAATCAGTTTCTTCTATTTTAAGCTTTTTACAAAGTTTATAAACAGAAACAGGTCTTACCCCTTCAATCAATAAATGGTCAATATAGCTGTTCAGTATCTTTTCTTTAATCTCAATTCTTTTTGGCATTGTACTAAATTTATTAACTACATAACGTATTAACCCATTTAATTGTTTGAATGAAAAACAGAATTGAAAAAGCTAGCTTTTAATGGTTTGATAACAAACAATACTACAATTTAAAATTAAAAATAAAGGAAAATTTATTTTAGTGATGTTAATACTCCCTCAATTGAATAAGCAAATTTCAAAATATTTCAGGTACTGTTTTAATTTAAGAAATTTAAATAAACTGAATTGAACCATTTAGACCTTATGATTTGATCAATTTGTATCGGTATACTTTATCGCCTAAGTAAAGCAACAGCATGTATACCTCTTTTTTAAGATTCGAAATATCAATTCCATTATTCTCACCCCCCTTTTTTATCCCAAACTTCCTCCTTCTAAACTTTAACTCAAAAATAGAAAACCAACCAATAAAGTTTTCATCGAAACGCAGATCAAGCCAAGTTTTACCTCTAGTGAATTAAATAAAATCGGATTGAACTATATTTAAAACCTATTTAATTATAGAGAGTGAAATTACTTTTATTCGGCTTTTTGAATTTATAAGTTTTACCATTTAAACTAAAATGCAAATCATGATCAACATTCATACTGCTCAATAAATCAGGCCCGCAAGATTACAAGGTACTTTGTTTAAACCTTGATACCATTCTGAACAAACTCCAATGGCGAAAGCGGAAAATTTAAAAGTATAAAAAAACCATTTGTTTTTTTTAAGCATCATAAATGGTGAGTTTTCTTAGCATACCCTTAAATATATAACCATGAAAAGGAAATACAGCGTACCAATACATTCTTCCTAATAATCCTAAAGGCCTAAAAGTGGCTGTTTGGATCAATTTATCGTTAATAATTTTAAACTCGAGCCAAGCTTCACCTGGTAGCTTCATTTCAGCAAACAGCAGTAACCTGAACTCATCTTTATTGGCATACAACACCCGCCAAAAATCCAAAGCATCTCCAGCTTGTAGCGAGTTTCTGTTGGTACGACCTCTTCTAAGTCCAACTCCACCTGCTAGTTTGTCTAACAAACCTCTTAACTTCCACAACCAATCACCAGAGTACCAACCATTCTGCCCTCCAATGCTCCATATTTTTTCTATACATTTTTGTTTGTTTTTAAAAGTTCTCTCCCTTTTATCGATATAGCAACCAAAGGTTGGTACCTGAATATGATCTGATATATTGCCTTGATTTCCGCTACTTGAATAAGCATCTTTCCAACTTGAAATAATGTCATTTGATTCAATTTTTTTAAAGGCATTAGCTATAGCCTCTTCATATTTTTTTGGAATAATATCCAAAATAGAATTAATATTGTTGTCTCTACAGATAACCTCTATTTTCATGCTATCTACCAAAGCTGAAGCTAGCTTGTAAGATGTGGATGTCACAAAATAGAGCCAATAAGACGATAACTTTGGAGTCATTACCGGTACTGTATAAATAGTCCGCTTTAATCCTCTCACCCTGCTAAAATCTAAAAGCATTTCTTTATAAGTGAGTATATCTGGGCCACCAATATCAAAGTTTTGATTGTAGGTTTTAACATTTAAAATGGATTTGGATAAAATGGTAATTACATCTGATATACCAATCGGCTGGCATCTTGTGTTTAACCACTTTGGTGTTATCATAATAGGTAGTTTTTCTACCAAGTCTCTTATTATTTCAAAAGAAGCACTGCCCGATCCAATTATGATTCCAGCTCTGAATGTAGTTAAACTATAGTTGCCATTTGCTAGTTCGTTTTCTACTACCTTACGTGATGCTAGATGATCCGATAGTTTAGACTCATTTACAATTCCACTTAAATAAATGACCTGCTTAACATTAGTTTTATTAAGCGCATTTTTAAAATTTACTGCAGAGTTTTGTTCTAGTTTTTGGTAGTTGGATGATGATGACATTGAATGAACAAGGTAGAAAGCGCCATCAATATTATTGGGGATTTTTCTGAGTGATTCTTCATCAAGAAGATCCATTTGAATAACCTCTATTTTTTGCTTGATTGATTCGGGCGGATTAAACCGTTTTACATCTCGAACACAACAAACTACGCTATGACCATCTTTAATAAGAATAGGTAAAAGTCGCTTACCTATATACCCTGTGGCTCCGGTTAATAATATTTTCATAAAATAAGTTGGGATATACAAATCATAACTAATGAGTTTTTTAAGTGAACGTATTCTATAGATGAATTGTTTGCCGACTGGTAGCCTTTGTCTGCTTTTAAAGGAATACCTTTTGGTAAGTCAGCTGTTTCCAAAACATCGTCTAGGTTAGCAATTTCATTGGTACTTGCTTTTGTTGTCAAAACACCTAGCACAAGACCCTCTTCATCAGTGACATGATCTTTCTTAAAGCCAAAGTGATATTTCCCTCTTTTTTTTAACCAGGATCCATCTTTGTCCACACTTGCTGCATACTCCTTTTTTACTTCTACTTCCTGTTCGTCCTCTCGGTCTTGAGTTACTTTATGTTTTGATTTTCCTTTTG
>CAJIZE010000009.1 GCA_905181855.1 uncultured Flavobacteriales bacterium
TTAAGTCTGCGCCCAAACCAAAATCAATTAACAGACTATCATTTACCAATAAAAGGTCTTGTAATTCGTTTAACGAATCTTGATCAATATCGGAAGCTACAGCTGTTTCTAGATCAATTATTGATGACGCTTGTGAAAATGCCATAGTTTGAAGATTCAACACATCTGAGGCTTGACTTAATGAAGTAGCCTGTAAATCTAGAACCGCTGATGATTGATTAAATCCGCTTAAGTCTGCGCCCAAACCAAAATCAATTAACAGACTATCATTTACCAATAAAAGGTCTTGTAATTCGTTTAACGAATCATTGTCATTATCTGCAATGTTGAAAGAGATTTTATTACCACCGGTTATGACCATGTTTCTATATTCCAATGAATCAAAAACATATACTTCTTGTGCATCAGTATTGTCTAAATAAGGGTTTAAGTTCACAAAATCATTACCTACACCTTTGGTTATATTTAGTACGTTGTTAGTCAAAACAAACGATTGAATTTCATTGTCTGGGTCTGCATCAGCATCATCATTAAACTCCACTGTTCTAGAATGTAAAGCATATGGAACTGATAGTATTTCAGTAGCTCCCATTTGCGTATATACACCTGTGTTATTTGCATCTAATTCTATCTCAACAAAATGAGCATCTGCACCCCAATCAATCGAAGGCATTGAACCTTGCATAGGTGAACCTTCTCCTATTACAACATTTACCAAACCAAAAGCATTTGTGTTTAACGAATGAACCTCTTGATATTCAACTATACCAGTAGGTGTTCCGGCACGAATCGCAACTTTCACATAAACCAATCGATTTACTAGTAAAGCGCCGGCATTATCTCTTATCGCCGCTTGGTAATTAAAATATGAAGGACTTTGAGCGAATGACTCATTTGTAACGCCTAAGACAAACAAGGCAAAAAGTAGGGTGAAAATCTTTTTCATAATATAATTTTATTGAGCTTTCTGTAAGTTGAATGATCTCGTATGGTTAGTTTTAAGATTAGTTATTTTTATTATGTAACTTGTATTTGCTAAATCAGACAATTCAATTCTTTCTTTATTTCCGCTTATAACACCCGATAGAACAAGGCCACCACTGATGTCTATCAATTGATATTGAACCGATTGGCTAACTCCATTAAAATCCAGATAAAAATAATCAGATGCGGGGTTTGGATAAATTTTAAATGCAGGAAATGTTGGAGGTATTACATCGCCAATCGATGAAACAACAAATATTGATTGATGAAACCCTTGAGTTATGGTGTTCGTAGAACCCACAATGGTTTTAACTATTGGCTCGCCCAGTGTCCATTCTATCGAAAAATTACTTTTCTCAAAAGTTTTACCTGCACTGGCCAACACAAACCTTTCAATAATTTGAGTGTGCGCTAGCCCTGAAAACCCTAGTAATAATATTAAAACCAAAAATCTCATCTAATTGTTTTTTGAGTTAACTATTTAATTTTTTAAACCAACTACAAAAGTAAGGCTTACTCCTCATATATATTACTAAAAGTTAAATTAAGGTAAAATATACACCTTTTTATTGTTTCATTGTTTCATTGTTTATTTTAGTTGAATGAAAAAAATCTGGTTTAAAGCATTTGATCTTATTCACTCTGATTACATGATGAAAAACACCATCATGGAGCAAATTGGGATTAAAATAACAGGCTTTACAAACGACTCAATTACCGGCACAATGCCCGTTGACAAAAGAACTCATCAGCCATATGGCATATTGCATGGAGGTGCATCAGTTGTTTTAGCCGAAACACTGGGAAGTCTTGCAGCTCAGCTAACGGTAGATGATTCAAAATATCAAACCGTTGGACTTGAGGTAAATGCTAATCACATTAAATCGGTTCGATCTGGAATTGTTACAGGAATTGCTACTCCAATTCACCTTGGAAAGAAAACTCAAGTTTGGGGAATAAAAATTACGGATGAATCCAATGTATTAATTTGCATCAGCAGACTGACAATGGCAGTAATTGAGAAAAGATAAACCTAGACAGTTTTTTCAAACAATTGATCGTAGGTTGTACTTAAAACATTCCAATTGTAAGAATCAGAAATATGACTAAATTTTAAAAGGTTATCCTTTTCACAAAACGACTTTAATTTGAACACAAAATTTTCTAAATCTTCATACCCAATTTCTGAAAATTCACTTTTTGAAAAATGTTCTGGATAAACCAACCGGTTTGGAAGCAATGGTGTTACACCAGCACTTATAGCCTCCATTAAACTAATCCCAAAAAATTCTTGATTTGAAGTAACCGGAAGAATATCTGACAATTGAAGAAGCTTTGCATATTCTTTTCTGTTTTCAGCGAAACCCCAAAACAGAATTTCATCCTGAAAAAGAGCATTATAACCATCAAATAAATTTGATTTAGCTAAACTTGATTTCCCACAAACAATTAGTCGAAACTTTACCCCATCTTGTTTTAAAACTAAAAGCGCTTTAAAAAAGGCCTCCGCATTCTTTTCTTCTTCCCATCTATGATTCCATAGAATTGTCTTAACCTTATTGTTCGGTTTATTATCAGGAATCCCAATTTTGTTAATCCCTACAGGTACAACTGTGGATTTTAATTTAATCAAATCTATTGTAGAAAGAAGTCTTGGCTTTGGCATAACCTTAAGCAAGCTTGTAATCCCTTTAAAAAAACTCGCAAAATTGTATTTAGAATTAAAAGCAACACTAGTTGCTGCGAGCGCTGAACTGTAATTTATAAAACCATAGTGTTGATCTCTTTTGGTATCAACATCAGTATCTAATTTCGATTTTGGATATGCAAATTGGTTTTCGTGAAAATAAAGCACGAGTGGCCTTAGCTTATCAGAGTTTAATAGACCTCTAAATAAGGCCACATCCATTAAATCTGTAACAAGATATAAATCTGGAACTTCACTACTTTGATTTACAAGTTCAGCAAAATAAATTGCAGATCCGTGCATTCTCCACTTCCAATGCTTGGCTGATAAAGAGAATATTTCAATTTGATGTTGGCTGTTAAACTTTAATCCTTCAGCCCATTGCTTATGAGAACCTCCGAAATAAGATTCAAGAAGCCATATTTTCATATACTTCTTCTAATTTCACTAATTTATCTCCTTTCAAAATTGGGATGCTAGTTGATTGATCATAAGTTAAGCAATACTTAACGTCTTTCTTTAAGTTCAATTTATGCAATCTTATTCTATGTGACGAACTGCTAAGGAAGTTGTAAGGATTTTTTTCTGCATTGATAAACAAGCTTTTTACGGCTAGGCATGAATCTGTTAATTCATCATATTTCGAATTTATTCCAATTCTTTCAATCACTGCTCCAGCAAAAATCGAATCTTCAAGATTGAATCTTCCTTTCCAGCCTGCACATAAAAACACGATATTCTTATCTTGATTCACCAACCATTCTGAAAGAACAGATATATTAGTAAACGCTCCAATAGCGACAACATCAGCATCTTTAGCCATGTTTATAGCCTTTGTACCGTTGGTTGTAGTTAAAACTACTGATTTGCCTTTCAATTCAGGATTTTTATAGCTGTATGGTGAATTACCGAAATCAAATTCTTCAATTGGTGAGCCATCACGCTCGGCGCCTACCAAATACCCTTGTTTATGATAAACTCTGGCTTCATCCAGTGTAGAAACCGGAATCATTTCTTTTACTCCACTTTCAAATGCGGTACAAATTGCTGAAGTTGCCCTTAATACATCAATAACAACAACAATTGAATTATCCATTTTGCATTGATCATACAATACTGGGCATAATGCAACGTCAATTTTAAATTTCTCTTCCATCACCTAAGCCTTATAAAATGGTAGTTTAACCACTTTTGCTTTAAGTGATTTATTTCTAATCCTTATGTATATTTCTGTATCTGATTTTGTGTGAGGTCTGTTCACATAACCCAAACCTATTGCCTTTTTCAGAGAAGGTGACATTGTACCGCTCGTTACCTCGCCTATAATGTTTCCATAATTATCTTCAATCTCATATCCGTGTCGAGGAATACCTCTATCAATTAATTCGAATGCGACTAAACGTCTTTTAACACCTTCTTCTTTTTGATTTTTCAAAAAATCACCATCAACAAATTCTTTGGTAAACTTGGTTATCCATCCAAGTCCAGCTTCTAAAGGAGAAGTAGTATCATCAATATCGTTTCCATACAAACAAAAACCCATTTCTAGTCTTAAAGTATCTCTTGCTGCTAGTCCAGTTGGCTTTATACCAAAATCCTCACCAGCCTTTATAACTGCATTCCAAATATCATTGACATGCTCATTCTTACAGTAAATCTCAAAACCACCTGCACCAGTATAACCTGTAGCTGATATTATTATATCAGCTTTACCTGCAAAACTCCCAACTGTAAAAGTGTAATATTCAACAGCCGATAAATTAACATCAGTAAGTGATTGTAATGCGTCTACCGCTTTAGGCCCTTGAACAGCCAATAACGAATAATCATCTGATTGATTAGAAGTGATTGCACCCACGGAATTATTAGAATTAATCCAATCCCAATCTTTATCTATGTTTGATCCATTAACTACTAGCATATACTTTTCATCACTGAAGCGATAAACAAGTAAATCATCAACAATACCACCTTTACCATTTGGTAAACAGGAGTACTGAACTTTACCATCTGCTAATTTCGACGCATCGTTGCTTGTTACTTTTTGTATTAAATCCAGAGCGTTTGTTCCTGTCACAAAAAACTCACCCATATGCGATACGTCAAATACCCCAACGTTTTGACGAACATTAATGTGCTCATCATTAACACCAGAATATTGAACTGGCATATTAAATCCTGCAAAAGGAACCATTTTAGCTCCTAGCTTTTCGTGTACATGAGTTAAAGCGATATTCTTCATTAATGTAACTTTTGGGCAAATGTAACAAACATGATAAGGTTCTGAGTAGATTAGCTCCTGCCAATTTATCTATATTTGGCGTCAATGCCAAAACCACTTTTATATACTCGAAATACACCTACTTGGATAATATTAATTATTGATTTTGCAATTGTATTCTTTTCTTTAGGGCTAGCTTACTTAGTTAGATTCAATTTTAAAATTCCGGAAAGCGAATACTTAACTTTTTACTGGGTATTTCCTTTCGTTTTTGGATCGAGGGCACTGAGCTTTTTAATTGGCAAGACCTATCAAGGTATGATCAGGTATACTAGTTCGAAAGACGCTCAGCGCGTGTTTTTAGTAACTTTGTTTGGCTCTTTGTTTTTTGTTCTTTGCAACTTAATCAAATATTACTTAATTGATACAACTTTTATAGTTCCTTTTTCGGTAATCATAATTGAGTTTTTTTCAACTGTAATGCTTCTAGCCTCTTTTAGGATTGCAGTTAAACAAATTTTTTTCGAATTTAAAAATGCTTCTGCCGACTCGCAACTGGTAGTGATTTATGGCGCTGGAGAATCAGGTGTTATAACAAAAAGAACCTTAGATCGAGTTACTAGAATAAGAAATGAAGTTGTCGCCTTTTTGGATGACAACCCTAAGAAACGACATAAAAAAATCGAAGGAATCAACATCTATCCTCCTAAGTATCTGGATAATTTATTAGAGAAAAATGAAATTGACCACTTGATTATTGCTTTTCAAGGTATTCCTATGGAGCGTAGAAAAGAAATTATTGAAAAATCGTTAAAACACAACGTTAGAGTTTCAAATGTTCCGCCTCCTTCTGATTGGCTAAACGGTGAATTGACCTACAAACAAATTGAAAAAGTGAAAATTGAAGATTTACTAGGTAGGTCTCAAATTAAGCTTAACCGAGTAGAAATCAACAAATATATTTCTGGTAAAGTGGTAATGATTACGGGAGCCGCTGGTTCTATTGGAGGTGAGTTGGTTAAGCAAATATCACCTTTTAATCCGCAAAAATTAATATTAGTAGATCAAGCCGAATCGCCAATCTATGATTTGGATATAGATATACGGTCAAAATACGGAGAACAATTAACTGAAGTGGTAGTTGCTGATGTTAGGAACAACAGCAGAATGAAATCTGTATTTAAAGAATACAGACCACAAATTGTATTTCATGCGGCGGCATACAAACATGTTCCATTAATGGAAACAAACCCAACAGAAGCAGTCAGAACAAATGTTCAAGGAACTAAGACGTTGGTTGATTTATCAAGTGAATATGAAGTAGAAAAGTTTATAATGATATCTACCGATAAGGCTGTAAACCCTACCAATATAATGGGTGCGTCAAAGCGAATAGCTGAAATTTATGCTCAAGCAGCTAATGAACACTCGTATACCAAGTTTATTACCACAAGGTTTGGGAACGTGCTAGGGTCTAATGGTTCAGTTATACCTTTATTTAGAAAACAAATTACCGAAGGTGGACCTGTAACTGTAACTCATAAAGACATTACCCGCTTTTTCATGACAATACCTGAAGCTTGCCAACTTGTTATTGAAGCAGGAAACATGGGTGAAGGGGGCGAGATTTTCATTTTCGACATGGGTAAATCTGTTAAGATAATGGATATGGCTAAAAAAATGATTGCTTTAAGCGGTTTAGAGTTAGGTACTGATATTCAGATAAAAGTAACTGGATTAAGACCAGGTGAAAAACTTTTTGAAGAGCTACTCGCTAACGAAGAGAACACCGTAAAAACGCATCACAATAAAATTATGATTGCCAAAGTTCGAGAAAGTGATTTTGAGAAAATAAAGAAGGACATTGATTCTTTAATTCAATCACAGCGCAATCAGAATTATGCGATAATGGTGAATAAAATGAAGGAAATTGTACCTGAATTTAAAAGTAAAAATTCTGTTTTTGAAAAGTTGGATAGAATTAGAGAGTCTAATTCAACCGTGAATTAATTCTTTGTTGCTGTAATTCTTCATTACATCAGCTTCAAATTCTAAAAACTGTTCCCAAACTTCATCAACCTTCATTCTCCCTTCACCAAATTTACGAGCGTATTGTAAAAACATAGTGTAATGAGTAGCTTCACTTTTCATTAAATCGTAATAAAACTTAGATAATTCTTGGTCCTTAATATTCTCCGACAACAACCTAAAGCGTTCACAACTGCGGGCTTCAATCATCGCAGCAAGCAACAACCTATTTACAAGGTTTAATTTTCTATCTTTTGTTTTATTGAAAAATTTCCGAATATCTGCTACATAAGGATCCTTGCGATCGAAGCCCAATTTTAAACCTCTTTCTAATAATTTGTTGTGCACCAATTTAAAATGTTGCATCTCCTCCCTAGCCAAGTCGGTCATATCCGCAACTAAATCAGAATACTCAGGATATGTTACGATAAAAGATATTGCCGTGGAAGCTGCTTTTTGCTCACAAAATGCATGATCAATGAGTATTTCTTCAATATTTTTCTCAGCAATATTCACCCACCTAGGATCAGTTGCTAACTTTAATTTTAACATCTTATTCTAAAATAAGTTTTTGAATTGATTTTTCGTTGCCCGATTTTAGCTCAACAAAGTACAGTCCTTTTACTACATTTAATTGATGTAACAACTGGCCTTTGTTATTTGAATAAACCACGTTTCCTAAAACATCAACAACTGAAACTGAGAAAGATTTTTCGCTGGTTTCAATTTGAAAACTTCCAGTTGAAGGATTTGGAAATATACTAAAACGATTGCTTGAAAGCTCAATAATTGAATTTGGTTTTGGTGGTGGTTTTATCCAATTAAACCATGACGAAGGTTCAGAAAGACAACCAAATCCATTTTCAACAACAACATAATAATAATCGTTTAAGTTAGGCACAAAAAACTTATCACCCGATGACATCGGAGTTCCATCAAACAAATACCAATAGTAATTTGCGCCAGTACTTGAAACAAGTGAATCGTTGCTTTGAATAACAACTGGCTTTGCAGGTATAGGATGAACTACCAAGCTATCTTGAGCCATAGCAGAACAACCAGAACTAGGATCAGTATAATTGTAATTTACGTTATATGTACCAGCACCTATTGTTGGATCAAATGTTGAACCTACAACTCCCTGCCCCGAATAAACTCCTCCTGATGGCGAACCTCCAACCAAATTTATTGGAAAAAAGCCTTCACACAATAAGGTGTCTTTTAAGGTTAGCGTTACCGTTGGATTTGGCCTGATGATTAAACCAATAGAGTCCCCACCAGTACAGCTATTCGTATCGGTAACCAAGTACTTTATCTTGTGTAACCCCACACCTAAGATAGCCGGATCAATGGTGTTTTGAACAACCCCATTTACCAAATACGTTCCACCTGAAGGAGTTCCAGTATTAAGCGTTGTTGAAGGGTCACTTAAACAAACGGTACCCAAACTTGGTAAATTAACTAATGGGGTAGGCTTTATTTTAAAAGTCTGGGCTGCTTCACTTGAACATCCGTTTGCATCGCTGAATGAATAGCCAACTTGGTAAGATCCTGCACCAGCGATTTGAACAAAAAATTGATTACCAGAAACATAAGGACTTGCATAGGTTCCTCCGGATGGAGTTCCTTGCGGCAGCACAATACTTTGAACAGATGCGCAAACTGGCGCTATAGCTGGAAAAGTAACCGTAGGATTTGGATTAACAGTAATTGAAACTAAATTAGAAGTATCAACACAGGTGGTGTCTAACGAAAAAATTAGTTGATAGGTTCCTGAAAGTTTTGCAGACCATGAATTGCTGATTTTAGAAGTATCTTGCACACCATTGAACAGCCAATGATAATCTAAACCAGATGAAGCATGATTCAAAACAACACTATCACCATCACAAAACGTTGCGGAATTTGAACCATAAATGATCGTTGGTCCACCTCCTCCGAAGCCCAATACAAACTCGCCAGCCGAAGATTGAGACGTATTGTAATGATTTGCTGATAAGCTAGCACCTGAAGAACTCCAGCTTAAATCTGCATTGCCATCTCGTTTGTACCAATCAAAAATACAAGGGTTTTTATTCACAAAATTGGTGTTTGACCTAACTCTATATTTCACATTTGCAGTAGGATTGGTTCCTCCTATAAAGTACACTCCATAATATCTAGATGAATCGAATTCAACCACGCTGCCAGGAAAAGAACCTGTAATTTGAGGCGCAGAATTAACGCGATATACATACATGGCATCTGGGCTTCCAGTAATACCCGTCACCGAAAAAGTATCTCCATCAGCGCTAGGTAGCGAAAGACTAAAGGGGCTGGCAAAATCTCTTATACTTTCATCACCAAGAGGCACTTCGGAGTTTGCCCAACTTGGGCTGCTGATTAAGGTTGCTGTATTAGTGTTAGCTGACCCATCAGCTAGAGTAGAACCAGCGCCTTCGTTCATTGAATAGTTTGCTGTCAATGTAGAATAGTTGGGATGCGAAACGCTTATTTTTTTGCACATCCAATCTCGAATAGTAGTTTGAGACAGTGCGCTTGTAAATACAGATACTTCGTCCATTTTTCCATCTAATACTCTATCAAACCCATAATTATAACCAAGTCTGAACGTGCTGTTACCTGCAACGCTTCCAGTTCGAGCTTGTTGGGCATCCAATTCACCATTAATGAAAATTTTCATGTTTGCGCCATCATAAGTAGCTGCTATGTGGTACCAAGTATTTGTATTTAGGCCTTGTACACCATTCAGTTTATGATTTGTTCCTCCAATAAGCAGTATAAACTGAACCTTGTTTGCTGCTAAACCACCATCACCCATTCTGACTTGAGCATGGCTCACACCTGGTGTTTCTATTCCCATTACAGTTGATATAAAAGGGCTTACGGTTTTAAATGCATCTACCTTCATCCAAGTTTGGAGGGTTAGGGCCGAACCAGAAATATTCAATGTACCGCAATCAACATAACTGCTCGAACCATTAAAATCAAGCATTTTACCTGAACCTTGTGCAAACAACAAGCTACTTATTAAAAAAGCAACCAACAGCGTAGTGATTTTTTTCATAGTAAAAATTTGGCTAAATGTACTGATTTTTAAGGCTTTGACGCAATCGATTTACTTAAAATTTTATAAATCTCCTGATTGAGTTTTGATTCCTTTAAAAGCGCAAGGTGCTTTTCCATAGTTTCAATATCTCCACGTTTTGCAGGCCCCGTCTGTGATAGCTTTGGACCTATTTTCTCTGCCTTTTGAATTGTTTCTTTAATTAACGGATAAAGCAACTCTATATCAAGGTTCTTTAATTGCAAGATATCGTTAGAGATATTAAGAATATGGTTCGTGAAATTACAAGCAAACACCGCTGCAAGATGCAAACTCAATCTTTGCTCTGAAGTAATAACCTGACATTTATCTGAAATTCTATTCGCTAAACTGATTAAGGTTTGTTCAATTTTCTGATTATCCGCCTCTATCAAAATAGGCGTATTCGACCAATCTATAGATTTGGTTTTTGAGAAAGTTTGCAACGGGTAAAACACTCCGTCGAAATTATTTTTGCTCCCAGAAATTAATGCGGTAGCTCCCGAAGTATGGGTAATTATTTTACCAGAAAGTAACTGGTCCAATTTATTTCCTAATACTTCAATTTGATTATCAGTTACAGCCAGTAAATACAAGTCTGAATTTAATTCCAGGTTGTCAAGATCAGTTTCCGGTTTCCCTCCCACTTCAATTGACAAAGCTCTTGCTTTTTCAATGTTTCTGCTAAAAATTTGATTTATTTCAACTTTAGGCTTTAGCACCTTAGCTAAATGTGTCCCCACATTACCAGCACCAAATATGGTAACTGATTTTATCAAGATCTACGATTTGCGATTACTCTAGTATAAACTGCTAAGGCTGTACCTATCATCATTATAATGCAACCTAACCAAAGTACATTTATAAAAGGAAATTTTATTGCTTTAAGTATTACAAAATCCTTTTTCGCAACCTTAGTTTCCGAAACGGTCAATTGCACCTTACCTGTTTCGGTATCAATTTTATCAAACAATATTTTCAAACCTAGCTGATCATTTAATGCTTCAATTGGCTCAATATAACTGGCCTCTTTAAGAACAAATACAGGACTTATAAAATGTGATTTCGTATTAAAATCTATTGCTCTGATGCGCGCCGTAATAGCAATGTCTTTTTCAGTCATCTCTATTGTTGTGTCAGAAATACCTCTATATATTTTCTCTAAAACCAAAATAGCATTAGAGGCAAAAATGGTATCGCCTTGAGTGTAAAAATCTTTTTCTATCTCCTTATAATCTTCTTTGTCTGATGGTTTTTCAATTTCAAGTGTGGCGTAAGTTACGTGTGTAAAAACATCGTTAATCAAAAAGTGCTTGGTATCAGGTTCAGGTACATTTCCCATTCGTTCATTAAGCTGAACAAAAGGAGTTAAAGTAAAGGACTTGTTGTAGGTATTTCCCTCCTTCAAATAGTAATCCACTAAAAACCTAATATAAATACCCTCTTTTTCACGACCTCTATATACTACATGGTATTCACCCATTGGCAAAGTATCATTCTCCATCAGTAATATGTTTTCGTTGTTTGAATACTCATCACCCAATTGTTCAACATCTACACCTGATGTATTTGTACTTATGACTTCAGATGCACTCATAGAAATTAAAGCGCCAAGCATTATGGTTCCGAACCCAATATGAGCAATTGTAGACCCTGCTTTTTGCGATTTTCCTTTTAGAACGCGTATTAAGTAATCTGCATTTGCCAAAACCGCAAATTGCGAAGTGAAAAGCATTAACAAATAGTAGATGTTTCCTAATTGTAAAGCATAACCAATGCCTAAGGTTAATATTAGCGCTAATGCTAGCGCTAATGAGATGCTTTTCAAAAACTTTTTAAAATCCGTTTTTTTGAACTTTAGGTGCATCGTAAACCCAATTAAAACTAGTAGAACTATTCCGAAAGGAATTTGCCATGAGTTGTAATGTGCAACAGGGTCTGCTGGAGGCGCCAAATTGCTACCAAACACTTTGTTAATTACCGGAATTGACGTAGAAAAAGCAATCTGAAAAGCAGAAATCGTTAATATTAATGCTCCAACGAATATCCAAAATTCGCGCGACCATAGCGCTTCATCATCTTTTGTTTTAGGGAAATCTTTCCATCGATAAGCAATCAAGGCAATCGACATAATTAAATATGCAAATAGGTACAACAACAATTGACCTGACATACCCAAATCTGAAAATGCATGAACACTTGTTTCACCTAATACACCGCTTCTGGTTAAAAAAGTAGAATACAGAACTAATATGAAAGTTAAACAGATAAGCGAGAAGGTTGCTACTAATGAGGTGCCTTTGTTTTTGTTAATCAGCATAAGATGCGCTCCACCAACCCAAATTAACCAAGGTACAAGTGATGCGTTTTCAACAGGATCCCACGCCCAAAAACCGCCAAAGCTTAGCGCTTCGTAAGCCCATGCTCCGCCCATTAAAACTCCTACTCCTAATACTCCGATTCCTGCATAGGTCCAAGGCAAAGCAGGTTTAATCCAGCCATGGTAATCTTTTTTCCATAGCCCCGCAATAGCGAAAGCGAAAGGTGTTAACGCAAATGAATAACCAATCAATACAGTAGGTGGATGAATAATCATCCAATAATTTTGAAGCAATGGATTTAAACCGCGGCCATCTAAAAACTCCAAATAGGTAGCACTATTGAACAACGGAAGGCGCGCAAAATCAGGATGATCTCTTAACAAGGATGTAAACGGATTACTTCCGATTCGATGCTCAAGAATAAAGACTCCCAATAACATGGAAGACATAAAAACTTGAACGGATGAAAAGACAGTCATTACTTTATTCTCCCATTTACCCGCAGTCCAAATAAGCATATTTCCTAAAGCAATATGCCCAAACGACCAAAGCAAAAAACTTCCTTCTTGACCTTCCCAAAATGAACTCATCAAGAATTTCATTGGCATATCATTACTTGTATGTTGCCAAATAAAATGGTATTCAAAATAGTGGTTTGCCAGCATGAACAGCAACAAACCAAAAATCATTATGGTTGCTAAACTATGAAGTCTAAAACCCAACCGACCTAAAGGCCTCCAAGAAGAATCGGAAGTAGTACTTGCTTTGTAGTAGGATACAAGAGCAAACAGAGCTGCAATAAAAGAAAGAATGACTAGAAGATTGCCAAGCGTACCTGCCCAAAGGTGTTCTCCAACGTAATTTATGTCCATCTAATTAAGCTTTTGGTATGTTTTCAGGATTTACTCCTTGCGGTGTTCCGTCTTCATATTTAGATGGACATTTCATTAAAATATCTCTTGCCACGAATTTATCATCTACGGCTTTTCCTATCAAAACAATTTGCTCAGATCTTTCAAAATCTTGTGGCTTGCTTTTCATAAGATCAACTTGGCGTTCAATACCATTGTTATCTAACATGTAAAAGACGAACTTATCTGCATTTTTTTTTGGATTGTAGATTGTAGGCCTGTCGCGATTTAATTTGCCTACCACATGGTATTCTTCTCCAACGTTGCTAAATGCTTCATCAAAATCAGCATAAGTACTAGAGTCTGAAATTGAACCAACAATAGCTGCAATAGCAACTGCGATTATTACAATTAATATGATATGCGTTTTTTTCATCTTACTTTTTATCTATTTCAGATTCAATTTTACTTACTTTTTTATCGATGTAAATGAGGTAAGCCAACAAGCCAACCATTACCAGCGACAACACTGCTACAACCACGTATATTTTACCACTTTCACGCATGGCATCGGCCATGGTGATTTCTTGAGCAAAACTTAATGTACTCAACAAAGAGAGTATTAGTAGTAACGAAATTTTCTTTAATCTAAACATCTTCAACTAATTTGTCTTGAATATTTTTCAACCTAATTCTAAGTGTAACCAACCACCATCCTAACAAGAAAAACCCAATTATGGCAGGGTAAAATACCATTCGCATGGTATTATCCATATCGTAGCTTCCAAAGGCTGGATTACCTCCGTTTCCGGGATGTAATGAATCGGTTATTCGTGGTAAAATCCATAAAAACAAAATCAACATTACGTATGCAAAGATGCTGTAAACTGCACCAAGCCTAGCTTTCTTTTGAGGATCATCAACCGAACCACGCAATACTGCATAAGCAAAGTAAACTAATAACGTAATGGCAGTGCCGTTTGTTTTAACATCGTTAACCCAAAATGCTCCCCATGTAAATTGGGCCCAAATCATTCCGGTGGTTAATCCTAAAACTCCGAAAAACAAACCAATGTTTACGGTTTCGTTGGCTAAATAATCGTGTTTTTTATCACCACTGCTTAAATACCTAATGCTATTAACGATTGATATGGTCATGAGAATCATCATGGCAAACCAAAGTGTTACATGGAAATAGGTATTACGAATGGTTTCATGTAAGATGGGTAAACGTGGAACGTCAATTAAAAAACCTCCTATGATGCTGTATAACATCAAAACTATAGCTAACACTTTCCACCACTTCATCTGTAAATCACCTTGGTTTTTAATCGCGCCAAAGGTATGGAAATAAGAGGTACGCTAAAGCCCAAACCAAGAGGTTCAAAAGAATAAGAATACCAGCATATTTAAGCGCTAATACAGAATCAAAACCGGCAATACAGAGCTTCGAGAATTTAACTTGAGTTACCAAAAAAGGTAGCAACACCGGAAAGCTTAAAACGCTAACCAAAGTAAAGTTACCTGAGGCGCTCATTGCAATGGCGCTAATAAAGGTTATGGTTGCTGCAAAACCTGCGCCACCCAAAAGCAGTGCAACAGCATACCAAATGGGCGCTTCAATATTTGAATCGAACAGCAAAATAAAAATACCATTTACCAACATGGCTATTACCCCAACGAGCAACGATGTATAGAATATTTTACCCAAAATAAAACTGGTTGGTTTTACCAAAGAGTAGTAATAGAGCATTCGTTCTTTTTGCTCTTGTAAAAAACCTTTTCCTGCCGCATTTATTGAAATAAACAAAACTGCAATCCAAATAAAAGTACTTAGCAAATCACTTGGCGGACTTCTAGAAACAGACAAATAAGTAACAAAAACTGTTGAGAAAGCATAAATAAACAATCCACCCAATGCCGATTTGTTTCGATACTCTAGCTTTAGTTCATGCAATACTATTTTGATGGCTTGTTTCAAGTTGACAAAAATAGATTTTTGTGGTTACACACATTAGTGAGTTTTTGATGCCTGAGGGGATTTAGTTTCAAGTCAATGTTCATCCACCCAGTTATCGAATTCAAATACTTGTCCTGACACGTTTAGATTAATATCAGTTGACGTTTGTTTATTTTATAACTAACACCAACTACTAGTGGAACCTGATTTATATAATTCTTCAAATTATTTTTAAATACATTAAAGATTGTCTTAATTAGGATATGAAGTTTTTTACTTCTTAATAATGGATCTCCAATTCCTAAATGGTATCAGACGTAGAAATAGTTTGTGTTAAAAGCGATTTTTTTTCCATTAAGTATTAAATGAGGTTCAAATTCATCAGTAAACAATATTTTTGCCTCTTTTAAATTTCCTCTATATAAAATAAGAAAGAGGTGTCCCAATTGCGTAATTGTTATTGTAACTATTCATGTAATATCTAGCATCATAGCTAGGGTCACGCAGTTTTAATATTGCATAACCTTTCATATATTGTGCTTTGAACCCAGCTTCAAAATAAACCTCGCTTTTGTCTCGAGGGCTAAGAAAATGAGTTGAAAAGAGGTTTCTCGCAGAGGCCCGAAGACGTAAATAAAAAAACAAATTGTCTTTGCGAATGTAGTATAACGCCATGAAGCAATTACAATTTGTTAGCGTTATAAGTTGGAATGGATAAAATTTGGCTTACCGAAATTTT
>CAJIZE010000010.1 GCA_905181855.1 uncultured Flavobacteriales bacterium
CAGCAAAATCTGAGATAGCTAATAGGTTATTTATGCCACCCGTAGCATAATTAATTGAAGTTGCACTTTGTGTAAATGTTCCATCACCATTTCCAATAAGTATAATTGCATTTGATGCTGGATAAACCTCAAAGGATTGAGGATAGGACATTCCTCCGTCTAAAGCAAGGTCTAATATTCCATCTTCATTAAAATCATATGAGAAAGTATTGAGCATTCTTTCGCCAACTTCAACAGTTGTAAATGAAGTTTCAATGGGGTTGGACGCTAAGAATTGCGCAAAACTGTATTGAGATAAAATGAGGCTTAAAAAAATAGTTAATAATGTAAGTTTGTATTTCATGTTTAATTAAGATTGATTTTTTAAACACTGCAAATATAATAAGATTACTACTGTTTCAATAGTAATATTAGATTGTAAATATTTAATTAGTATGTCTAATAATAGAATATCTTTTTTCTTCAGGGGACACAGTAGTAATTCTCTTGTTACTTTGTATTTTTAATTAGCTACAACGGATTGAGTCTGGTTCTTACCCCGAAGGTTATGAACTATATAGAATGTTACAATAAGTCTTTTAGCGTCTCAACTTGCCTATTTCAACACTTATAAAGGGTATAAATACAGTGTTTTCTAAATTAATATTAGCCTGTAAATCAATGCCTATGCTTAAAAATGAAAATGGAATAATTTTAAAACCTAATTTAGTTGCAAATCCAAATGCAATAAAATCTTTACTTTCAGATTGTGTATTAAAAAAACCAGGAGGATCTTTAATGATTAATTCTGTTCTTTTTACCCCCCACACGAGACCCAACCCTACTTGATATTGTAACCTAAAAATCCCATTATCATTATATTTCCCAACCATTAAACCAACCTGGTTAAAATGCTCAGTAGGAGATTCAAAAAGAACAAATTCTTCAAATACATAATATTCAGCACCATATATAAATTTTTGTTTTAAAACATTTAGTTCTGCGCCAACAGTAAATCCTTCTTTATTTTCAAAAGATTTATATAAACCAAACTTGGGGTTTATTGAGAAACCATCAAGTTTGCCCAATTGACTCATTCGGGGATATGAAAAAAATCAAAACAATGATTATGAATAATTTATAGGAGGAAAAATTCAAAAATGAATTTATGTCATAAAGTATAATTTGTTCTAATTTTATATTTAGTTCTTTTCGTTTGGCCTAAAACAAGTGGTTTTTCTTTATGGGCTATAGTGGTTAGTCTATGAGCAGTTACGTGTAAAAAGCAGTTAGCTTTTGGTCGTCCTTCCATTTTTACACTAGTAATAATTGCCAAATAACAAAAGATTTTCTTTATGCATATTAAATAATCTCAACTGAATGAACAGTTGGAATAGTAAGTTGTTTGTTAAGCGTCGTCTAATGCTGCGGCGCCACCAACGATTTCAAGAATCTCAGTAGTAATAGCTGCTTGACGTGCTTTGTTGTAGGATAATTTAAGTGCCGAAAGCATATCTCCTGCATTTTCAGTTGCTTTGTGCATTGCCGTCATACGAGCGCCATGTTCAGAAGCGTTTGAATCTAAAACCGCTTTATAAAATTGCGTTTTTAAAGATATAGGGATTAAATTTTCAACTATCTCTTTCTTAGATGGCTCAAAAATGTAATCTGAAGAACTTTTAGATCCTTCAGCCTTTTCAGTTTCAATAGGTAACAGCTGCTCTACCTGAACCAGCTGTGTTGCCGCATTTTTAAATTGATTGTAAATCAAAACTACTTTGTCAAAATCACCATTTGCATAAGCATCCATAATACTTATTGGTAATTCACTAGCAGCAGTAAAATTTAAATCGTCGTAAAGTGTGTGATTATCTGCAGAGATTGCATGGTCTCTCAATAAATTATCAGACTTTCTAAAAGCATCAAACGCTTTTTTACCAACTGTAATAACTTTAAAACCTGCACCATTGGTGCTTTCAACAATTTGTTTTTTAGCTGCTTTAATAACGTTTGCATTAAAACCTCCGCACAAACCTCTGTTTGAGTTAATTAATACTAATAATACTTTTTTACCCTCTGAGTCTGCAGCAAAAACATTTTCAGAGTTATCAAGTGAGCCAGAAAGACTACTTAATATTTCGTTTTGTTTGTTTGCGTATGGCCTCATTTGAATAATACGGTCGGTAGCTTTACGTAACTTGGCAGCAGAAACCATTTTCATTGCAGAGGTAATCTGCATGGTTGAGTTTACCGACGTTATTCTATTACGTACTTCTTTTAAATTAGCCACAGCTTACGTTTTAATGGTTATGCTTTGTATTTAGCAGCAAGGTCTTTACAAACCGCTTCTAATACATCTGTTACTTTACTGTTTAATTTACCTGATTTAAGGATATCTAATTCAGCTCTGTGTTTGGCGTCCATAAAAACTAAAAACTCTTTTTCAAAAGCTTTAATTTGTTTAACTGGAACATCTCTTAACATGCCTTTAGTGCCCAAATAAATGATTGCAATTTGATGCTCAACGCTTAATGGAGATCCTTCGGCCTGTTTTAGAATCTCAACGTTACGAGCACCTTTGTTAAGCACACCCATTGTTGCTGCATCTAAATCAGATCCAAATTTTGCAAACGCTTCAAGTTCACGGTAAGCGGCTTGATCTAGTTTTAATGTACCAGATACTTTTTTCATTGATTTAATCTGTGCGTTACCACCAACACGTGATACCGAGATACCTACGTTAATTGCTGGACGAACACCTGATAAAAACAAATCAGACTCTAAGAATATTTGTCCATCAGTAATAGAAATTACGTTGGTTGGAATATAAGCTGATACGTCACCCGCTTGTGTTTCAATAATTGGCAATGCTGTTAATGAACCACCACCTTTTACTTTGTCTTTTAAGGACTCAGGTAAATCGTTCATTTGAGCTGCAATTTTATCATCGTTAATAACCTTTGCGGCACGTTCTAACAACCTTGAGTGAAGGTAAAATACATCACCGGGATAAGCTTCACGCCCTGGAGGTCTTCTTAAAAGAAGTGATACCTCACGGTAAGCTACGGCTTGTTTTGATAAATCATCAAAAACAATTAATGCAGGACGACCAGTATCTCTAAAAAACTCACCTACAGCAACACCCGCAAATGGAGCGTAAAACTGCATTGGAGCAGGATCAGATGCGTTTGCAGCAACTATTACTGTATAAGGTAAAGCACCTGCATCATCTAATTTTTGAACGATTTGAGCAACCGTAGATGCTTTTTGACCTATTGCAACATAGATACAGAAAACAGGTTCACCTCTATCGTAAAATTCTTTTTGGTTAATAATAGTATCAAGAGCAATTGTTGATTTACCTGTTTGACGGTCACCAATAATTAACTCACGTTGACCTCTTCCTACAGGAATCATAGAGTCAATTGCTTTAATACCTGTTTGTAATGGCTCTGCTACCGGCTCACGAAAGATAACACCAGGTGCTTTTCTTTCTAGAGGTAACTCAATTAATTCTCCTTCAAAAGGACCTTTACCATCAATTGGTTCACCTTGTGTGTTAATTACACGACCCAACAAACCTTCACCAACTTTAATTGATGCAATTAGTTTGGTGCGTTTTACTTTATCTCCTTCTTTAATACCTTTTGATGCGCCCAATAGTACAGCCCCAACATTGTCCTCTTCAAGGTTAAGAGCGATTGCTCTTAATCCGTTTTCGAATTCGATTAGCTCGCCATATTGTACGTTTGTTAATCCGTAAATACGAGCAATACCGTCTCCTACTTGAAGAACAGATCCTACTTCTTCTAGTTCAGCAACTGTTTTCATTCCTGAAAGCTGCTCTCGTAAGATTGCTGATACTTCAGATGGTTTTACTTCTGCCATTTTACTATTGTTTAATTATTTTTTACTGTATGATGATTTTGACTTATTTCACGTTTTATCGTACTCAGTTTGCGTGAAACGCTTTCATCTAATTGTTTGTCTCCTACTTGAAGGATAAACCCTCCAATTAGATCTGAGTTTATTTCCTCGTTCAATTCAATTTTACCTGAATTGATGCTATTTGCAATTGCAATTATTCTTTCTCGTTCAGCACCATCAAGTTGTATAGCTGATGCTATTTCAGCTGTTACAATATGGTGGTGTGCTTTGTATCTATCCACATAGCTTTTGCAGATACTTTCCAATAAAAACTCTCTTCTCTTTCTAACTAATATTTCAACAAATGAATTGGTTAGTTTATTGATTTTTGAGCCAAATATCTTACTAAGAAATTTTGCTTTTGTGTCTTGTTTAATAACAGGGCTTTTAAGCATTACCTTAAGCTCTTTGTTTTCTGCTAATACAGAAAGAACAAGGTTTACATCGTTGTAACAAGATTCAATATCACCACGTTCGATTGCAAGATCAATCCAAGCTTTTGAGTAACGTACTGCAGCTTTATGGCTTTTCATCTTAGTTAAGTTTTAAATCGTCGATGTATCGGCTAACCAATGCTTTTTGACTTCCGTCAGTAGCAAGCTTGTCCCGAAGTAATTTTTCAGCTATCTCGATAGAAAAGGAACTTACCATTTCTTTAATTTCTGATAATGCAGCTGCTTTTTCGTTGGCAATTTCTTCTCTTGCGTGAACAATCATTTTGTCGCCTTCAAGTTTTGATTTTGACTTTGCATCAGAGATCATTTTATCAGAAGTTTCTTTAGCGTCCTTTAAAAGTAAGTCTCTTTCTTTTCTTGCTTCAAAAATAAGTTCTTCGTTTTTAGACTGAAGAGCTTGCATTTCTTTTTGAGCATTCTCAGCAGCTTTTAAAGATCCTTCAATTGAGTCTTCGCGCTCTTTGATACTGCTTAGAATAGGTTTCCATGCAAATTTTCCTAATAGAAAAAGAACTATTAAGAAAGCTAATGTCGTCCAAAAAACTAATCCAATACCGGGTGTAACTAATCCCATTTTTTTTGTTTTGTTTTGTTTTTAATTTTTTAAAATGAAGCTGCAACCAACCGTTGCAGCTTCATTCAATTTGATTAAGCCAATACTACAAGCAGACAAAGAACAATAGCGAAGAATACCGCACCTTCAACAAGGGCAGCAGCAACGATCATGTTAGCTCTAATCTCTCCAGTAGATTCTGGTTGGCGAGCGATAGCTTCAAGAGCAGAGCCCCCGATTCTACCAATACCAACTCCGGCCCCTAATGCAGCAATTCCAGCACCGATTCCGGCACCCATAACGCCTATTGCAGCATCAAGTAAAATAGTTAATAATGACATAATTGATTAATTATTTGGTTAAACATAAATTACTAATGTGCTTCTTCTGTTGCCATTCCAAAATACAGGGCCGACAACAACGTGAACACATACGCTTGTAAGAACGCAACTAACAATTCCAAACCGTTCATAAATACCAAGAAAACGGTTGAACCGATAGATACCCCCAAGGCAGTGCTATCTCCTGAAGATGCTTGGAAAATAAATATTAAACTAGCAAATGACAGGATAATAATATGGCCTGCTGTAATGTTCGCAAAAAGTCGTAAACAAAGTACCAGTGGTTTTGAGACAACTCCAACAAGTTCAATAGGAATCATAATTGGCAACAACCACAATGGAACTCCCGGAGGCATTATTATGTGAGACCAGTAACCCTTGTTGGCGCTAAAAGATGTTATAACAAATGTGAACATGGCTAATACCGCTGTTACACCAATGTTACCTGTTACGTTAAGTCCTCCTAAAAATGGAATCATACCCAACATGTTGGTGATCCAGATAAAGAAGAATATTGACAACAGGAATGGCATAAACCTCTCATGTCTTCTTCCAATCGATGGTTTTGCAACTTCATCACGGATAAATAAAATTAAAGGTTCCATGAAAGATTGAATTCCTTTTGGTGCTTTTCCTCTATTTGTTCTATATCCTTTTGCAACAGATAAAAAGATTAAGAACATTATGAGAATAGATAGCAACATTCCAACTACATTTTTGGTGATTGAAAAATCCAAAGGCGCTACATTAGTAATTGAACCCGCTTCATCAGTATTTATCATACCTGACTCATCAGCTATATAAACGTGCCCACGATTGTAAGCATAAGCATAGCCTGTGCTTTCTGATTTGTAAACGGAAGTTGTGCTGTGGTTTTCATCATAAAAATTAGAAAACGAAAATATATCAATCCCATTATCGGTATATAGTATTACCGGTAACGGAATTGTTAATCCATCCATGATGTGAATATCATGTGCATCTAAAACATGGTGCATGATCATTTCACCGGCATTAAAACCTTTTATCTTTTCCGATTCAGACGCTTTTGACAAAAATGGGCTGGCGGTGAATATTAGTGCTAATAAAAGCGCAATATGTGTAGGGTGTTTTTTAAAACTCAAACTAGTGTTTTTACAACTATTAACTTCCTTTGAAATTGAGCGCAAAAGTAGGTAATTAAATAAATTACAATGTGTTAATCTTTGGTTTTTTTATTAGCAAGAAAAAGTTTTTAACAGGTTTGGGTGAGCCGACTGGTAATTAGGTTTTTTATTAGTAAGAAAAAGCTTTTACCGGGTTTGGGTAAACCGCCTGATTATCAGGTTGTTTTGTTGTGAGTTAAAAGGTAAACTGACTCAAATACCGTATAAATAAAATATATTGCTGTAAAGATTATGGTATTTTTAACTATCAAGAATCCTCCTCTAAACGCATAAACATAAACCGCTATTACAGTTAAAGTAAGAAACATTTTTACCGCACCGAACCCCATGAACGCATTTATAAAACTTTGTGGCCGGCCCTCTTTTGACTTTGTAAGAACGTAATGCCCAGCCAAGGTTAAAACAAAAAAATAGACTAATCCTAAGGTGAGGAAGTTTCCAATACCAACATTGAAAAAATGTTGTTTTGCAATGTGAACAAATGCACCTAATATTACTGTTGCAGCTACTAAAAGAAGAAGGTATTTTTTCATTTACTTGAAACGTCTCTTATCATTACATATATAGCTAGTGTAACAGAGGTTAAAGTTAATATTAATGTAAAAAACGGAAACTTGGTGAGTTTGTAGTCGTCTAAATACTGGCCAAAAGAAACGGCCCCAATAATAATGGCGGCCATTTTAATACCCATACTTGAGTATCTAAAAATAAAGTTAGGCTTGTTTTTCCTTGGGGTCTTGTTTGTCATGCAACATTTCTTTGATAACAGCACCCATCGAACAGTTTCCTGTAAATGCTGCGCCTGGCTCAATTGCAAGCTTGCCGGTAATTATGTCCCCTTTTATTGAGGCTGTTGCGTGTAATGTTAGCAATTCAGCTACTGTGATTTTACCTTTTACATCCCCTGAACAGTTGGCTGTTTGGCAAATAATTTCACCATTAACTTTACCTGTTTCACCAATTACAATCTTACCCGACGATTTAATTGTCCCGGTTAATTCACCATCAATTCTTATACTGCCGTTGGTTTCAATGTCTCCGGTAATGGAGGTTCCCTTCGCTACTTGGTTTCTTTGAAACGACTCAGACTCATTTGATTTACCCATGTCCTTTTTTTTGACGTTAAACATAGTTTTTATTTTTGCAAATTTATAAAAAAACAATAGTTTAGACTATTCTATCTTGTCCAGATAGTTTTTCCCAAAGAAATCAAGGTACTCCTTGGTGTCTTTTTTTAGATAAAAAATTGGATAGTTTTCATAGGATAAAACAAAAAACACCAATCCATCTTTGTTTATATCAACTAAATAAGATTTGTTCTCAGTAAAGGTTTTGTAGTATTTCATGGCTTTTATTTCATCATCAAAACTCTTAATAGATACCATTTGATTTTCTTTGTTTAGCAACACCGCCTTCGTGTCAAGCTCATCAAATTTGAAATACTGTTTGTTAAAATTCGAAATAGCAACTTTGGTTTTTTCTATGTTTATTTCAGTTGGAACAATCAAAACCGCCGTGTGTTTTGAGTCTTTCGAAAACTCATACCCTTTTTTTAGGCGCTCATCTTCTTCTACTTTCTGCTTGTCATCTTCTTCCGCCTTTTTTAGATAGCTTAAAATTTCAGCTGCTTCTTTACCTTCATCGGTGCTTGCATGAGCTTTGCTTAAATCTGTTATTTGCGCAACAAACTCCTCCTTTTTACCATCTCTGCCTGTTGCTAAAGCTTTCAGTAAAATGAATTTTGTTTTATAAATATTGCCCAGAAACTCATTAACCGATGCATCGCAGTTTTTAATACAAGCGGCATATAAACCGCGGTTGTAATATCCATACGTTTTTTTATAAAAGGCCTCCAGCGCTTTTAGCTCTGAGTTTTCTTCTTTTAAATAGTCCGGGTTTCTAATCAAATTGGCATATTCTGATTTAGGGTAGTCTTTTAAGATTAGGTTTTTATAATAATCACTTTTGCTTTGGTTTTTTTCATCCAAAAAGATTCTGTAAAGTCGATAGTAACTTGCAGGATGGTCTTCACTATCATTATATTTAGTTACGAGCTTTTCAAATGCTTCTATTGCTTTTTGAGCATCCTCTAATTGATCCTTGTAAACTACACCTAAATTATAATATGCTTTAGCTATTTTTTTAATGGACTCTTCCATTTGGCCCTTTTCAAATGGGATGTCTTGTTTGTAAAAACCGGCAGAAGCTTTATCCGTAACTCTTGCGCTATCATTGAGCGTTTCATTGTCATCGATAGCTTCTTCAAAAACAAACTCTTGTTTTTTATCAATTCTACGCCAGTTGTCTTCATTGCCTCTATTGCCCCAAATTCGTTTAAACTCTGAAGAGCCAAAAGTTATAGCGACAGGATTGTAGAAATACCATTTTCCATTCCCATTATCCCCCTGTGATTGGTAAATCGACGTTGATTGATCATCAAAAAACTGGTCCCCACGGTTTTTTTCTCTTTCCTTTTCTTCGAGTTCGTTTTCGTAATCATCAATTCGTTGGTTTATTATACGCTCCAGCTCTCTATCAGATAAGGTTGCTAATCTTTGTAAGCTGTCTTGTTCGTTAATTATTTTAATGTTTTTTACTAATTCATTCAAACTACCACTAACTCTTAGTATCATTTCAAAATCTGGGTGTTCTGAATTAAGATATGTCGTTGTTGAATCGTAAAATTTTTGAGCTTTTTGATATTCAAGTTTTTCAAAATAAATTTGTGCTAATCTGTAAAAAGCAAGCCCTTTTTGTTCGGGGTTGGACACGCTTGTTTTTGCTGACATTTTTAAGGCGTCAACTCCTTTTTTTTCCTCGCCTTTTTTTAAATATATATCAGCTAACGCATAATAAATTTGATCAAAATACTCTATATTCTTGTCGTCTTTTAACATTTTCTTGAGTATCTCTATAATCTCAAAAGCACCGCCAGAGTTAGCATCAAAAGAGGTGGCTAAATTGATTTTAGCATAAAACTCCATTTCATATTCAGGGTGCATGACAATTACCTGTTTAAAAAACGCAATTGACATAGAGGCATCACCAGTAATTTGATACAACTGAGCTAAAATAAACATCAGCCTAGTTTTATCTTTTTTCTTTTTGGTGATTGCTATAGCATTTTGAAGTTCCGGTATGGCTTCCTCATACATTTTTTGATTGATAAAGAAGTCTGCATAGACTAGTGAAAACTCCAACTTGTGCTCTTCAGCAACCCCCTCTGATTTTATTTCCTTTAAAATTCGTTCCGCATCGTAATATTTTTTGTCTTGTTTATAGCATTTGGAAATCCAAATTTTTGCCAACGATTTCATGTCGCTGTTTTTGTATTCTTTACCCATGTACTCGAAAATTTTTCGAGCTTTATAGTATTCTCCTTTGTAATAGTTCGCCTGTCCAATAACCAACCAAGTATCGTCGATCCATTTACAATACTCTTTTCCTTTGATGTCCATTGAGTGTAGATATACCACCCTTGAGCATTTTTCGATGGCCACATCCATGTTGGCTGTCATTCCTGTTGCCTCTTCGGCGCCACCACCAAGAAAAATTGGCAAAAGCTTTTTGTAATCCTCTTTGGCTTTTACTTTTTGACTTTTTAGGGTTTGCCGGATTTTTTCGCGACCATTGTAATATCCGTTGTACTTTGAAGTGACGTTGTGGTACCCTCTATTTATAAAGGTGTTTTTGTTTTGAGAGCAACCAAACGTTAATATCCCGATAAGCGGTAAAACAAAAAATAAATACTTCAATTTACGAATCATTAATAATACACTGGTAGGTTTTTGAAAAAGCTTAAACCCAAAAAACGCAAAATTATTTTATTTACAGCTATCTGTTGGGTACAAATGCGATTAATAATATTATTTGTGTTTTTATACCTCCATTTTATCTGTTCAAACGCTCTCTTTTTCTAGTTCTGTTGATGGCTTTTTGTTCGGCCTCAACAACTTGCCAATTGAAATCCGAAGCAAGATCATTTAACCCATAAACACCGAAACCCTCATTCGCAATAATTCACAAACTCGTAAACCCACCAATCTATTAACTTTAATACTGATATTTGCATAAACCTTCATTATTTTGGAGCAAGGAAAAAAGAAGAAAAAAGAAGTAATAAAAAAGCTTAAAAACAAATTTCGACTTGTTGTTATTAATGACGACACTTTCGAGGAGCGTTTTTCAATTTTGCTATCGCCAATCAACGTTTTTACATTAACGGGATTGTTGGGTTTTCTTTTTACATCAGCTATTGTGGCAACCATAGCCTTTACTCCATTAAGAGAGTTAATACCCGGCTATTCTGACATAAACACAAAAAAAATGGCCGCTTATGCTGCGTTTAAAGCAGATAGCCTTGAGGTAAAGCTGAACGTTCAAAAGCAGTATTTAAATAACATCAAAATGGTACTTAAAGGTGAGCCCACCAATAATTTTATATCCACCACCGAAAATAAAGATATTAATTACGATACTATTACTATTAGAAAATCAAAGGGCGACTCCATGCTCAGGGATGAAATTGAAAAGCAAGAACGTTTTAATTTATCACCTGCTTTTTCTCGATCCGAATCGAGCGATATAGGAAGTGTTTTTTTGATGCCTCCTGTTGATGGTGAGATAACCTCGTCTTTTAATTCGTCAATCAAACATTATGGTATTGATTTAGCATCGAACAACAACGAGCCGGTAATAGCCACTTTTGAGGGCACAGTGACTCTTTCCACGTGGTCTGTGGAGGATGGGAATATAATTCAATTGCAGCATGCCAACGATTTAATATCGGTATACAAACACAATGCGGTATTACTAAAAAAACCTGGTGATGTTGTTAGTGCTGGTGAAGCCATTGCGATTATTGGCAACTCTGGTGAAAATACCACAGGACCTCATTTACATTTTGAGCTTTGGCACAAAGGCTCACCTATTGATCCTCAAAAATTCATTCTCTTTTAATGTCAAATATCGTTGTTTACACAGATGGTTCCTCAAGAGGAAACCCTGGCCCTGGTGGTTATGGAACCGTGATGATGTCGGGACAATACCGAAAAGAATTATCCCAAGGTTTTGTGAAAACGACCAATAACCGAATGGAGTTGCTGGCGGTTATTGTTGCATTGGAAGAAATTAAAAATGCTGGTGCAAACGTTACCGTTTATTCCGACTCAAAATATGTGGTGGATTCAATTGAAAAAAAATGGGTGTTTGGATGGCAGAAAAAAAACTTTAAAGACAAGAAAAATCCAGACCTATGGAAAAGGTTTTTGAAAATTTTCCCCAAACATAAACTCCAAATGGTTTGGGTAAAAGGCCATGCCAACAATACCGAAAACGAACGTTGTGATAAACTTGCTGTTGATGCTGCAAAAGGTGATAACTTAATACCCGATTTAGGTTTTGAAAACCCGCCATCAGGGCCACTTTTTAAAAACGATTAACCTCCTGGTTGAGCTGTTTTAAGTGCAAACATTGCAAGCTTTATCAAATAAGCAATTGGCAAAATTAAAAGATATTCAGAGAAGCCTCTTTTTCTATCGTTGACCTAGTAGCCCAAAACTTTTTACTATATGGGTTTGGATATAACGCTATGAATATTCTTTATGTAGTTAATTGTTTTCAAAGGCTATTTAAATGGCTCTGACTCCAACCATTTTTCAATTCTTGCCGGTTTCAGCGGTCCAAAGTGACCAGTATACCACGTTTCACAATCCTAAGTTAGCGCTTCGTTAATGACTTCTTCATTTCTAGTCACGTCACATTGGTAAAAGTGCAAAGCTGGTGTTCTTTTAGCCATGGCTTTGCCTCTAATTATATCACCAACAAAGGCAAGACCATCAACCACTATAGCAATCGATCCTTCTGTGTGAGATGGTATTGGGTATGTTGTTCCATCTATCCCATATTCGGCTAAAGATGTTTCTTCATTTATAAAAACGTCTGCATTAAAAGCTTTAAATTCTTTTGGTACAGCAGAATAAACTAAGTCTCCAAGAGCCGATGTTGAACAAAGCTTGTTAAGTTTACCTGAATTAATTATTTGTTGGTCGCCTTTTCCTGCAATAATTTTAATTCCATGTTTTTCCTTAAAATAAGCTGCGGCTCCTGAGTGATCAGGATGACCATGAGTAATAACCAAAAAGGAAATTTGTTCCGGTTTAATATCCAGTGCTTCCAGGTGGTTTTCGATTTTACTTTCATCCCCGTCTACCAAAAAATAGATCCCTTTATGTATAACTAAATGTATATTTGAAGTAGCTGAATACAAGGTGTGAACAATCGTGTTGTTCATTGATTTAGTTATGTGTACCCCCGTACAACCCATGGTAAGGATAACCAACAAAAGAAAGAATACAGCTCTTAAATTCAAGCTACAAAATTAATTTTAATATCATTTATTGGGTTATCACCTGCCTAACATAATGTTGTTTGTTTTATTATAATACTGATATTTAATAAAGTACATTTTGTTTGGCTCATCAGTAAAATAGAAATGATTCACCTTTCCGTCCGAATTAAAAAACACACGTTTGTGGTACATTCTTTCGTTGATGCTATCCATGGCTATTACGGAATCTTTTGGTTGTAAAAATTTTGGTAATTCAAAAGCCTCACCTTTTTCAGAAAACCTCACCTCTACTAATGATGTGTCTTTTGTTGATATATTAATTTCAGTTCTGACCTCGTACCAACTCGTATCGAGATAGTTTATCTTTAATTTCTTTTTTAAGGGTTTAACTTTTTTACCCGTTTCAGGGTGCAAGTATTTTTGACCTTGATATAAATCGTTTAATTCTTTGTTGGTTTGGTTGATAAAACGCCCAACCTTACTTAAGGTAAAGATCTGCAACAGCGTATCATTTTGAATTTTTCTGCTTTTTGTTTCTTTTTGATAAAGATCTTTACATTGTTGTGAATAATAGCTCTTTACTAAAGTCCTCGTTACAATACCATTAGAGTCGTGCTTAAAGTTATACGTTTTGTTTTCCAGTTTAATTCCTTTTAGTATTCTGGTTGAATCAAAACGTAAAGCCACCAAAACTTCGTTTGAATCGCTTATTTGGAACTTTTGTATGTTCTGTTTTAAGAAGTCAGCGGTATCCGTAATGTTAAACACATTAGGTTTATCAAAGTTCCAGCCTTGTTGAGCAGTGGTATCATTAACCGCTAAATAAAACCAAATTACAACCCAAAATTTTAGAACTAATTTCATTTTACAAAAGTCTAAATATTGTTAACATAAAATACCCTATTATTATTCAACTCGTTATCTTTAGTTTTGCCCCTGAATGTCAACAGAAACAATTCAGCTTTTAGTAATTATAGTGGCGGCAATAATCTTGTTTGTAACGGAACTGTTAAGTGTTGATTTTGTTGCGGTATTAATCATACTATCCTTAATATTAACAGGCCTGGTGACACCCGAGCAAGGTGTAGATGGTTTTAGCCACCCCGCGACCATAACAGTAGCATTTATGTTCGTTATAAGCCATGCAATGCTTAAAACAGGAGCCTTACAGGTGCTGACCTTTAACCTTTCCAAACTTTTTAGAAAGAATTTTAATCAAGGAATGTTGGCTATGATGCTTATGATTGCAGTAATATCTGCTTTTGTAAA
The DNA here is from genome assembly GCA_905181855.1 of uncultured Flavobacteriales bacterium. Lineage (GTDB taxonomy): Bacteria > Bacteroidota > Bacteroidia > Flavobacteriales_G > Salibacteraceae > JAAZVO01. Next base: position 14,040 of record CAJIZE010000010.1, read on the forward strand.
CAACACGCCTGTGGTCGCTGTATTTATACCTGTAGTAATGCAAATTGCACATACTTCTGGCCAAAGTGTTTCTAAAATGCTTATCCCTTTATCTTTTGCCTCTATTTTTGGGGGTGTTTGCACATTAATGGGTACATCAACAAACATTTTAGTGAGTGGTATTGCAGCTGAAAATGGAATTACAGATTTCAACATGTTTACACTTACTCCACTAGGTTTAGTGTTGTTGGCTGCAGGTATTTTGTACATGTTGTTTATCGGTATTAAGCTGTTACCAAACAACACCAAATCAGGTAATGTTAAACAACGCTTTGGTGTCTCAAAATACCTTACTGAAATTGAGCTCCAAAAGGGTAGTGAATTTGTTGGTTCTCGTATCATGGATTCGGTTATTGTGAAGGAGCTTAAAATGGACATTATTGAAATACGAAGAAACACTTCAATATTTAATGTCCCTCAGGGTGATATGACGCTTAAAGAGGGGGACATCTTAAAGGTGCGCTGTGATGTAGAAAAAATTAAGCTTTTAAAAGATCGTGTTAAGGTCCGATTTAAAGATGATGTTAAAATTGGTGATGAATCTTTGATTGGTAAAAACTCCACAATTGTTGAGATGGTGGTTACCTCCTCATCCGATTTAGAGGGTAAGACGCTTCGTGATTTCGATTTTAGACGAAAATATAGAGCGGTTCCTTTGGCTATTCGCCATAGAGAAGAGGTTGTTCATTTACATCTGCATGATGTACCTTTAAAGGCAGGTGATGTAATTCTTGCTGAAGTAAAATCACACTTTGTTCATGAACTCAAAAAACTTGAAACCGATCAAGAAAGTCCTTTTATAATTTTATCTGAGGAAGCAATCACAGATTTTAATAAAAAGCGCTTTTCATTGGCTATTGGATTAGTAGCAATAATGGTTGTGCTAACAGCATTTGGTTTTGTTTCGTTGATGGTAGGAGCTATTTCGGTTGTTGTTGCTTTAGTTTTGATGAAGTCAATAACCATGAAAGAAGTTTATGAATCTATAAACTGGAAGATTATATTCTTACTAGCCGGAGCTTTGAGTTTAGGTGTTGCAATGAAAAACACCGGCCTAGATCAGAGCATTGCGTTTCAATTAATTGATAAACTTGGTGGCTTTGGCCCTGTTGTGGTTCTGTCAGGGTTATATTTACTAACCTCTTTGTTGACTGAATTAATGAGCAACAACGCAACGGCGGCACTGTTAGCTCCAATTGCAATTGCCACAGCACAAAGTATGGGGTTAAGCCCAACTCCTTTTTTAATAGCCATTACTATGGCGGCATCTGCCACCTTTATGACCCCTGTTGGTTACCAAACAAATACAATGGTATATGGAGCAGGTCAATACAAATTTTTAGATTTTACAAAGGTTGGGTTTGGCTTAAACCTTCTGTTTTGGATCATTGCTAGTTTCCTTATACCAATAATTTATCCTTTTTAAAAGGTAAACTTTGCCCTACTTTTGTTACTTTTTTTTAAAAATATTAGCAATTCAAACCAACTAAACCCATCCCCACTTACAACATAAAACCTACTTTTGCTCACTTAAATTAGCACCATGAATATTCTTCTAATTGGCTCGGGAGGCAGAGAGCATGCACTGGCTAAAAAAATGACTGAAAGTGCGCTGTTAAATAAATTATACATCGCTCCAGGTAATGCCGGTACCGATTCTTGTGGTGAAAACGTCCACTTAAATGTTTCCGATTTTTCGACATTAAAAGCTTTTTTACTTAGCAAGAAAATAGACCTTGTAGTTGTTGGCCCAGAGGCTCCTTTAGTTGATGGACTAGCCGATAAAATTGATGCTGATTCAAACTTAAACATTTCGGTTATTGGGCCCAAAAGGAAAGGTGCCCACCTTGAAGGAAGTAAAGAATATGCAAAAGAATTTATGCAAAAGCACAAAATTCCTACCGCAAAATATCAGAGTTTTACTATTAATACGATCAAAGAAGGGGAAGCGTTTTTAGATACATTAAAACCTCCCTATGTTTTAAAAGCTGATGGTTTAGCGGCTGGTAAAGGCGTTTTAATTCTTGATGATTTAGCAAAAGCAAAAGCTGAACTTAAAGATATGTTTAGTGGTAAGTTTGGAGAAGCTGGAAATACAGTTGTTATTGAGGAGTTTCTGGATGGAATAGAACTATCTGTTTTTATTTTAACTGACGGTGAAGGATACATTATATTGCCAGAAGCGAAAGATTATAAACGTATTGGAGAAGGAGACACTGGATTAAATACAGGTGGCATGGGTGCTGTATCGCCGGTTGGTTTTGCTCAAGGGGCTTTTCTTAGTAAAGTTGAAGAGCGAATAGTAAAGCCAACTATAAATGGTTTTAAACAGGACGGGTTTGATTATGTTGGTTTTGTATTTATTGGGTTAATGAGCATTGATGGTAATCCTTTTGTTATAGAATACAATGTTCGAATGGGCGACCCTGAAGCCGAAGTTGTAATTCCAAGAATAAAATCTGATTTAGTAGATATCTTTAAACAAACGGCAAACAAAAATTTGTCAAATTACAACCTTGAGCTTGACCCAAGAACAGCGGTAACTGTTATGGCTGTATCGGGTGGTTACCCTGAAGGTTATCAAAAAGGTAAAGAAATAACTGGTTTAAAAGAGGGAGAACAGGAAACCTTCTTTCATGCCGGAACGACCTTAAAAGACGGGAAAATTATTACTTCAGGAGGGAGGGTTATTTCTTGTACTGCTTTTGGTAATAATGTGAATGAAACAAAAACCAAAGCTTTAGCAATGGCAGAACAAATTAAATTTGAAGGTAAATATTACCGAAAAGACATCGGAATGGATCTACTTTAATGTTCCGTCTTTAGCCGCTTTTCTGTTGTGTTTAGCCATTTCATTTAACCAATAAAACAACATTACAAAACCAACAATGATTAGTATAACATTTAAATTGTTTCCAAGAATTGGTAAAATTTTAAACGTTTCGGTAAAAATATCGCCTAGAGCGTAAATGAAATCAGTGAACATAATGTTAAATTTTAACGTACCAAAAGTAGTAATTAATCTATTACCCCTAGCTTTGATAGTAATATGATGTTTGGGTTTTTCCGTTCAGGAAGTATAGCCGTAACCTTGGTACTATCAATTTTGTATTTGGTCGTGTATTTTTTTTGTCTCTTTGCAGGCCAGGGTGATATTGATGTAATTAATACCAACAGATTAATTTCCATTAATCTACCATGGCTTGTTCAGGTTGTTACAACCCCGTTTCTTGTGTTTTTTAGTCTTCTGTTTTTTACTTTTTCCGTGAACAAACATCGGCTGTTGGATACATCGGGAAACCTGCCGCTCTTGTTTAGCTTACTTATTCTAACCACGGGTAGTTTTAGTCTTTCAATCAACAAATTCAGCATATTACTACTTGTTTTAACTTTTGCCATTTATGGTATGCTAAGCCTTTCAAATCAATCAAAAAAACACAGCCCTATTTTTAACATTAGCATAGTCATCGGAATTGGGTCCTTGTTCTATTTTCCAATTATTATCTTAATTCTTTGGGTTTATCACGTTTTATTAGTGTTGCGGAATTTTAAACTTCGCGAATGGATTATGCCTTTTATAGGTGTTGGTTTGCCGTATGTATATTTTTATATTTTTTGGTATTTAAAAAATGGTGCTTTCCCCGCTATTAACTATACTCAAATGTTTGGGTTTAACGAGGTTTCCTTAGCGGCCTTACCCTGGTTTAAGCTTGCTTTTACAGGAGTGTTAATTGTAATTGTTGTGCTCGCATTACCCTCGTACTTTAAATCGATTCAATCGAATAAAATAATGGCTCGCAAGTCGCTTTCATTAATCACGTGGCTAATCGTTTATGCCGTGTTGGGTGTTGCTTTTTTTAGGGCTTCATTAGATTTTTTCCTTCTCTTAACTCTTTTTCCTGTTTCGCTTTTGCTTAGCTCATACTTCGAAAAAATGAAATTGCAAAAATTAGCTTTGCTTATTTCTTTATCGTTGATAATTGCCTATCTAATTCAGCTAACAGCCGGTTTGTTTTAATTAATTTTGCACGAAATCAGTTTATGAAATTTGGTGTTGTAACGTTCCCGGGGTCTAACTGTGACCAAGATATGATTTATGTTCTTGAAACCATTATGGGGTTGGAAATTGAAAGGCTTTGGCATAAAGAACATAGTATTAAAGGAGCTGATTTTGTCGTTTTACCCGGTGGGTTTTCATACGGCGATTACCTAAGATCAGGAGCAATAGCTCAGTTCTCTCCAATAATGAACGAAGTTGTAGCTCATGCTAAAAAAGGTGGATATGTAATGGGTATTTGTAATGGTTTTCAAATTTTATGCGAAAGCGACTTATTACCAGGAACATTAAAGCACAACGATTCACAGTTGTTCGTTTGTAAAAATGTAAATCTGCGAACGGAAACAAACAACGCCCTGGTAACTAGCGGTATTCCTAAAGGGTCTGTTTTAAACATCCCTGTAGCTCATGCTGAAGGTAACTATTTCAATGCCCCCGATGAGATAAAGAAACTGAATGACAACGATCAGGTATTGTTTAGGTATTGCGATGCCAATGGAAACGTAAGCTCAGAAAACAACTTAAATGGGTCAATTGAAAACATTGCTGGCATCACCAACGAAACTAGAAACATATTTGGCATGATGCCTCACCCAGAGCGGTCGGCTGATCATAACCTTGGAAATGTTGATGGAAAAAGAATGTTTGACTCTATTCTTAGTTCTTTGTCTTTTTAAGGCTATTTTACCTTGGTCCAAACTGCTGTTCTTCCAATAATCGATATTCCAACATAACCTCTAAGCTTTAAGGTGTTTTTGTCTTCTAACTCGCCATAACATGAGTAGGTCGATCCTGATTTTGGGTCATAAATTTCACCGTCATCCCATTCATTATCTCCCTCATCCCAAACAAGGTTAGATAAAATTTCAAGCCCAACAACTCTTCTTGATTGCAACGATTCATCAGGGTTGTTGTTATCAAGGTTAGGTTTTGAGCCGTCGTCTTCCTCGTCTTTTTTAACCCAGATGATTTTTCCAGTAAACTTACTATCTACTTTAGTTATTACAATTTTCGCATCTTCATCTTGGTTTAACCAAGTTCCTAAAATTGCGTCACCTTTTTGGGCAAATACACCACTTATCGAAAACATCAATAACATTGATACTATGACTAAACTTCTTCTCATTTTCCTGTTAATTTTGAATCACTAAAATAAAATATTTTTTCAAACGAAAACCGCTTTGTTTTATTTCCTTAAACCCTTGATTATTAGTGGCCTAAAAAACCATATTCTACTTCAATTTACAAGATTGATGGTTTGCCTGACTCTTATTGTTTCGTGTACAGCCAATAAAACTAACGAGAATAAAAGTTTTGCATACCTAACTCAGGTTAATATTTCGGACTCTAATACAGTTGTTGCTTTATCTTCTGAATCCATTATAAGTAATAAATCTAACGTTTATAGTTTGTCTAATATTCATAAATTAACGATGGTTTTAGTTCAATCTGACTCTAATCATAAACCACTCTTGATTGGGCCAGGCGACAGTCTGATTGTTACGGATAGCACAGTTACAGGAAAGGGTTTCTATAAAAACCGTGTTTTATCTCAAATGACTCGTTTTATAACTGATGCGACCTCACTTCTAAGGACACGTATTAGCAATTCAAAGAATTACTTTGAAACCAATGATTCATTGCGCCATATATTTAGATCTTCCTTTTGCGAAAGAACTGTTGATACATCTTTGAACTCATTGCTAGTTTTAGGTGAATCCATTTTCAAGTTAAAGTCAAACCAGTTATTTTTAACGATATGGAAAAACGACTCAATCGAAAATGTCTATATTTCAAATTACAAAGTGTTCACAAATCAACTAACAACTATTGAAGATTGTTATTTGTGGTTGCCTGACGTTTTTAACGTTATCAATAACAACCTTATCTGTTTTTCAAGAGTTGACACGCTCTCTACCAAACAACTTGTAACCGCCGTTCTATCGAACATTAATGACCTTAAGCTTGATGAACGAAGAAGGGATGTTCTTGTTTATCAGGCCTTATTGTTTGGTTTAGCAAGTGACCCTGACTTTAAACTTAAAGATGTTGATCTTTCTCCTGGGTTTAAGAATGTAGAGTTATATTACTCGTTGGTTAAAGCAGCCATTATGGACAACAAAGTTGAAAAAACACTAAATGAAGTTTAGAAAACACCTTATCATACTTTTAAAGTTACTGCGTCCACTAATTCAGAAAAAGCAATACCATAAAGCTTTAAACGCTTTCATCATCTGGCGTTTAAAGAATATTCCTGACAAGGCTTTCACTCTTTTTTTGTGCTTAGTCGTTGGTGTATTATCTGGCGTATCCGCAGCATTAATTAAAAACTCGGTACACCTTGTAGAGTGGCTATTAACTGCAGACATTGCTAAAGATCAAGATAGTATCCTTTTCTTCTTTTTGCCAACAATTGGACTTCTTTTAACTGTATTGGTTATAAAGTTTGTAATTAAACAATCCGTTGGTCATGGAATTCCTACAACGTTGTATGCTATCTCGAAAGGAAAAGGAATTATTCATTTTAAAAAAATGTTTAGTTCCATTATTACCTCTGCTATTACTGTTGGTTTTGGAGGAAGCACGGGTCTGGAGGGTCCTACTGTTTCGACAACCGCGGCAATTGGATCAAATTTAGCCCAGTTTTTAAGGGTTAGTCATAAAACCCGTAAGTTACTTATCGGTTGTGCTGCAGCAGGTGCTCTCTCAGCTATTTTTAAAGCGCCTATTGCTGCTATAGTTTTCGCTATTGAGGTTATAATGTTAGACCTCACAACAGCATCATTAATTCCTTTACTGATAGCATCAGCGGGTGCTGCTCTAACTTCCCGGTGGATATTTGGAACAGAGGTCCTTTTTCATTTTACTGTAAAAGACCCTTTTATTATTACCGATATACCCTTTTTTATTTTATTGGGAGGAATTACAGGATTAGTTGCCGTTTATTTTACTAAAGTATTCTCCTTTTCTAGTGCCCTTTTTGATAAACTTAAAAACGTTTGGCTAAAAGTGATTATTGGCGGTGTGTTGTTAGGTGGTTTAATTTATTTACTACCGCCACTTTATGGAGAAGGTTACGAAACCATCAATAACCTAATTGAAGGAAACTATGCGAAAACCCTTGACAATAGCTTATTTATTGGGTATCGCGATAATATTCTTGTTATTATGTTTTATTTAGTTGCTGTTGTTTTTTTAAAAGCATTTGCAACAAGCCTAACCTTTGGGGCTGGCGGTGTAGGTGGAATTTTTGCACCAACTCTTTTTATGGGCAGTATTATCGGTTTCGTATATGTGACTGTTTTAAATACCATTGGTTTGGGGACCTTTTCGGTGACGAACTACACTTTAGTGGGTATGGCAGCTTTGATGGCCGGAAACCTCCAGGCTCCACTTACAGCAATATTTTTAATTGCTGAAATTACAGGAGGGTATAAACTTTTTATTCCCTTGATGATTGTTTCATCTATTTCATATTTAACAGTGCGCTTTTTTGTGCCTCATTCCGTTTATACCATGCAGCTTGCAAAACAAGGTGCGTTAATAACCCACCATAAAGATCAAGCTGTACTGACTTTAATGCAATTAAAAAATGAAATTGAAAACGACTTTATCCCAGTAGATCCATACGCGGATTTAGGCGATTTGGTAAAAGTAATTGCTAAATCCAAACGGAATGTTTTTCCTGTCCTTGATGACAATGGATATTTTCTTGGTTCAGTTCAGCTTAATGATGTTCGATTGTTGATGTTTGAAAAAGATCAATACCACAAAACACTTATACATGAACTAATGAGTGCGCCAGCTGAAAAAATATCCATCTTAGATAACATGGAAAAAGTTATGGAAAAATTCGAAGCTTCTGGTGCTTGGAATTTACCAGTTCTTGATGATGAAAAATACGTTGGTTATGTTTCTAAGTCGAAGCTTTTTTCTGCTTATCGAAAGTTATTACGCGACTTCTATGAGGAAGACTAGAGGTTCTTTTCTTCTCAAGATTAACCTCTACCCTGCATTGCTGTTCGTTGTTTGATTTGTTTCTTATAGAATATATTAGTCCGGTTGATTAAGGTCGTCTAGTTGATTGTGCTGCCTCAGTTAGTTTCTTCTTGTATACTTATCATTAGCAAAAAGTATTAAGCAAAAAAAAGGCGGCTCAAATGAGCCGCCTTTTTAATTATTTAAAATTATACTGATTACTTAATAATCAATTTAATTGTTTCTCCTATTTCAGTTTTAACAAGGTAAATGCCTGCTTCAAAACCTTTAGCATCAATAGTTTTTACGTTAGAGGCTTTTACAACCTCTTGGCCTAATAGGTCATAAACTACATAACTAGAAATTTTGTTTAATGTAATAACATTGTTTCCTGATGGGTTAGGGTATAAAGTTAAAGGACTGTTAGTGATAACTTCACTAACACCAACTGCGGTTGCAAACTGAACTGGACCAACATAGGCACTGTTTCCTAAGAAAGAGCCACATGAGTCCTGAACATAAACCTCATAGCTAGTAGATGGAGTTAAACCATTCAATACAAAACTATTTGAGGTTAAACCTGGCAATTTGTAACCTTGACTAAGAATAAAACCAGCTTCTCCCCATACTACATTAAATACGGCATTTGGATTTGAAGATGTCCAAGAAATGGTTCCTGAGAAACCTGAAGTTGTATCAACTTGAAGCCCTGTTGGAGCTGGACAAGGATCAACTGTTTCAAAGTCTGCAGTATATCTTGGGAAAATCTGATAGCCTCCATCATAAGGAGCAGAACCATCAAATTGTCCACCAACACCGGTTATGTTTAAGAAACCTGTAGGAGCAGCCGTTAAAGTGTCTTGAATCAAGGCATCTTTATCAATTCTAACAATCATAGTATCAAGGTTAGCGTTAACCACTTGTAGGTTTTCGTTAAACCCTGGAGCTGGCCATAGTGTTGCATCAACTATTTTAACTTTTTCTATTTTGATAAACTCACTGTCTGTACCTTCATCAAGAACTGTAGTAACCATTGGAGAGCCAATTGAATTACCTGAAGAAATAACAACAATTGAATCTACTACAAGTTCTGTTAAACCATTGTAGAAAGCAATTTCTCCAACAACCCTTAACTGATCTCCTTTTGTAACTACATAGTTATCGATATCATTAAAGTTAAAAACGTTTACTCCACCTGTAGCATCTTGCATGTAAAAACTTAAACCGTTATTACCTTGGTAATTTGGTGTAAATACAACTCCTTGTAATTTACAGTACACTGTTAATGAATCAGGTTCACCGTTTGCATCAACAGTAGTTACAGTTGCAATATCGTACATAGGAATAAAAGGAGTTGAATGCATGTAAGTATAAGGACCAACATATGAGCTAGTACCCACCGAACCACAATCATCTTGAATATAGAAATCATAAGACATGCCTACGGTTAAACCTGTTACTGAAACTGGATTAGTAGTAACACCATTAACCATCGTTCCTGAACCTTGAGTAAAACCTACCATTCCCCATTCGATGTTCCACATTGAAGCGCCACCTGCGGTCCAACCTAAATCAGCTGTAACCGCATCAACATACATTGCTGTAATACCTGAAGAAGGTGCACATGAAGCAGAACCTGTAACCATAAAGTCAGTATATAAACTTGGCATTATTTGATAAGCACCAAAAGAGTATGTTCCGTTACCAACAATAGAGAAAGTATCACCTGGTGCAACTGTTAAGCTATCAAAAATGTGAGAATCAGAATCAACACGTACAATAATTGTATCTCCTGCTGGGGTAACAACATCTAAATTAACGGACCCTGAAGTTGTAACTGGCCATTGAGATGGATTTGCAAGATAAAGACCTGTCATTGAAATTAAATCTCCTTCGGTATTCTCACCAATAGTTGTTACTATAGCTGGCGTTGGTCTTGGGTTTCCTGTTGATAAAGTTGTGGCTGAATCAAGTACAAGCTCAGTTAAACCAAAATACTCAACAACCTCACCAACCAATCTAACTTCATCGCCAATAGTTGCTTGGAATGTTCCAATATCAGAACTTCTATAAACATACATGCCTCCTGTTGAGTCTTGAACAAAAATGTTATATCCTGTGTTCCCATCAAAATCAATTGAAGTAACGATTCCTTGAATTTTACAATAAACACCTAAAGAATCTAAGGATCCGGCGGTTACGTTAGTCAACAGATCAATATTTCTAATAGGAATAGCAGGAGGCGAGTTGTGCATGAAATTATACATTACATAGACACTTGTGCCTAAAACACCACAATCAGTTTGAATGTAAACATCGTAAGAAGAACCTAAAGCTAAACCTGAAAGGTTTAAGGCGCCTGAGGCTTGATTAAAGCCAGTAATCATTGTGCCAGAACCTTGAGTGAAACCTGCCGTTCCCCATTCGATATTGAAAGTAGAAGAACCTGACATCCACATAATGTCTGCTTCTGTTGCAGAAACATACATGCTTGTTATGCCTGAAGCTGGAGCGCAAGAGGGAGGGGTCATTGTGGTTGTAGAGATTGAAGGAACCATGCCGCCTGTTTTGTAATCGATATCTGTACCCATGTTTGAGTAAGGAAAGACTTTAAAAGCATAATTTGTGTTTGCTAACATTCCCGTGAACATATGCATGTTGGTGTCGTTAATGTGAGTTGCGTTAAAAGCAACTAAACCATCACTCCAATCTGAATCGTCAGCAACAGGAGTCATGTCAACCGGCATATTTAATGTTGTACTGCCTTGGGCACCAACAATTAAGTATCCCATTGGAGCTTGTGCTCCACCAGAAGTATCTGAATCAATCCAAGTTAAATTTACCGAAGTAATAGAAGCTATTGCTGACAACATTGTAACATGATTTGTTGGTTCAGGTAAAAGGGTTGTTGTTGTAAAAGTATAAGGACCAACCCAGTTGCTGTAAGAACTCGTTGATGTACAATAATCTCTTACATAAAAATCGTAGCTAGTTCCTTGTGCTAAACTTGATAACATTAAAGTACCTGAAGCTTGAGTAAAACCAGTAATCATTGTTCCTGAACCTTGAGTAAAACCATTCATTCCCCATTCGATATCAGACATCATGTTACCTGAGCCCATGTTCCACATTAAAGATGCAGAAGCTGACATGGTTGTAGCGCTTAGCGCACTAGGATCGTTACATGTTGGTGATGATTGACTAAAAGTATGAACCCCAGCGTATGTCCATGTGTTTTGAGGAAACACCTCCCATTGTGAGTTTGCTATAGATGTTCCTGCCGCTGTAACCCAGTTTGTGTCTGGTGACGCTTGAGTTGACTTACGAACCATTGTGTGGTTCGCAGTAGCGTTTGTTGTTCCCGCAACATCCCATCCTGAACCTGGGTCAGGCCCTGATTTTCCAATTGCATCAATCAGTATAAATGTTCCACTACCGTTGTTTTTTGCTAGTCCAACAGCATCGTCACCATTAAAATAAGTGGCTGCGTTAAATGCAGTTGTTGCGTTAGGAAGGTTGGTAATTAGTGTGTCGGCCTGTGAGTTAGCAACAACTAATACAGCTCCATCAGCCAACATGCCCGTTAATGATACTGTTGATTCTGGCCAAGAGCCACCATTGGAAATTCTCCAAAGTTCATAGTCTGCCAAATTAATAGAGGCACCTGTTCCGTTATAAAGTTCCAAATATTTGTTATTTGAAGATCCTTCGGCGTATTCTGATATAAATAAATCAGTTGTTTGCGAAAATCCTGCTATGCCAATTAAGACAAACAGAAATAAAAGTATTTTTTTAATCATAATATTTTATTTAATTTTAATATTGAATTCAAAAATAGCTTAAAAATCTCTTTTTTTTATGAATTGCACTCCACAGAGGTTCATCAGCAACCAAAGAAGAGTACAACTTTACTACATCAAGTTAAGCAAAAAATGTTAAACTCTCAACTAAGGTTAAAAATCCTGCTGGGATTAAAAGTTTAAAAAGCCCGGTTACAAATGAATAGAGTTTTAACATCATAGCAATTTATATAGATTTAATAAAGATGAGATAATTTAAAACTCTCAAGCTTAACTTATAGTTTTTAAAATGCGGCTTATAGCGATGGAGCAATTGCACTTAACACATTTAAAAAGACAGAACCTACCTTTATCGCGCCTTAATTGCTTTAAATGACAACCTACATTAACATGCGTTTAAGCAGGATAACAGTTCAGAACTTACAACGAATGTTGGAAACCCTTTTTACTATTCAATAAATTGGAAATAGTGAAGTGTACTCTTTCAATTAGTTACTGAAATTATCTCAGTTTTATCAGTTCAGCATTGACGAAAATTCAATTGATTAAAAGCAAAACAGTAATTGAGTTAAAATAGAATGGTTTTAAACAAAAGCCCTGAATAAAACTGAACTACGGATTTAGCGCTGCACCCTCGGCATCCGTTCTGTTAAAATTGTAAAGAAATTTACGCTATAACGATCAAGCATGTGGCACATTCCGAAAGAAAACGTGTTGCGCAGGGTTTTTTAATTCTAAAAATTATTTTCACCCTTAATCTTGGGTGCTTTTTTAGCTAATACCTCTTTGTAAGTTCCTTGATATTCGGTTGCATCTGCCATGCCCAACCATAGAACATAAAGTCCGTTTAAAGTGTAGCAAAGAATAAAATCTAGTGTGCTGGTTTGATTAAAGCAATAAAGTAGCTCATAGTAAACTCTTGCCATGTATCCAATAAAGACAACAGCAGACAATACCGCTAAAGAATAGCCAATTGCACCAGGGTTCATAACGAACCCCCAAAAAATGATAGGAGGAGGAATAATAACAATGAATACCTGCCATGCCGGACGGCCCATAATTTTGAGAAAGGTAGTAACATTCCATATCGGAACAATACAAGCTAAACCAGGTAGGTCACATTTATAATAGAGCATCCATTGACCAGTAATGGCAACCAAAGCAATAAAGCCTAATAAAAGATAGACGACAGGACTGCCACTACCTAATTCTAAAACGCTTTCATGAAACCCAATTATTTTTTCCATACCACAGCTAAATTTTTAATAAACACCTAATAATCAGACTCTAAATTAAAAGAATATAAAATGAATCTGCAAACTTTAGATCATATATATTTATTACAAGGCTAATCAAGAAGTATTAAAAATTAGAATAGGTTGAAAAAGGGTTTAATTAAAACGCGTTGGATTCAACTTGAGGTAATTTTAAACTTAAAGGCCTTTCGAGATACCCTAAAGCCGTGTTTATAGTGTAATCAGTTTGATTATAGAGTGGGTAAAAACCTTCGTCGTCCCAAATGTTTCTCGCAATTTGAGCCTTTAATCTGGATACTATTTTGGCTTTTGATCTTGTATACTCAACATCGTTTTTAACAATACCAGAGCTATCAGAAAACGACAAAAAGGCACTTAAAATAACTTGAGAGTTGTTATTAAAATACTCTTCATAGGCATCAACTTCGCCTAACCCTGCTAATGTGTTTCTATTTTTATCTGAGTAATTAAATGCAAAACGGTAAAATGCTCCTCGATAAATTAATTCAGAAAAGTAAAAAGTGTTTCCAATAGAATCAACCGGCACAAAAACATCAGGCGTTATACCGCCGCCGCCATAAACGGTACGCCCATTTTTTGTTTTGTAAGCCAGTGTGTCTGATAAAGGGATACTGTCTTTTTCATAAAGCTCCCCATTGCTGATTCTATCGGCCATGTTTTGATGGTAATCCTCAGTGCCATTGTCGTAAGGCCTTTGAATACACCTTCCTGAAGGTGTGTAATACCTAGCAATTGTTAATCGTGTAGCAGAACCATCAGGCCAAGAAGATTGCTCTTGTACTAACCCTTTACCAAAGGACCTGCGACCTACAATTAGGCCTCTATCATTGTCTTGGATTGCCCCTGCAATTATTTCGCTAGCTGATGCAGAGCCTTCATCAATTAGAACTATTAGCTCAATGCTTTCTAATGAGCTTTTACGTGTTGCTTTATAGCTTTTTCGAGGTCTTGCCCTGCCTTCGGTGTAAACGATCAAAGCGCCCTTTGGTAAAAATTCGTCAATTATGTTTGTGGCAGCATCCATATAACCGCCGCCATTGCCACGTAAATCAAGAATCATTTTTTGCATTCCAGTATTTACCAACTTGGTACTTGAGGATAAAAACTCATTATAGGTGTTTTTTGCAAATCGACTAATTTTTAGATATCCCGTTTCTTGATTCAACATATAAGCAATATCAACACTATTTATAGGAATAGCATCTCTAGAAATAGTAAAATCAACTGTTTTTGTTTGATTTCTTAAAACTGTAATATTAACTATTGACCCTTTCGCCCCTTTTAGAAGCTTCATTACTTTTTGGTTTGATATAGCAACACCAGCAATTACTTCTTTGTCAACCGCAACTATTCTGTCGCCAGCTTTAACGCCTACTTTTTCAGATGGACCGCCGTTTACCGGAGTGATTACAACAACAGTATCTTTTTGAATACTAAACTGAACGCCAATACCATCAAAGCTACCTTCAAGTGGTTCGTTTAACGCTTGTATGTCGGCGGCAGTTATGTAATGGCTGTGTGGGTCTAAATTCTGAAGAACATTTTGAATGGCTTCATCCAAAAGAGTCTCTTTTTGAACATCGTCAACGTATTCGTTATCGATGTAATTTATAATGTCGTTTAGTTTATTACCAGAGCCTAATGGTAAGCTAAAAGATTTGTTGCCGTTGTAGGTCTGATTGTTTCCTAATTTGTTTCCAATATATAGACCACCGGCAAATATCAGCGACACAATTATTGGCAGAAGGATGAAAAAGGATTTGTTTTTACTCATACTTTTCTAGTAGAGGTTAAATGTAACAATAAGTGAAATTGATTTTCCTGCATATCATTTTTTAAGATTAATTAGCGTTTTAACAAAAGATAGTTTCTGAAACCTCCAAGCGCTCTTCCTCCGAGTATATTGTTTTCTACCCAAGTAATAACCCTGTACCTTAATTGCTCATGCTTAAAAAGGTCGCGTTTTAATTCATGCTCTCCTTTATAATCCAGCTTGTCTTTCCAATCAAACCTTGCTACCCATTCGTTCATAATCTTCGGAACTGAATCTTTGTAGTTGGTAAGTTGGTTTATGTGTCCATATTCAAAAACATCACCCCTGTCCTGATACAACTCAGCTACGCGCTGCGAACCCTTGTGAATTGTGTCCAACGCTTTTCTTTTTTGTTGCATAAGATGAGGTGGACGAACCCATCCGTAATGAAAAATGTAGGCATTAACTTTTGCAACTTTCAACCTAAAAGTCCCCTCTTGTTGACGGTAAAAAACACCATCAAAATTTGGAATTCTTCTAAAACTTTGAGCAGACTCCCAACTGTGTATTTCTGGCCGGTTTCGAACAATTCTTATCTCACGAGGATACCAACTATGTGAGTCGCTATAATGCCAATAATCTCCCCAAAAATGTTTGTAGTTAAAGACCAAGCCTTCAACTTTTTGGTCTTCTAAAAGTTCCAGACAACGCGCTTTTATAATGGGTAAATATTGCTCATGAACTACCTCATCAGCTTGAAGGTAAAAAAGCCAATCGCCAGTGCAATGTGATTTAGCTATATCGGTTTGGTGTGCGTTTTCCATTCCGTTTGGATACTTTCTTAAATCCCAAACGGTGCGTATTATTTTAACCTTGTCAGAATTTATACTTTCAACAATTTCAACCGTTTTATCGTTTTCGTCACAATCACCAATGGCAATTACAAACTCGTCAACAATTGGTAAAATTGATTCAATAGCCTGCTTTATAGGAAAGTAAAGCTTATCGGCATTTTTAACCATGCTAAAACCGCTAATTTTCATGTTGTTTTAATCAAAGGTTTGTAAATTAGTTAGCTTAGTATAGAAGCCATTTAAAGCAATTAAATCTTTATGGGTTCCAACCTCAACTATTTTACCTCGCTCTATTACTACAATTTTATCAGCATGCTGAATAGTAGATAAACGGTGAGCGATAACAATTGAGGTACGATTTTTCATGAGGTTGTTTAATGCATCTTGAACAAGTTTTTCACTTTCTGTGTCAAGCGCTGAAGTTGCTTCATCTAAAATTAAAATGGGTGGGTTTTTAAATACAGCTCGGGCAATACTTACACGCTGTCTTTGACCTCCAGATAGCATTGTACCACGTTCGCCAACCGATGAATCATAGCCTAGTTTGGAGTCTTCAATAAACTCTTTCGCGTTTGCTATATGTGCCGCAGCCTTAACATCCTCTAGTTTTTTGCTTTCAGACCCAAGAGTTATGTTGTTCGAAATAGAATCGTTAAATAAAATACTCTCTTGTGATACCACGCCCATTAAATTTCGAACATCAGCTAGAGGTATGTCTTTTAGGTTGACTCCGTCAATTGTAATGTTTCCATCTTGAGGATCATAAAACCGTGGAATCATATCAGCTAAGGTTGATTTTCCACCACCCGATGCGCCAACTAAGGCAACCGTTTCGCCTTTATTAATTTTAAGATTAACCTTATTAAGTACCCAATCTTGATCGTATTTAAAACTTAAGTTTTCTATGTTAAGTTGGGTTGTAAAGTCTTTTTTAGCAATAGGGTTTGTTGCTTCTTTAACCTTTAAATCGGCGTTTAAGATTTCTTTTATCCGATCAAGCGATGCTGACCCTTTTTGAAGTCTAAAAAAAGCATCGCTAAATTTCTTAGCAGGTGGTATTAACTGTGAGAAAATCACAATAAAAGTGATGAAAAACTCTCCACTTAAAACGGCATCGTTGTCCAACACCATTTTACCACCAAACCATAAGATGATTGAAATTAAAATGGCTCCCATTAATTCGCTTAATGGAGCAGCTAAAAAATGACGACGGTGAATTTTGGTCATTAAATTGAAATGACGCTCATTTTGTTGGTTGAATTTCCCTTGAAGTTCTTTTTCGGCGTTAAAAGCCTTTATGATTCTCATTCCCGAAAGGGTTTCTTCCATAATAGCGATTACTTCTCCCATTTTAAATTGTCCTTTTTTGGCTTTTCGTTTTAACGACTTACCAATTCTGGTAATGACAAAAGCACTAATGGGCAGAAGAACTAAAACAAACAGGGTTAGCTCCCAACTCATTAAAAACAGCGTTCCTAAATAGAGAACAAACTTTACAGGGTCACGAAACAGAATCTCTAGTGCACCCACCATCGAAATTTCAACTTCAGTTACATCACTGGTAGACTTGGTAAGAATATCTCCTTTTCGTTCGTTGGTAAAAAACGACAATGGTAAAGCGAGTATTTTAGTATAAATTTTTTCGCGCAGCACTTTAACTACTCCCGCTCTAACTCGGGCAATATGAAACATTGCAAGGTAGTTGGTTGTGTTTTTAAGTAGGTACATAAACACCAAAACAAAGCACAACAGCATCAGCGCTCCCTCCTCTCCATGTTCTGCTATAAAGCTAGAAAGAAAGTAGTTCATGTTATCAAGAACACTACCCGTAGTTAATGTGAACTCTGAAGGCTTAACAACCGTAACTTGCTTGGTTGTTTTAAATAGAATAGCAAGAAAAGGAGCAATTGCCGCGAACGAAAACAGCGAAAACACAGAGGTTAACAAATGAAAAAACACATTTAAAACTACGTTTAATCGATAGTTTTTGGTGTAGAATAATATTTCGGAAATTCTTTTCATTTTATGCGGCAAAGATAGAATTTAACCCTGCTTACAATAATTCGAATTGTTTAACATTTTAGGAAGGGTATTTTTTACTTTTACCCAACGTTTAGCTATGGCAAATATTTCAGCAGTTATTATTACTAAAAATGAAGAGCGCAACATTGCTCGCTGCATTGAAAGCCTCAAAACCATTGCTGATGAAGTTTTAATTGTAGATAGCGGCTCAACCGATAAAACCATTGAGATAGCTGAAAATTTAGACGCAAAAGTTATCCGCACGGAATGGCAAGGATATTCTGCAACCAAAAATTACGGAAACGAACAAGCTGCATTCAACTACATTTTAAGCATTGATGCCGATGAAATGGTATCAGATCAATTAACAAAAAGCATTGTTGCTGTAAAACTAAATTTAACGACCGGCACTAGTTTTAGCTTTAATCGACTAACCAATTATTGTGGTTCGTGGATAAAACATTGCGGATGGTATCCCGACACTAAAATGAGGCTGTGGAATCGTGAAGATGGAAAATGGGAGGGAGATATACACGAGCAAATTGTGTTCAAGAACTCTGTTCATATCGAGAAACTAAAAGGCGATTTGTTTCACTACAGTTACTACACAAAAACAGACCACTACGCTCAAGCTGATAAGTTTACAACATTAACAGCAAAAGACGCTTACTTAAAAGGAAAACGGAGTAATTTTATAAAAATGCTTACATCACCGTTAGCCAAGTTTGTAAAGGCTTATTTTATACAGCTTGGTTTTTTAGATGGAGCGGCAGGATTTCAAGTATGTAGAATTTCAGCGTATGCTGCTTTTCAAAAATATTCTAAGTTAAAAAAACTACAACAGGGCGATGAATTATAAAAGAGTAATCATATCACGAACAGATGGAATAGGAGATGTAATTCTCACGCTGCCAATGCTTGGTTATTTAAAAAAGCTATGGCCTGAAATACAGATTTTGTTTTTAGGCAAAACTTACACTAAGTCAATCATTGAGAGTTGCACGGCTGTTGATGAATTTGTTAATTGGGATTTGATCAAAGACAAGAGTACTCGCGAGCAAATCAGTTTTTTTACGCAGCTGGATGCGGCCGCTATAATTCATGTTTTTCCTACAAAGCAAACAACGCGAATTGCCAAGTTGGCAAAAGTTCCTATTAGGGTCGGAACCATTGGTAGATTGTACAACTTAGCCAATTGCAACAGGTTGGTTCGTTTTACCAGAAAACGCTCTGAATTGCACGAGGCGCAACTAAATTTCAAGCTTTTAAAAGGACTCGGAATTTCATTTATTCCAACGTTGCCTGAATTACCTGAGTACTACAATTTAAAGACGCAAAATTTACCTAATGCGCTAACTTCGTTAATTGATAAAACCAAATTCAATTTGGTGATACACCCTAAATCAAAGGGCAGTGCGGTGGAGTGGCCTGAAAGCAAGTATCTAGAATTAATTGAAACTTTGGATGAAAACAAGTTCAACATATTAATTACAGGAACTAAAGATGAAGCGGAACTCTTAACTAGACTACCATCACTAAAAAAACAAAACGCAAAACCTTTGTTTGGTTTATTAAAGCTAGAAGAGCTTATTGCACTTATTCGAAATGCTGATGGCGTTTTAGCTGCATCAACAGGACCTTTGCACATTGGTGCAGCATTGGGTAAAAAAGCCATTGGATTGTATGCCCCACAAAAACAAATTCACCCAGGCAGGTGGGCGCCTGTTGGCAGTGACGCTCATTTTCTAGTAAAAAATGGCAAAAAAAACCCTGTTGAATCAATACATGATATTGAGGTTGAAGAGGTTTTAGACAAGCTGAATTAGCATCAGCAAAAAACACAGGTTACCCTTTCTCGATAAAACAGCCCTTAAATATACCATCTGTTTACAATCTAAAAAGCCCCAAATGAGAATTCATCTATTTGAAGGTTGCCTGTCAGAAGTATTAACCAACAAACTCAAACCCATCAGCATCCATTCCCACCGGAAACTTTTGCCTAAATTCATTCAGTTCGTTTAAAGAAAGTGAGGTCGTTTCAATAATTTTTTGCTGCGGTTTAGCTTGGTTCAGGGTGACACCTTTTGGGTCAATTACAGCCGTATTACCGGAGTAAGGAAGTCCGTTACCATCTTCACCAACTCTATTAACCCCAACAACATAACATTGATTTTCTATAGCTCTTGCTGTCAGTAAAGCACTCCAAGCAATTGCTCTTGTCATAGGCCAGTTAGCAACATAAAGCAGTAAATCGTATTTAGGTTTGGTGTTTCTACTCCAAACCGGGAAACGTAAGTCGTAACAGATCATTGGGCAAATGTTCCAGCCTTTGTAGTTTAAAATTAAACGCTTTTTACCTGCTTTAAAAAAGTTGTTTTCGTTCACCATTCTAAACAAATGTTTTTTGTCGTAATGGTGGCTTTCGCCGTTTGGAGCAACAAAATAGAGTCTGTTAAAGTAGTTGCCGCTATCTTCAATTATAAGGCTACCTGTAATGGCAACGTTGTGTGTTTTTGAAGTTGAAACCATCCATTGCCAGGTTGTTCCATGATGCCGTTCTGCCAACCTACTCGAATCCATTGAAAAGCCTGTTGTAAACATTTCGGGCAATACAACAAGATCAGATCCATCGGTAACCGCAGCAATTAGGTTTTCAAAATGCTTACAATTTTCTTTTGGAGATTCCCAGAGCAGAGAGGATTGAATAGTTGTAACTTTTAATGCATTCATAACATCAAATGTAAAAACTTATTAAATGATAATTCGGTTCAACATCACCCTGGGTTGGTCGAGGGGTAATAGGTTTAAATGTTCTTCAGAATTTCAGTAGCTGCAGCCAAAGTTTCTTCTTGTTTAGCAAAGCAAAAACGCAACATCTTTTTATCCAAAGAACGGTGATAAAAAACCGATACAGGTATAGCGCTTACCTTGAACTCTTTGGTAAGTCGTTCAGCAAATTTCACATCGTTTTCATCGGTAATTGTTGAATAGTCTAACAACTGAAAATAGGTGCCAGGAGTTGGACTAAACTTAAACCTAGAACTCTTTAATGCATCTAAAAAGAAATCTCTTTTTTGTTCGTAAACTGAACTAATCTGCTTGTAGTTTTTTTCGTTGCTTATAAAATCTGCCAAAGCGTGTTGTATAGGATGGTTTACCGCAAAAACTTGAAATTGATGAACCTTTCGAAACTCTTTCATTAAGTTTTTGGCACCTAAAACATAGCCTATTTTCCAACCTGTGGCGTGCAACGTTTTACCAAAAGAATAAATCAACAACGACCGCTCTGCTAATTTCGGGAAACGAGCAACACTTTGATGTTCATAGCCATCAAATAAAATATGTTCGTATACTTCATCGCTCAAAATAATAATGTCAGTACCGCTGGTTAATCGTTCGAGTTCAACCATATCTTGCGATGAAAGAACCGCTCCCGTAGGATTGTGAGGTGTATTAATCACAATCATTTTTGTTCTACGCGTCATTACTTTTTTAACCTCACTCCAATCAACATTGTAGTAGGGGTCTTTAAGCTGAACGTAAATAGGTTTACCGCCATTAAGTTCTACCGCAGGAGCGTAACAATCGTAGGCCGGAGTAAAAATAATCACCTCATCGCCTTCGGTAATAAAGGCAGTAATTGCAGAGTAAATGGCTTGTGTTCCGCCGGCGGTAATGGTAATTTCCGTTTCCGCCTCATACTTGGCGCTGTAAAGCGCTTGTACCTTTGTAGATATTGCCTCTCTTAACTTTAACACACCCTCCATAGGAGCGTATTGGTTGAAGCCAATGCTCATGTAATGGTTTACCAGACTAACTAAATGTGGGGAAACCCCAAAATCAGGAAACCCTTGTGATAAATTGATTGCGCCGTATTTTTTCGAAAGGGCAGACATCTTTGAGAAAATGTTGACTCCAATTCCGGGTAGTTTCGACTTTATATTATCAGGGTATAGCGGCATTCTTGTTTGTTAAAACGCAAATTTAGCCTTTCTAAATAGTGAGGAATGGATACGAAATTTTAATTTTCTACTAATTATTAACACTTTCATTTTGTCGTATAAATTGTATTGAGCATCTTTCAGAAAATTTAAACCCTTTAAGATGTCAGATATAGAAATTGCACAAAAGACAGTATTGATGCCTATCGGAAAAATAGCGGCAAAATTATCAATTGATAATGAGCTATTGGAACCCTATGGTAAGACAAAAGCGAAACTTCCATTAACGTTAATTGATGATGAAAAAGCTAAAAAATCAAAACTGATATTGGTTTCCGCAATTTCTCCGACACCTGCTGGTGAAGGAAAAACTACAACCTCAATAGGTTTAAACGAAGGCTTAAACAAGCTGGGGAAAAAATCATTGGTTGTTCTTAGAGAGCCATCTTTAGGCCCTGTTTTCGGAATGAAAGGTGGCGCAACAGGTGGCGGATACAGCCAAGTTGTACCGATGGAAGACATTAACTTACATTTTACAGGAGATTTTTCGGCAGTTGAAAAAGCACACAATTTACTTTGCGCGATGGTTGATAACACCATTCAAGCAAAAAACCCATTGGTAAAAATTGACCCACGTACTGTTGTAATCAAAAGGGTGATGGACATGAACGATCGTTCGCTCCGTAACATCATTATTGCTCTAGGTGGTAAATCAAACGGACATCCACGTGAGTCTGGTTTTGATATTGGTGTTGCATCTGAGGTTATGGCGATTCTTTGTATGAGTCTTAATTTAAATGATTTAAAAGAGCGACTTGGTAAAATGTACATTGGTAAATCGTATGACAATAAACCGATTTTTGCCAAAGACATAAAAGCAAATGGTGCAATGGCCGCCTTATTGAAAGATGCCGTTAAACCAAATTTGGTTCAAACCCTTGAAGGTAACCCGGCTATTATTCACGGTGGACCTTTTGCTAATATTGCACAAGGAACCAACACTATTATTGCTACAAAAATGGGCTTATCGTTATCTGATTACGTGGTAACAGAAGCAGGTTTCGCTTTTGATTTAGGAGGCGAAAAATTTCTTGATATTAAGAGTAGATATGCAAAATTAAAACCTCAAGTAGTAGTAATTGTATGTACTGTTAGAGCGTTAAAGTTTCATGGTGGTGTGGCAAAAGATGCACTTGGCGAAAGAAATGATGGTGCCTTAAGAGAAGGTGCTAAAAACTTGAAGAGACATCTTGAAAATGTTAAGAAATTCAATTTAGAGGCCGTTGTTGCGGTTAATAATTTTCCAACGGATCATCAGGAAGAATTGGATTTAGTAAAACAGCTCTGTAACGAATTAGGAGTAAAAGTTGCTTTGTCAGAGGTTTGGGCAAAAGGAGGAGATGGTGGAATAGAATTAGCAAAGGCAGTACTTGATGTAATCGATAATCAGGAAGAAGTACAGTTTACACCCATCTACGATTTGAAATTAACTCTAAAAGAAAAGATTGAAAAAATTGCTACTGAAATTTACAGAGCAGGTAAAGTAACCTACACCGCAAAAGCTTTACGCGACATTAAGTTAGCCGAAAGTTTAGGCTTAAGTGATGTTCCAATCTGTATCGCTAAAACACAATATTCATTCTCGGATAATGCCAAAATGGTTGGAGCTCCTACGGATTTTGAATTTAACATTAGAGAAGTGGAAATGGCTGCTGGAGCAGGTTTTGTGGTGGCGATTGCTGGTAACATAATGCGTATGCCAGGTTTACCAAACAACCCAGCAGCAGAGAACATCGATATTGATGAAAACGGAAATATAACTGGACTCTTTTAAAGTCTGATTTTTACAAAAACAGAAGTAAGCTTACTGCCATAACTGCCATGCCGGTAACCAATCCATAAATACCATGGTGGTGTTCACCGTACTCTTCGGCAGCTGGCAACAATTGGTCAAGGGCAATGAATACCATAATGCCTGCAATTCCGGTGAAGATGTATCCAAACAAAAGGTCGTTGAAAAAGGGTCTGAGAATAAGGTACCCTAAAAGCCCACCAACGGGTTCGGCTAATCCTGAAAGAAAAGAGTAGAAGAAAGCTTTTTTACGGTTACCAGTTGCATAATAAATAGGTACAGAAACAGCCAATCCTTCGGGTATGTTGTGAATGGCAATGGCTACGGCAATCGGAATACCCAATGATACGTCTTTCAGTGCACCAGCGAATGTGGCCATGCCTTCAGGAAAATTATGAATACCTAGGGCTATAGCCGTAAACATTCCTGTACGCATTAACTTGGCTTTTGGTAATGTTTTTATTTTGTTTTCATCAACCTCTAAAGCTGTGGTATCAGAATATTCGTGTGGATTTTCATAACTAGGAATAAATTTATCGATACCTGCAATAAGTGAAATACCAACAAAAAACGAAATAGCCGCAGCCCAAGAGCCCCCCTTTTCTCCCAATTCATTTATTAAAGATTCTTGTCCTTGAAAAAACAGCTCTGTAAATGAAATGTAGATCATAACACCGGCTGAAAAACCCATGGCAAAAGACAAACCCTTGTGGTTGGTGGCTTTTGTAAATAGCCCAATAAAACTGCCAATACCAGTTGAAAGCCCTGCAAAAAGAGTTAACCCTAATGCAAACCAAAAATTTTCTTCCATAATATGGGCGCAAATATAAATATTTACATGAGGCAAATAATATTTTTAGATGTGTCTAAAAACAAAATCAACAACATGTATATTATCTTTGTGACTGTTAAACAGTTGTTAATTTAAGATTAAGGGGCGACTCATTCCTTTTTATTGTATAAAAATCAAAGCATGAAGAATCCATATAAAAGTACAGTAATTTTAGTATTGATGGTTTGCGGGACCTTTTTTAACGAGGTTAAAGCACAATCAAAGAAAGAAGCAGTAAATATTAAAGTTGAAGGTGTTTGCGGTAAGTGTACTGCTAGAATAGAATCGGCGCTTGATTTAAAAGGAGTTAAAGTTGCCAGGTACGACCTGGAAACAAACATTTGTGAAGTGGTTTACAATCCTCAAAAAATTGACGAGATGGACCTACACAAAGCGCTGGTTGCTGTTGGTCATAAAACAGATAAAATGGATGTTTTACCTGAAGTTTACAATAGCCTTTCAGATTGCTGTAAGTACCTGGAGGAGAAAAAACACTAATAGTTTTTTCTAAAAGCCATGGGACACCATCAACATCATCAACATCAAAAAGATGGTGAAAACACCAAAGCATTAAGAATAGCTTTTTGGCTAAACTTATCGTTTAGCATTATTGAAATAGTAGGTGGAGTTTTTACAAACTCAATGGCTATTTTATCAGATGCGGTACATGATTTGGGCGATTCAATTACAATTGGTGGAGCGCTGTATTTTCAAAAAGTATCAGAACGCCGAAGAGATAAACACTTCTCTTATGGTTACAAACGGTTTTCAACCTTATCAGCGCTTTTAACATTTGCAATATTGGTGATAAGTTCAATTTGGATTGTGGTAAATTCAATACCCCGACTTTTAAACCCTCAAGAAGTTAATAGCGAAGGCATGTTGGTTTTAGCTTTAATCGGAATAACATTTAATGGGCTTGCCGTTTTTAAAATGCAAGGAAAAGATTCTCTGAACACTAGAGCGGTTCGCTTGCATTTATTGGAAGATGTATTGGGTTGGATCGCTGTACTAATTGGAGGCATTGTAATTTACTTTACCAATCTTTTTATCATTGATCCAATTTTGTCGTTAATAATAGCAACATACATTGCCTTCAATGCGTTGAAAAACATAAAATCGGTTTCAAAAATATTTTTACAAGGGATTCCTGAAGACATCGATATGGCTAAGGTAAAGGCCGATATTAAAGAGCTGAATGATGTTTTCGACCTACATGATTTACACAGCTGGAGTATGGATGGAGAATTCAATATTCTTACCATACACGTTGTGATTTCAGAAGAATGCGATAGAGCTAGAGCAGTAGAAATTAAGAGTGAGGTAAGGCATATTTTGAGCCATAACAACATACAGCATGTTACCATTGAAATTGAAACAGCCGCGGAAAAATGCGAACTTGAAGACTGCTAAATGAGAAAACAGATACTACTGATATTTTTTGTTGCTGCAAGTTTATTTGGCTCCGCTCAAATTACCGGGAAAGTCATAACTGTTTCAAGTGATGCAAAAAAAGAACCATTGCCTGGAGCTAATATTTATTGGCAAGGAACGCAAACCGGCACATCATCTGACGAATCTGGGGAGTTTTCAATAAACAAAGTTGAATCTACATCGCTCCTAATTGTAACTTACGTAGGATTCAAATCGGACACGGTTAATGTTAAAAAGGTAAAACCACCAATTGAAATAGTGTTGTTAAATGGAGAACAACTTAAAACATTTAAGGTTGAGTACCGGAAAAAATCTTCAGAAATATCATTGATAAACCCTTTAAACATTACAACGGTAGGGGAACAAGAATTAAGAAAAGCCGCCTGTTGCAATTTATCAGAGAGTTTCGAAACCAACGCCTCCATTGACGCGTCCTTTACTGATGCGGTAACAGGAACAAGACAAATAAAGATGCTTGGGCTATCAGGCAAATACACCCAAGTTTTGAGCGATAATATTCC
Source organism: uncultured Flavobacteriales bacterium (assembly GCA_905181855.1). GTDB lineage: Bacteria > Bacteroidota > Bacteroidia > Flavobacteriales_G > Salibacteraceae > JAAZVO01. Next base: position 40,400 of record CAJIZE010000010.1, read on the forward strand.
ATCGATAAGAGGTTTATCTACCATTTACGGTTTAACCTATATACCTGGACCCTGGATTGGTTCTATTCAAATTTCGAAAGGTGTAGGCTCAGTAGTTAATGGATTCGAAAGTATTACAGGGCAAATTAATGTGGACGTGAAAGGACCCTTTGACTCAGAGAAACTGCATTTAAACCTATTTGTAAATGGAGGTGGACGAGTTGAAGTAAACGGGTTGTATCAGCAAAAATTAGGTGCTCGATGGAGGTCCAATTTATTGGTTCATGCCAAAACTTTAAAATTTCAAGCAGATAGAAACAGCGATGGGTTTATGGACAATCCACTGGAAAACGATTATGCGATTTATAACAATTGGAGGTTTATTGGAACAGGCGGGTTACGCTCAGAAATAGGAATTGGCGCTGTAGGTCAAGACCATGAGGCAGGTCAAATTTCTGAAAGTGGAACTGTGCCAGCATATAAGGTAATCATTAAGAACAACAGAGTGGAAGCCTTCGCTAAATTGGGGTATGTTGGAGCAGGTTCTTTCAGCTTAGGTTTTCAAAATTTTGGATCGATTCAAGAAACCAATTCTAATTTTGGTAATACCAAATACAAAGGTTATCAGACCAGCTGGTATTCCAACTTTATCCTTCAAACGGGGGTTTTAAACGATGACTTGCTTTTAAAGGCAGGCGTCAGCATAATGATTGATGATTATAACGAAAGCATCAACTATAGCCAAGTATCGTCCTTAGAAACACAGATTGAAAGGTTAGAAGTTGTTCCGGGGATTTTTACAGAAGCAACAATAAACAAAGGTAATTGGAGCGCTATTGCTGGGTTACGCATCGATTACCACAATTTGTTTGGTTCTTTTATAACTCCAAGACTTCATGCGCGATACAGTTTAAACGAAAACACATCGCTTAAAATATCATCGGGTAGAGGTCAAAGAACACCTAATGTAATAACGGAGAATATTGGGCTGCTTGCCACTAACAGAAGTTGGTACAATGCTGTTTTAGCCCCAGGCGAGTTGCTGCCTGAAATTGCCTGGAACAACGGAATAAACCTTACGAATAAGTTTCGGTTGAATTATAGAGATGGTGAAGTTTCGGTTGACTTTTATAGAACGGACTTTATAAACCAAGTAATTGTAGACCTAGATCAATCAGCCCAAGAAGTATGGATTTATAATTTAAACGGTAAGTCTTTCTCAAACTCATTTCAAGTTGAAGGAGGTTATGAAATCGTCAAAAGAACACAACTAAGATTAGCTTACCGGTGGTTAGAGGTTAAAAAGCAATTTGAACATGGATTAGATCTTGCCCCTTTGGTTGCATCGCACAGAGGATTTATTAATTTGGGACATGAAACAAAAAAAACAAAAGAGTTTAAGCAATGGAAAACTGATTTAACGGTAAACATCATTGGTGAATCAAGGTTACCTAAAACGGTTTCAAGTCCTGTAGAATATCAGCTAGAATCGAACTCACCGGCGTTTATAACAGCAAACTTTCAAGCAACACGCGTTTTCGGAAAACGGTTTGAGGTTTATGTTGGTTCCGAAAACATTACAAACTTCAAACAGTCAAGCCCAATAGTGTCAGCTGATAACCCAAACAGCAGTTTTTTTGATAGCTCAATGGTTTGGGGCCCAATATTCGGCAGAATGTTTTACGGTGGACTGAGGTATGTTATAGAGTAAATAAAGAGCAAGAAAAAGGCCACTAATACAAATGGTAGCCTTTTTACTAGAGTTGTATTTTCGGATTAAAAATTACTCGCTAGCTCTATCTAGAATTTCAAAAAGTTGATCTAAATTAGGTGTAAGAATTACTTCGATACGTCGGTTCTTTGCTTTGGCCTCAGCAGTATTTGCTGAATCAAGAGGCATAAATGCTCCTCTACCAGCGGCAGTTAATACTATTGGGTCTAAGCTAGAATTTTGAATCATAATTTTAACAACAGCAGTTGCCCTTATTACTGATAAATCCCAATTGTCTTTAATTTGACCGCTACCTCCGTAAGCATCAGTATCGGTGTGACCCTCAACCAAAACAGTTATGTTTTCTTGTTTTTCTAAAACCTTAGCTAAATCTACCAAGGCTTTTTTACCTTCTGTCTGTATAGATGTACTGCCCGAGGGGAACAACAAATTAGCCTCCATCGATACATAGATTCTACCATTCTTTTGCTCAACTTTTAATCCCTTGTCTTTAAAGTTTAGCAAAGCGTCAGCAACTTTATCCTTTAAGGCTCTTACCGAAGCATCTTTTTGAGCAATTAAGTCTTCTAGTTCTTTTACTCTTGCTTCACGCGATGCTAATGCTCCGCTTAACTGATCTAAATTGTCTTTTTTGGCGTTTAATTCGCGCTCCAATTTTTTAAGCGCATCTTCTTTTTTCTGAAGTTCTTCTTGCGCCAGTTGGAGTTCTGTAAGCAATTTCTTGTTTTCTTCTGCACTAAGTTGTGATGATTCCGATTGCTTTTTTAGAAGCTGATCATTTAATCGATTTACTCGGTCGTATTCTTTTGCTTTTCTTCTTAGTTCAATTCCGGTGCTGGTGGTATCTTCTGCCAGAGCAAATAAATTCTTTTTAAATTTTTCAATTTCAGCATTTTGCTCTTTTGTTTCAGATTCCAAGCGTTGGTTCTCTTTAGAAAGGTACTTTCTTTCGTCCTCGCTTTTTGTGTAGTTATCTTTTATTTCTTGTACTTTTTTTGGTGAAACACAAGAGGACGCTGCTATAAGGCAAACAAATAAAGGAGCAATAAATTTTTTCATAACTGGTCTATGTCAAATTAAATAGAAACACAAAATTACCATTTGCTTTATCTACTAATGGCACGGTATAACGGAGTTTTAAACACTTATATTTTAATTACAACCTCTTTATCATTTAACACAAGTTATTTACCATTCTTCAACCTGATTTCTCCACTTATAACTACACTGGTAATTGAGCCTTTTTTGATTAGCTTAAAATCACTTTTTGTAAAAACATGATTATTAGCCTTCTGCGTCTGATTCTTGCCACTTACGCAAAAATTAACACCATGTCTTGCGTGGCGCCTAGTAAAATCTATGTGTTTGAAAAACACATTAAAAGTTTCCGTCCTAGCCAAATAAAGACCCAAATAAACATATTTTAAATTCGTTATTCGTTTGATGGCCAAGTATTCAACAGCAATCGATCCTTACGAAATTTCTAAAAAAGTATTAATCAATTTTAAGTCAACTTCAAATTAGGCAATGTCGTAAATGCCACCAGGTTTGGTTTTTATCATTCCTGAAAGCTGCAAATTAAGTAAATGTGTAGCCAATGTTCGGCCCTGTACATTTAGCTCCAAGCAAAGTTTATCAATACTTAAAGGGCCGTTTTTTTGAAGACAATTAAATATTCGCTCTTCTTCACCAGCTAATTCCACAAATAACTTAACCTGTTTAGGTTGATCAGTTTGCTCGTCTTTAGACCAATTCATAATATACTCGAGATCCTTGTACGATTGAATAACCGCTGCACGATTTGATTTAATTAGCAAGTTGCACCCCTCACTACAAAGATCAGTTACCCGTCCTGGTAAAGCAAATACATCGCGGTTGTATGAATTACCTAATTCAGCGGTAATCATCGCGCCTCCCGACCGTTTTGATTCAACAACCAATACGGCATCAACCAAACCTGCAATTATTCGATTGCGCATCGGAAAATTCTCTCTATTGGGAACAGTGCCACTAAAAAATTCTGATACAATCGCTCCGTTTTCAGTCATCTGATGAGCTGTTCCTTTGTGATGTGATGGGTATATTCGATCTAGACCATGAGCAACAACTCCAACGGTAGGAACACTGTATTTTAAGGCCGCTCTATGAGCGGCAATATCAATTCCGTAAGCTAAGCCACTGTATATGGCCACATTGTGTTCTGCGAGTTCAGAAATCAGCTTTTGGGTAAACGTTTTTCCATAATCTGTCGCCATTCTAGTACCCACAATCGCCAATGCTCTCGGATGGTTTAAATTCTTTATACCTCGAGAAAAAACAGCAAGCGGACCATCGGGACAATGATTTAACCTTTTCGGGTAATCGTCGGTATTGTATTCGTAAACATTTAGGTTGTTTTTTTCAATGTAGTCGAGCTCCTGTTCTATGTAGCTAAAATCTTTAAAGCCTTGAATTTGTTTTCTTAACGATCTACCCGCGCCTTTAATTAAGTCAAAATCTTTAGATGTTGATTTGAAAACAGCTTGAGCGTCACCAAAATGCCTTATCAATTTACGACCTATGTTGGGGCCAATACCATCAATTTGCCCTAAGGCAAGCGTATATTTTAAATTGTCGGTCACGGATTACGGAAATGGGACGTAAAAATAAAAATTTAGTGTAAAGTAGAGGGCTTTAAACCAAAAAGAGCACAATCCGTTAAGATCAGGGCTTTGCACCCCTTACGGTTCAATTATCGAACCCTTTCCTTAGAGCTCTTACATAGCCATAAACTAAAGAGCCAAAACTTAGGAAGGCAGGTAAAGATACATATTGTCCCTCTCCCAAAACTGCTGCGCCAACAAAGAAAATTAAAACAGCAACAAGCCAATTTAAAAAGAACATTCCTCTAAAAATCTTTACGAATTTAACTAAAATATAACGGTTAACAAGAATAAGCAAGTAATTTAGGTTAAGTTAACCTATTTTTAACCTAAATATTTAAAGGAAAAGACGTTAAATGGCAATAGCTTGTTTATTTTGTGGCAGCCAGGTTTTAGAAAACAAGAAATAACAGTTATTTTTAATAAACCTTTGAAGCGTATATTACCAAAAGTATTTATAGAATTGTTTATTAAATAAAGCCAATTAAAAGCGAACGGTTAATTAGGTAAATTGCAATCCTCTCAATCCTTTTATTGGCCACAGTTTCAAATAAATAAAATGAAACCTTATTAATTAATTGTAGCGAAGATTTTTTGGAATAATAATTAGAGATTTATTAATTAGCAACAACTTAAAAGTTTTGCCTTTTACTACCTTTTTTTGTTACTATAAGGTTACTGATAAAAACGAATAAGCCT